>JAFLKN010000003.1 GCA_019163175.1 Prolixibacteraceae bacterium | reverse complement strand
TTCTTTAAATTCCTCCATTCCTTTTCTGGGATGGAGGTTTTTTTTTCGATATACTTGGTGATATATAATATATCTATGAATATTGAATTTATTCTTCTTTGTTAAAACCAAATAAGTCAATTCATTTTGTTTAGTTGAAAGAAGATAACATTGAATTTTTCCTTGTCATATATAAAGTCGGAATTCTTTATTGCCACACTTTAATAGATTTTATTTCCAAATACAAATTACCTTATTGAACTTTATTTTTGTAGTTTTGTTCATTATGTCATGTTTAACCAAAACTATTTATTATGAAACTTAAAAGTTTATTTCTCGCAGTATTATTGTCATGTGGATTTCTCCTTGCCAATGCCCAAGTCGTTGAAAAAGGTGACAAGGTGGTAAATCTAGGTTTAGGTTTAGGTTCTGCTTTGTACAGTGGTGTGGGTTACAAGGGTAGTGTTCCACCATTGTCTGGTTCTTTGGAAGTTGTAATCAAAGACGATCTTTTTGAAGGTAAAGGTGCTTTGGGTGTTGGTGGTTATCTTGGTTATTCTGCCTACAAATGGGAATATTCTGGCTGGGGATGGAAATATAGCAATATAATTATTGGTCCAAGAGGTTATTTGCATTATAATTTAATTGACAAGCTTGATACATATGTTGGTGCTATGCTTGGATATAACATTGCAACTTCAAAAGAATTTGGAAATTCTATTCCTGGGTATGACTATAGTGCCTCCTCTGGTGGTGTAATTTTTTCAGGTTTTGTTGGAGCACGTTATTTCTTCAATGATAAAGTGGCGGGGATGGTTGAATTAGGATCTGGAATTGCTTACCTGAATATTGGTGTAGCATTAAAATTATAATTTGAAAATTTAGTTTTGAAAGAGGTTATTCTGTAAAGAGTAACCTCTTTTTTTGCTGCGAATTCGATTTCTTCGGAGTTTGTCTTTCATTTCTCTTGCATTAATTTTCGTATGTTTGAATAGATAATTAGCTATTCCTAAATCAACGAAATGACAACACGCCGAAATTTTATACGCCTTACAGCAATGGGTAGTGCTGCTTTAGCAGGAGGTGCTTACATCAATGTATTTGCCTCTCTTTCCTCCAATGATGAACTTTCTCTCTTAAGCAACGAACTTCTGCAAACGTGGATAAACGCTTTGTTACCCTTACAAATTACCGACCAGTCCAAGACTGAAGATTACGGCGGAATCTGGTGCCCTGCTTGTAAAAGAGTTCATGGCCGGGTGGCAGATGCCATTTATCCGTTGCTGTACATGGCCGATAAAAAGCAAGATAGCAAATACCTGGATTCTGCGATTCTGTTATATCGTTGGATAGAAAAGCATGTTAGCCAACCCGATGGTTCGTGGCTTAATGATCCGGAAAAGAATTCGTGGAAAGGAATAACTGTTTTTACCTCAATTGCTTTGGCTGAAACGTTGATTAATCACGGATCTTTGCTCGAAGAAAATTTCAAGAATGAAGTTAGGGTGCGCCTGAAAAAGTCCGGAGACTACATCAACAACAACTTTTCGATGACTTACGGAAACATCAATTACCCGATAAATGCGTCGTACTGCCTTTCATTGTTAGGCAATTTGCTCGATGTAAAAGAGTTTAGGGAAAAGGGAAGATATTTTGCTCATGAAGCGCTTGGTTTTTTGAGTAAAAACGATCGGTTTATTCATGGAGAAGGTCGCCCGTTTATTCAGCCAAGTGCCAAAGGATGCTATTCGGTCGATTTAGGCTACAATGTGGAAGAGTCGCTTCCTGCGCTGGTTTTATACGGAAAGCTGACCAACGATCAGGAAGTTTTGGAGGCAATCGTTCCGTCGCTGCAAACACACATGGAGTTTATGCTCCCGGATGGAGCCTGGGACAACAGTTGGGGTACCCGAAACTTTAAATGGACCTACTGGGGAAGCCGCACTACTGATGGTTGTCAGCCAGCCTATGCGCTAATGGCCGACCGTGATCCGCGTTTTTACAAGGTGGCGCTGAAAAGCACAGAACTTTTGAAAGCCACTACCCATAACGGATTGTTATACGGTGGACCTCATTATGTGGCACACGATGTTCTGCCCTGCGTACACCATACTTTTTGCCATGTTAAAGCATTGACTACGATTTTGGATCATGGAATTCATTCGCCAAAAGTGGATGTGGAAAAACTAATACTTCCTCGCGAAAAAATCTATGGTAATCGCTTTTTTCAGGACATTCAGACTTTACTAATTTCAGTGGGAAAGTATAGGGCAACAGTTACTGCCTACGACAGGGAATATACCATGAAAAACGGCCATGCTTCCGGCGGGGCATTGTCGCTGTTATGGCACGAAAAAACCGGGCCTTTACTTTCAGCCAGCATGAATGAATACCAGATGCAGGAAGCCGGAAATATGCAGCCTGATAATGATCCGTTGTCGATGCCACTTACCCCGCGCATCGAGTTACTTAAAGATGGAAAGTTTATGAATATTTCCGATTTAAAAGCGACAATGGAGAATAAAGAATTGGGCAACTATACTATAGTAACCTCCAACTCCCGATTGGTTGATCAAGACCAGAATTCACCAGCTTCGGGCGAAATTAAATGCCAAACTGTTTATACTTTCCAACCCAATAAAGTGATTTTGGAATTTAGCGCTGATTCTGTATTACAAGGAGATTCTGTTCGGATTGTACTTCCGGTAATATCCAATTCGTCAGAGAAGTTTGAGATGATTAGCAAACGACTGATGCAGATACAAAAGGAGAATAGTCTGGTAAAAATCACCTCCGACTCAAATCTGGTAATTCTGCCAACCACTGGCACCCGGATTTTTAATTTTGTTCCTGGCCTTGAAGCCATTCCGATGGCCATTAATCAATCGAAATGCAGGATCGAGATTGAGGTGGTGTAAAACTTCAGAAACCAAAATACCCGCCAGATTATCTCCGACGGGTATTTCTATTTAGTGTGAAATTTTCAGGATTAAACAGCCTGCAACAACTCCAGACTTTCGAACCCTTTTTGAACGGCTTCGAGGTTCATCGGAATCAGGTAGTGGTGGCGTGTTGGAAGCGATTTCTGCAAACCTTTTTCAACACTTTCCATTTTAACGACAGGTTTGGCCTTTAGGTATGCTCCTAAAACCACCATATTAAAGGTTTTTACGTTGCCAAGTTCAGCAGCGATTAAAGTTCCTTCAATTTTATAAATGTTGATGTCGGCACGTTTGGGCGGATGGATAATTCCGTTGGGATCGTATATGAGAACACCTCCGGGTTTTACCATGTGCTCAAATTTGTCCATCGACTGCTGATTCAGGATAATGGCTGTATCGTATTCGTTCAGAACAGGTGAACTGATTCGGTTTTCGCTCAGGATCACGGTTACGTTGGCTGTACCACCACGCATCTCGGGACCATACGATGGAAACCAGGAAACTTCCTGATCGGCCATTACGCCCGAATAGGCTAAAATTTTCCCCATCGAAAGTACGCCCTGTCCGCCAAATCCGGCTATAATAAGTTCTTCAGTCATGATTTTTAATTTTTAAGTGGGGTGTAACTTGCGGGATCGGTTTTTGAACTGTCTTTCAAATCTCCCAGAACATAGAATGGGAACATGTTTTCCACCATCCATTCGTTGGCTTTAACCGGTGTCATTTTCCAGTTCATGTTGCAGGTCGAAACCACTTCAACGAACGATGTTCCTTTTTTATCGAGTGCGGCCTGAAAAGCTTTTGCAATTGCTTTTTTGCATTTACGAATGGTTGCCGGAGTATGAACCGATTGACGGGTAACGTATGAAGTTCCGGGCAATTGGGCAATCAGTTCAGTAATTTTCAATGGATAACCGTTTCGTCCAACGTCGCGTCCATTGGGCGTAGTGGCGGTAACCTGACCAATCAAAGTGGTAGGTGCCATTTGTCCGCCAGTCATTCCATAAATCCCATTGTTCACAAAAATAACAACCATGTTTTCGCCACGATTGCAGGCATGTAAAATTTCGGCTGTACCGATAGATGCTAAATCGCCATCACCTTGATAGGTGAAAACAACTTTGTCAGGATTGGTTCGTGCAATTCCTGTAGCTACGGCTGGCGCTCTTCCGTGGGCGGCTTCCTGCCAATCAACATCGAGATAATTGTACGCAAAAACAGCACATCCAACCGGCGACACACCAATGGTTTTATCTTGAATGCCCAGATCTTCTATGACTTCTGCCAGCAACTTATGAATTACGCCATGGCTACAGCCCGGGCAGTAATGCATTGTGTTTTCAGTAATTAATTTTGGTTTCTCGTAAACCAGGTTATTGGGGTTGATAATATCTTTCAGTTCCATAAACTATCCTCCTATCAGTTTTTGTTCCAAAGCTGCAACCACTTCACCCGGACTAGGAATAACTCCGCCCATTCGTCCGAAATGTTTTACAGGAATAGCGCATCCGGCGGCAAGCTGAACATCTTCAACCATTTGTCCTGCATTCATTTCAACAACCAAAATGCCTTTCACTTTTTTTGCAAGAACTGCAATTGGTTTTTTCGGGAAAGGGAAGAGGGTGATTGGGCGTAAAAGTCCAACTTTAATTCCTTTTTCGCGGGCTAGATCGACCGCTTTCTGGCAAATGCGCGACGATGATCCGAAAGCTACCAACAGGTAATCGGCATCTTCGCATTGAATTTCCTCGAACATCACATCTTCTTCTTCCATTTGTGCAAATTTCTCCTGAAAGCGAAGGTTGTTATTTTCCATTTTCACAGAGTCCATTTCGAGCGAAGTAATGATGTTACGCTGACGGTTTGCTTTGCGGCCGTTGGTTGCCCACGAACCGTATTTTTCGTTGATTTCTTCGTCAGTCAATCGTGGAATATAATCAGCAAGTACCACTTTTTCCATCATCTGGCCAATCACACCGTCGGTCAAAATCATGGCTGGATTTCGGTATTTAAAAGCAAGTTTAAACCCAAGTTCAACAAAATCGTTCGTTTCCTGAACCGATGATGGTGCCAGCACGATCAGGCGATAATCGCCGTGCCCGCCACCTTTGGTACTCTGAAAATAATCGGCCTGCGAGGGTTGAATGGTTCCAAGCCCTGGCCCTCCTCGAGAAACATTAACAATGACACAGGGCAGCTCGGCACCTGCGATGTATGAAATTCCTTCAGCCATCAAGCTAATACCAGGACTAGAGGAAGATGTGATTACTTTTTTGCCTGAAGCGGCGGCTCCGTAAATCATGTGTATGGAAGCAATTTCACTTTCAGCCTGAAGAACAACCATGCCGGTTTCGTTCCAAGGCTCACGGTCCATCAGGGTCTCCATTACTTCCGATTGGGGAGTTATAGGGTATCCGAAATAAGCATCGCAACCACAGCGAATAGCTGCTTCAGCAATTACCTCATTTCCCTTCATTAATCTTAATTCGCCCATATTATTTATTTTACTTTTTTACTTTATTTGAGAAAGTGCCTAAAGTTAACTAGAGTGCCTAAGGTGCACTAAAGTTATAACTCCGAATTTTAGGCACTTCGAACTCTGAACTTCTTATAATTTTACCCGGTAAACCGTAATGCAGGTATCGGGACAAACTGTTGCGCAGTTGGAACAGCCGATACAGGCTTCCGGATTCTTCATAAATGAATAATGATATCCACGGCTGTTTACCTGTTTGTTTTGACTCAGCACATCTTGTGGACAAGCCACCACGCAAAGCCCACAGCCTTTGCATTCCTCGTTGTCAACCACTACTGCTCCAATAACTTTTGCCATGTTGTATTTCTATTTATTATTTAATCTCTAAACGTGAGCCAGTTGATACAAAACTAGCTGAACTAATTTTTTACCAGTGCAACAAAAGTTGCGAAATCAAAGTTTGTGCAGCACCCGCGTGAAGATATTCCGGTGAATTCCCAAATAGGAAGCAATATGCTGTCTCTGTACCCGTGAAACCAGATTGCTGTTTTCCTTCATAAATTTTTTAACTCTTTGCGCTGCAGTCAAAGATTGAAAAGCGTAAACCCGCTTCAATGTCTGAATATAACTTGCTTCCGCCAATACCCTGACCATGTGTTCCAATTGAGGGTTTTGAGTTGTCAATACATCATATTCTGATTTTGTAATGTAAATTAGCGATGAATCTTCATAAGCCCTTATTGATTCAGTTGATTTGCTTCCAAGAATAAAACTCTCGTGACTGGTAATGATTGCATGATTGGGCGGATAGAAAAAGTTGGAAATCCATTCCTGACCCGTTTCTGACAAGTAAGTAGAATAGAGTAGTCCATCCAAAACGATACCTAATTTTTGAGACTGATCGCCATAATCCAGAAAGCATTCACCTTTTTTCAGTTTTTCAGGACTCCTCTTCTCGAAGAATTTTTTTAACTGAACCAAGGTTCTACTATATTCCGGAAGAAGGTGGTCGATCGAAGTCATTTTAATGTCTAAATTTTTTGTTGAAAAGTTTCAGCCGTTTTTCCAAATCGTCAAATTGTTCGCGTTTTACATGTGAAACACAAGCCCTTAAACCTTCTTTTTCGCTGCCTGTATTTTTTAGTGTAATAGCGCTTACTCCATAATAAAGAAGATTTTCAAGCAACTGCCCACCTGTCATTCCCGCATACCCAATGGTGAAATAAAATCCATCAGCAACAGGTTCATCGCCGTCTTTTTCATATACAATTTGAAATCCGTTGGCGACAAATAAATCTTTCATGATTTTGGCTTTTCGGCCATATTCTTTTACCTCCTCAATAAAATTGAATTCCCCATCGCTGGCAGCTTTAAACATTGCAGCCAAAGCATGCTGTGTAGAATGGGTTATTCCTGAAGAAAGAGCATACAAAACCTGCATCACGATGGTAAAACCGAAAGGTTTACTTCCAAAGCGTTTTTCCAGATTATCATATTGGCGACTCCACAAGGCATTCGAAATGGCCATGATGGCGCCACGCTGTCCGGCATACGAAAAAATCTTCGATCCGGAAATGAACAACACGTAATGATCAGTGTATTTAGCAACGGTTGGCTGGTATGGAGGCCTTCCCGGAGTATATAAATCTTTCCTGAAGTCCATACCGAAATAGGCCAGATCTTCCATCACTATCACATCGTATTTGGTCGCCAGTTCGCCTATAATCTGTAATTCTTCTTCAGTAAAACAAATCCAACTTGGGTTGTTTGGGTTGGAATAAACCATCGAATTGATGTTGCCTTCGGCTAAATAGGATTCGATTTTGTCCCGAAGTTTTTCGCCCCGGAAATCAAATACATCAAACGCCACATATTTATGACCCATTACAGTCATTTGTTGTTTCTGAACCGGAAAACCGGGATCGAGAAATAGGGTGGTATCTTTTTTTGCATCCACGTTTCCAGCCACCAAAAGAGCAGCAAATGTTCCCTGCATGGCTCCAGAAGTAGGAATGCAACTGGCAGGTTCAATGTCAACATTCATGAATGTTTTGATGAAACGAGATGCTTCGTATTTGAGTGGTTTGATGCCATCCATCATCGGATAAACCGAAGCCACACCAGATTGAAGTGCTTTAATTTCGGCGTCAACGCCCACTTGAGCCGCAGGCAGTCCGGGAACACCCATTTCCATGCGGATGAATTTAATCTTGCTTTCTTCCTCAACGAGGTTTATTAAGGCCACAATTTCCCGGATGGAAGCTTTTCCCGGATCGGCAATCCGAAGCTGGGAAATGTATTTTTTTACAATTTCTTGATTTACTGGTGTATTATTCATCTGAGAATTCAGAAATTTTGAGTAAAAATAAGTAAAGTATTTGCGATAAATCAAATGAATTCTGCCTATTGCAAAACAGGTTTGGCAATTCGGAAAAACAAACAGTTCGCGAATTGTAAATTGAAAGCAGCCACCCCTTTCTTGTTTTGAATTAACAGAAATACAGGCTAAAAGATGAACCTGTATTTTGTCATGTTTTAGGATTTTACAGTCCGAATGCTGGCTTTATGGAGTTTACCCAATTGGCAACGCGCTCGTCAGTCAGTTCCGGTTCAAAGTCTTCGTCAATCGGCAGACCGATAAATGTACCCTCAATTACAGCTTCCGACTCGTCGAATTCATAGCCAGATGGATCAACTTGACCAACAATCGTTGCACCTTTTTTCAGGAGTTCTTTTGCAAGTACACCAATGGCATTGACGAAGTAACCCGAATAGGTTATGTGATCGCCTAATCCGAAAATAGCAACCGTTCTGCCTGCAAAATCAACTTTACTGATGTTGGGGAAGAATTTACTCCAGTCGGTATTTGAATAGTTCGAATCCCAGGTTTCTTTCCCTACGGTAGAGATCCCAAAAATGATCAGATCATACTTCTCCAAGTCGGAAACACTGGCGTCGTTTACCGAAATCATATCTACATTTTGTTCGCCCAAAGCTGCTTTAACTTTTTCTGCAACACGGTGAACAGAACCTTTTAACGGACCGAAAAATAACCCAATTTTATTCATATACTTTAGTTTTACTGATTGTGAATTGCTAATTCGCCACGAACATATTCACCTAATACCGATAGACTTGATACGTTTTTTAATATGGCATGAAGTGCTTTTTCGTAATTGTCAACCGAGTCCCACTCCACGTCAACATGAAAGGTATATTCGTTAGGCTTTCCAATAATTGGCACCGATTGTATTTTGGTCAGGTTGATTTTGTTCTCGGCAAAAGTATTTAATACATTGGCCAAAGCGCCGTAATAATGCCCCACTTCAAAGCACAGAGAAGCCTTGTTGGCCAATTCGTTTGGTTTGGCGTGTTTTGATAAAATCAGGAACCGTGTATAATTTTGCCTGTTTGTTTCGAGTCCCGAATCAAGTATTTCCAGCTCGTAAAGCTCCGCAGTGCGCTGATTCCCAATTGCAGCGGCATTCATTAATTTTTCATCATGAACCAATTTCCCTGAGGCTGCAGTATCCTGATTTTCGATCAGATGAGCATTTGGGAATTGCTTTTCGAGATATTCGGCACACTGCTTAATAGCTATCGGATGCGAATATATAGTGGTGATGTCTTCTTTAGTTACGCCCGGATTCGCCATTAAATTCATCTGAATGTGAATGTATATTTCACCAATAACTTTTAAATGATAGTCGCGGATGAGTGCATAATTTTGCAGAAGGCTTCCGGCAATCGAATTTTCGATAGCCATAACAGCAATACTAACCTCGTCAGAATCAATTAAATTGCAGACGCTGGTAAAGGATTTGCATTCTACAACTTTGATTTCATCCTCGAAATATCTTCTTGCCGCATCTTCGTGGAAAGAACCTGCAATTCCTTGTATAGCTATTTTCTTCATTTTCTTTTTAATGTTAAAAATCCCGGACAAAGCCGGGACAATTTAGGTAAAATATCCTAATTTCTTTCCGGAGTGTTGAACTGCAAAGATAACAAACGAACCGGAGATCAGTTTTTCGACTGATAAAGAATTTATATTTTATACATGTCGCTCGCGCTCACCAATTCCATTTGGTGGGCCTGAAGGACTTCGATGCATTTCTGAATGTTATCAGGTTTCAATACGATATTCGCTGTTTTGTCGTCCATCGAATAGGCGTATAAATATTCAATAAACACACTTTCTCCGGAAAGAATATTCAGCGCCCGGGCCAGTGCACCTGGTTCATTGGGGCTATTCAGGCAAATAACATCGGTCAACCGGACCGAAAAATCAGCATCCTTCAGGATTGAAAGTGCCTTTTCAGGCTCAGAAACGATCATTCGCAGAATACCAAATTCGGATGTATCGGCTACGCTGAAGGCTGACATATTGATTCTGGCATTACCCAAAATCTGGGTTACTTCATTCAGTCGCCCGGTTTTATTTTCAAGAAATACTGATAATTGTTTGATGATCATGCTAATTTCCTCCTATAAATTTCGGTTGTCAATTACTCGTTTTGCTTTTCCGGCTGTGCGTTCAATGGTTTTGGGTTCAACCAGTTTTACATCGACCGAAATTCCAAGTGTGCTCTGAAGTTTATGCGTAATTTTCTTGCGCAGCGCTTCAAGCTGTTTAATTTCGTCGGAGAAGAACTGTTCCTGAACTTCAACCATCAGTTTCACCGAATCCAGATTACCTTCCCGTTCAACGATGATCAGGTAATGCGGCGAAGTTTCACTCATTTCGAGTAAAACGGTTTCAATTTGTGATGGGAATACATTCACCCCGCGAATGATCAACATATCGTCTGAACGTCCTTTGCATTTTTCCATGCGAACCAGTGTGCGGCCGCAGGCACATTTTTCGTAGTTTAGGCGGGTAAGGTCGCGGGTTCGGTAACGAATGAGCGGAATCCCTTCCTTGGTAATGGTGGTAAACACCAGTTCGCCGATTTCGCCTGCTGGCAGCGGTTGAAGGGTTTCCGGATCAATAATTTCAGGAATAAAATGGTCTTCCATGATGTGCATTCCGGCTTGATGCTCGCACTCGCACGAAACACCAGGTCCCATAATTTCGCTCAATCCGTAAATGTCGATAGCTTTAATTCCCAGGCTGGATTCAATTTCTTTGCGCATGTTTTCGGTCCAAGGCTCGGCACCAAAAATTCCAACGCGTAGTTTAAGCTTGCTTTTGTCAATTCCCTTGGCTTTCAATTCTTCGCCCAAATGGAGCGAATAGGATGGAGTACAGGCGATTACCGTCGTTCCAAAATCTTCCATCAGCTGCAATTGTTTGTCGGTATTTCCTCCTGAAATTGGAATAACCGAGGCACCCAAATTTTCGCAACCGTAGTGCAATCCTAAACCTCCGGTGAAAAGTCCGTAGCCATAGGCCACCTGCACAATGTCTTCGCGGTGAACACCAGCCATACAAAGCGAGCGGGTAACCATTTCGGCCCAGTTATTCAGATCCTTGCGAGTGTAACCAACCACTGTTGGTTTTCCGGTTGTGCCCGAAGAAGCATGAATACGGACAATTTCGCTCATGGGCACGGTAAATAGGCCAAACGGATAATTGTCGCGCATGTCGGTTTTCAAGGTAAATGGCAGTTTGCTTAAATCATCAACCGACTTGATATCGTCAGGAACCAGGCCGGCTTCCTGCATTTTTTGACGATAGCTGGGCACATTGTGATAAATTCTTCTGACTGTTTCTTTCAGTCGCTCAGCTTGAATGTCGCGCATTTCGTCGCGGCTCGCACATTCTATTTTTTCGTTCCAGATCATATTATTGGGGTTATTTTATGAGATTCCGTAAATTTTTTCGTCAGAAAGTAATTTTAACCCGGCCTGTTGCAGTTTATGACGGGCATCATGAACATCTTCCGTATCAATTACAAAATAAGCTTTTTCGTTGGCGTAGGCAGACCTTCCGTAGGCATTGGTGAAATTGACCTGGGCTTTAACGATTTCTTTCAGCAAATCATCCAGACCTCCGGGTTGATCGGCCATTTCTATTACCACGATCTCGCGCAAGGCGGTTGATAATCCATTTTCATTCAACAAGTGATGTGCTTGCATGGGGTTCGAAACTACCAGATTCAGGATTCCCCAACCGCTTGCAGTATGGTTAAGATTCATTGTCCGGATATTAATTTGGGCCGCTTTCAGTACGGCTGTAACCCGTTCGAGGTGACCGATTTTATTTTCGAGAAATATGGAAACCTGGTAAGCCATGGGAATGATGAATTATAAATGATGAATTATTTTTCGGTATCAAGTATCAGGATTCAAGTATCAAGTTTATCTAATTTCGCATTCTTTCATATCTTGATACTTGATACCCATATCTTACTACTCTTTACGAGTTTAACGCTTTCCGGAGTTCTTTTACCCGAACAGCTTTGCCTTCCGACTTAGGAAGTGAGCCCGGCTCTACCAGTTTTACGATTGGTTTAACCAGCACTTCGTCGCGTATCTGTCCTGAAATCAATCTGGAAAGTTTATCGAGACGGGTAATATCGCCATTAAACCAGTCTTTTTTCACTTCCACTTCAATAATCATTTCGTCTGATCCGTTGATGGTGTCTAAGGTAATCAAATAGTCGGCACCTACTTCCGCAATTTTCATAAGTACGCCTTCTATTTGCATCGGAAATACATTGCAGCCTTTCACAATGAACATGTCATCGCTGCGTCCGGTAATACGG
Organism: Prolixibacteraceae bacterium; assembly: GCA_019163175.1. GTDB lineage: Bacteria > Bacteroidota > Bacteroidia > Bacteroidales > Prolixibacteraceae > Aquipluma. The sequence goes on along the minus strand of JAFLKN010000003.1, from coordinate 522,842 downwards.
TCGAGGCGAACATGAGTTCTTCCACAAGGACAATCACCCGGCAAAATCCGGGTCAGGTCGCGCGTGCGGTAGCGAATGAGGGGCATAGCTTCGCGGTCGAGCGTGGTCATAACCAGTTCGCCAACTTCTCCGTCAGCAACCGGTTCAAGTGTGTCGGGATTAATAATTTCGATGATATAAGCATCTTCCCAGATGTGCAGACCGTTTTGGTAAGTACACTCGAAAGCCACTCCAGGGCCATTCATTTCCGAAAGTCCGAATGAATTATATGCTTTTACTCCGAACATCTCTTCGATGCGCTGGCGTTGTTCTTCCGTATGAGGTTCTGCACCAATCACAAAAGTATGCAGTTTGGTATCTTTTCTCGGGTCAAGTCCTTCTTCCTGAAAAACTTCGAATAAGCGATTCAGGTAACTCGGAATGGCATGAATGACCGTGGTTCCATAATCCTGCATCAATTTAATCTGACGCGGACTGTTTCCTGCTCCTGCAGGGATGCTCAAACAACCAAGTCGTTCAATTCCGTATTGAAAACCCAATCCTCCGGTAAACAACCCGTATCCGCAAATATTTTGGAAAACATCGGTATCGCGCACTCCTGCACAGAATAGCGAACGCGCCATCAGATTTGCCCACGAATCAATGTCGTGTCGGTTGTGAAAAATCACTGTTGGGTTTCCTGTTGTTCCACTCGAACTGTGTAAACGGATCAGCTCTTTTTGTGGCAAGCCCAGAAAGCCATAGGGAAAATTATCGCGTAAGTTTTGTTTAGTTGTAAACGGCAATTTCCTGATGTCGGAAACCGATTTTATTGAATCGGCAGATAAACCCATTAGCCGGTACAGATTTCCGTAATAGGCCGAGTTCGTTGCCGATTGAATGGTTTTCTTCAGTCGGCTGACCTGAAGATGCTCCAAGTTTTTTCGGTCGAGGGTTTCGAGTTCGTTTTCCCAATACATAAGTTACAGATTAAAATAGGTACATCATCATTAAATTCAACCGATTATTGGTGGTTTTATGAGTGTCGGCATAAAGTCCATTTTCAAAATTAATAGCGCCAATGCCATAATCGGCAGTTGTTAATTCATACTCGGCTACCAACCTTATTTTCGATAGGTTTAACGAAATACTCGGAGAAACTCTGAAAATACCTTTTACATTCTGCATCAAACCATAAGTTTTGGCCTTGTTGCTGCCATCATTAAACAAAGGTTTGTCTGTTCCCAGATTATCGCCGATACCAACCAAAAGTCCGGCCTGCCATTTCTTTCCGTAGAGTGCGTTCACCAAAGCCGTATAGTTGATGTAGTTGGTGTACGTTTCAGCGCCTGTCCGGGCATCAACAGAAGCAACCCCATATCCACCCAGCAGCGTAATTTGCGTTAGGTTCTGGCCGTAATAACCTTTCGAAATAATTGAGAACTTATTTTTTACGTATTTCGCATAAGCCATTACGCCTTTCCCGGCAATAAATTCGTCTGATTTAAATACTCCACCAGTTCCGGTGTTGGTCATTCTGGGCTTAAGCTGGTTATAAAGTGCGCCAAATCCAGCGGTAAAGTTTTTGTTTTTATATTCCATAATCAGATCGATTTCAGGAAGAACGCCATTTCGTTTAGCCTGATTTGAAGTGGTGTAATTGTAGGATTCAATAGCTTTTGACGCATATTGAAGTTCGTATAGTAATGCACCGCCAAACGAAAATTTTCCGGAATAAATATCGTATCGCAATTGTGGCGTACGGCTGAAACATTGAAAGGGGGCTCCGGTATTTAATGCTGCTACTGTTGGGAAAATTGTTCCTCCCCAGAATGGGTGCCAGGTTTGTCCAACTAAAAGTTTCGATTTTTTCCAGGTAAAAGCAGAGTAGGCATGCCGAATACGAAATAGTGTTGGTTCCGATTTTAAAATTCCGCCAAAGTCGAATTCGATATTTCCACTGGTTTTAGCGCCAAATATTTCGGGACCGGCAATTCGAACTCCCATACGGGTTGTTATAGCCGAAAGATTGGCACTGGTTTGTTCATTAATATCTTCTCCGTTGGCATCTTTGCCCACATATAGAGGAATTAAGTAAAACTGATCGTGAGCCGCATCAACACTTTTGTAAGTATCCAAATAAAATTCATTACGAACAAATCCATAAAATTCAAGGGTTGTTTCTTTGGGTTTAATGTCCTGGCTGAATGCCGCAATCGAGCATAAAAGTAATAGTGCAGATAGTAAATTTTTCATTTGATGTTTGGTTCTTTGATCTTATTGTGCCCATAACACATAACAAAGCACAACAAGTTTGAATTCCATCCCGGAATCCAATTGTTTTGATTTTTGGTTTTTAATTAAAATTTTTACTGAAACAGGTGGAAAACAATAAGGTAAGTCTTCCGTTTTCAGATCAAAAATCAAAAGTAAAAGTTTTATACAATACAGCAAACCACAACGAAAAGTGTTTGTAAGCAATTTGTTGTGAATGCTTTCATTCCGGAAGTTGAAATGCGTTAATATAAAGCAATTATAAGTGTTTGTTGGCTTTTTGTGAAAAACCTGAAAGATGGTAATTTAGATTCAGTTTGAATAGTGAAACCGGGAATCTGATGATCAATTAAGGGAATAAGTAGGGTGATAATAAATGGTCTTTGGCGGTAGCTTCAGTCAACATTAGCTAAGCTGAAAGACAAAATAATGCTGATTCATTTGTAAATAATTATGCAATAGCGCACTATAAAATTCAGAAAATGTTGTTTCAACGAATAATTTATTGTGGCAAACGTAATTTGAATCAAAATATAACTACTTTTGGAGGACATTTATCCATTATTTAAACAGTTATTTATGAACATTTTTGTTGGAAGCCTTCCCTTTAAAATTGAGGAAAGCGAATTACAGGAAATTTTTGAAGAATACGGAGAAGTAACATCCGTAAAAATTATTACAGACAGAGCTACTGGAAGATCTAAAGGCTTTGGTTTTGTAGAAATGACAAATGAAGAAGAAGCTAAAAAAGCAATTGAAGAATTGAACAACGCTGAGATTGAAGGCCGTACAATTGTTGTAAATAAAGCTGAAGAGAAAAAAGAAGGAAGTCGTCCAAGTGGTGGTGGTTTCCGTGGTGGCAACTCTGGCGGAGGTTTCCGTGGAGGTAATTCAGGTGGTGGTGGTTTCCGTGGTGGCAATTCTGGCGGTGGCGGTGGCTTCCGTGGTGGTGACCGTGGTGGCAACTCAGGTGGTGGTTTCAACAAAGGCGGTTTCAACCGTGGTGGTGGAAGCAGCGCTGGTGGCAACAGAAGATCTGAATACTAGTAATTTCCTGTTTTAATGTGCTCTTTATATAAAAATTAGCTTTAATTTTTATAACTACATAAAGGCTAATAAATTGAGGTGTTTCACCAAAGTTTATTAGCCTTCGTTTTTTCTGCAGATTTATTTCTCTATTCGGATACGGGCATCTACTGCAAGCAACTTATCACCATCGCCCATCAACGGATTTATATCCATTTCTTTAATTTCGGTAGCAAAGCGTAAAAGGGTTGAGAGCCTTACCATGATTTCAGCAAATTTGCGCTCGCTTGCTCCATTTTTCCCACGATAACCTTTTATAATTTGGTAGGAGCGTAGGTTTTTTATCATCGATGCCGCTTCACAAATTGTTAGTGGAGCAAGCCCCGAAGTGACATCTTTAAGTACTTCGACAAATATTCCGCCCATGCCGCACAAAATAACGTGCCCAAACTTGTCTTCATATTTTGCACCTAAGAAAAGCTCAATTCCAGTGGCCATTTCAGCTATCAATACGGCAGTTGTATCTTTGATATGGATCAGCCTTTTGAATTCGTGCTGAACAGTTTCAATATCTCTAACATTTAAAACAACTCCATCAACATCCGTTTTGTGGATCGGTCCGACTACTTTCATAACCAGCGGAAATCCCAATCTCTTGGCTGTTTCTATGGCTGCATCTTCGGTTGTTACGGTAACTTCGCGTACGATTGGAATTCCAGCGGCAGCAAATAACTTATGAATCGTTTCGGGCGATTGGAATCCATCTTCAGCCCGGTCGATAATGCGTCGAATCTCGGGAACATTGATATTGTCGAGGAATATTTTTTCTTCGTGAGGGCGGGCAGTTTTGAGGATCGAAGTAAGTGCTTTCCCCAGCAAAACCTCGTCAGGGAAGTTAACATTACCTTGCGAAATGAAATAAGCTACATCTTCTTTTACATTGATTACCGATGGTAGAATGGGGAAAATTGGTTTTTTGCAGGTTTTCATCTTTTCATTCAGAACCTGGTAAACATCCCGAACAGGGTTTAATCCCGGACTTCCAAAGATAACGGCCATACCATCAATCTCGTCAAATTCATTTTCGCAGGTATCAATAATGGCAGCTAACTGTTCCGCATTTCCGGTGGCCAGAAAATCGATAGGGTTTTCTACTGAAGAGCCTGAGAATAGTTTATTTTTCAATCGTTCTTTGGCTTCCGAATCTTTAATGTGCGGAATATGCAGTCCTCCACTTTCCAATGAATCGGTCAACATTACGGCCGGACCACCGGCATGAGTGATGATGGCGAGTCGTTTGCCTTTCATCGGTTTGCAGTGAAACACATTAGCCACGGTAGTCAATTCTTCGCGTCCGTAGCAGCGAACAATTCCGGCTTTGCGAAAAAGAGCCTCAACGGCCAGATCAGAATTAGCCATTGCACCAGTATGCGAGGCTGCAGCACGACTTCCGGCCTGACTGCTTCCAGCTTTAATGGCCGCAATTTTGCACCCTTTCCGAATAAGCGATGAGGCATGTTTTAATAGTTTATCCGGATTCCGAATGCTTTCAATGTACAGTAATTTGACTCGGGTACTGGTTTCCGGATTGAAAACTTCGTCCATAAATTCCAATACCTCTTCAACTCCATTCTGAGCCGAATTGCCCACTGAAAACACGCTGGCAAAATGAAGTCCTTTGGGAATTCCGGATTCCATAATAAAAACAGCAGTAGCCCCTGAACTTGAAATGAGGTCGCAACTCATTTGAACCAGCTTGGGAATGGGAGTGGTAAATACACTGGTGTGTGCATACGTAATTATTCCAATGCAATTGGGTCCAATCAGACTGCCACCATTTGCTTGGATGATCTTAACAATTTTTTGTTCGAGGATTCGGCCTTCTTCACTTTCTTCGCTAAATCCAGATGAAATGATGATGAAGCCTTTCGTTCCTTTCTGGGTTGCCAGAACCTCAACAGCATGAACGCAGGCCTGCGCAGGTATGGCCAAAACGGCCATTTCAACGGGTGGTAAATCTTCAGGCCGAGTGAATGATTTTACTCCCTGAACCTCAGATTCATTTGGATTGACTACCCATAAATCGCCTTTGAAGTTGTTGTCGATCAGATTTTTTAGGAGTTTTCCTCCTGGCTTGGCCGTATTATTCGAAGCGCCTATTACTACGATACTTCTGGGGGCAATCAATTCTTTTGTTATCATCGTCCGGATTTAAATTCGTGAAACAAAGTTAGCAAAAGCATTTTCAGGAGGAACTGACTTTTTCCGGCTTTTGAGTGATGTATTTCGAGGGCAAAAAGTTATGTTTGTAGAAGACTTCCCGATTTATGACACACGCAGAGCAGAAAATAATCGTCATTTGTGATTTTTCGGAACGGATGAAAGAGGTAATCATCCATGGCGCACGAATGGCTGATATTTTGAGAAAGGAGCTTTGCCTGACTGCTATCTGGACAAATAAGGGTCAGAAAGCTGAGCTGCATGATAAAATTACTCAGACAACCCGAAGCCTGAAATCGAATCTCCCACAACTGTCTATTTCCTGGTTGCTTTTACAAAAATCGCTTCGAGATAATATGCAGAAACTGGTTGATGAATACAATGCAGTTCTGGTTGTATTGCATCACGATGATATAAATTGGGTGATGAAAGCGTTTCAGCAGAGTAGTGTTGCTTTTCTTTTTGTAAGCGGCGAAGTCCCTCGATTTTTAAGCTACAAAAATGTTTTGGTTCCGGTTGATTACCGTAAAGCTTCGAAGGAGACCTCGCTTTGGGCTTCATATCTGGGAAGGTTTAACCGAGCACAGGTTCAGCTTATTTATGCACATGAAACGAATAATGAAGATGCTGGCAGGTTAATGAAAAACCTTGATTTTTTTAAGAAATTTCTTTCAAGTCTGAATGTTCGCCATCATGAAATAGCCGGGAAAGCGTCAAGTTGGGGTATTTGCAATGAAACACTTGCACGGTCAGACGAATGGCTGGGCGACCTGATGATTTTTTCCGGAAGCAGTTCCATCACACTGCTCGATTTAATGATTGGCCTTCCGGAAAAACGAATAGTTAAAAAAGCTGGCAACTTGCCTGTCATGCTGATTAATCCGAGGAAAGATATTTGTATGATGTGCGACTAAGAAAGTTTCAAGTTCCAGGTTCCACTTCAAAGTTTTTGTTTTGAAAATTGTAATCAGGAAGCTGAAAAGGTTTATTCCTCAATCACCATTTCATCAAGCAGATAGCCAGCTCCTGCCAGTTTATCGGTAATAAAAAGTGCATATCGAATGTCGAGAACAATGTTGCGGCAACGATCGGGGTCGAACATTAAATCGCTCATGGTTCCTTCCCAGCACCGGTCAAAATTCAGTCCGATTAAATTTCCTTCTGCATCAATTACAGGGCTTCCTGAATTCCCTCCGGTTGTATGATTAGACGCCGTAAAGCAAACGTTCATTGTCCCGTTTTTGCCATATCTTCCGTAGTCTTTGTTTTGATACAAATTGCGGAGGGCTTGTGGAACATTGTAATCGTAAATAGCAGGATTATCTTTTTGCATGATCCCTTTTAACGTTGTGTAATAATCGTAAGTTACTCCGTCCATTGGTTCATAGCCTTCCACTTTTCCGTAGGCAACGCGGAGGGTTTTATTGGCATCGGCCCAAAGCGCTTTCCCTTCGTGCATTTTCATTATTCCTGAAAGGTAGATTTTCAAATTTTCATCAATTTGTTTCTGAATAGAATTGTAGTAGGGCTCAACATTGGCTTCATAGTGCCGTTTCAAACTCCTATACAGTTTAAATACCGGGTCCTGACTTATTGTTTTTAGTTTCTTCGGATTTAATTCCGTAGTCATGGCCGAAAGTTTATCCTGATTTGAAAAGATTGATTTGCGATAAACTTTGGCGATCAATTCTTCAGGAGAAAGTTTACTCATCAACGATCTAAAATCTTCTGGCAGGAAACGCGAGTTTATATCGGCAGCATAAACACGAAGTAGGGCTGCAAATATTTTTTCGTCAGTCGGCTGATTGTATTCTTTGAAATATTCCTCAAGCTTTGGGGTAATGGTTTTCCGGATTTTATCCTGATTGGCTGGAGACAAAGAAGGCCAACGTGCATCAATCGCATCAAAAAATGAAATGATTGTGAAGATGTCTGTTCCTCTCAGCATAATTTCAGCATAATAATCATAGGCTTTTGTATAGGGTGCAAATTGAGTATAGAGTTTTTCGAATTCAGAAAGTACCTGGCCATATTGCTTTTGTCTGTCAGCCTCAGCCGACACCCACTGGCTAAATTCATTCTCCGATTTTTGTTTTGCTGAAACTGCATTCAAACGCTTAAGTCCTTTGACTTCACCTTGCCATTTTTTCCATGAATTGCTGGTTGTTTGATACTTTGCGGAATATTGAATCCGGACTTTGGCATCTTTCTCCATTTCACCTGACAGAATTTTAAGTTTCAGGTCTCGGATTTTAATTTTATCGGGATCGCCCTGTTCCATGATCTGGCGGATGGCCTGTGACGGGAGATATTGCTGGGTTCTTCCGGGATATCCAAAAACCATTGTAAAGTCTTCGGGTTGTACTCCTTTAATCGATATCTTGAAGAATTTTTTTTGTTTAAAGGGAACATTGTCGGGTGAATATTTTGCTGGCTGATTGTCTTTCCCGGCATAAATACGGAAAATCGAAAAGTCGCCGGTATGACGGGGCCACATCCAATTGTCGGTGTTGCCACCAAATTTCCCGATCGATGATGGTGGAGCACCAACCAGTCGAACGTCCTGAAATACCTGATAAACATACAGGAAGTATTGATTGCCGTAGAAAAGTGGTTGAACACTTGCGTCGTATTTTCCTTTCTCGGCAGCCGCTGCAACAATTCGTTTTGTATTCCGACTGACAATCACCGAAATTGAATCTTTCGGTTTGTTTTCAGTTCCGGCCATTATTTTTTCGGTAACATCTTCCATCCTATCCAGAAAGCGTACAGTTAATCCGGAATTAGGAAGTTCTTCCTGTCGGCTTTTTGCCCAGAAGCCATTGGTCAGGTAATCATGGCCATCTAAACTGTGATTTTGGATGGCATCATAACCGCAATGGTGATTGGTTATCAGCAATCCTTCATTTGAAATGAGATCGCCGGTACAGCCTGTCCCAAACAAAACCACAGCATCTTTCATGCTTTCGTGGTTCACGCTGTAAATATCTTCGGCAGTGAGCTTGAAACCCATCTGTTTCATTTCTTCAATGTTGTATTTGTTGAGCAGGGTTGGAATCCACATGCCCTCTTTGGCAAAGGCCGACAAAAATGAAAACAACACCAATCCGAAAAGGAATATATTTTTTCTGGTCATTTTATTCAGTTTTATTTTGTTGCGCAAATGTAATGATCTGGGGAGAACACAAATCCTGATTTTGTCATAAAATAGTGAAAAAAGAAAGCTGTTCTGAATTTGAATTTTGTTCAGAACAGCCCACTCAAGCGAATGTCTAAAAAATTATTGCCCAAGTTCGGATGAACTGTGAAATCCGGAAGCAATAACGGTACTCTGAATATTATTTCCATTGACAACAGTTGCATTGATCAAAATGGATTTTACCAATGCTTTCCCATTACTTTCGGTAGTAAATTTCATGGTTAGTGGTTTCTCCAAAGCCAATGAAATAGCCAGTTCTGCTGTTTTTTGTGCCATTTCTTTCAGTGGTTTCAGAACAGTACATGTTTGTGTACCGTTTAAAATTGCTTTAACATTATCTAATTCGGCATCCTGACCTGCTACCATAACTTTGCCTTCCAGTCCACGCTCTTTCAAAACCACTAAAACTCCATCGGCAATTGCATCACTCCCGGCAATAATACCGGTAATCAAGTCCTGATTTTGATCCAGAATCCGCTTGGTGTGCAGTGCTCCTTCGGCTGCCGACCAGTTTTCGGTAAATTCGCTGTAAACGACATGAATGTCACCATTCTCCATAAAAGGTTGCAGAATATTCATTTGTCCAAGGAAAAGTTTCATGGAATTGTTGTCGTATTTCGAGCCGCAAATCAGTGCATATTTGCCTTTCGGTTTTAGCGAAGTAAGGTATGATGCCTGAAGTTCGCCTATTTGGGTGCTATTTGTTGTGATGTAATAATCGAGTTTGCAGCCGTTGATCAGTCGGTCGTATGCAATTACCTTTACCCCAGCCTCATGTGCCATTTCTACAATTTTTGCTGATTCATCCTGATTGATCGGAACAATAATCAACACTTTTGCTCCATTTTTTATCATTGCTTCGGCTTGCGCAAATTGTTTGGCCTGGTCATTATCTGCCACTTCGAACAATACCTCACCGCCCTGCTTCGCGAGGTCTTCCATCAAATATTCTTTGTCTTTATTCCAGCGTTCATTTTCGTAACTATGCAGCAGTATCCCTATTTTGGGCGGTTGAGGTTTGCAGCCTGAAATGATTACAATGCTTACAAAAAACAAGTAGAGTAGTGAATGAAGTGAGGTTTTCATAAGGTCTTTTTAAAGCTAATTTTTAAAACTTGCGAACAGACGATTATTCTTAAACTAAAATTTCAAGATTTGGGTTCTCAAAAAATTTGTGCGCAAGTTACTACTTATCATGCAGAATTTGACGTGTGAATTGTACTGTTTAAAAGCACGGAAGGGGGCCGGATACTAGCTCAGAATGCTTTCAGATGTTCGTACAGACTTTGTACAGGTAAGCCCATCACATTAAAGAAGGAACCTTCGATGTGGTAAATCCCGATATAGCCAATCCACTCCTGAATGCCATAAGCTCCGGCTTTGTCGTATGGGCGATAGTTTTCGAGGTAGAATTGAATTTCTTCGTCGCTCAATTCCTTGAACCATACGTCGGTGGAAGCGTAAAACAAAACTTTTTTTTCGGTTGAGAGCAGGCAAACGCCGGTTAAAACCTGATGCTTTTTCCCCGATAGGTTTTTCAGCATGCGGAATCCATCGGCATAATCGGTTGGCTTATTCAAAACTTGTCCATCGAGCCAAACAATGGTGTCGGCAGTAATCACCAGTTGCTTGTTTTTCAGGATCGGACGAAAAGCTTCGGCTTTTAATTCTGCGAGGTAAACTGGCACTTCGGTCATTCCTAACTCCTTCGGAAAATCCTCCGGAGTGTCCATCGACTGAACGCTGAATTTTAATCCCAAATCGCGCAGCAACTCTTGGCGGCGGGGCGATTTTGAGGCAAGTATGATTTCGTATTTCAGAAGATTTTGTAGAACCATGACTTCAATCCGCTTTTATCCCTTTAATTTCCTGCCCAAACCATTTTTGTTGCGACCGCATGACCTGTTCAATCACATCGCGCACGCATCCCTGGCCTCCTTTTTTATCTGAAATATATAGCGCAATCGATTTAATTTCAGGAACAGCGTCTAAAGGACAAGTTGGTATTCCGACTTCTTTCATGATTGGAAAATCAACCAAATCGTCACCCATGTATAGAATCTCGTCTTTCTTCAATCCTGTTTTTGCAAGGATATCCTCTAAACAACTAATTTTTTCAAACGAATTCAGGTAGATATGCTGAACTCCCAACTTTTTATATCGCATTTTTACACGCTGTGTATTGGCTCCGGTAATTATGGCAACCTGAAATCCATTTTGCAGTGCATATCGGATGGCAAACCCATCTTTGATGTTTGCAGTTCGCACCGGATCTCCGTTTTCATCGAGCGGGGAGGTGTCCATCGACAAAACTCCATCAACGTCGAAAACAAATGCTTTGATATTTTTAAGTCGTTCTTTAAAGAAGGTCATGCTTGTGTTTTTGCTGAAGCTGAAAAATGCTTTCGGTCGCAAAGCTATAGATTTTCTGAAACTCCGGTTTGTTGTGCAGCATTTTTAATTGGGCATTTATTATGCTTTGGTCATTTCGTTTGGCAGGTCCGGTTTGAGCGTCAAAGGGCTGCAGCGTTTGAACTTTCGCTGCAGTTTCTCGGATAAGTGGTTTCAAAAGATCAAAATCCAGCTTTTTATCCTGAAGAATTTCGGCCCCAATTGAGTAAAAATGGTTTACAAAGTTATTGGTAAAAACAGCTGCCAGATGCAATGTTCTTCGTTCTTCAGAATTTATCTGGTTCACCGAGCTCGAAAGTTTTGCGCCCAGTTTTTCAAGCTTCAGAAAAGATGATGGATGGTTGGCTTCGATACAAATCGGGATGTCTGCAAAATCAACTTTCCGGTTTTTTGAAAATGTTTGCAGTGGGTAAAATACACCATAAGTATTGGTGAATCCTTCGAGGATGTTCATCGGAACACTTCCGGCGGTGTGTACAATCAGCCTGCTTTCGTCCAGGTTAAGATTTTCCAATACTTCCTGAATGGCTGAGTCTTTTACTGCAATTACATACAAATCTGCATCAGAGGTTAATTGCGCCAATTCATTCGTAAAGCTTGCATTTACTTTTTCTGCCAATTCTCTGGCCGATTCAATTTTGCGGCTGTAAATCTGTTTCACCCGAATCTCTTTTTCTACCATGGCCAATGCCAATTGCGTAGCCAGATTTCCGGCACCTATAATGACTACATTTTCTATCATGACTTCTGTATTTAATTCCCGAAAGTTATAAAAACTGTGGATGGAAATCTTCTAATGACTAAGATCTAATGAAATGGAATTCTATCCGGACTGATTTAAGAAGACACAATCAGTAAAACAATGGTCAGAAGAAGGATCAGGCAGGAATAAAAGGGTAGTGAGTTAAATTTTTTATTCTCTTTTACGAGGGCCATGCCAGATATTACCGATAAAACCAATAACAGAAGGACTGCAGGAATTGTAAACAGTTCGCGTACAAAATTAAGAACTTGATTGTCAAATTTAAAATAATAGCTACCAATCAACACCGCAAAATAGATTGAAGTAAAAAGGCTTGAAATCAAGACGATCTTATTTCTGTTACTTCTCTGGTTCGTTGTATTGTCGGTTCTCATTTTACTTTGATTACATTGTGAAGATTTATTTTAACTAAAAGAGCGGCTGACACCTGATGTCACCCGCTCTTTAAACTGTTCAAACCAAATTATTTTGTTTCGAAACGTTTGCTCACTGTATCCCAGTTCACAACATTCCAGAAATTGTCAACATAGTCTGCCCTAAGATTTTGATACTTTAAGTAATAGGCATGTTCCCAAACATCGATGCACAAAAGTGGCGTTCCTTTTTTCTCTACAACATCCATTAATGGATTATCCTGGTTCGGTGTTGACGAAACAAATAATTTCCCGTCTTTACCAAGTACAAGCCAGGCCCAGCCGCTTCCAAACTGTTTTTTAGCTGCATTGGCAAATTCTTCCTTGAATTTATCTACCGACACAAAATCTTTTTCGATAGCTGCCTTTAAGGCTGCAGAAGGAGTTGTTTTCGTTGGTGACATATTTTCCCAAAAAAGCATATGGTTGTAATAGCCTCCTCCATTGTTGCGCACCAAAGCCGGTTGTTTGCTAATTTCAGCAAAAAGGCTTTTGAGGTCAAGCTCAGCAGCTGGAGTCCCTTTTATGGCAGCCAGAAAATTGTTGTAATATGCTTTGTGGTGTTTGCTATAATGAATTTCCATCGTTTTGGCGTCGATGGTTGGTTCAAGAGCATTGTACGCGTATGGAAGTTCAGGAAAAACACTGTCGATGGCTTTTTGAACCGGATTTGGATTGTTGGTCACACCAGCCCACGATGGAGATACAATAAGCAGTAATCCAACAAGGGCAATAAAAAATGTCTGTTTCATGGTATTAAAATTTAGAATATAAAATCTGTTTACTGAATAACTAATTGTGTGAGGTAAACAGTTGTATATTCCGTTTTGTTTAGAAATCAGAACATTTCGCGAAACAAAGTTTGTGGGTGACCTTTACTTTTAGTTGCCCAGCTCGAACATGCTGGCCATATCTGTTTTTGAAAGTGTTTTGAAGGCGACCATCGATTCGGTTTTGGTAATTCCTTCCACTTTGGTTACTTTCTCGGTAATTAGTTCGGCCAGATCATCAGCATGGGGTAGCCGGATAACGGCCACTAAATCGAAACGCCCACTGACCGAATAAACCTCGGTAATTCCAGATAAACTAACCAATTGTTCTGCCACAGAATTGATTTTGGTGCGCTCGGCATTGATAAGTATAATTGCGTTGATCATGGGTTTTTCTCTCCTGCAAAATTTGAATTGAAAGGTACTAATTTACAACTTTTAATGGCTGTCAATCCCTTCAAGCATATAAATTGAATGTTCGATAGTTGGGAGAATTTCGTTGCAGTATTCAGTCACCGCTTTTACACTACCTGGCAGACAGTAGATCAACGTTTTTCCTGCTACACCAGCAATTCCGCGACTTAACAAAGCGGCTGGTTTCTCCATTCCGTATTTTACCCGAATCAGTTCCATGATGCCGGGGATTTCCTTGTCAAGCAAAGGTCGGATGGTTTCCGGAGTGATGTCGCGAGGCCCAATTCCGGTTCCCCCAGTCGTAAAAACTGCATCAGCCCCTTCTGAAATGGCATTACGAATCAGGGCTGTCAGCTGTTCGGGATCGTCAGGAATTAAATGAGCATTAAATGCGGCTTTTCGGTTAATTCCTGATAAGAACTTTTCGGCAAGGTTTCGGATTTGAGGGCCACTTTTGTCAGCATATTCACCTGCACTGGCGCGGTCGCTCAGGGTAATGATGTGAATGTTTACTATTTTGGGATAATACAGCAATTCATCACCAGTTTTAAGTTCGCCGTTCCGGATAACCCGTGCAAAAATACCTTCTTTGGGCATCACACAATTGCCCACTTCACGAAAAATGGAACAGTTATCACCGTGGCATTTTTTGCCAATTTGGGTTACTTCCAATTCCAACGATTCATTCCTGAAACGGTCGAGTGGTTTGCATTCGTGCAGCAAAAGTCCTTCAGTGGTTATGTTTTCAGCAAATTCGCCATATTTGATTGTGCGCCCCGCTTCTTCCGAAAATTTGGCAATACTTTCGGTGGCCAGCAAACTTACCTGGCGGTGCCATTTTCCTGAATGGGCATCGCCAACTACACCAATATCTGTAAGTTTGATGGTTTCAACCGGCTTTTTAACTGTTCCTTTTTTCTCGGAAACGTTGACAGAAAGGACTTTGATTTTCATTGTTTTTATTTTTTTGTTTTGCTGACCAAGTGAATATTTTCAATTACCATTTCCTGATCGACAGCTTTGCACATGTCGTACACCGTGAGCAGGGCTATATTCACTCCGGTTAGCGCTTCCATTTCAACGCCGGTTTTGCCAAAGCATAGGGTGGTACATTCGGCCAATACTCCGTTTTCCTGAAGCGTGCATTTCACATCAATTTTCCAGAGTTGCAGCGGATGACAGAGCGGAATCAGTTCACCGGTTCGTTTGGCTCCCTGAATTCCAGCAATTTCGGCTACCGTCAGCACATCACCTTTTTTCATCTGGTTCTGGCGTATCAATTCAATAGTTTCAGCCTGAAGCCGGATAAAGCCTCTGGCCACAGCTTCGCGCTCCTGATCAGGCTTTTGGCTGACATCAACCATTTTAGCCTTTCCTTTTTCGTCGGTATGTGATAGTTTTTTCATCATTGTATTGTTTCGGGATGCGGGTTACTAGTTTCGGGTTAAACAGAGCTTGAAACTCGGAACTCGCATCACTCTTTTCATCCTCCAATATTATAAAACTCTCCTGATTTGTTGTAAGTTCCGCTTTTCGGTTTATTTCCCAATGCCAAATCCAATGCTTCCTGATGTCCCAATTTTCGGATATTGTATGCCAAATCGCTGAATAAACAGGGTTTAATATCGCCATTCGCCAGCAACCGGACGCGGTTACATTTGCTGCAATTGCCGCCATCGCCTCCTTCAACGGTCGAAAACTCCCCGGTTTTCAGGTTCATCTGGTGAATGAAACGTAGTTTTAATCCGCGGGTAGCACAAAATTCTTTTAATCGCTGAGTTTCATCATCGGGTTGCCCGAGTAACACACAGTTTATTTTTATAGGTTCTAATCCAACCTTTTGTGCAGCTTCAATTCCTTCCAAAACCTGCGCCAATTCACCGTTTCTGGTTATATGACAATAGTTATCCGGATTCACCGTATCTAAGCTGATGTTGATCCGGTTTAATCCCGCTTTTTTCAGATCGGCGGCATATTTCGAAAGTAAAACGCCGTTGGAGGTCATCGATAGATCTTCCAAACCATCGACAGAGGCAAGCATTGCAACCAATTCAACAATACCTTTCCGAACGAGAGGTTCGCCACCTGTCAACCGCACTTTGGTAATTCCGTTCGCCACGGCTATTCGAGTAAAATCGGCAATTTCTTCAAAGCTCAAAATGTCAGAATGATCGAGCAACCGAATGCCATCTTCGGGCATGCAATAGGTGCAGCGGAGGTTGCAGCGGTCGGTCACCGAAATACGCAGGTAGTTGATGTATCGGTTAAAGCGGTCGAACATGCACGAGCTCTCCTTTTTTGATTTCGGTTTTTCCTGCCGGAATGTTTATAAATCCAAATGCCTGATGATAGGCGTGAATATGCGCTGATCCATGATAGTCAACCATCTGAACCTCGTTCTGATTGGTTAGCTGAACAGGTAAACACTCTTCACGATCCGATCTCTTTCTGCTGAAATCATGATTTATTGGCATCGGCAGGTGGATTTCTGGTTGTGAGTAATTCATCATTTCCCGGAGAAATGGCAATACAAATACCTCAAATTGAATAAACGACGAAACCGGATTCCCGGGCAAGCCAATGATGTATTTATTGCCCTTTGATGCAAAAGTGGTGTGCTGTCCGGGTTTAATATTGATTTTGCTGAAATGAATTTCAAACCCGAGTTTCTGGATAATCCGGGGAACAAAATCAAAATCGCCCACCGAAACTCCTCCGGAGAGAATCGTCACATCAGTTTCGTTTACTGCTTTTTCGATGATTTGTGTCGTCAGTCGCTCATCGTCGGCAACAATTCCGTAGTAATTTACTGGAAAACCATATTTTGTACTCTGGGCAAACAGCTGGGGCCCGTTTGAATTACGAATCTGCGACGGTTGTGGTTTTTCTTCGGGATTAACCAATTCTGATCCGGTAGAAATTATTCCAAGAGTGGGTCTTTTGTAAACGAGTGGCCGGGTACAGCCAACCGATGCTAAAATGGCGATGTGTTGCGGTTTGAGTAGAATTCCTGAATTTAAAACCAGATCGCTTTCTTTTAAATCTTCACCTTTAAGGCAAATGTTCGAATTGGTTTTCGAACCCGTAAAACGAACTTTACCTGATGCAACAACTTCAGCATATTCGACCATGAAAACCGTATCGGCACCTTCTGGAACCTGTGCTCCGGTCATTATTTTACTGCATTGACCGGCCTCAATCGGTTGTTTTGGCGATTGGCCAGCCGGGATAACTTCAAGTACAGCAAGTTCCTTTCCTAAATCGTCATGCCGGCAAGCATACCCATCCATGGCCGATTTATTGAAGGGCGGCATATCAGCATCAGCAAAAATATCTTCCGCTAAGATATGCTCAGAGCAATATAAAAATTCTGCTCTTTCAGTACCCATTAACTGAGCTTTTGAAAAGGCAATTTCGAGTGCTTGTTCAAGAGAAATCATCAACTTTTATTTTCCAGATTTGATCAAAATTGATTGAAGCAGGATCGATACTAAATTGTCCGCTGTCAGAATACACAATTGTGTCGGCTAGTTTTTGCATTTCTTTTGCCGATGGTTTGATATCTTCGAATTTATTCTGAATAAACAGATAGACCTCCGGCTTAAGTATTTTACGCAAGGCAGCCGATTCGATTATGACAGGCTGATCCTCCACTAATTTTTCGGAAATCCGATTAAAGGCTTCTTTCAGGTATTCGTCGGTTGTTTGAATGTAGAAAACCCTTTCTGCCCCAGCTTGAAAAAACAGCGAACTGTCTTTGCCTGAAGTTGAATCTGTTTCCTGAAAAATGCGGTAATTTGCGTTTATAACAAGGGGGAGCAATCCACTGGTTGGCTCATGAAAATGTGGCGTAATTTTGATAGCAGCTATTTTTTGAGCGGCATTTTGTGCAATTATCCGACGAATGAAACTTGTTTTACCAACGTTTTGTCCGGAGCCGGAAACCAGAAGAATATTCTTTGGAATTTGGGTCATACAATTGTCTTAAAAAATTCTCTAAGGAAGGAGACATTTGCTGACGTCCAAGATTAAGGGAAGTCATTCTCTCCTTTCCAAATTCATTCCGCCACTGCGGAAATCGGGAGGCTGAAGCGTTTCCGCTTGCAACCCATCGGTTCTGCTGACTTATTTGGTAAACTTAGACAGCAAAACTCGGAGTTTTAATACATATGCAAATATAGCAATATTTAGATGAGTTTCAGGAATCTTGAATCTATAATCTTGAATTTTGAATAACAAAAATGGGCTAATCGAATAACTTCGCGATTACCATTTTATTCGCCATTCCAGACTCACGATTCGAGATTAATTCTACTTTTTATAGAAATTCATTTGTTGCATGTAATCCCAGGTTCGGTAGGGAATAAAATGGCGAACATCTTTGCCTGCTTTGATAGAATCGCGAATAAAGGTAGATGAAATTTCCATGAGTGGAGCACTGGCGATTTGAACACGTGGATATTTCTGGATACTATCGGGATTGAATCCAGGACGTGGATACACAATGATGTCGTAGTTGGCCAGCAACACATCAGCATTTTTCCATTTGTGAATGTTTTCCAGATTGTCGGTTCCCATCAGGATAAAAAACTGGTGGGTCGGATATTTTTCACTGAGATAAGCGAGCGTGTCGATGGTGTATGATGGCTTTGGTAAATTGAATTCCACCTTGGAAGCGCGGAAGCGTAGATCATCGCCAATGGCTCGGTTCACTAATTCTAAGCGGTGATAGTCGTCCAACAGCGTTTTCTTGTTTTTCAGCGGGTTTTGAGGACTCACGACAAACCAAAGCTGATCAATTTCTGTGTATTCGACCATGTAATTGGCAATGGCCATATGCCCGACATGAATCGGGTTGAACGAACCAAAGTAGAGTCCTGTTTTAATCATAACACAAGATTTAAGAAATTAGTGATCAGGCAGAAGTTTTTTCTACTGCCTACTGCCTGTAAACTTCTAACTTTTACCAATAAATTCCCGAATACATTTCTCAGCATCTTCAAATGCTTTTGAAAGATCGCTATTCACAATGATGCAGTCGAACTGATCGGAAAAAGTTAATTCGTAAGCGGCTTTTGCAACCCGTTTTTCAATTACTTCCGGAGAATCGGTTGAGCGTGAAACTAGCCGGTTGCGTAATTCTTCAACCGAAGGCGGCTGTACAAAAACGGCAAGTGCTTCGTCTCCATAATATTTTTTAATGTTGCATCCGCCAACCACATCCACATCAAAAATAACATTCTTCCCAGCAGATCGGATTCGTTCAACTTCCGATTTCAGGGTTCCGTAGTAGGTTCCTGCATAAACTTCTTCCCACTCCAAAAATTCGTTGTTGTCAATTTTACTCCGGAATTCTTCCGGAGAGAGAAAGTAGTAATCTTTTCCATCGGTTTCGGTGTGGCGCATTCCTCTGCTGGTGGCCGATATAGAGAATTCGAGGTTTAAATTTTTGTCGAGCAAATGACGAACAATAGTCGTTTTACCTGCTCCTGATGGTGCTGAAAATATGATGAGTTTTCCGGGCATAGGTCAAGTTATAAGTATAAAGGCAAAAGTAAAAAGTAAAAAATGGACTTTGGAAGGTTTTTCCCTTTAATGTTCATTATTCAACTTCGATTTAGAAACAATGCTGCCAAGTATCTTCTTCAATTCTTCTGATTCATTTTC
Source organism: Prolixibacteraceae bacterium (assembly GCA_019163175.1). Classification (GTDB taxonomy): domain Bacteria; phylum Bacteroidota; class Bacteroidia; order Bacteroidales; family Prolixibacteraceae; genus Aquipluma. The sequence goes on along the minus strand of JAFLKN010000003.1, from coordinate 503,705 downwards.
CAAATATTTTAATTCGTCCTGATTTAGCATATTTGACTGGTCAGTTGCAGCCAATAGCCGAAGCCAGTAGTTGCTTTCGCGCATTTCCCTTAGCGAAATTTCATTTTTATAAATAAAGTCGGACTTTGACGATGCAGCCTGAGCTTCTTCATAATTTGCACCTGACGATGTTGACGATTTGGCAAGTTGATAACGAACAACCGAATATTCAGGTGTATTGGGCAAGGTTTTTAAAAAACTAAAAACTTTGACAGCAAATGAAAACAATCTTTGTTGTAAATCATTCCGCATATTTTTTGCCTTTTAACTTTTTACTTTTGCCTTGTTCTAAAGTACGTTTAACACTTGTTCTTTGATTTTTTCGAGATTGTCTTTCATCTGAACAACAATACGCTGCAAGTTGCTTTCGTTGGCTTTTGAGCCGAGTGTATTGATTTCGCGGCCTATTTCCTGTGCGATAAAACCAAGTTTGCGTCCCGATGGTTCGTCTTCGTTCATTGTTTCAGTGAAATAGCTGCAATGATTGGTCAGACGAACTTTTTCTTCGTTGATGTCGAGTTTTTCCATATAGTAAATCAACTCCTGCTCAAACCGGTTTTTATCCAGATTACCATTCAACTGAAGAGTATCCAGACTTTCCTTTATTTTGGTTTTCACATTTTCCATACGCTGGGCTTCGAAAGGCTCAACTTGCGCCAGTAAATCCAGAATATTGGCAATATTGGCATCAATATCAACTTTAAGAGCCAGGCCTTCCTGATCGCGGAAACGGTTGAGTTCATCGAGCGTTTTTACCAGATTTTCACGAACCATCAGCCATTCGGTTTCATCCAATTCGTCGTACACCATTTTAACGGTTTCGGGCAAACGCATGATGCTTTGCATGATGTTTTCGTTGATTTCCAGACCCAATTCCTGATGAACATCCTTTAGTTGATTGTAGTAATCTTTGATAATGGCTGAATTGATGCGCGAAGTACTTTCGGTTCCGAGGTTATCGAGATAAAGCGCAAAATCAACTTTCCCACGGGTAAGCATTTCGGAGATTAACCTGCGTATTTCAATGTCTTTTTCGCGGTACATGGCCGGAATCCGGGTATTGATATCGAGTTGTTTGCTGTTAAGCGACTTTATTTCGAGTGTGATTTTTTTATTTCCTACTTCAAATTCGGTTTTCCCGAATCCTGTCATCGATCTGATCATTTACGTTCAATTTAAATGTGCCCAAAGTTAACATTTTATGCTTAAAAATGGATTCCCGAAAAAACCGGCAACACGCAAAAAAACCGGACTGCATTAGCCCGGTTTTACTTAAAAACAGATGACCAAATCCGAATTAATTCGATCTTATTTCTCTGAAGTTTGCTGACTGAGACTTTCGGCAACCTTTACCAATCGTGAAAACTCGCCCCGATATCCTTCGTCATCCAATCCTTTGGACTTTTGAGCCATGCTGGCTACTTTCAAATAAGAGATATTCCCTTTAAATTCAGAATTGCGCAGCAACATTCCAAATCCGGCTACTGCCGATGCAAAGCGGAGGTTTTCTGAAGCATCGTTGAACGATTTTGCCTTTGCCGAAACAACCTGATTGAGCGGAAAACTGATATTCCCATCAGCAGTTTTATACCGGGTTTTTATAGTAACCAATTCGCCACTTAATTTTGAAATAGTTTGTTTATTCATCTTCTGGTATCTTAACTCGTCAATATCTGGAAGTTTTTCATCGGAGCCAGCCGGAATAATTTCGTATAAAGCAGTTACCCGATGCCCCATCCCCATTTCTCCGGCATCTTTTTTATCATCTTTAAAATCTTCGTTATTCAGCAACCGGTTTTCGTATCCAATCAACCGGTAGGCCTTCACATGCTGCGGATTAAATTCCAACTGAAATTTCACATCTTTTGCAACTGTAAACAAAGTTCCTCCAAATTCTTTTACAAGCATCCGGCGGGCTTCCTGAATATTATCAATGTAAGCATAGTTCCCGTTTCCTTTATCAGCAATGGCTTCCATCTTGTCGTCTTTAATGTTGCCCATTCCAAAACCCAACACTGTCATAAAAACACCCGATTCCCGCTCTTTCTCCACCATTCGTTCCATTTCAGAAGTACTCGAAACGCCTACATTAAAGTCGCCGTCGGTTGCTAAAATGATGCGATTATTGCCACCTTCTATAAAATGTTCGCGAGCAGTTTTATAGGCCAGTCGGATTCCTTCGCCACCTGCGGTTGAACCTCCGGCCGAGAGTCCTTCAATGGCATCCAGAATTTTCTGTTTTTGGTTACCTGGTGTAGATTCCAGCACTTTCCCTGCAGCTCCGGCATACACAACTATAGCTACACGGTCGTTTGGACGTAGTTCATTAACAAGCATTCGCATAGCCGATTGTACCAGCGGAAGTTTGTTTTCGGCTTGCATCGAACCCGAAACGTCAATCAAAAAAACAAGGTTCGAAGCCGGCAAGTTGGTCTTGTCAATTTCTTTTGCCCGAAGCCCAACCAGCAACAACTGATGTGTTTCATTCCACGGACAAACCGCCAGTTCAGAGCTAATGGAATACGGGTCATTCCCCTTTGGCTTTTCGTATTCGTAACTGAAATAATTGATCATCTCTTCAACGCGAACCGCATCCATCGGAGGCATTTGTCCCAAATTTAGAAACCGTCGCACATTCGAATACGAAGCATTGTCAACATCAATAGAGAAAGTAGAAAGAGGCTGATCGAATACATTCTTGTATCCGTTTTCCCTGATAGTCGAATAGTTTTCAGTATTCCAGTCAGGAGCTACAGAATTATTTGGCGCATTCAGGAATCGCACTTTGCTTGAAGAAACTGCGCCAGTTAAGCTTGATTTTTTTTGAGTGCCGTATCCAACTACAACAACTTCGTTCATTAAACTCGCGGGTTCAGGCAACAAAGTAACATTGATTTGTGTCTTGCCATTTATGGCAACGGTTTTTCCTTGAAAACCGACAAACGTAAAAATCAGATTCCCATTACTTGGCGCAAGAATCCGGTAAGAGCCAAGCTGATCAGAAATGGTTCCCTTTGCGGTTCCCTGAACAGAAATAACAACTCCTGGCATTCCCTGTCCGGAAGGGTCGGAAACTGTTCCGCTGACCCAAATCAAATTTTCAGCAAAAAGAGTTTGAATGCAGAGCAGAAAGACGGATAAAATGATAAATTTTTTCATAACTAAATTTTTTATGATTAAACGTTTTGCTGACAGGATGCAAAACCTGAAAGGATTCCATAAAAAATTTTTAGTTTCTTTTGAAATTGCCGTACTTTTATGAAAAATCAATCTCATCCGTTTGTTCCTGAAATCAAAAAATAGCGAAGATCTTAGCGATCAGGATATCATTCTTCTGTATAAAAAGAGTAATGATCCTGAACTACTTGGGCGATTGTATTCGAGGTATGTAGCACTGGTTTATGGTCTTAGTCTGAAATATCTGGAAGACCGCGAGCGCTCGAAAGATGCGGCGATGCAGATTTTTGAGCTACTGGCTACTGAGCTTCACCGGCACGATATAGGCAATTTCAAAAGCTGGCTTTATGTAACAAGTAAAAATTTCTGTCTGATGGAATTGCGAAAACAAAAGTCGTTGCGTAAAAAGGAAGAATCGTGGTTGATGAATCAGGATGAATTTATGGAAAATCCGCAAGAATTGCATCTTATTGACAGCATTGAGAATCCGGAAATGAGCGAATTGCTAAACGACTGTATTGAAAAACTAAAAAAAGAACAAAACCAGTGTATACGGTTGTTTTACTTCGGGAATAGAAGTTACCGGCAGATTACCGACGAAACCGGACTCGATGAGAAAAAAGTAAAAAGTTTGTTGCAAAACGGCAAAAGAAACCTTAAAATTTGTTTGGAGAATAAGCATGTCAGGTAAACAAACATATCAGCAGGAAGAGCAGATTAGGCGATACCTTCTGGATCGGATGACCGACGCAGAGCGCCATGCTTTTGAGCGGGAGATGCAAAGAGACCCTTTTCTGGAAGAAGCTGTGGACGGACTATCTGCGTTTTCATCCGACAATATTCTATCAGATATCCAGACACTGAAAGCTGAAGTTCAAAAGGGCAAACATTCGAACAGAAGGTATATTTGGTATGCCGCTGCATCGGTTCTTGTGATTGTTATTTCAACATTTATACTTTTTAATCTGGAAGAAAAGACTAATCAAACATTAACTGAAAACATCCAAGAAGTGGAAACTAAAGTGCAGGCTGAAATTGCCCCGCAACCACAAAATCAGGAGCAAATTGAGCCGGAGCATAAGAAAGTTCAAGAGGCAACATTCAATACAAAAAGTGTTCATTCTCCAAATCTTGCCGAACAAATGGAAATGGAAAAGATTGATCGGCAGCAAACCGTTACCCAACAAATAACAAACAGAGAGTCACTTTTGGAAGAAAGTTCCAACATAAATGTCAGACAGGTAAAAGAAGTAGCAGCAATTCCCGAAAACTTAGAAACGTCAAAGAAGTCGCTTGATAAGAACACCAATTTTTCAAAAACTGTCTCTGGTGTAGTTACCGATTCTTCCGGTCGCCCACTCCCCGGGGCTTCCGTGTTAGTGAAAAGAACGACTAAAGGAACAATAACCGACCAGAATGGGAAATATTTTGTTTCAGACGTACCGGATAGCTCTTCCCTCGTATTTTCATTCATTGGCATGAAGCCTCAGGAAATCCCTCTAGAAAATAAGGTTCAAATGGATGTAGCGTTGAAAGAGGATAATGCTGCGCTGTCGGAAGTGGTTGTCGTTGGTTATGGAATTCAGAAAAAATCAAGCCTGACAGGTGCCGTTTCTTCAGTCAAATCAAAGCAAGTAATTGATGGGAAAGCAACTCCTGTAGGCGGGTGGGAAGCTTTCAACGAATACCTGAAAACAGAACTTCAATCTCCAAATATTGGCTCTCCCTCCGAAAAAAAAATTGTTAAACTTTCATTTGTAGTTTCTTCAACCGGCAATAAAGAAAAGTTTGAGATTTTAAAAGGAGAAAATGATCGTTACAACAAAGAAGCCATCCGGATAATAACTGATGGTCCGGCATGGACCCCGGAAATTAAAAGTGGCAATCCCGAAATTTCAGTAGTAGAATTAAGATTGGTCTTTCAATCAGTCGTAAAATAATGTTGACCAAACGCTTGCATTAGCCTAAACCTTATCATGCAATCACTCCCGAACCAATTAACTCGTCGCCTTCGTACCAGGCGGCAAACTGGCCCGATGTAATTCCACGCTGTTCTTCATCAAAGATGATATACATGCCTTCTTCGTGCTGGTAAATGGTAGCTTTTTCGAGTGGCTGGCGGTAACGGATGCGCATATCGTATCTTCGGCTTGTACCTGCATTCATGACCAAATCAGTGCGAATCCAGTGTATTTCATCCTTTGGGATAAATAGCCCGGGACGGTACAATCCCGGATGGTCTGCACCTTCGCCCACGTAAATTATATTTCGGGCAACATCAGTTCCAAGCACAAAAAGTGGTTTTTCGTAGCCACCAATATTCAAGCCTTTTCGCTGACCAACGGTATAATAATGGGCGCCACGATGTTCACCAATTACTGCTCCATTCCATGGTTTGTATGGAAATGCAGAACAAAGCTTAATGAAGTTCTCCTCTGTTTTTTCGATGTTTTTCTTTTTAGCGATAAACTCAGACGGAATCTCAATGACGTTACCGGTTTTGGGTTCCAGTTGTTGCTGAAGGAAAGTGGGTAAATCAACTTTTCCGACAAAGCAAATACCTTGTGAATCCTTACGCTCAGCCGTTGGCAGATTAGTCAGTCGTGCAATTTCACGAACCTCTGGTTTTTCCAAATGCCCAATCGGAAACATGGCTTTCGAAAGTTGATATTGATTCAACTGGCATAGAAAATAGCTTTGGTCTTTATTGTTGTCTTTTCCGGCAAGCAATTGGTGAATGGTCAGTCCGTCCTTTTCAAACTCAGATTTCCGGCAATAATGACCGGTGGCAACAAAGTCAGCCTCAAGTTTAAGACATTCTTCCAGAAAAATATCAAATTTAATTTCGCGATTACAAAGCACATCGGGATTTGGGGTGCGGCCTTTACTGTATTCGGCAAACATGTAATCGACAACACGTTGTTTATAATCTTTGCTCAGATCAACAATGTGAAAGGGGATGCTTAGTTTTTTGGCGACCAACTCTGCAATCATGGCATCGTCTTCCCAGGTGCAGCGCGAGGTTATGGTTCCGGTACGGTCGTGCCAGTTAACCATGAAAAGTGCAACAACATCATAGCCTTGTTGTTTAAGCAGATAAGCCGCGACACTAGAATCAACCCCACCTGATAAACCTATGACCACACGTTTCATAGGTGTCTCAATTTTCAAATCCATACTAAGCTTCATGTCCGAATCGCAATTAATAACTTCTTGGAGCAACCCAAGTTATGAATGCAGAAAATTCAGACCGAATTCTAATTGGGTAGGCAAAAATATAGAAAATGGGTAACTATTCCAAAGATTATATAAGTTCGTCGGGATTGATGTCGGTTACGTCGATAATATTTTTCAGGATCGCATACATGGTTAGGCCTGAGGCTGATTTGATGCCTGTTTTCTCTGAAATATTCTTGCGGTGGGAGATAACTGTGTGTGTACTAACGAACAACTGATCAGCAATTTCTTTGTTGGAATATCCCTTGGTTAGCAATTGCAAAACCTCAATTTCGCGTCGGGTTAGTTCTGTGTCGGTTTCTTTGCCCGGATTGGTTGAGAACGAATTCAGAATCTCGTTTACTTTGTAGCAGATTAATGCGGCTGAGTCGTTTATGCTGATCGAAGGTGTCGAAAGTGCTGAATTTAAATCCAGGTTTAAAGCCATAAACTGGACACTTCCGGTAACTGGCAGAATATGCCGGATTAGTGTAGTGCTTTTTTCAAGTTCTTCTGGTACGGCAATAACCAGGAAATTGCCTGTCAACTCCGGGTAGTCGATAATTTCATCGCCTCGGCGAAGCTGGATTATTTCGCCCGCCACACTTCCTTTTAAGATTTCGAAAAGCCCTGTCAATACAACATCCAGTGGACTAATCAAAACAATCGATTTGTTCAGGTTGCTATTCATGACTTTGCAGAATCATTTCGAGTTGTTTGACTTTCGGAAGCAGGATATGATCCTCAATTCGTGAATGGTTTTTCAGGTCTTTTTCGAACATGAATAAATTGGATAAAAAAGCATTTCCCCGGTTTTGATCGTAATTGGGAGGAAGGTATTTAATGATGATATTTTTGAGATCATCCATTTTATCGTCCATGGCGGAGTGTTCTTTTTCAAATCCTGAAATAGAAAAATCGGGATATTTTTGCCTGAAATTCGGTCGGGATAAAGGGTTTTCTATGACTTGATTTAGTTCCAGAACATAAGGAAACATTACGCTTTCCTCAAAATCAATGTGAATAACAAACTCCTCTTTAAATTTTGTGTAGAATTTTCGGACCAGATCATTTTCAGTGCTTTGCTCCGGATTTGCTGAGAGGAAAAGCTCAATCAGCCGGTCGTTCTCCGGAATCAGGTAGTCGATGTAATACCTGTGCGTTTTTACAAGATATTCAATCACCATCGAGACGGAGAAATCCAAGAGCCGTTTTTCAGGAAAGTATGCTTCGTAATGGAAAACATTGATAATCTCAACAAAAAAATTGAGGTCAATTTCGCGTTCCTCACAAATATTCCGGATTGTTTTATCGCCAAAGCCAAGTTTTACACCTAAGCGGTTTATGACCGGCAATAACGAATGATCTTTATGAATAACCGATGCGAGTTTGCTGTTTTCGTTAAACAATTCCATACCCTGAATAAAATAATTGATGTACTAACAAAGACAATGCTCCTGATGAAATGTTCATTAAATGAAGAAAACCTCACTTATGATGAGGTTTTCGGTATGCTTTTTTTGACTTATGGTCTTCTGCTCCAGAAAGTCCTTTTGGGTTTCTGCTCGGTTTGTGCCGACGGATGATTCGTTGGTCTGGCCTCTCTATGTCCTGAATTTTCCCTTACTGCCTGACCATTGTGTTCGCGTCGGATGGGTTTCCGGCTGAGCTTGGCAGGTGCTTTTACAGGTGTAAAATCGGTTAATGGATACGGGTGATCTTCAACCACCGGAATGGTTTGTGAAATTAGCCGCTGTATGTCGCGCAGAAAAGTTATCTCGGTATTGTCGCAAAACGAGAGGGCAATGCCACTCTGACCGGCGCGTCCGGTTCGTCCGATACGGTGCACGTAGGTTTCCGGAATATTCGGAATCTCATAATTAATTACATGTGATAAATCGTCAACATCAATACCTCGGGCTGCAATATCGGTAGCAACCAGTACTCGGATCTTTCCGGCTTTAAAGTCTGAAAGGGCTTTCTGGCGTGCATTCTGCGATTTATTACCATGAATTGCCATCGCGTTATGGCCGTTTTTCTGAAGATGCTGCACCACTTTATCGGCGCCATGTTTGGTTCGTGTAAAAACCAGGGCCGATACAATTTCAGGTTTCCGGAGCAAATGAAGCAACAAGCTGCGTTTGTCGGCATAGTTGACCATATACATCTGTTGCTCCACCTTTTCAGCAGTGGTTACTTCCGGAGTAACTTCAACTTTTGATGGATTATTCAGGATCGATTGCGACAGTTTGACGATATCGGATGGCATTGTAGCCGAAAAGAATAGTGACTGACGCTCACGAGGTAATTCAGCAATGATGCGTTTTACGTCATGGATGAAACCCATGTCGAGCATGCGGTCGGCTTCGTCGAGCACAAATAGTTCAATGCTCCTGAAATCGATGTAGCCCTGATTAAATAAATCAAGGAGTCGGCCGGGAGTTGCAATAAGAATGTCGATTCCCTGGCGCAGCGCATCGGTTTGCGGGCGTTCACCCACACCACCATAGATGACCGTGTGTTTTAGTCCGGCGTAGCGACCGTAGGCAGCAAAACTTTCGCCAATCTGGATGGCCAGTTCGCGGGTAGGGGTAACAATCAGTGATTTAATCTTGCGTTTTCCTCTGGAAGGAATGTGTGTGTCGTACAAAATCTGGATAATTGGAATGGCAAAAGCCGCTGTTTTTCCTGTTCCTGTTTGTGCACAACCTAATAAATCTTTTCTCTGAAGTATGATGGGTATTGCTTGTTCCTGAATTGGAGTTGGTTTTTCGTAACCTTCTGTTTTTAAAGCCCTCAGGATGGGCTCAATCAAATCTAAATTTTCAAATGACATTTTAATAATTTGGAAAGGCTTTCATATCAATCGTTATTGATTAGCCTTTATGTTTACGGCACAAATTTAGACATTAATCCGACAAACCTTCCTAAATCGGACTTATTTATCGTTTTTTGCTGGAAAAGAATATGTTACGGTAATGGTCTGTAGACTTCCAGTGCTGCCGGAAAGGGTTGCAGTGCCCGTTCGAAGATACCCAGCGAATAAGCAATCGTCAGTCCGTAATTTGTAATCGGGACTCCAGCCATTTGCGCTTTCATTAGTCGCGACAACATTTCCCGGCGGTTCCACATGCAGGCACCACAATGTATAATGAGTTTAAATTCAGATAGGTTTTGAGGGAAATCGTGTCCGCGGTGATGCACAAATTCAAGCTTTCCGCCCACATATTGAGTGAGCCAGCGCGGAATTTTTACGGTGCCAATGTCTTCGCCAATGGGGTGATGCGAGCAGGCTTCGGCAATTAGAACTTTGTCGCCCGGTTTGAGTTTGTCGATAGTCATCGCACCTTTTACCATTTCCACAAGGTCGGCCTGATAGCGGGCAAACAAAATGGAGAAGCTGGTCAAAGGAATTTCAGGAGGCGTGTCGGCGGCCACTTTCAGGAAAGCCTGGCTGTCGGTTACCACCAGCCTGGGCGGTTTGGTGAATCGCGAAAATACCTCACGGAGTTCGCGTTCTTTTACGACCAGGCAAAACGAATCGGCGTCCAATAAATCGCGAATACTCTGTACCTGTGGCAATATGAGGCGTCCTTTGGGGGCTTCTTTATCAATCGGCACAACCAACACGGCCATTTCGCCCGGACCGACCAAATCAGAAACAATGCTTGGGCGATTGATAAAATCTTCGGGAGCATGATTCAGAATAGCCTGCCGCAATTCGGGAATTCCAAAACCTGTAAGTGCAGAAGTCTCAATCACCGGAATTTTTTCTCCGGAAAAGCTTTTCGTGAGGCAGTTGCTTCCAGCAGACAGATCGGATTTGTTGAATACCACAATAACAGGAATGGCGCGGTCGTTTAATTCGCGAAGAATTTCTTCCTCAAATTGGCCCCATTCGTCAGACTTTGAAATGATTAAGCCAAGTTCGGTGCGATCGAATACCTGCATTGTTTTTTCGATGCGTTTTCCGCCCAATGCTCCTGAATCATCAATTCCGGCGGTATCGATAAAAAGTACAGGGCCAAGAGGCAGCAATTCCATAGGTTTCTCAACAGGGTCGGTTGTGGTTCCTGCAATTTCTGAAACGATGGATACTTCCTGGCTGGTTAAAGCATTCAGGATAGAAGATTTTCCGGCATTGCGCCGTCCGAAAATACCGATATGCAGCCGAAACGATTTTGGTGCACGCATAATTGTTATTTTTGTAGGTACAAAGTACCGATAAGGATTTGTGAAAACCAAATCAGAACCAGAGTTTAGTTTAAATAGTATATAGATTGATTTAGCAACATTTTAAATTTTTTAACCATGAAAAAATTAATGTTTGGATTACTCCTTGCACTTTTTGTTGCGGTAGGAGTTAAAGCACAGGATTACAATACCGGGATCGGCCTTCGCGGAGGTTGGGGTACCGGTTTAACCGTAAAGCATTTCCTAAATGGGAAATCTGCGGTAGAAGGTATTCTAGATTCGCGCTGGCGGGGTTTTAGTGTAACCGGCTTGTACGAAATTCATGCTCAGGCATTTGAGATTGATCGACTGAACTGGTATTATGGTGTTGGCGGTCATATTGGTTTTTGGAACGGAGAATATGTTCGTTGGGCCGACAACCATGATAACTACACGATTATCGGCATTGACGGTATTCTCGGACTGGAGTACAATTTCGATTTTATACCAATCAACCTGAGTATCGACTGGAAACCTGCTCTGAATCTGTCAGGTTCTTCAGGCTTTTGGGGCGATGGCGGTGCCATTTCAATCCGCTATATTTTTTAGAAAAACACTTTCTGATAAAATTTGAAACTCCGGAAAAGCTTCTTTAGCGAAGTTTTTCCGGAGTTTTTGTTTTAGTATACGAGGAGAATTCAAAAAATCAACATCAGCAGAAGATATCTAAGTATCATGCCTGTCAGGCTATAAAACAAAGCCTCTTTTATACGGTATTTCAGCATTCCGGCAGCAAGCGAAATTACAGGCGATGAAAGTGGCAGAAGGTTAGAAAGGAAAAGCGTCCAGTTGCCGTATTTCCTGATTTCTTCTTCGGCTTTTTCGTAGCGTTTTCGTCCAATCATCCGGTCAATAATTTTTGTGCTAAAGAAGTATCCGACCAGATAATCAATAACCTGTGCCGCAAATGCAGTTGAAATGGCAGCCAGATTAAGCCAGATGGGATCGTAAGCAGAACGGAGGTAGTAAATGAAAGCCAGTTCGACGGGCATAAACAGGAAGAAGAAAAGGTAACCGGCAAAATTTACAATCGCGAAAGAAAGCAAACTCTTTTCGTTGTTTTCATAGATGTCTTTCCCGATGGTAAGTGAAGCAATCACTGTCATTAGAATCAACAGAAAAACGATAATGCCTAGCCGCCTGTAATCAATTCGTCGCCTTTTCATTTCCTTTCAGATTGAATTGCTCTTCTCAAATTTAGGCAATCCTTTCTAAATAATTTAACGGAAGGCGGAATAAGAAAAAACTTATTTCTTCACCAAAGCGAATGTTGTTTGTGTAATGAGCTTAAGTGTCCTGCCCTTTTCCTGGCTCTGCTTATTTTTTTCAGATGTCATCAGCACATTCACCGATTGGGTCAGCTTGGAGGATTGGCGCATATTTGTTTTGGGGTCAATAATCAATGATCCTTTTTGTGTGCCGTTTTCGCTAACCTTGGAAACGGTGCCATCGGGTGCTGTTGGGAGATCGGTTGCCATCTTGAATGTTGCTTCCTGTGCGATTTTTATTTGCTGAGGACTAACTTCTTTAAGTGTGTATTGAATATCACATTTCAGATCATTTATATCGGGCAACACTGCTGTAGCTTTCCACTTTTCACCAACTTCAACCTCTTTGCGGGGAATGTAATTGTACAGTTCGGCATAATAGAGTTCGTTGCCAAAGTTGCGAAGCAGGTTACCTAATTGCACATTTTTTTCAATCTCTTTTTTAACAGGCTCAAATCCTTTCATTTTACTTACCACACCCTCCGGCGAAACTTCATAAGTAAGTTTTATTTCAGTCAGAAAGTTTAGGGTTTTGTACAAGGGATTCATAACATCCACGGTATCCGAATCGTACCTTAACTTACGCTGACTGTGTTTCATTGAAATGCTGAATCGTTTAAAAGCCAGTTCAATCAAGTAGTTTCCATTGGGGAGCCGATCTTTCACCTGATGATCGATAGTAAGGGCAATTTTTTGTTCTACTTCAACGGCCTTGTCATTTTCAATCGCCTGATTTTCCTGTGAAATGACATAAATGTGGCGGGCGCCTTTGTTCAGCTGGAGCTTCAGGTCAGTCTTTGCCGAAGAAACTCCGGGAAGAAGAGCGATCATGCAAAATGCAGTCAAAAGGTATAACGAAATGCGGTTCATAGCTTCAATGTTTTACTTTTACTAACGGGGCACTAAATTAATGATATAACAATACAAGCGCTCACTTGCCAGTTAAAGAATTTTAAGGGTTCAGGTATAGTTCGGATGGGTAAAAACAGATGGGTTCTTTGCCTCAATAGCTTATTAATTCTACATTTGTACCGTGAAAATAGATCAACAACAAATACGATAAACATGAAATTTATAGGATTCGCATTGGGCTTCGTTTTTTTACTTGCAGCTTGTCAAACCAAAAAAAGTGAATACCTGAAAATCTCAGGATTTGCGCAGGGTACAACCTACAACATAACTTACGAAAATTTGAAGGGAGAAAACTACACCAATGCTATTGATTCCATCTTAAAAGCCTTTGACCGTTCCTTATCGATTTACGATTCAACCTCAATTATATCCAGAATTAATGACAATGATCTGACCGCAGAAGCAGATGACTGGTTTATCGATGTTTTTAAAAAATCAGCTGAAGTCAACCTTGTTTCGGATGGTGCTTTCGATATTACTGTTGGGCCAGTAGTGAAAGCATGGGGATTCGGAACTGCTCCCATAGCTAAACACGACACCGCCTATATCGATAGTTTGTTGCAATTTGTTGGGATGGATAAAGTGAAACTTGAAGGGCGGAAAGTAATCAAGAAATATCCGGGAGTTAAAATCGATGTTAACGCTATTGCCCAAGGATTTTCGGTTGACGTGGTTTGTGCATTTTTTGAACAAAAAGGTATTCGAAACTACCTGGTTGAAATTGGTGGTGAGGTTCGCGGAAAAGGAATCAATGCCAAAGATAAGTTCTGGCACATTGGCATCGACAAGCCAATGGACGGAAATTTAATGCCGGGAAACGAACTTCAGGCGATTCTTGAAATTAATAATAAAGCGCTCGCAACCTCCGGAAATTACCGGAAGTTTTTTGTGGAGAATGGGGTGAAATATGGGCATACCATTGATCCTAAGACTGGCCTGCCAGCCCGGAATACCTTGTTAAGTGCCACAGTTATTTGCGACGATTGTTGCACTGCCGACGCTTATGCTACTTCATTTATGGTACTTGGCGTTGAAAAGAGTAAAGAACTCCTTCAAAAACTTCAGGGTGTTGAGGTTTATTTTGTGTATAGCAATCAACAGGGAGGATACGAAGTGTACTTTTCTGAAGGGATGAAGAAAATGATCGTTGAGCAGAAATAGGCAAAGGTTTACCGAATACTGCTTTTCATTACATCGGGCCGGTTCGTTGTGATTCCTTTCACTCCCAGTTTCACCAGGCGTTTGGCCTCTTCCGGATCGTCAATGGTCCACGAAAGCACTTTTAGATGTTGTCGTTTGGCCAGGCGAACGATTTCTTCATCAACTATTTTGTTGTTCAGATTAATTCCATCGAGGCCTTTTTTTGCAGCCTCTTTTATTTTCTCCTGAACATCGGTCGCAGAACTGCTCAGCCAGTAACAGGCATTTTTAGGAAACAACTGTTTGGCTGCCAGAATTGTTTCCCATCCAAAACCTATAAAGATTAACTGCTTCTTTTTGCCGCAATTGGCTACGATTTTTTGCAAAGCCGGCAAAACTTCCACCCCACATTTAATTTCAATCACCAGTTTCTTGCCTGAAGGAACAGTAGCAATCATTTCTTCCAGAAACGGAATCTTCTCACCTTTATATTTTTCATTTTTCCATGAGCCTGCATCCAGTGTCCGCAATACATCAGAACTGGTTTCGGCTACTTTAAAATCCTGACCAGTTGTTCGCTTGGTGTTGCTATCGTGAATTACAACTACGCGGTTATCTTGCGAAAGGTAAATGTCGAGTTCAACAGCATCCGCATTTTGTTGCCAGGCCAACAGAGCTGATGCTACAGTATTTTCAGGCGCAGTAAACGATGAGCCACGATGAGCAATGATGGAAGTTTGTGCCTGAACAGCCAGATTAATCAGGCCGAACAGTATAACGACGAAATATCGGTTCATGGATTTTGGTATCAGTTTGAGGCGATGAAGATACAAAATGCAGCAATTTCACACGGCAGATGCGAATAATGTTTGATTAAAATTCGGCACGAACGGTCAATACGGGCACCATTCCAATGCCTTTCGAATCGGATATGACGATTTGTTTGTTACTGTAGCTGAACTTCCGGCGAAGTACATTTCTGGTATTGAGTACATTTTGAATGTCAGCCAGCAAAATCCAGGCATTCCGTTTTTTATTGATTCGGTAACTTACCCCAAAATCAACACGGTTAAAATCGGGCAGGCGTTCGCCGTACGTTTCGGTAGTTTGATAAACCACGCGTTTGCTTTTCAAACTTGCTGTTTCGTTAACCGGTGTGTAACGAAATCCACCACGAAAATTAGCCCTTAATTTAAGTCCAAAAGTATTTTGCCTGTGTTGTCCCACCTGAAACTCTTTTCCTCCGAGTAAATTATAGACATAGTTGGTGTTGAAGTAGGTATTGTACCATGTTCCGTCTGGCGCAAGGTATTTGGAATTAAAAAGTGAGGCCGTTGCCAGAAAATAATATTGACGGGAGAACGATTTTTCGAGGGTGAATTCCAATCCGGTATTTCTGGATTTTCCATTGTTGGCCATAATTACATCCGATAATCCACCAATTGAATTGACCAGCGAGAATTGACCTGTCGGCACTTTTGAAATCGGGATTGCCCATAAATACTGATAATAGGCTTCCATAGAAAATTGAAGGTTGTTGCCGAAATTTCGCGTATAGCCGCTTGTAAAATGAAATGCCTTTGTTGATTTTAAGTCGAGATTTCGCTCTTCGCGCAAGGTCGAAGATACTTTCACCTTGTAATGATAAACCGATAGAGGTTCAATGCGGGAATGAAGTCCGAGCCCAAAGTTGAACGATTGCTTTTTGGGAAGCCGGATGATCATTCCCCAGCGCGGCTCAACAAGCACCTCGTGCGTGATGCCTGAAAAAAGCACATGAAGCCCGGTATTTGTTTCAATCCAATCGCCCGACTTGTATTTCCATTGTGCATATGAACTTCCGTACCAGCCATTCCCGTTGGTATTCATCAGAGTATCGTACAACAATTTCGAATTGAGTTTAATGGCAAACATCTGTCCACTCATTTGATTAAAAGTAATACCTGCACGCAACGAATGCCTTGGATTTAATTTGTGATTAATTGCAGAGGCAAACCGAAAAGCCGGATATTCATACCGATCGTAATAGGTTACCTTTTTATTTAGCAAAGTATCCGATTTTCGGTCGCGGTCGGAGGTAAACTGGTAAGTGAAGGCAGCAGTACTTCGGATATAAGTTTTATTGTTGGGGAACGAAAAGGTATGCTTTATACCTGCCACAGCAGTGGTTTGGCGTTCCAGAAATTCATCCTGATCAACTCCCGCTTTCAATTCATCAACATTTGCTGTGGCCAAATCTCCTGCCTCCGATGAACCTCCAACTGCAAACACATCGAAAGTTCCGGACTTCTCTGTTTTAAACGAAGCTTTAAAAGCATAATCCGAAGTTCGTGGAACAATGTCGTAATCTTTTGCATCCAGAATACCCAATCGGGTTAGATATTGAAAATCGGCTAGCCGGTAATCGAATAAATACGAACTCCCCTTTTTTCGGTTGAGCGGCCCTTCGGCTGATGCTTCGGTTCCCAAAACGCTCAAGGCTACTGAAAATTCATGGTTTTCCGGATTTCCGGATCGTAGATTTAAATCCATTACACCGGAATACGCATTTCCATATTCGGCCGGAAAAGAACCGGTGAAAAAATCGAAACTTGAAAGTACATTGGTTGTGATGGCCGAATAACCACCTCCGGAAGAACCCTGCCCGTTTGAAAAGTGATTGGGATTCGGGATTTCGATGCCTTCGAGCCGCCAGAGCAGTCCGCGCGGTGAATTTCCGCGGATGATGATTTCGTTGTTGTCGTCACTGTTGCCCGATGCAACTCCGGCGAAATTGGTAACCATGCGCGAGGCGTCAAAATAACCGGCCGCGTAGCGGGTTGCGTCATCACTTCGTAAAGTTCGGGCGCTTACTGTGGCCATCGGGTTTATCCATCGGTTACTGCTCGCTTTAACCGCTATTTCTTCGGTTTGAAAAACCTGCTCACTGAGTTCAACATTCAGGAATATTTCTTTACCTGTACCAATCTGGACATCGGAAATTTGTTTGGTCAGGTATCCAAGCAGAATAAACGAAAACGCATGACGACCAACCGGAATGTCAAGTCTGAAACGACCCAGCGAATCGGATACCGAAGCAATCGCCGGGTTGCACGATTCACACAAAACATATACCCCTGAAAGTGGTTGGTGGCTTTCCTGATCGGTAACTGTTCCTTTCAGAATTTGACGGTAGTCCTGAGCAGTCGATTTATCAGGAAAAAGAAACGAAAGGCACATCAGGAAAAAAACTATCCTGAAAAATTTTCCGGCAAAGGCAAATTCGTCGACTTTGGTGTCCATTCCGGAAAAATAACAAAGGTTTTGAAAGAAAGAAAATCTGTGACTGAAAAACTTTGGAAATGACCATTTACAGCAAATAAACCAACTTCCGATCTATCAGGAAAGTATAAAAGCGCAATTTTTTTGTCTTTTTTACAATCAATTACTCGTGTAGAAAACGCTTAATATCTTTCATTTCGCCAGCCAAAACCAAGGTGTCATTTTCCTTGAATTCGATTTCGTTTTTGTCTTCGTTTTCTGCTGCTAAAGCCGATGAATATACAATACGGAAATTGCGTTTAAGGGCAACAATTTTCAGGTGCATCTCTTTTCGGAACTGAGCCGGTGAATATTTTTTCCCGACCAGTATGCCTGGCATAGTCATATCAAGAATCTTGAATGAATCGGTAATTGAGAACAGGTTTTGAATTCCTTTTAACGGAAGCTTCTGGGCAAAAATTTTAGCTGATTCGTATTCCGGATTTATAGTTTCGGTGATGCCAATGGCATTTAAAACAGTGTAATGGATCGATGAACTTTCGCGGCAAATAACACGGGGTACCCCAAATTTTTTAAGTAGCGCAGCTATTTGTACCGAGATTCCAAAATCGCTTCCGATGCTAACCACAAAAACATCGGCTTCTTTAACCGGTAAAATCCTTAAGGCATGCGGATCAGTTGCATCCAGACAAATGGTATTTGCAACTGAGTCTTTAAAGTATTCAACCTTGCCCAAATCGTTATCAACACCAAGTACATCATGACCTAATGAAGTTAAATTTTTTGCCAGTGAGGCTCCAAAATTTCCTAATCCTATTACAACGATATTCATCTCAATTTCTTTTTAGTTCTTGTTGCTTCTTTACGCATCAGCTAGGGCAAACGCTGGTTAGCCTGTGCTAAGTTATAATTAAATTTTCCTTTGGATATCGATACAACGAAGCGCTTCCGTAGGCTTTCGCCATCGATAAAAGCAAGGTAATACTTCCCATTCGGCCAATGTACATCAACGAAATCAAAATGTATTTTGACGGATCGGAAAGTTTGGGAGTCAGGTCGAGCGATAAACCCACAGTTCCGAATGCTGAGAAACACTCGAAAATAATCTTGAGCATTCCCAGTTTCCCATCGAAAATAAAGACTCCGAATGACCCTAAAACAATGGTAAATATGGATATGGTGATAATTGCAAATGCTTTATTTACCGAATATTCATGAATTTCATAGCGATGTACCTCAATGTGATTTTTGCCTTTCATGATGCGGAAAGCATTTAGAATGGCAATGGCAAAGGTGCTGGTTTTTATACCTCCCCCTGTTGAAACCGGCGAAGCTCCAATCCACATTAAGAAAATCATAACCAGAACTGAAGGCATGGATAAGGCAGACATTGCAAAACTATTGAACCCTGCTGTTCTGGGAGTTACGCTCTGAAAATAGGACATTGCCAGACGTGCCTTTAAGTCCATCCCTTGCTGCGTGTAATCTTTTTCGAAGAAAAAGAAAGCCAGGGTGCCGAAAACCAAAAGCAGGAATGTGGCAAACATCACAATCTTCGAGTTTAGGGTAATCATGTTCACACGGTGCACATATGATTTTCTGGTTCGGAAATATTCAACCAGCCATTTCACCTGACTTCTGCAATATTGATAAATATTCAGTAAAACAGGGAATCCGATACCACCAAGAATAATCAGGTTGGCAATCCAGATGTGAACGCTGTAATTAGCCCGGATTCGAACATCGTACAAATTGTCAGTAAGAGTTGAAAATCCCGCATTGCAAAATGCCGAAACAGAGTGGAATATGGCAAATTTCAGGTTGTCGCTTTCCGAACCCAATGCATTTTTCTCGAGCGATAAATAAATAAATGCTGCGCCAATAGCTTCTATAAGTAAAGTGATTAGCACGACTTTCATCAACGATTTGATAATCGAATCATAGCTATCTTCACTCAGGTAATCGCGCAGCATATTTTGTTCTCTTAAGGATGACTTTTCCTTAAAGAATATGCCAAAGAAGCTGGTAATGGTCATTACGCCAATTCCACCAATCTGAATGAGAGCCAGAATTACAAATTTTCCGAGGAATGTATATCTGGTTGCAGTATCAACCACTGCAAGTCCTGTTACACAAACGGCACTTGTGGAGGTAAACAGCGCATCAGTAAAACTTATAGGGGAAGTCGTCGACATGGGCATAAGTAAAAACATGGCGCCAACAAAAATGATAAAAGCAAAACTAACCATGAAAAGCTGAGCTGGGTTCAGCACCTTTATGAGCATATTGATTTCCATCCGCGATAATTCGAGGAAGAACAATACAAAGGCCAACATTTGAAGGGCGGAGGTTTGATACAGATAATATTCAAATGTTTCGCCATAGCTCACCACGAAAATGGGAAAGAAAAAAAGGATTAGAAATACACCGATAACAAACTGAGTTATAAATACTTTTTTATTTCCGGTACTTCCTTTAAAAAAGATTGACCTGATCAGATATAGAATTCCAATGACCAGGTAGCTTATCCTGAAATATAAATTATGCATCTGAAATTGCATCGATTTTTCAGTTCCGGGAAAGCCAATGTCTTGTATCGCAAGTATAAATAAAGCCAATGTAAACAGAAATAAAGTCCAATTAATTAGACTTTTTAGATTGAGCAAATCTCTGTCCCAATTCAATTTCTGAAAAGAAAGTTTAGATAAAAGCATAGATTGTAAAAAACGAATCAAAATTAGTTCAGTTTTAGGAAACTAAGTAATAAACCTGAATTTTATTTACAAAAGTGGTTCATTTTAAATTTGCGTAAATTTATTGGAGTGATGCACTAATTTAGTTTTTTTTACTATTTGGGGCATATGTGATTGAAAATCAGTTTGAAATAGCAATAGCTGTTTTGTAAGTACCAGCTTTGTAAAGTATTAATATTGTACTATTTTTGCCACAATTCAAATTCAAAAATTAATTGTCTGCTTAAAAACCCAGATATTATTCTCCACTAATGTTTACACATATATCCCGTTTTATTCTAAAACACCGTACATTTCTGATTGTAACCTTGGCTATCCTGACTGTTTTCATGGGATACATGGGTAAAGATGCCCGGCTTTCATATGAAAATGCATCTTTATTGCCCGAAAAAGACAGCACCAGAATAGAATATCTTGAGTTTAAAAAGCTCTTTGGAGAAGACGGAAATGTAATTGTTATTGGAGCCATCAATCCCGATTTATTTACCCTTGATCAGTTTAATGCCTGGTATGAGTTGGGTGGTCAAATCAGAGAAATTGAAGGAGTGCAGGAAGTTGTAAGCATATCAAGAGCTATTGATCTGGTTAAAAATGAAGTAACGCATCAGTTTAATATCCAGCCCATAGTAACCCAAAAGCCAACCACACAGGCCGAAGTTGATAGCCTCAGGAATAAGATAATGGGACTGAAATTTTATGAGGGAATGCTGTACAATCCAAAGACACAGGCAACCCTGATGACGATTACGCTCGACAAACTTAAACTGAACGACATTAGCCGTATAACATTAATCGACAACATTGTAAAAACAGTTGAAGCTTACCGCTCACAAACCAAAGTTGAGATTCATTACTCCGGAATGCCTTATATCCGTACTGTAACCATGCAGAAAGTAAAACATGAGCTTTTCCTTTTCATCATTATCAGTATTGCGGTGGCTGCGTTTATCATGTTCTTATTTTTCAGATCATTGCGCGTTGTAGCCAGTTCGCTTCTGATTGTTGGTATCAGCATTATTTGGGTGGTGGGTACGCTCGTGCTGTTCAATTATAAAATAACCATTCTAACCGGTGTAATTCCATCGCTTGTAGTTATTATCGTAATCGAAAACTGTATATACATTCTGAATAAATACCACTGGGAGTACCGTAGCCATGGCAATAAAATGAGAGCTTTGTCTCAGGTAATTCACCGGATTGGTTTTGCCTCGCTTATGACCAATGCTGCCACTGCCTTAGGTTTTGCTGCTTTCATTTTGGTGCCAAACCAAATGTTGCGCGAATTTGGGGTGGTTACGTCAATCAACATTATGGTGCTTTATGTGCTGACCATAGTTTTGCTGCCCATCATTTTTAGTTTGCTTGCCCCACCTTCGCCCAAACATATTAAACACCTCGATAATAATTTCTTTGGCGCTGTGTTGGATAAAGTTATTTACCTGATTAGTAACAGGCGAAATCTGATTTACAGCATTGCAGGTGGCCTCGTTGTGATCGGTGTTGTTGGCCTCAGTATGATGAAAACTTCCGGGAAAGTGGTGGATGATTTCAGGAGCGATGACCCAACATATCTGGATCTGAAATTCTTTGAAACCAACTTTGGCGGTGTAATGCCTTTCGAAATTTCGGTTGATTCAAGAAAACCGAATGGAATTTTGAATTATGCCACCATCCAGAAAATAAGTCGACTTCAGGATTCCATTGGCACTCATTCTGAATTTTCAAAACCGCTTTCGTTAATTGAAGTATTCAAGTTTGCACGGCAAGCCTATTACAATGGCGACTCAAGTAAATATTCATTGCCAAGCTCGATGGAGAAAAATTTCATTTTTGGCTATATTCCACAAGATGTACAAGGTAGTGAAAGTGGGTTGTTGAAATCGTTTCTGGATAGTACCAAGCAGATGACCCGTATTAGTTTCCAGATGGCTGATGTTGGAACCAATCACATGGATTCGCTCATGGCCGATATTTTACCACAGGTTGACAGTATTTTCGATCCGGCAAAATACACCGTGAAAGTTACCGGAAGCAGTGTGGTCTATGCCAAAGGCACCAACTTTTTGATTAAAAATTTATTTGAAAGCGTAATGATTGCAATCCTACTGATTTCAATCTTGATGGCTTTCCTGTTCACTTCTTTCCGTATGATTCTGGTCTCCATGGTTCCTAATATTATCCCACTGTTGATTACTGCCGCCATTATGGGTTTTACAGGCATTCCTATTAAACCATCTACCATTATTGTATTCAGCATTGCCCTCGGAATTTCAGTCGATAATGCCATTCAGTATTTGTCGCGCTACCGGCACGAACTGAAAGTAAATAATGGCGCCATCAAACTATCAGCATTAAATGCCTTGCGCGAGGCCGGTTTCAGTATGATTTATACAAGCATCGTTTTGGTTCTCGGTTTCAGTGTGTTTATCGTTTCCGAATTTGGCGGAACTCAGGCCTTGGGTATCCTTATTTCTACAACACTACTGATTGCCATGTTCTTTAATGTGATGGTTCTTCCATCGCTTTTACTTACCCTCGACAAACGATTGGTGAGCAAATCGTTTACCGAACCCATCGTTGAAATCTACGAGGAAAACGAAGAGGAAGATAAAGAACTAGCAGCCGAATTCTCGGATGAGGAAAAAACTACTGATTGATAAGTCGTATCATTTAACCGAATGCTGATTAGCTTTTCATTTCAGGAAACTGACATTTTTGTAAAAACTAAACCTACTCGAATATGAAAACCTTATTGTCGTCAGCATTCCTTTTGGTCTGCACACTTTGCACTTTAAGTCTTCAATCTCAGGATTTTGCTTTGAAGCAAACCCATGAAAGCGGAGTTTACCGAAAAGGCGAAAAGATTCAGGTCACCTATACAGCCAGTCAGGTAAGTTCAGATTCGCTTTACATTAAAGTGTTGAAGAATAACAATCAGCTTCTGCTGAAAAAGGCTGTTCTTCCGACTGCTGATGCGATGATTATTTTTGAAAGTGAGTTTAAAGAGCCTTGTTCTGTGATGCTTGAAGCCAGGCAGAAAGCCGGAAAGCAACAACTTGGAATGATCGTTTCGCCCGAAAAATTAAAACCCGGAACAAAATACCCACAAGACTTTGAATCCTATTGGGCGCAGGAAAAATTGGTCTTGAATGCACTTCGGATGGAGGTAAAGACAAAAAATATGGAGATCAAAGAACCCGGATTTGTATGTCAGGACGTTGAAATTAATTGCACGGGTCCCAAACCAGCACGTGGCTATTTTGCCAAACCAACAAATGCCGCTGTCAGGTCGCTTCCGATAGTTTTACAGGTTCATGCTGCCGGAGTAAAAGGTTCGTGGTGTCGGTCCGAAGTTGCAAATGCACTGAACTACGCTAAAAAGGGAAAAGGTGCACTTTGTTTTGACCTGAATGCCCACGGAATGCTTAATGGTCAGCCCGATGAATATTACGCCAATCTGGAAAGTGGTGAATTGAAAGATTACTACATTCAAGGTTTGGAAGACCGTGAGAACTTTTATTTCCGTGGCATGTATCTTCGTTTGATTCGCACTTTGGAATTCCTTACCCGTCAACCCGAATGGGATGGCAAACGCATTATCGTTATTGGCGAAAGTCAGGGTGGGGGACAGGCATTGGCAGCAGCCGGACTCGATCATCGGGTTTCAGCAGTGGTTGCAACAGTTCCGGCTATGTGCGATTGGGGTGGAACACTGGTTAACCGCAAAGGTGGCTGGCCTCAGCCGTTTGAACATCAGGGGGACAAGGAAAAGATGAAGAATGTTCTACCCTATTTTGATACTGCCCATTTGCTTAAAAACGCTGAAGCTATCCTAGTTGTAGAAATCGGCCTGGTCGATCAAACTTGCCCGTCGACCTCAGTTTATGCAGCAATCAATCAGGCTAAAGGTAAAAAGATCATTTTTCCGGTTCCTTACCGCGAGCATGGCTGGCCAAATGCCGAACAACGTAAAAACTGGGATCCGGTTGTTTTCAATCCCAAAAATGAGTTTGTAGATAATTATCTGAAGTAAAAAATAGCTATGCAAGATTCCATCTCATTCGGATTACTCTGTTTTACCTCGTTTTTCACGCTGATCAATCCGCTTGGAACGATGCCGATTTTTATGACCATGACTTCCGAGTTGGACACAAAACATCGGAATGCAACGGCAAAAAAAGCATCGATTATTGGATTTATTACCATTGTAATTTTTGCACTTTCCGGCCAACTGCTGTTTAATTTCTTCGGCATCTCGGTAAATAGTTTCCGGATTGTTGGTGGTGTCATTTTCTTTATCATGGGCATGGACATGTTGCAGGCGCGCTTGGGGCAGGTAAAAATAAAAGAGTCGGAAGTGAAAAGTTATGTGAGCGACATTTCGATTACCCCTTTGGCAATACCTATGATTTGTGGTCCTGGGGCAATTACCAATGCGATAGTGCTGATGGAAGATGCCACAACTTTCGAACTGAAAATGGTACTCTTTGCATCAATAAGTGTTGTCATGCTGGTTACCTATCTTATTCTTTACAGTTCGTCACGGCTCATCAAATTTCTGGGGCAAACCGGCAACAATGTGATGATGCGGCTGATGGGACTGATCGTGATGGTTATTGCCGTTGAGTTTTTTTTCAGTGGGCTTAAACCAATTATCTTCGAGATGATCAAACAGCCATAACACATTCTTGTATTTATCAGGAAACTGCTAGTTTAAACTGTTTTACAAAATTTATTTAATCCTATGGAAGCGAAGAAAAGCAAATCATTTAACTACTACATGCGTGGTTTACACCGCGACATTGGTTATTTTACTTTTGGGCTAATTGTCATTTATGCCTTAAGCGGGATCGCGCTGATTTACCGAAACACCGATTTTTTGAAACACGAAGTTACTGTTGAGAAGCAGCTAAAACCTGAAATGCCAATTGAAGATGTTGGAAAAGAACTACGCATCCGCGAGGTTAAAGTGACCAAAACCGAAGGTGAAATCGTATTTTTCCAGAACGGTTCATACAACAAAACATCCGGAGATGCCGTTTTTACCTCCAAAGAAGTTATTTTTCCTTTTAATAAGTTTATCAATTTTCATAAAGCCATAAGCAGTAAAGCTACACATTGGTTCAATCTGGTTTTTGGAGCACTCGTTTTGTTCATGGCTATTTCGTCGCTTTGGATGTTTAAACCGGGCACCAAAACTTTCCGTAGAGGAATGATCCTTGTTGGCGTTGGAATTCTGTTCACTGTTTTATTGCTTCTGTTTTAAAATGGATTGACAGAACAGATTATTTTGGAACTGACTTTAAGTTCGGAATAAAAACAGCATACAAACTTAACATACGACTAAAAAATCTACGTTTCATTTCATTGATCCGATTTTTTCGGCAAATTTGGTCAATGGTTCAGGCAATAACTTCTACAGAAAACAAGAAACACAATTGCCCGAATTATTCCTGAAACTGGAAACAAAAAACATGTACAGAAAACTCTATTCAGCTCAAATCCGTTTTAGTAATGGGTTTCTTCTGTTATTTGCATTGATTTTTATTGCCGGTTATAGCTTTTCGCAGCCAACGAATGTTTGGGGCAAGGTAACCGATAAGGAAACAGGAAAACCTATTCCATATGTTAGTGTAGTTTTTAAAAATACGCAAATTGGAGTTTTAACTGATACACTTGGTGGTTTCAACCTCACAAGTAAAGAGCATGTCGATTCTATCCGCTTGTCAACAATAGGTTACCTCAACAAAACAATTGGTGTAATTTCAGGTAAATCAACCGAATTACAGATTGAACTAAAGCCGGATTTGGTAAAGCTTTCCGAAATAACAATTCTACCGGATGATGGACCGGTCAGGCGCATCCTGAAAGAAATGACGGATCGTAAAAAACAAAATAACCCTGATAAATATCCGCGCTATTCGTACCGAAAATATACCAAATGGGAGTATCACCTCAACAATGTGGGCGAGAAATTAATTCAATCAGGTATTTTTCGTAAAGACCAGTCGGTTTTCAAAACCAACAGTGATGGTTCTCGCTATTTGCCTATTTATTTTTCTGAACAGCTGGTTTTTAACGAATTTCAGCGAAATCCGGCCAAACAGAAATCGACGGTGCTGGCCGATAAAACTTCAGGAGTTGGAGTTCTTCAGGATTATGAGATTTCGGGTTACACGAGTGCCCTGGATATGGAAGTTAATTTCTACGACAATTACATCAATCTGTTTTTGCAGAACTTTGTCAGTCCGTTGGCCGATAACGGATGGTTCTATTACAAGTACTATCTGGCCGACAGCACTATTGTTAACGGAAGAAAACAATACCGGATTGAATTTTTTCCGAGGCGTTTGGGCGATAAAGTTTTTAAAGGTTACCTCACTACCGAAACCAAAAATTATTCGCTGCTTGAAATAGATGGAACGCTGGCCACAACCAGCTACCTGAATTTTCTGAAAAGTATGAGGTTGAAAAGCAATTACCAGATGGTTCACGATTCAATCCCGTTTTACCGGCGGAACCAGATTGACGCAGTGTTTGACTATGTCCCGGGAAAAAATAATCCATCAAAAAAGCCCATCAATCTATTCTTTACCCAGTCGGCGGTAATCGATAGTGTGACAGTAAATCAGCCCGATGAGGTGAAACTCATCACCGGGAATGGCCACTACGAAACCTTAAAACTTCCGGGAGCAACCCAGCGCGACGAAAATTACTGGAATAAACACCGAATGGAAGAATTGAACCAACGCGAATTAGAAATATCTGCAGCAATAGATTCGGTGAGCCAGGTTCCGGCAGTGAAGGTTGCCGACAAAATGACCCGGATGAAAATGACTAGTTACCTTGATCTGGGGAAACTGGAATTCGGCCCTTACACCAATACCATCAATACCAATAAAGTTGAAGGTATTCACTTGTTCGCAGGTTTTAGGACAAGCAGCGAGATCAGCACCCGGTACATGTTTTGGGGCGGACTGGGCTACGGATTCCTGAATAAAAAAATCAATGGAATTGCCGGTTTTGGCTACAAGTTTCCGGCCAATTACCGAAAGGTTGTAAAAATAGCGTACGACGACAAAATTGTGCGTGCCGGTGAAAGCGAAAAACTCCTTTTCCTGTATGAAAATGCGCTGTCGCCCACCGAGAACAATATTATTTCACAGATTTTTAAACGCGATGAGCTCGATGAACTTTTTCGCGAACAAAAATTAGCCAGTTCTTTTGAATATGAATGGTATCCTGGTTTAATGAATAAAATCAGCGCGAATTATATCCGCCATTTCTCGCCTCAATTTTATCCGTTTCTTCGGAATGGAAGTCCGGTAAATAGTGTTTCAGCAGTTGACTTTAGTGTTGATACCCGTTTTTCGTGGAAAGAAAAGGTGATCGACGACAAGTTTCTTCGTGTTTACATGGCAACCGATTATCCGATTATTCATGTTTTATTGGGTGGTGGTCAGGTGTTTTACTCCGGAAAGCAGAATTACTATGGCAAGATTTTCGGAACCATTGAGCAATACTTTATGATCGGGCAAACAGGATTTAATTATGCTGTTGAAGGTGGAATGTATTTCGGGAAATTGCCATATACGATGCTCGATATTCCGCGCGGAAACGAAACGTACGGACTTTATACCTACGACTTCAACATGTTAAATTACATGGAATATGTGCACGACAAATACCTGCATGCCTACCTCGAATATCACCTTAACGGCTTTTTGTTCAACCGCCTGCCATTGCTGAAGAAAACCGGCTTGCGCGAAGTATTTTCATTTAAAACCATAGTTGGGTCATTGAGTGATAAGAACCAGCAAATCGTTGAGTTTCCAGTTACGATATCTAAAATGGACAATCCGTATATCGAGTTTGGTGCCGGAGTCGAAAACATTTTTAAGATGTTCAGGCTGGAGTCGGTTTGGCGCGTTAATCCAAAATCTACTGTGGGCGCTCCGTCCTTTGGCCTGAGGGTAAAAATCAAAGTTCAGTTGTAACGGTTCAGAGACTGTTTAAATTCTATTTCAGAGCTATCACACGTGAGATTTTTTATTTTCCGAGTTTGGCGTATTATCAAAGAACTACGTTCCACTTCATCCTATGCTGTTGCAAATCGGGGCTTTGCTCCTTAAAAGTCCTGAAAGGACGATCTGTAATAGCACAGGATGATTTCCGTCGAAGACGGTAATCCTGTGGGATAAATCAAAAATCAAGTCTTTCTGTAAAGTCAGGGCAATTAATCCGTGCCGAAAATTTTTACTTTTGTCAAACCTATTGTTTCAAACCAGACTCATTCACTATGTATAAGATTCTTCTGGCACTAACATTCATTTTCGCATCATTTCTGTGTTTTTCACAACCATTAACCATAGCCGAAAGTTCCAATTTCGAGTCCACTTCAACCGAACAGGATGTCAATGATTTTATTGGGCGGATAAGTAAAAAATCGGGCATTGTAAAAGTCGAAACCCTGGCTGTTTCTAATGAAGGACGTCAGATTCCGCTTCTGATCATTGCCAACCCCATGATAAAATCCCCCCAAAAGCTCGCTGCCGACAAACGAATTATCCTTTACATTCAGGCC
This sequence comes from Prolixibacteraceae bacterium, assembly GCA_019163175.1. GTDB lineage: Bacteria > Bacteroidota > Bacteroidia > Bacteroidales > Prolixibacteraceae > Aquipluma. The sequence continues at coordinate 475,122 of JAFLKN010000003.1, read as the reverse complement.
AACATTCACGCCGGAGAAGTAGAAGGCAAAGAAGCATCACTGATGTTTGCCCGCGATCTGATTTCGGGAATGAAAAAGGAAGTTCTGAAGAATGTGATCATTTTAATTTGCCCCAATTTTAATCCTGACGGAAATGAAGCGATCAGCGTGAAAAACCGCACGCACCAAAATGGCCCGAAGAATGGCGTTGGCCTCCGTTACAACGGGCAAATGCTCGACATCAACCGCGATGCACTGAAACTTGAAACGCCCGAAATGAGTGGCCTGGTGAAAAATGTTCTGCTCAAATGGGATCCGCAGATTACTGTCGATTGCCACACCACCAACGGTTCCTATCACGAAGAGCCTGTTACCTTTAGCTGGATGATGAATCCTGCCGGAGATCGTTCGCTTATGGATTTCATGGAAAAGCAGATGATGCCAAAGGTTGCCACCACTTTACGCGAAGACTACAAAGTTGAAAACTGTTTTTACGGCGAATTTATCGACATGAAAGTGCCTGAAAAAGGTTGGGAAGAATACGCCTCGGAGCCGCGTTACCTGGTTAATTACCTCGGTGTTCGCAACCGCCTGGCAATTCTGAATGAAAATTACGTGTATGCAGATTATAAATCGCGTGTTTTGGGATGCTACAGTTTGTTGAATTCAATTGCCGATTACGCTGCGGCGAATGCTTCCGGAATTAAAGAATTAATCCGCAAAGCTGATCAGAAAACCATCGAAAGAGGACTGAATCCGACTCCGAAAGACTCGTTTCCGATCACGTACACAGGGAAGTTTATTGAGGATAAAGTCACGATTAAAACGTATGAAGTTGATGTTGTTATTGATGCAGATGGCAGAGAAACTTACAAAAAGACGGATCGAAAGAAGACCGTTCATGTTCCTTATCGTGCCCGTTACGATGCTACGAAAAGCGTAAAATTTCCATTTGCTTATTTGTTTAATGTTTCAGATCCTTTGGTTATTAACCTGTTTCAGAAACATGGTATTCAACTTAGCCGACTAAACAAGCCTCAATCGTTTGTTGTGGAAACATTTAAGATTAAAGATTTAAAAGCAGCGCCCCGGCTTAATCAGGGCCATTACAACGAAACAGCAACAGGTACCTGGCAAAGTGAGCCTACCAATTTTAAAGCCGGAACCTTGGTCATTCGCACTTCGCAACCGCTGGCCAATGTAGCAGCTTACCTGCTCGAGCCGCAAACTAACGATGGATTGCTGACCTGGAATTTTCTGGATCGTTACCTTTTGCCGCAATGGGGGAAGGGTTTTAATGCCTACCCGGTTTATAAAATCATTGAAGCTGTGAAGATTGAAGATACTGTATTACCTTTGCAATTCAATTAGCTTGTTTGAAGATGGAACTTATTGTACTTGGATTTCTGATTTTATTGAATGGCTTTTTTGCCTTATCGGAAGCGGCACTGATTTCGAGTAAAAGAGCACGCCTCGAACAATTTAAGGTCAAAGGGAAAAGCGGTGCAAAAGTTGCGATGAAACTGCTCGAAAATTCCGAGAATTTTCTTTCGGCCATTCAGGTGGGCATCACATTAATTGGTATTGTAACCGGGGTTTATGGTGGTGTTAATATTGCCGACGACATCACTCCTTTTTTCAATCAGTTTGAACTTACACGCGAGTTTGCACACGAAATAGCTCTTTCGCTTACTGTTTTGGCCATCACTTATATTTCAATTGTTATTGGCGAGCTGGTTCCAAAAACCATCGCCTTAAGTAATCCCGAGAAAATATCCATAAGGGTAGCGCCCATTGTTTTCTATTTCAGCAAAGTATTTTATCCGTTTGTGCGCTTGCTGGCTCTATCTACAAAGCTGATCAATAAAATCATTGGTTTAAAACAATCAGAAGGACAGGTTACCGAGCAGGAATTGCGGCACATGCTGAAATTTGCTTCGAACGAAGGCGTAATTGAAGAGGAGCAAAACCGGATGCATGAAAAGGTATTTTACTTTTCGGATAAAAAGGCCAAACACATTATGACCCACCGGAAAGATGTGGAATGGATTGATGCCGAACAAAAAAAGGAGGAGATACACGAAGAAATACTGAATTTGCGTCACAGCAAAATCATCGTTGGGCGCAACAGCATCGACGAATTTACTGGTGTGCTCAATGTCAAAGAATATTTGATTAATTTTTATTCGCCCAAACCCGAACCGCTCGACTCTTTGCTTTCCGAGCCTCTTGTTATTCCTGAAAATGCAGATGCGCAACGGGTGCTCGATTTGTTCCGCGAAAAGCAAAATTACATGGCTGTTGTGGTCGACGAATACGGCAGTTTCGAAGGAATTATTACCCTGCACGACATCATTGAAAACATCATTGGAAGCGTACCCGAAGAAGGTGAAACTCCTGAACCGGAAGTTTTTGTGCGCGAAGACCAAACTGTTTTAGTCAGCGGCGATGCCCCAATTGAGACGCTGGTCGATCTGATTGAAGATTTCTACATCGATTTCGACGAGATCGACTATTCTACGGTTGCCGGTTATGTTTTTAACCAGATCAATAAAATTCCGGAATTGGGCGACAAGGTTGTTTTATCTGATTGCATCATCGAAGTGGTTGACATCGACAACAACAAGATTGATAAGGTACTGATTACGAAGAAAAAGTAGAAAAACGCTACGGCGCAACCGATACTGCACATCGAAACCCGGTATGATTCAGTCCGGTGTCCCAGCTTGTTTTCATTCGTGCGCCAATGCGAAATCCGGAGCAGTACTGATCGCTGCAAAGAAACGAACCTCCCCGTGTTACTCTTTTCTCAGCAAAAGGCTCATCCGGATCAAAAGACGTTTCAGGGCCCTGCGGATTACGAACCACACCCTTATTTTTACACTCGGCATAATAGTCTGCTTTGTACCAATCTGCCGTCCATTCCCAAACATTTCCGGCCATATCATACAAGCCATACGGATTCGGAGCATATTTTTTTACTGGCGCTGTTCTGGCAAATCCATCCAGATTGGTGTTTTTATCCGGAAAATGTCCATCCCATGCGTTTGCCTTGGACTTTCCTTTGGTGATCAGTTCATTTCCCCACGGATAAATGGCTTTCATTTGTCCGCCGCGGGCGGCAAATTCCCATTCCGCTTCAGTAGGTAGCCGTTTCCCCGACCAGCGACAATACGCCAACGCATCTTCCCAGGAAACCTGTACAACCGGATAGTCGTCTTTCCCTTCCAGATTACTTGTCGGACCTTCCGGATGTTTCCAGTCGGCACCCGGAACCCATTGCCACCAGATGTATGGATTATCGAGCGATACCGGTTGGTTTGGCGGAGTAAATACCAGCGATGCTGCTACGAGCATATTGTCAGCAGGCTTGGGCGTTCCGGGCGGAACCTGTTTTTTTATCTCTTCCCAATCCGGTTTTCGTTCAGCCGTGGTAATGTATCCGGTAGCATCAACAAAAGCTCTAAATTGTCGGTTGGTTACTTCGTGTTCGTCGATGTAAAAATCCGAAACTTCAACCTGATGGCGCGGAAATTCATCTGGTCGTCCCCAAACGCTGTCGCCTCCCATCGCAAAGCGGCCACCTTTAATCAGTACCATTTCTGAATGATCAGCTCTCGTTGTAGTCAGAGAATCAGCGCCCGAAGCACTTCCGGAGGGAAACCGGGCAGGAAGTTTGGTGCAACACGAAAGACTTGTATCAGCAGCAGCCTTTTCTTCGGGCTTGGTCTGCTTTGGCGATTGAGGCCGGTTGCATGCGAGTACCGACAGCAAAATCATTCCGGATAAAATCAATTTTTTCATATTCAGGGAAACGGTTAAAGCAACGAGTTGTTCAGCTTATTCAGTTCAATCTTTTACAAATCGTTTGGCGTAAATACCTTTTGAAGTTGTAATTCGGCAAATGTAATTTCCTGAGGGTACAGAACCCAACCGTATCCGGGTTTTTCCTTCTGAAAATTTGGATACAAATGATTTCACTGTACAGCCATTCATAGCCAGAATCTCAATTTTTACCGGATTTTCAGAACCCAGATTGTCAATAATCAACTGTGTTTTGGCCGGATTGGGGTAAACTATAAATTGCGCATCTAAATCCGGAGTTTGAGCAACTGTAGTTGTAAGCGAATCAACTGTTTGATTAATAATTTTAAGTAACGATTTGCTCCCATTGGCATCCTGAGACAATTCCCAAATCATAATTCCTGAAGTTTCGGCCATAGCAAGTTTGGTTTTCTTCCAAATGGTATTCGTCCCATTGTAGTAAATGGTATCTCCAACCAAGTCTTTCTGCCAGGCCTCCGGATAACGCGATAAAATAGTTTTGTAGCTGTAACTTCCCGGTAGTTTGTAAAATCCGTAACCATAAAAGGGCACGCCCAGACAAAGATTTTCTCTTTTCACACCGCGTGCGATCAGATCTTTTATCATTTTTTGTGCATACGAGTAGGGCGAATGTTGCCCCGGATGTGTCTGGTCCCAGTCTCCGGTATAATCGTAAGCCATCAGCATAACAAAATCGAAAAGCGGCAAGGTCGAATTCTGTATTTTTTCGACGCCCCAGCCCACAGCGGTTGTCAGCAGTTTCCCTTTAGGCTTCAACGAATCGGCCAATTGCTTAATAAATGCACCATAATCCGAATTAATTGCTGGTCCTTCTTCATCCACATCCAGGCCATCGAGCTTATATAAATTGATGTAGACAACAATCTTGTGAATAAAATCGGCACGTTTTTGCGAGGTACTGATCAGGTTTAAAAAGTTGTTTTTTACCTCACCATCGGCCGCAGATCCACCACCAATCGAAACCAATACTTTTACATTCTTGGCGTGAGCCTTTTCGACCAAAGCCGACAAGCCGGTATTTGGAGATACCAGGTTTCCGGCAGCATTAGGATTCTGAAATGCATAGTTGATATGCGTGACTTGACTGAAATCAAAGTTTTGAGTAAATCCGGCGACGTCAATCCAGTTGGGCACATAACCAACAATACGAAAAGGTTTTGTTTGAGCCTGAGTAGAAGAGGCAGAGCCAATCAAAAAAAGAAGTATCGGAATCAGGATTAAATTTCTTCTTGAAATACGCATATGGCGAAACTGTTTAAATACTATAAAACATTGTTAAAACCCCATTCGGGGTTTTAACAGAATGGGTTGAAACTCATTCCTATTGATTTGTTTAATCTCATACAATGCTCCATCAATTCTTTGGAGGATAGGAGAATCTATTTTCTGTTTTTTGCAAGGTCAAAAATTGCTCCAATGGCAACGCCAATGGCTAAACCTAATGCAATGTTCAAAGAAGTATTTCCCGATGAAATTCCATAGGCAGCTCCGAATGCAACTCCCAGTGCAGCCCCAATTCCAATACCATTTCCTGAGTTCTTATTTTTATTTTCTGTCATATTGAATTTTTATGCTGGTATTAATGGTGTCGTCTGTTTAATGATTACAATTAAAATAGGTTAAACGTTTCGATGATCGTTTATATTTTTTCAACGCGCTATCAATTGAATGGGTTAAAACCAGAATGGGTTAAAGCCCATTCCTAGTGAATTGCATCGAAAATCGTACATGTTTATTTAATGTGCCATCAATTCCCGCCAGCTTTAGCTGGTGGACATACCATACTAACAAACAAAATGGCTTTAGCCGAATCATTTGTCTTTGTATTTTTGAAACCCATATTTATAAATAAACCCATCATATTCTTCCTGAAATGTTTGAAGTGCGTGATGTTTCTCTTGATTCCTGATATAATTTCGAACCTTTACAATCATCGATTCCGAAACCGACACCGCAAAGAACTCATCTTGCCATTCAAACTTTCCTTTTACCAGTTCATTTTTATTTATCCAATGCGATGATTCGCCTTTAATTAATTGCATAATTTTTTGAAGGGTTTGATCTCCTCCCAATGAAACCAGGCAATGACAATGGTTCGAATAACCATTGACGAAATCAATAAAGATGTTTTTTTCTTTAGCATTTTGGCTAATATGCTTCCATACTTCTTTTCTTAATTCCGGACTGTCAAGATACGGAATCCAGTCTTTTGTACTCCAAACGAAATGAATATATACTTTTATAAACGACATATTCGCCTCCTTTTTTTTGGCTAAAGCCGATTGTTATTTTTATTATCATTTATGCGAATGGGTTAAAACCAGAATGGGTTAAAACCCATTCCTAATGATTCGCATCGAAAATCGTACATGTTTATTCAATGCTCCATCAATTCCCGCCAGAATGGGTTAAAACCCATTCCTAATGATTCGTTTCAAAAATCAATTTATCTCATTCAACGCGCTATCAATTCCCGCCAGCTTCAGCTGGAGGACATGCCTAACATACAAAATATATTGGCTTTAGCCGAAAACATTTAATTCGTTTAAACTCAAAATTTGCTCAAATTCTTTTGGCTAAAGCCGATTGTTGTTTTTATCGTCATTTGTGCGAATGGGTTAAAACCAGAATGGGTTGAAACCCATTCCTAGTGAATCGCATCGATGATTGTTTATATTTATTCAACGCACCATCAATTCCCTCCAGCTTTAGCTGGTGGACATGCCTCACACATCAACAAATATATTGGCTTTAGCCGAAACTCTTTTTCTCGTTTAAACGCAAAATCTGCATCAAAGCTCTAGCTGATTTTATTCTTTTGAAATTGCAGATAAGATGCTACCAAACCATATGTTGGGGCTATAAACCAACCGATTACCGGTATCAATAAAAGAAACATAAATCCTAAGCCAATGGCAAACATTTCCGGTTTATGTGACGAGTAAAAGTCTTCGCTTTCTTTTACAGTAAATCCCTGCCTTTCCAGCGTATAGTCTGTCAGTAAAATTCCATTGTAATACGCCTGCACGTTAAAGGTGATTAATGGTGCAACGATATCTACCAAAGGAATCAATGCGAACAAGGTTATCAGGAGGATTAACCCAAATTGTTTTACGGAATTTCTGACCGAAATACTTATCCCCCTTTTTATTTCTTTTAAAAAAATAGTCCAACTGAAATTATAGGTAGTTCCTGAAAGTATTTCTTCGGTTTTGGAACTTATAAACGAGAAGAATGGTGTGCCGATAATTAAAAAAACGGTACTAAATATGGCATCTTTATTCGCTTCAATAGCTTTTGTAATCAGCCAAAATGTAGCTTGAATTCCTTTACTGATATCAGCAGGACTTAGTGTTAAGAATTTTTGGAGAATAGGCAGCAACTCTGTGGTAACGGGATATTCTAAATAATTTACCCCATACAAAATGGCCTTGATGGTAATTGTAAACAGCAATAAAAATGCAATGCCCGAAACCAGTAAATATTTTCTAAGGCTGTTGTTGCGCACAAATTTATGAGCATCAAAATAGATACTCAAAATCTGCAAAACAATTGTTTCGTATTGAATTGCAGTCTTCTTAAAATGTTGAACATTTAACTTTAGCATATACGAATTCTTAGTTCTGGCGGCCTCACTTGCCGGGTCGCTAATGTTATGCGTTCGGTGTTTTCCGTGTAATAACTTTCCAAAATGGCATGTGCAATTTAGAAACTGTTTAAGTTTCATGTTTTTTGATTTTTCGGTTTACCCCAAACCCTGAAGGGAGCCCGAAAAATCAAAAATCACCCTTCAGGGTCGGGGTAAATTTTTGATTTTTTTGTACATTTTCAAATTTTAAACAGTTTCTTAGACTATTTTCTATTTATTCGGTGTAAACTATCTTCTGCTGCTCACAATACAACACAAATTTAGCAAGCATCTCTGTCCATTGTTTTTGGTTTATCTTACAGCTAACCTTTCGATCTTTGTCATACACAAGGGTAAATTTAAAGCCAAGCTGTTTAAATATTTTCACCTGAACGCCAGAAATGTACGTTAATACCTTGTCCTCCTCCTTGTATTTTTCAGAAAACCCGATAAGCTGATTTAAAAACAGGTATGTCTCTTTTGCATTTCCTTTGTAATATTCAATTTCATAGACTCCATCAACCCAGTCATCAAAATAACGCTGGTAGCCCCACAACGAAAATGTGTCAACTTGATTCATATTTGTGCTTTCAAGAACTTTCCAATGCGACAGATATGTTTCTGGAAATTTGTCAGTAAATACAGTTTCGAGTTTATACGTCTGCGAAAATAAGTTTGCGGAAATCATGCAAACCACTGCAATCAGAATCGTTTTTTTCATTCGTATATAATTTGTTTTTTAATTGCCATATAGAACCCGCCATCCGCCAGCTGGCGGATCATCCTTGTGTGTGTGAAAATTTTACTCGTGGCTCGTTTCATCTTATACGTGTTTTGAAATTCGGAGAATCGAATCTATATGAATCGTTTAAAATACGTTTAATGTCAAACCTATGGTTAATGCAACGATTTGCGTATGCCCGAAGGTTCCGATTTCGAAGTACTTCACTGCCAGCAATGCACAAAACTTTATTTAATCACCGAATAGCCAATTTTGGCCTACTGAAGTTAGCGGTTCGTTGTTTTTCTACGGTTAAATTTGTACGGTATTATTTGGATCAAAATCCACCATCCATTCAATACCATATTTGTCTCTAAACATAGCAAAATAAGTACCCCAAGGGCTTTCCTCAAGCGGCATTTCAATTTGACCACCTACCGAAAGTCCATTAAACAATTTCTCTGCTTCTTCTTTGCTTTCCGCGCTTATTGAAATTTTACTTCTGTTTTCGTTTTCATTTGTCCGTCCCATAATTTCCGGAACATCATTGGCCATTAAAACGTTTTTTCCAATAGGTAAAGCAATGTGCATTATTTTATTTTCCTCCTGCTCCGATACCGGAAATTCCGGACTTGAAAACTCTTTGAAACGGATAATTTTTGCGAACTCTCCGCCAAAAACTGATTTGTAAAATGTAAAAGCTTCTTCGGCATTTCCGTTGAAGTTAATGTGAGGATTAATCTGTGCCATATTATTTTTTTAGTAGTTAAATTTAATACGAAGTAAGTGAAACAATTTATTGTCGTATTTTATCCTTGACTCACCCCACGTCCGCTGGCGGACGTCCCCCCTCTCTACTTGTAGAGAGGGGCAAAGCGAGCACTGCGAGCGTGGGGTGAGTCAATAAAACTGTGAATTTGAAATACAACATTATTTAATTCTCATTACTTAATACTTTAGGATTAGTCGGTAAGTATCGCAGTACAATTACAACTAACATAGAATGGTCCGCACCGGTTCAGATTGCGGGCGATTTTCTTTAACGCCTTTAAGGAAAGACGCCCTCCGAAAACCACCGCTGCTTTAAATCCGCTTGTCTGTCAAGTTTGCTTGTTGTTTCTTGTCGTGTTTAATTGATAAAATTAAGCTGGCAATTGTACATATCATTCCTATTATTACAAGATATGAACCCAGATTTTTGGACCATGTCAAATTGCTGTAATCTATTATTATAAATTCTCCAATAACAACAATAACTGCAACGACAATCAGTCCGATTCTAAATTTTTTCATCTCTGCCAATATTTTGTTCTTAATTTATCGAATTGCTGTGCACATTCAAACGATTGACAAATTTGCAGTCTCCTTTGGAATCCTAAATAACAACACAGTTGACCAAATGACAAGAACTATTTGGGCGAAAAATAAAACTTGAGAAATCTGAATCGTTGGAGAATTTAATACTACAGCGGCCGCTTCTATCAAATAAAGGATTGACAATGTTAAAGGCAGATATTTCACCCATTTATAGCCCTGCCTAACAAGTAACCCGAGTCCGCCGATTAGAATAATATTCATCATTTCAATATAAATGCTGTTTTTGTCAGCTGATAGAACAACTTTCCCTAAAAACACACCAATCAACACGAGAATAACTGTCACAAATAAAAGGTTGGAAGATTTCATAAAATTTGGATGCGATTGCTTTTTCATGATTTCATACTTAGATTGTTAATATTATCTGTAGAGCATCACGCTCAATATTTTTAAATGCGATAGAACGTAGGAAGCAACTCCCGGAAGCATATTGTGGGCAATTTAGCTTCGCCGATTTTCAATTCCTGACTAACCGATTTATGTATTTTCTACAATGGCTATTTCATCTTCGGTTAGGCCATAGAGTTGATACACCATCCTGTCAATTTCTTTGTCAGTTGCATCAATTTGGTGTTTAATGTCCAACGCTTTTTTCGATTCCTGAACGAAATAATCTTCCCATTCGGCTTTTTGCGACAGGCTGAGTTTTGCTTTGCTCTTTTCAAGCTCTTTTAAAAACTCATTAAACGGTGTTTGATACCAATTTTCAAGTTTTGCTGATAGCTTTTCCAAATTGTATTCGCGCCGTATGTTGCGGGTAAATTTCGAACAAAGGGCTTGCAGTTCTGCTGTTAATTGGGTTCGTTCTGTTGCAAATTGCGCCAGTGTAGCGGTCTGTTCTTGGTTCGCTTGCGGAACAGGAAAATGCTCGAAATATACTTTTCGGATTTCACGTGTACCCCCTAACAATTCCGGACAATTATGCCAAATCCAAAGTTTTGTCAATGAAGAATTTAATACAGCAGTTAAGAATAGTAACGAAACAGAATCGTCTTGTGCTGTAAGTATAAAGCTTTTATCGTTTCCTAACATTCCGCTTTTATCGTACATGAACGGAAAAACAGAAGTCATGTTGGGATAGATAATTTTAGGTTTTGCAAATTCATTATAATAATTAGCTGCACATCTTTGTAAAACATACCACTCATAACGAATACATGTTTCAGCTTTGTTTCGTGACATGAGTTTAGATTTAAATTGCATTAAATGTTGGTATAGGACGGGATAAAATCGTTCAAATTCATCTTCTGCTTTTTTCGAGCAACCTCCAATTGTTTTATCATCTTGTAAAGGGAAATGCCAAGGAATGTATATCAAATATTCAAAGCCAGTTAATTCATAAGGCGAAATATCCCTGCCACGCACCATTGGTTTAATGATTTCTGTGCTTTTAGGATCAGCTGCGATTAGCTTTTGGCGTGTTTCTTCATCAATAAAAAAAGCATCGTTAAACCCCGTTTTTATTCCATAGTTAATGCTAATAGGCAAATCTTTTAATTTAGTCCCGTTCAGCTTCATCTGCTCCAACTTCAGTGCATCGTGATAAGGTAGAATGCTCCATTCGCTTTCGCCAAATTTGGAGGTGGAATAGTCATATAAATTACTTTCTACCTCAGTCATGAAATCACCATAATAGGTTTTCTGGTTGAGCGACAAAACTTTTACTTTTTCGGACGGTTCGCTTTTTTGAGTAACGAAAATGCAAACAATTGTTGCTGCTCCTTGGAAGAATTGAATGTCACCGAAGTTCAATATCTGACGCAAACCTGTTTTCGAAAGAAATTTTCGAAGTGGCTTACCATATGCCACCAACATCCATTTGTTGGGCATAATGAAAGATTGAATACCTCCATTCTTTAGCAATTGATATCCACGTTCGGTAAAAAGACAATACAAGTCAGCTCCTTTATCGAATGTTTTGTAACCGCATTTCTGGAGTATTTCACTCATTTCTCCCATACTTTGCAACTGAACATACGGTGGGTTTCCAATTACCACATCAAAGCCACCTTTATTAATCCCATAAATTGAGTCATCTTCCGAAAAGGCATCCAGCTTTTCAGCGTATTCATAAACTTTCTTCGAGAGGTCTGCCGCTTCTTTAGACAATGCCAAGGCTTGCTCGGCCTTTGCTTGCGCTTCGAGCGATTTCTCTTTGATTAGTTTAAGGTAGTCGGGGGTTTTGTCTTTCGGAACTTCCGTAAATGGCGTTTCCATTTCTTTTCGTCCAAATACTTGTGGAAATTCACGTTCCCAATCAAAGGCTTTGTCGCCAGCAACAGCAGGATCGCTGATTAACGAGTTCCCACATTTAATGTTGTTGTTCAAGTCGTTCAGCTTGCGGTTGGGTTGTGCGGTGCGCAACCACAGCGAAAGTTTGGCAATCTCAACGCTCTCTTCGTTCAAATCAACTCCAAAGAGGTTGTTTTCCAAAATACTTTTTTCGATGTCGCTAAATATGATCGGAACGCCCAGCAGTTTGGCTTGTAATTCGTCGATGTAGCGGTGTTCGGAAATTAAAAAGTCGAGCGCCTGATTCAGGAAAGCTCCCGAACCACAAGCCGGATCGCAAATGGTAAGCTGCAACAACCAGTTTTGATAAGTTTTCAACTTGTCGAGCAGAGCCTGTTTGGTTTTCAGTTGCCGCCTTTTGTCGGTGGCATACTCTTCTTCAACGATCTGTATTTCGGCTTTTTTGTCTGCACAAAGTTTGCCAACTGTATTGTCAACAATGTATTTGGTAATGTATTTCGGGGTATAAAATACTCCGTCTTTTTTGCGTCTGGTCTTTGTTTTGTCAATTTCCTCTCCGGTCAATTGCGCATTGATCTCGTCGAGTTCGTTCAGCGAATTTTCAAAAATATGCCCAAGAATATTCACATCAATTTCGCTGACAAAATCGTACTCCGAAAGCTTATACGTGTGTTTGAATAACAATTCATCGTCGATGAGGATATTATCCAAAACCTCGTCGGGTTTAAATAAACCACCATTGTAGGCAAACACATCGTACCGTTTTCCTTTGTAACCTGTGTTCAGGTATTCGAAGTATTTTTTAAACCGTTGGTAAAGTGGTACTTCAACATCACGTTCCTGTAGGTCTCTCCAATCGTTTAAAATTAAACGCACCGAATTTGGCGGCAACAAATGGCGGTCTTCGGCAAAAAACAGAAACAGAAACCGGTCTAGCAACTTTTGCGATTTCTTGAATAAAGTAAGCGAATCGTATTGCGGATTGAGGGAAACCAGATTTTGATGCAACTCGCGTTTAAAGAGCGAATAATCCTGATACAATTTCTTGGTAATAACATCTTCCTGACTTAACGATTCCTCTTTTACCTTTTTCGGCAGTCCGTTTTTAATTGACTCGAACGAAAGACATAAAAAGAGTATTTCAAAATCAGCTTTCGATAAGGTAAACAAGTTGAACTCGATGTGTTCAATGGCATTGTCGATATAGAAACGAAGTTTTTCGAAGTTGGAAGTTACTACATATACACAGCCAGCCTGATTGTTTTTGTAACCAAAAGCCTGTGTTTCAATTTTACTTAAATCGGTAGTGTTGGTTCCCTTTAACTCAATAACCGCTTTAACGCTATCGTTAATAATTATGGCTCCATCAGCTTTTTTGCTGTCTTTAACGTTTTTGTACTCAGTAGTAAGGTTAAAGTTTGGCGTTGGATTTTTGATATATCCCAGAATCTTAACAAACAAGTCGATTAAGAATTCTCCCTGATATTGCTCCTCTTTGCTGTTTCTGATATTCTCCTGAATCTCGGGATTTCCGAAATGCGTTTTAAACTCAAGATACTTCGCATTGATTAACTCCGTATCAAGCTGTTTAAGATATTTCTGTTCAACGGTTTTTTGAAAAAGGGCCATTGTGGATTAGGTTTTTCATTAAAGCTCAAATATAACAAAAACGAAAGCGAACTGCATTGAAATTACGAGTTGGAACGACGACTAAAGGCGGATATGAAACTTAGCGAAAAGATAGATTTCAAAAGCCACTGCTGCCGGACTTGCGGTGTAGGTGAAGTTAGCGGTTTGGTGTTTATTTGATTTAAATTTAAAGTTCTAAATCAAATATTTTATCATTATTTTTTCACAATACAATAATAGAAATCGTTTCACAGTTCCTTAATTCCTTCATATTTAGAAAATGAAATGATTTCACTGCGAGAATGGTCTTTAAATTCTTGAGATATTTGAATATATTCCAAATTTAAACGATGACCACCTGTTAATACTTTGAAATTAAATGTAAAATCTGAAATTTCACCATCTATTCTAAACCAAAGTCGATTGTTATCATGACCTAAAGAATAACATTCGGTTATGATTTTATCTTGCTTAACAAATAACAAATCTTCTTTATTATATTTAAGTGGATAACCTGTATTTTTAAATTCTTCTTTTTCTTTGGTTCTAAGATTTAGAAAATTAATACTTGAAAAATCTATTTTATTTTTAAGAATATTAATCTCTTCCTTAAAGTGATTCGATTTTTTTAATACTTCAAATAAATCATGTTCTGTTTTACTCACAAGCACTGAAGAAGAAACAATAATTATTAATAAGAGTAAAATATTGACCAAATAGTAAAAACCGCTTGCATTAGTTTTGAAAATTATTAAATTAAAGAAAACAGTAATAAACAAAGTTGAGATTAACCAAATTAATGATTTCTTTTTATTATGCTTATTTTTTTTATTTAGTTCTTGATTACAAGAATGACAGCAATAACTTTTTATTGTTGTCTTACCTAATGGTGTGAAAACATAAGAATTTCGATACTTAATCCCTCCCACGTCAACGGACTTATATTCTCGAACCCGAAAGCCTAACAATACATAAATTGGAAGAAAATGGTTTGGTAAATCGCTCTCTTCTCTGTTACACATTAAACATTTCATAAACTTAGGTTTTAATTGTTATTCTATAAAAATAGATGTTACTAGTTTCTATTTTCGAGTTTCATTTTTATTTGCCTATTATTTTAAAATTTTTTAAGATTTTGTTTCATTTAACTCTTGTCTTAACCTTGCCCATAAAGTAGCAAGCTATACGCAGACCGGGAGTTTCCCGATAAATTGTCCACGATAAGCCGCCTTTTAAAATACTAATTTCCTGTCAACGAAGCACCGAAACCCGGCGGGTAGCTGAAGTTTGCGGTTCGTGCTTTTTTAATCTTGCAAACAAAGTATAATCTAAATATATTTTATTTATCTTTTATACAGCGAACTGACAAGCCAAAGCCCTGATTTGAAGAATCTTGTAATGCACTGTCGTCATCGTAGTATAGGTAAACATTTTTATACCAACCATTCTCTTCTTCTTCATCTTCTTCTGTACTCCACCAGTAACCATATCTACCTTCATTTTCAAATGAGCCTCCGGGCAATCTTTTTCCCCCTGGGAGACATGATAAGCCACTTAAATTTGATCCCGGATTAAACAGATATCCCGGTGACCAATTTAACTGCGATTTCATTTTTCCACCCGCAATTTCACTTCCACCTAAAAATGAAATTAATTCCTTCCATTCATAATACGATGGAATGTGCCAACCAACAGGAGCTAATAGACGGTTATCATTTACTGCATACCAATTGTATAATTTACCATATTTATTCCCATTTTTAGAATCATTCTCATAATAACACCACGCTGGTTCACGATTTTTGCATGCAATTTTCCATTCTTCATCAGATAGAACCATTTTAATAGTGTCACCATTACTAAATTCAGCTACATTCAAATTTTCTGACAACCATTCTTGATTACCTATTCGTTTGGATCTCAATGTCGGTAATGAACGTTTTTCTTTTGGAGTAAAATCAATCTCCTTAAAAACTTCAGGAACAATTCCTTTTGGGAATAATTCAGTCCTAGGGCATAAGGAAGTAAATGCAAGACCATCTTTTACTTTCCATATATAAACAATACATGTATCTTGTGACCAAATACCAGGAGATTTTTCAAAGGCCTTACCTAGAGATGCTTCAATGACTAAAGCATTGAACCTATTTATTATTGATATTCTTTCAATGTTTTTCTTTCTATATGAGGAATTATATTGAATACATTGATTAATTCTTTTTAAAGGATCATATGTTGTTCTTATATTGAAAGCAGACAAATTAGAAGTTATATTTTCGATCTCATTCTTAATCGTATAAAGGTCCACTAACGATAATTTGTGGTATAAATCTCTCCAAGTTGTTGAACAATTTTTACAATTTAAATTTTCAATATCCCAAGTATGGTCTAATTGTGTCCTCTTTCCACAAACGCAACATTGTTCGCAATCTTTTGATAAATCATGGAAATTATTTCTTGTTTCGCCGCATTTAGTACATTTGCAACCATTCCAGTCATGTAAGTTCTCACTGATTTTGCCACACTTAGAACATTTACAACCATGCCAACTATGGTGTTGTTGGTATCTAATTTTACCACAAGTACTACATTTTGCACAATCACTAGACCAATCGTGTTGTTCATCACGAGTTTTCTCACACTCGGAACATTTACATCCATTCCATGAATGTAAACCAATTTTACATTTGAATGACATATTTTCTCATTGTTACGATTATTACATATAAGTCTTGCGATTATAGTTTAGTGTCTACGTCTAGCATGACCGTTAATGTAGGAAGCTACCAGCAGGGGCGAATTGCGGGTAGCTGTTGCGGTTCATGCTTTTTTGTTTGTTATACTTTTCCATGCTATCATATTTTGACATCTATTATTAGCTAAGAATATTAAATACCGAGTATGCTTTGAACTGCAACTTTGTGGAATTTCCTTTTTCCACTTTGAGTTTCATATTTAAGACTTTGTATTTGTCTATTTTTACTATCATTAGTTTGTGTTGAAGAATCTGAATAGTCAATAACAATAAAATTCATTTCAATTTCTGTAAGCTTTCGTAAATCTTCTTGGTTTATCTCATATAAGCAATAAGTTAGAGAATTTGAGCCTGTTTTTATAGTTCTAAATGGTTGAACGGCATTAACGCCAATAGGTGAATTCTCATCGAAATTTGTTACAACAGTTGAATTTTCTCCACTTTGTCTGTCAATCTTTTTGCCACAAATACTAAGATTTAGTTGTTCACCATTGCTTAGTAATAAATGAATACTTCCTGTTAAATCTTCTTTATGTGGCAAGGCAATATATTGTAGCATAAAGTAGTAAGACCCTTCACCCTTTGCTATTGTTAAATGTCCAAACTCATGCATAGTTGTGAAAAAATAGAGTGGTTTTGTAGAGGCTTCAATTTTTCTATTGCAGTCGGTTGCTAACAACTGAAGTATTTTATCAGTTTTAGTACTGATGTACTTTGGTTTTGCGTTGATTTCGGCTTGGAAACAGAATACAATCACAAATACTGAAAAAAATATTCTTTTCATGTGTTGAATTTTTGATTTGCCTACTCTTTAAAGGATTTTCGGCATCTTCCTATCTGGTTTTCAACATGAACGCTAACATATTAAATATAAATAGTTTAAGGTATTTTTTAATGTTTCTGCATTTGCATATAATAAATATAATAAATTTTCTACTATAAATAAGCCGCTCGATTTATTTTTAATTGTATCAGAAAATACCATACGAGCCGCGCGTTTTACCGCACGACCCGTACGATCAATTCAACCCCTGGAATTTAATTTTAAACCGGTGTTTCGGGCGTTACAGGCTTTTCGTGTCGTATTCCGTAGTCAACCACCTTGCAGGTATTTAAATACCCGGCATAAAAATCGGGAGAAGAGGTTTGGTAGCGTAGCATCATGCGTTTAATCTGGTCGTTTAACACCTGCTTCGCGCTTGCAAAAAGAGCTTTCAGCTTTTCGTTGTTTGCCTTGCGTTCCGAAACCGAAAGCCGTGTACTTGGCAGGCTGTTTTCGTAAGCCAGAATAAGTTGTTCGAAGTTGTTTATCTCGCTATCGGTAATCCCATAGGGTATTAGCGCCTGCAAATGCGTCCGGCCAATGTTTACAAGGGTCTTGCTGCCCGAAGCCAGTTCACCCTCACGTTTCCCTTCGAGTTCCGATTTCGGATAACCGACTTTAGCCTGCAAAATAGAGTCTTTGCTTTGGCAAGCCATCACATAAATTTGCGAGGCCAGCTCAAAATGGCGATTGATCAGGTTCGCTTTAAGCGTTTTCTTTTCGGTCACCAATCCCGATTGATCCACATCCGTACTTTGCCTGGTCAGTTCAATGGCAGCAATCAAATTCTCCAATTCATTTACTGCCGAAACAAAAGGCTGAGCATTTTGCCAAATGGTCTGGTTTAATCTTAAAAAGCTTATCAAAGCCCTCATCATCACCAGTTTGTTTTCATCTTGTTTGTTCATTTTACGAATTTTAAAAATTAATAAATAATAAAAACTGTCCCCTTAGTCAATGAATCCTTTATTGTATTTTAGCCTGTTGCGCTCTGCTTAAGTCGAAATACTGCGATGCTGTTGCCGATAGTATTGGTCAGGATCTTGACTCACCCCCGTCACACCTTCGGTGTTCTGCCCCCTCTCTAGTAGAAGAAGGATGCCCCCTGAGTTTGTCGAAGGGGGAAGACCGATAAATCGGTCTTGGGGTGAGCAAAAAGCCAGTACAATAAATTATTTCGCTTTCGTAATTCCTCCATATGATTGCTCACCGTCTATTTTCGGCTTTAGCAAATCGATTAAACACCTGTTTGCCTTTTCAAACCGACTTTTGAAACCGGTAAAAAAACTGTTTCAACTTCCAATCCGTTTTTTAAATCTTCCAAATGCACGTTTACAATTACCAAATGGGCTTTTCATTTGTTCAAATGACCTTTTAAAGTTTCCAAATGCAGACTATAGTAAACTTTATGTGCATTATAAGTTTCCAAATTAACATGTGCAGCATCCAAACGCACATTCCCGTTTTCCCGATGAGCATTTGCATTTTCCGGACGCATATCATTCAAAAAATTATGAGGTTTAAAAGTTTCCAAACGAATTGTTGAAGAATTATTTTTATTCTTTCGGCTATTAATTCACTCAATTGTATTTGATTAACTCAACTAATTTACTTTTTATTAATATGCTAATCAAATATTATTCGCACGATATAAATGAAATGCTGAAATTTTCCACGAAACCTTCATTTTAACATATGAACTGACAAATTATACTTTCAGAAAATTTTTCCATATCAAAAAAAGGTCTCCCCGTTACCGGAAAAACCCTTTTGTAATTTATTATGCTTGGGAGAGGGGAGGAGAATGAAACAATATCAGCACATCATCAGGCCTGGTTATTCTTTAGACCTGTCATTTTCGAATATAAAATAAAAATGTCGTGAAGTAAACGGCCTGAAAGGCCAGTATATTCTAGCCCAGGGCAAACGAAGTGGCGCCCTGGGTTGGAAAGCGATCCGAAACCCGTCCGCCCTGCCCGCGGCAGGCGGGGAGGATTCAAAAAACAAAGCAAAGGATTCCATTCGGACGCCTGCCGGCCGCAGGCAGGGAATTGTGAAGTATCATTTTCGGGAAACAAAAGGTCATTTCCCCAGTCCGAAATAAGATTTTCTCATTTATGAATGTTACCGCGCGGACTATTTTTCTTCTGCATCGTTTACCCGGGGTGACGTTTCGGTTCGTTCCTCCCTCAACTTTGCCCCGGGCTGAATTGTATTGGCCTTTCAGGCCGTTTTGTGTTCGGATAATTTTATTTCGTTCTCGAAGCAAGCTTTACAGGATAAACAACTGTAACGCCATGCCTTGAACCGCCTAAGGAGAAAAAGCGTTAAAAAAATTGAAGAAGTGGGCGTTAAGAAAATTTCCCTGTTTGACGACCAGAGGGAGGAGTTTGGAAATTTTTAGCCAAACGAATTCGGTTTTTAGCTTTTTATCCTTCAGCGGCGGCTCTTTTTGGTTACTTTTTCCAGCTGTAGGGAAAAAGTAACAGCCCGTCCGGCTGAAGGACAAGGTAAAGAATTGAAGGTTTATTTATTTTAAGATTAATTCAGAAATATAAATTCCCCACAAGAATAGGAAGAAATCGGAAAAATCACCCTGTAGGAACAGCGTGATTTTTTGAGGATATCCATTTAAAATTTAATCCGTTTTTTAATCCAGTTTCAGAACTGCTAAAAACGCATTCTGTGGAACTTCCACATTACCCACCTGTTTCATGCGTTTCTTTCCTTTTTTCTGTTTTTCGAGCAGCTTCCGTTTACGGGTAATATCACCTCCGTAACATTTGGCCGTTACGTCTTTACGCACAGCCTTTACTGTTTCGCGGGCAATAATCTTTGCGCCAATGGCAGCCTGTATAGCAATGTCAAATTGCTGACGTGGAATCAACTCTTTCAGCTTTTCGCACATCCGGCGTCCAAAATTGTAGGCATTGTCGAAGTGAATCAAGGTCGATAAGGCATCCACCATTTCGCCGTTCAGGAGAATATCCAGACGAACCAGTTTGGCCGGACGGAAATCGAGCATATGGTAATCGAAAGAAGCATATCCTTTCGAAATAGACTTCAGTTTATCGTAAAAGTCGAACACAATTTCACCCAGCGGAAGATCGAACACCATTTCAACGCGGTCGGTAGTCAGGTAATCCTGTTTCAGCAGAATTCCGCGTTTATCCAGACACAATGTCATGATGGGTCCGATAAAATCGGAGGCGGTTATAATGTTTGCGCGGATAAATGGCTCGTCGATATCGTCGATGGTTGTTGTTGCCGGAAGTCCCGATGGATTGTAAACGTTTATCGTTTCGCCCTTTGTTGTATGTACATGGTACAACACGTTGGGAACCGTGGTTATTACGTTCATGTCATATTCGCGGTCGAGTCGTTCCTGAATAATTTCCATGTGCAGCAATCCGAGGAAGCCGCAACGGAATCCAAAACCCAGCGCTGCCGACGATTCAGGCTCGTAAGTAAGCGAGGCATCGTTCAGTTGAAGCTTTTCCATTGATGCACGCAGGTCTTCGTAATCTTCCGAATCAATCGGATATACACCCGCGAAAACCATGGGCTTCACTTCCTCAAAACCTTCAATCGCTTTATCGCAGGGCGCTTTTACATGCGTAATGGTATCGCCCACTTTTACCTCGCGGGCAGTTTTAATTCCGCAAATGATGTAGCCCACGTCGCCCGCTTTCATCTCCGGACGTTCAAACATGCCCAGTTTCAGCACACCCACTTCATCAGCAAGGTATTCTTTCGAGGCATTCACGAACTTCACCATGTCGCCTTTGCGAATCACGCCATTCACCACTTTAAAGTAGGCAATCACACCCCTGAACTGATTAAATACAGAGTCAAAAATCAATGCCTGAAGTGGTGCGTCTACTGAGCCTTTTGGTTCAGGAATTACATTTACGATGCGTTCGAGTATATCGTCAATTCCAAGGCCTGTTTTTCCACTGGCCCGGATGATGTCGGTACGTTTACAGCCAATTAATCCGATAATCTGGTCTTCAACAATTTCGGGCATGGCATTATCAAGGTCCATTTTATTCAGGATAGGAATAATTTCG
The DNA here is from genome assembly GCA_019163175.1 of Prolixibacteraceae bacterium. Taxonomy (GTDB): domain Bacteria; phylum Bacteroidota; class Bacteroidia; order Bacteroidales; family Prolixibacteraceae; genus Aquipluma. Next base: position 454,041 of record JAFLKN010000003.1, on the reverse strand, counting down.
AGGTCGTGCTCAATGGCCAGGTAAAGGTTCGAAATGGTTTGTGCCTGAATTCCCTGCGTGGCATCAATAATCAGCAAAGCGCCTTCGCAGGCAGCAATAGATCGTGAAACCTCGTACGAAAAATCGACGTGTCCGGGAGTATCTATCAGATTCAGCGTGTATTCCTGATTGTTGTAGGTGTATTGCATCTGGATGGCGTGGCTCTTAATCGTAATTCCACGTTCCTGTTCAAGGTCCATGCTGTCAAGAACCTGGGCTTTCATGGCCCGGCCGTCAACTGTTTTGGTATATTCGAGTAGTCTGTCGGCCAGAGTGCTTTTCCCGTGATCGATATGCGCTATAATACAGAAATTACGTATGTTCTTCATCCCTAAAAAATCTAAAAACCTTATTAATCAAATACTCCTGTCGGATTTTGCGCAAAGATATCTAAATTTTGGGAATGGCAATCGGGCAAAGCACCCTCCTGCCTGCGCAGTTGTTTATCCCGACCCGATTTTTGTACATGCAAAAAAGCACTTCCGTTTTTCGATTCAACCTGAATAGTTCTACCTTTACGCAGTTAAAAAATTATACTGAATGAAGCGATTTTTGTATCTAATCGTTGCTCTGATTGCCTTTGCGGCTTGTAAGGAAGTGTTTGAAGTGCCGCCTCAGGCGCTTATTCAGGCTACCTTTCTGAACTCAGAAACGAAAAAGGCCATTTCACCTAAAACTACAATTTACGGAATTGGACTTGAATACTTGTGGGTGAAGGACTCGGTACTTCAGAAAATATTATTGCCCTTGTCGTCGAATGATACCACCAGTTACCTGATTGCATTCGACTCAAAAACCGACACCGTCACGTTTATTCACGACACCTATCAGAAATACGCTTCCATGGAATCCGGCTTTTATTTCGAATTTAAGTTGAAATCAATTAATTACACGAACAACCGGATTGATTCTATCTCAATTACTGACAGTCTGGTAACACAAAAATGGAATGAGAATATTAAGCTTTACCTTAGTCCTTTGGCTACTGGCAACAATTAGTTACGCACAGACGGAGCCGGAGAAGAAACTGAAGCCCAAAAGGAAAGACAATTACATCCACATGCGCGGAATTCGTGTGGGAATGGATGTAACACGTCCTTTTCAGGATTTATGGACAAAAGGCAATCGCTATGGCTCTGAATTTTCTGCTGACCTTGAAGTCTGGCCGAATTGGTTTCCTACATTCGAATCGGGCTATGAGTTGATGAAAATAAAAACCGACTACATCGATTATGCCGGTCAGGGAAGTTATTCGCGCATTGGTATTGACTACAATTTTCTTCAGGCCGAAAATAAAAATGATAAAGATGTGTTGTTTTTCGGGCTTCGATACGGATTTTCGCTGGCCAAACAACGCGTAAATGAATATTCAATTGACTCCTACTGGGGGCCGGTTACCGGGCAATTCGGAAATCAAAATTATTTTGCGCATTGGGGCGAATTTCTCCTCGGAATAAAAGGCGAAATCTTTCGCAATTTTTACATGGGCTGGACTGTTCGCGGAAAGGTGAAGTTCAATCACAAAAATTTATGGATGCCTCCGGTGTATTTCATTCCCGGCTATGGCAAAGCCGAAAAAGGATTCAATCTCGACTTTACCTATTCCATATACTACAACATCCCATGGGATTTCCGCAAAAAGACTTCCGTAAAAAATATAGAAATTCAGGAGTAAGAGATCACTTCATAGTGTTGTTGTGAATTTTTTTCTGAACAAAGTTCTATAAGAAATAAACCTTCAATTCTTTAAGTCTGTGCTCCAGTGGATCAAGTCATGGCTTTGCGATAGCTAGTCATGTTAACTTTGCATTTACCTTATCCGGAGCGGGTGCGGGGGCCGTCAAAACGCCCGGGGGAGGGTTCGTTTTGACAAGATTTTTGCTTCCTTTTCATTGATTGGAAAAAGAAGAGCCTGTCCGGCTTGAGGACAAAAAAGCTTGATTACAAATAAATCATCTTTTTACCCCCAACTGCCTATGAACTGATCCAAACCAAGTCCTTTCCCTGTCGATTGCTTCTGCCAACCTACACCTTGTATTCTTCGTTATCCTTAACCATGCAATCCATTACCAGAATATCCTACCGATTCGTAATATATTCACGGCTAGGTTTTTTCGATAAAAATTCATAACTTTTACATCCTCAAAAGCAATAAAGTTATGGCAGACAGAAGAATGTTTCTAAAATCGATTGCAGGTGTAACGGCCGGTTTAACCCTAACCGGTGTTGCTCATGCTGACAAGAACGAAAGAGACCGTCTGGGAGAAATCCTTCCGAAACGAAAACTTGGACGTACGAACCACTATGTAACTATGCTTGGAACGGGAGGCTACCATATTGGCTGGACCACCGAGCGTGATGCTCAGGAAGTGATTGAAGCAGCGCTGGAAGGAGGCGTTCGTTTTTTTGATACGGCTGAAAGCTACGGAAACGGAACCAGCGAGATCCGGTACGGCAAATACCTTACGCCCAACTACCGCGACCTGGTTTTTCTGATGAGTAAATCGACAGGAAAAGATGCCAAAACAGTTACCGAACATTTGGAAGGAACACTCCGAAGACTTAAAACCGATCATCTCGATTTGTATCAGGTTCACGCCATTTCGACACCATCCGATGTCGACAGTCGGATACAACTTGGCGTACTTGATGTTTTGCTGAAAGCCAAAGACGAAGGAAAAATTAAATACCTGGGATTTACCGGGCATCAGAATCCTTTTGCACACGCCCGAATGTTGGAACGAACCAAAGGAAGCGACATTTTTGATACGGTGCTGATGCCTGTAAATGTGTTGGATCAGTCGTATTTTAGTTTTACGCAAATTGTTATGCCCACTGCATTAAAAAGGAACATGGGAATTCTGGCGATTAAGTCACTGGCCGACGGACGATTCTTCTCGAAGAAAGAACAAGCCAACTGGTCAACTGACGATCCGGTGATTCCAAATTACCTTAGCATCAAAGAAGCTATGTATTTTGTGTGGTCGCTCCCTGTTTCTGTCCTGATTTCAGGAAATGAGAATGCAACCTTCATGCGGGAGAAAATCGCATTGGCACATTCTTTTAGTAAATTTACGGAGGAGCAGAAATCAGCATTGATTGACAAAGTAAAACACATTGCTGAAGGAGGGAAAGTGGAATACTTTAAAAAGAAGGAAAGCTGAGATGAAATCAGATAAAACAAAAAAGACCGGAATTTCCGGTCTTTTTTGTTTTATCTCAAATTAAATAAGAAATTCTATTCCTTATTTTTTTGCAGGAGCTTCAGCTTTTTTTTCTGATGAGCAGCAAGCTTTTTTGTCTTTACTACATTCAGTTGCTTTTGCACAAGTTTCTTTCTTGTCAGTTTTCTTTTCGTCTTTTGTTGATGCAGTTACAGTTGATGCAGCTAAACCCATAGTGAAAGCTACTGCTAAAACCATTGCTAATTTTTTCATGATATCAATTTTTAAGTAGTTAATATTTAAATTCTTTGGCCAAACTAATAAGATTAATTCAAATTACAAAATCTGTTAACAATTATTTAGAATAAATACAAATAACGATCTTCTAAATCAGTTGAATCCAAGCTGACAAACCGCTTCCGGGCTGATCAATTGATTCAACAACTGTTCGTTAATTAGTCCTGAATTTAATATCGCATCGCGAATGGTCATTTGTTCCGCTTTAGCTTTCTTAACAATTTCGCTGGCTTTTTCATAACCAACGATTGGAATTACGGCCGTGATTAAAGCTGTTGAGTTCAGGACATTTTTGCGGCATTGCTCTTCATTGGCTTTCAAATCCTGAACGCAATGTACCCGAAGTATGGCACTGGCATTCGTTAATAAATCAATGCTTTCGAGCAAGGAATGAGCTATGAGCGGCATAAACTGGTTGAGTTCCAGGTTTCCGGCTGAGGCAGCCTGTGCAAGAACAACATCATGGCCCATCGCCAGCATAGCAGCCTGTCCAGCAGCTTCTGGAATTACAGGGTTCACTTTTCCTGGCATAATCGACGAACCAGCCTGTTTTTGTGGAAGTAGGAGTTCCGCAAATCCGGCATCGGGGCCACTCGACATCAGCCGCAAATCAGTACTGATTTTCAGGATGGAAACAGCGCAAGCTTTTAGCATTCCTGAAACCTCAACATAAACGTCAGCATTTTGTGTATTGTCAATCAGATTTTCGGCACGGGCAAATCCAATTCCGGTATTTTCGCGAAGTTTATCTACTACTCTGAATATGAATTGCCGGGGCGCTCCAAGTCCGGTTCCGATAGCCGTTCCCCCCAGATTTACCACTCTCAGCCGTTCTTCACATTTGGAGAAACGCCAGCGATCGCGGTTGAAGGCTTCTGCATAAGCGCCCATTTCCCGGCCCAAAGTAGTTAAAACCGCATCTTGCAATTGGGTGCGGCCAATCTTCACCACGTGTGCAAATTCCTTTTCTTTAACCTGAAATGCTTCCTGTAGCAAAAGCACCGATTGTTCAAGCTGCCGGATCATCCGGATAGCTGCCAGTTTTAGCGCTGTGGGAAAGGTATCGTTGGTTGATTGGTGCAGATTAATGTCTCCAAGCGGAGAAATAAACGAATAGTCGCCCTTTTCTTTTCCTGAAATTTCGAGTGCGCGGTTGGAAATTACTTCATTTACATTCATGTTGGTCGAAGTTCCGGCGCCTCCCTGCAAGCTATCCACCAAAACATGCTCCGTCAAAAGTCCTTCGGCCATTTCGGTGCAAGCCTGTGTTATGGAATCGGCCTTTTGTTGTTCCGGAAAATAGCCAAGCTGACGGTTTGTTTGCAGGCATGCCAGTTTAACAGCTCCAAATGCTTTTATTAATTCCGGATGAACTGCCCTTCCGGAGATATGAAAATTCTCCAACGCTCGTGCAGTATGGATTCCCCATAAAACATCGGCTGGAATTTCTTTCGTTCCCAAAAGATCGGTTTCTGTTCGGTATGTTGTCATGTATGGAGAGATGTTTTAAAAATCGATTTTATCGTGGGTTCCTTTGCGGCGCATACAATTTTGCATTTTCAATAGTCATTTTTGGATGCGCCTTGTTTTCTATTCATTGCTATTCCCTGGGATGTGTCGTTCCTCCTTACCCGGGGTTATTCAGATTAAACCACTTCGAGGTAATAAAATGAGCTGCAAATTTCCCCTTTCCGAAAGCTGTCTTAAGCGACTGACAACTTTTCCTCATTCCTCATTTCCTCTTTCTGAAAACTGATTACTGTGACTGCAAACTTTTCCTTTTCTTGCAATTTTCAGCAATACATATCGTGATTGCCTTTCTTGACCTTTTCAAGCAAAATGATGGCGCGTTCGCGGGCAATTCCATCCATCGAGTTTATTACATCGTCAATCAGATCTTCTCCAATCAGGCGTGTTTCGTATGAGGCGTAGTCCATGAGGTATTCCATAAACGTAGAAACGGCATTAGGCCCGCAGTGATTTTTTATGTCGCCCGGTTTGGCGCGATCCATAAAATCCTGTCCTGTTCGTCCCAAGCGATAACAGCCCGTACAGAAAGATGGAATATATCCCATTTCAGCTACATCGCGAATTACTTCGTCGAGCGGACGATGATCGCCTAAACAGAATTGACTGCCATCGTCTTCGTGAAGCGAATCGGTATATCCACCGGGATTGGTGCGGCTTCCGGCAGAAATTTGTGAAACGCCCAAAGCAAATGTCTCGCGTCGCATTTGTGCTGTTTCGCGGGTTGACATTATGATGCCTGTGTAAGGAACCGCGAGTCTGAGTATAGCCACAATCTTGCGAAAATCGAGATCGGCAACTGCAAAAGGCGGATGCGAAGCAATATCTGATCCGGTAGCAGGTTCAAGTCTCGGAACGCTAATGGTATGCGGACCAACCCCAAAAACCTTTTCAAGTTCGCGGATATGTTGCATCAGCGCCAGCAGTTCGAATCGGAAATTATATAATCCGAACAGGACTCCGATTCCAACATCATCAATTCCGGCTTCCATGGCCCGGTGTAATGCGGTAACCCTGTAATCGTAATCTTTCTTCTTGCCTCCAACATGCACTTTGTGGTAAGTTTCGTGGTGATAGGTTTCCTGAAACAGCTGATAAGTTCCGATTTTCGCCTCTTTCAGTAATTTAAATTCTGCAACCTCCAGCGGCGCAACATTTACATTTACGCGACGAATCTCTCCGTTCCCCACTTTAGCTTCATAAACCGAAGCGACCGAATCAATCACGTATTGAAATCCTTGCTTGGGATACGACTCTCCAGCAACAAGTAAAACGCGTTTATGCCCTTGCTTAACTAAAATTTCGGATTCAAATTTAATTTCATCCTGTGTAAGCGACCGTCGAACCAAAAATTTATTTTTTGCCCTGAAAGCACAGTAAGTACATTCGTTATTACAGAGATTGGAAATATAGAGCGGTGCAAAAACAACCAGCCGTTTCCCGTAAATCTTTTCCTTGATGTGATTGGCTTCCTCGAAAAGCTCAAACAACTGCATGGGATCGCTGATGTTGGACAATACAGCGACGTCTACCAGATCGAGCCCTTTCATTTCTTTGGCCTTATTCAGTACAGCTCGTACTTTTGCCGGATCGGGTTTTTGATTTTGTTCCAGTATCCGGGCTATTTCGACTTCATTAATAAATGACGACATGATGGTGGAGTGTTATTTCATATCAAAGGTACAACCGAATCATTAAAAATTGATGATTAAAATTTCGAATATTGTGATATACTTGCATTTCGAAAACAAATTTCAGGCTACTACAAAATGAACGAAAATCTGATCCGGCAACTATCTATTGGCAGCGTTTCTGTGCTGAATCTGGCCATTACCTGCTGGTATTGCTGGCTCACTTACAAACAAAAAATTAAGCCGGCCCTGGCCATGTGGATCTTCTTCACTATTGCCGTTGGAATCAGCCTGCTTACCTATATGAAATCAGATCATTTCAGCCTGCTCGATAATATTCTGAACACTACCGATCTGGCGCTGACAACCATCGTTTCGATAGCTATATATCTATTTGGCGACCACACTACCCGTTTCAGCCGTTTCGATAAAGGTTGCCTCGTGGCGGTTCTGGTGATTGTACTTTTTTGGGTTGTTACAAAAAATCACATTGTAACTCACGCCTTAACTCAGGGAATTCTGGTAATTGCCTATTTCCCCGTCATCAGCCGTTTGTGGAAAACCCGCGAAAACGGTGAGTCGTTCGTGATTTGGATTGGCATGTTGCTGGCTCCGGTGCTGTCGCTTTTGTCGAGCAAGGGAACTCTGGCAACAATTTATTCGGTGAGGGCAATAGTTTGTATTTTAGTTTTACTCCTGCTTATGTTGCGTGTTGAATATCTCAGCCGCAAGCGTACCCTAAAAAACTAATCACTGATTTTAACCATTATTCTTCAAAAAAAGCTTATTCCAAGCGGATTAACAGCGTAATATTTATCCTCAGAAATTAGTTAAATTTCGATTGTTTCAGGCTTGTGTGAGACCAAAATAAATCTAATTTTGTGCATCACTCTCTAAAAATCCCCCTGATTATGGCAGCCGAGAAAACCGTAGGTGAAAAGATTAAACAAATTCGCGAAATGAAAAAGGTCAGCATTGAAGAGTTGGCCGAACGGAGTGGAATGGAAATCTCCCTGATCGACAAAATTGAACAGGAAAGAAATGTCCCTTCGCTTGCTCCGCTTATCAAAATTGCCCGGGCTTTGGGGGTTCGTTTAGGAACTTTTCTCGACGACAGTGATTCTTACGGGCCAGTTGTAGTTCGTTCTGACGAACATCATAAAGGAGTTCGGTTTACTTCGCAAAGTAGTGAGACCCGTGAACATCTTAACTTTTTCTCGCTTGCATTCGATAAGGCTGGTCGCAACATGGAACCATTTATTGTTGACATTGAACCCGGACTCAAATCAGACTACATGCTTTCATCGCACGAAGGGGAAGAATTTATTTATGTACTGGAAGGCGAAGTCGAAATCAATTACGGAAAGGAAATTTACAAACTAGCCAAAGGCGACAGCATTTACCTGGATTCTATTGTTCTGCATAATGTGCATGCCGGAAACAACCAGTCGGCAAGGATTTTGGCAGTTATTTATGCCCCATTTTAGTGTTTGTACAATCCTGAAAAATCTGATTTCATGCAATTACTTGATTTTACACTGGGAGAATTACTCGAAAAATATGCCATTGAAGCACCCGAGCGCGAATTCATGGTTTATGCCGACCGAAATTTGCGTTTTACTTATGCGCAGTTTAACGAACGTGTTGATCAGTTGGCCAAAGGCTTGTTATACATCGGCGTAAATCCGGGCGATAAGGTTGGAATCTGGGCGAATAATGTGCCCGACTGGCTCACTTTCATGTTTGCTACAGCTAAAATCGGAGCAATTCTGGTTACCATCAATACCAATTATAAATCGGCTGAACTGGAGTACCTGCTTCAGAATGCCGACATTCATACGCTTTGTTTGGTTGACGGATTCCGCGACAGTGACTACGTAAGCATGATTTTTGATTTGGTTCCTGAATTGAAAACCAGTCAGCGTGGTAATTTGAAAAGCGAAAAATTTCCTGAACTTCAGAATGTAATTTTCATCGGGCCGCAAAAACATCGTGGAATGTACAATACTTCCGAACTCATTTTGTTGGGCAGTCACATCGACGATATGGAGTTGGAATTTATCAAAGAAAATATCAGTTGCCACGATGTGGTTAACATGCAATATACCTCCGGAACAACCGGATTTCCTAAGGGTGTTATGCTTACCCACCACAACATTCTAAACAATGGTTATGCTGCCGGCGAATGTATGAAGTACACGCACAAAGAGCGCTTGCTGGTTTGTGTTCCGCTGTTTCATTGTTTTGGATGCGTGTTGGCTCTTTGTGCTGTAATTACGCACGGCTGTACCATGGTAATTGTTGAAAATTTTGACCCATTGATGGTATTGGCTTCAGTAGAGAAAGAAAAATGTACTGCATTATATGGCGTCCCAACCATGTTTATTGCCGAGTTGAATCACCCCATGTTCAATATGTTCGATCTGAGTTCATTGCGGACCGGGATTATGGCTGGTGCACTTTGCCCAATTGAAACCATGAATCAGGTCATGCATAAGATGCACATGAAAGACGTCATTATTGTTTATGGCCTCACTGAAACTTCGCCCGGAATGACTGCCACCCGCACGCACAATTCACCCGAAGTTCGTGCAACTACCGTTGGCTTCGAGTTCCCAAATGTGGAGGTAAAAATCGTGAATCCGGAAACCGGTGAAGATTCTCCGGTGGGCGAACAGGGCGAAATTTGTTGCCGCGGTTACAACCTTATGAAGGGCTATTATAAAAATCCGGAAGCTACGGCCAGAGCGATTGACAAAGATGGCTTTTTACATTCGGGCGATCTTGCTGTTAAAACTCCTGACGGATTTTACCGGATTACCGGACGAATCAAAGACATGATTATCCGTGGAGGCGAAAATATTTACCCACGCGAAATAGAAAACTTCGTGTATAATATTCCTGAAGTTGAGGCGGTTGAAGTGGTTGGCGTACCAAGCCAAAAATACGGTGAACAGGTTGGGGCTTTTATTAAACTTAAAGCCGGTCAGGAATTGACAGAAGAGGCTGTTCAGGAATTCTGCCGTGGTAAAATTGCCCGCTACAAAATTCCGCAATATATTTTCTTCGTGAATGAATTCCCGATGACAGCCAGCGGAAAGATCCAGAAATACAAACTCAGGGATCTAAGCCTTGAATTGCTGGCCGAAAAAGGTATCGAAGTTATTTAAACCAGAAATTTCATAGCATTCTCCAGATCTTCCGGGGTATCAATTCCGATACTTTCGGATAAAGTTTGGGCAGTTTTTATACAATAGCCGTTTTCGAGCCAGCGCAGTTGTTCGAGCGATTCGGCTTTTTCCAGAATACCAACAGGTAGTTTCGTCAGTTCGAGCAAAATATCGAACCGGTAGGCGTACATGCCAATGTGGCTGTAGAAATTTGTCCGGTTGATCCATTCTTCGGAAGCGCAATCGCGAACAAACGGAATGGATGAGCGACTAAAATACATAGCTTCCTGATTCTTATTAATTACCACTTTCGGGCGATTGACATTGGTAATTTCAGCAGCATTTGTAATCGGCTTAATCAGCGTTGCGATTTCAGTTTCAGGCGAATTGAAACATGCTTTGAGTCCTTCAATTTGTTCAGGACGGATGAAAGGTTCGTCACCCTGAATGTTGATGATCACATCAAATTTCAGTCGTTCTGCTACTTTTGATGCAGCTTCTGCGCAACGATCGGTTCCGCTTTGATGATTGGGCGAGGTGTAAACTGCTTTTCCGCCAAATGCCTCAACAGCCTGATATATCCGCTCGTCGTCGGTAGCAACGAAAACTTCGTCAAGCGCTTTTTTTGCATTTTCATATACCCACTGAATAATGGGTTTTTCGCCCAACAATACAAGAGGTTTTCCGGGGAAACGAGTGGACTGAAAACGCGCTGGGATAATTCCTATAAAGTTCATGTTGTAATTTCGATTGAAGATTTCGCTACAAATAGCTAAAACATGTTAAAACATGGGTAGCTTAAGGCGCTGAAATCAAAGTTAATTTAATTTTGAACAGTACTTAAACGTTAAAATTGTAATTTTGCAAAGTTAAACATATTGTCCGTACAATGGATATTCAGGAAATAAAACAACGATTTGGAATAATTGGCAGTTCGCCCGGCCTGTTGCATGTGATCGAGATTGCGGTTCAGGTGGCACCCACCGATCTTTCGGTATTAATAACCGGCGAGAGCGGAACCGGAAAGGAATCTTTTCCACAGATCATCCATCAATTTTCGGCTCGTAAACATGGTAAATACATTGCGGTAAACTGCGGTGCAATTCCTGAAGGAACTATTGATTCGGAACTTTTCGGCCACGAAAAGGGTTCGTTTACTGGTGCTTTGGCCGATCGCAAAGGTTATTTTGAAGAAGCCGATGGCGGAACTATATTTCTTGACGAGATAGGGGAGTTGCCACTTTCTACTCAGGTTCGTTTGCTTCGCGTACTCGAAGCCGGCGAGTTTATGAAAGTAGGCTCTTCGAAAGTGATGAAAACAAATGTCAGGGTGGTTGGAGCTACCAATGTAAATATTCTGGATGCAATCGAAAAAGGCAGATTTCGCGAAGATCTCTATTACCGTTTAAATACGGTTCCAATCAGGGTATTGCCTTTGCGTGACCGTACTGAAGATATTCATCTGCTTTTCCGCAAGTTTGCTTCCGACTTTGCCGATAAATACCGAATGCCAGCCATCAGGCTTGATAATGAAGCCGTAGGAATATTGCTTAATTACCGTTGGCCTGGCAATGTACGGCAATTGAAAAACATTACTGAGCAAATTTCGATCATCGAAAAAGAGCGGCTTATTGACGGAAAAACTCTGATGCGTTACATCCCGGTGAGCAACGAAAGTAAATTGCCTGCCCTGTATCATAGTGTCGATGAAAAAACATTCTCATCGGAGCGCGAAATTCTGTACCAGATTTTATTCGACATGAAAAAGGACATGAATGATCTGAAAAAACTGGTACACGATATTCTTCAGAATGAAACTTCGGTAGCTACTGTTCATGACGATAATGCACAATTGATTCGTAAACTTTACCAAACCGAAAGCGGAAATTATATTCCTGATCAACCTACAGCCAACCGGGTAACAATAAATCCGGTAACGCACGAAAATATTTACGACACCGAAGAATTTGTCGAAGAATCGTTATCGCTCGAAGACAAGGAAGTGGAAATGATACAGAAGGCACTTGAAAAGCACAAAGGCAAGCGTAAATATGCAGCCCGTGAGCTGGGCATCTCGGAACGAACCCTTTATCGGAAAATCAAAGAATACAACATCGATTAATTATGACGATACGAAGATCTATACTCATCCTGTTTTCAGTGCTACTCATTTCGGTTGCTTTTACTGCCTGTAAAATCAGTTATTCATTTACTGGCGCATCAATTGCCCCGAATGTAAAGACGTTTACTGTTAGTTACTTTCCGAATCGTGCCCGGTTGGTAAACCCAAACCTAAGCCAGCAATTTACCGATGGGTTACAAGAAAAGCTGATAAGGCAAACCTCTTTGAACCAAATACAAGAAGACGGAGATTTGGAATTTTCCGGACAGGTAACCGACTATGAAGTCAGGCCAATGAATATTCAGGAGGGTGACCTTGCTGCGCAAAACCGACTGACCGTAACCATAAAAGTGAAGTTTGTAAACAACAAGGACCACGAGCAAGACTGGGAAAAAACATTTACAGCCTACGAGGATTTCGACAGCAACAATTCACTGAGTACTGTTGAAGAAAGCCTGGTTCCTGAAATTATTAAAAAGCTGACTGACGATATTTTCAACGCATCAATTGCAAACTGGTAAGCCATGACAGCCAATCTGATCTTCCAATACATGCAGGCTCCTGAAAAATTAAATAAGGAATCGCTGCCTCTCCTGAAAGAGATGGTTGAGCGGTTTCCTGCATTTGAGGCTGGTTGGATGCTTTACCTTAGAAACCTGAAAAATCTGGACGATTCTTCGTTCGAACAGGAATTGATTCGCGGTGCACTGCATATTCAGGATCGTCGGAAACTTTACCTTTTTCTAAATGAGAAGACAAGGGAAACTGAATTAAACAAGGATGCTTCCTCTGACAATGCTACTTCTCCAGACCTCGACATTTTAAGCCTTATTCTTCCTACAGAATACAAATTGGAAACTCCGGAGAATGCTGAAGGAACCATAGGCGAGGTAGCAAGGTCAATTCAGGAAAAGTCAGGGAAACGGATTAGCCTGATTGAAAAATTTCTGGAAGCACAGCCGAAAATGCCTCCACTAAAAGAAGCCGAAAGCCTTTCTCCAATGGATAGCCCGAAGCAAACGGAAGAAGAATCGGATGATTTGGTTACCGAAACGCTTGCTCTAATATATTCGCAACAGGGTTACTATAAAAAAGCCATTCAGATATTTGAAAAATTAAGTTTGAAATATCCGGAAAAAAGTACTTACTTTGCCGGTCATATTGAAAAAATCAAAAATTTAAAGAACAATTAATTCATATTAACATGTACACACTGATCACAGTTTTATTATTCATTACTTGCATCTTACTCATTTTGATTGTATTGGTTCAGAATTCAAAAGGTGGAGGTTTAGCAAGTAATTTTCAGGCTTCAAACCAGATTATGGGAGTTCGCAAAACTGCCGACTTTCTCGAAAAAGCAACCTGGGTTTTAGCCGGAGCATTGTTAATTCTTTCAATTGTAGGTACAGCTTTCATTCCAAGAGATAATCAAGCTGGTGCTCAATCAGCAATTAAAGATAAAATTGAAAATGCTGTTGATCCAAATCAGGTTCCAAGTTTCCCTGCTGCCGATGCACCTGTTGCTGCTCCTGCAACAACCACTGCGGCTCCGGATTCAACGAAATAAGACAACCATTTCAGGTTAAAATCTGAATAAACGATAACTGAAAGTCTTCAATGCATCCCATTGAAGACTTTTTTTTTCTCACTCATTCGCCAATTTAAACTAACACACAATGAACCGATCAATTTCTTTAGTAAGCCTGGTATTCCTGAATGTTTTGCTTGTATTTACTGCCTGTAAAAAAGAAGTTACTCCTCCGCAACCGGTTTTGCCGGTTCCTACTGATCGCCAGTTGGCCTGGCACGAAATGGAACAGTACGCTTTTGTACATTTTACAACAAACACCTTCACCGATAAAGAGTGGGGATTTGGTGACGAAAGTGAATCGGTTTTTAACCCAACGGCCATGGATGTAACGCAATGGACCAAGACCTTTAAAGCTGCGGGCTTGAATGGATTGGTTCTTACCTGCAAACACCATGATGGCTTTTGTTTATGGCCCAGCCAATATACTGAACATTCAGTAAAGAACAGTCCGTATAAAGGAGGCAAAGGCAATGTGGTTGACGAGGTAGAGAAAGCCTGTAGGGCAGAAGGTCTTAAATTCGGAGTTTACCTTTCACCCTGGGATCGTAATCGCGCCGATTATGGCTCACCATCGTATGTTGAATATTACCGTAATCAATTGAAAGAGCTTTTTGCAGCGCATACGCCTGTTTTCGAAATGTGGTTTGACGGTGCCAACGGTGGCGATGGTTATTATGGTGGCGCTAATGAAAAACGTAAAATCGATGGCAAAACCTATTACGATTGGCCAACAACCTTGAATTTGATACGTGGAATGGAACCCAATGTCATTTTCTTTAGCGATGCGGGTCCAGACATTCGTTGGTGCGGCAACGAAAGCGGATATGTAAACGAAACCAACTGGAATACGATCACTGCAGATACGCTTTATGCCGGTAAAAGTGGCATTCAGGAAATATTGAACACGGGCAGCGAAACGGGCACAAGCTGGATTCCTGCAGAAGTTGATGTCTCGATTCGTCCGGGATGGTTTTACCATGCCAAAGAAGATTCGCTGGTTAAAACTCCTGAGAAACTGTTTGATATTTACCTCAGTTCAGTAGGAAGAGGCGCCAATTTAATCCTTAATATTCCCCCCGATCGTCGTGGGCTGATTAACGAGATTGACGTGGCTTCGCTTTTGGAATGGAAAAAGCTAATCGACGAGCGTTTTAAAACGAATCTGGCGATTAATAAAACAGCCAAAGCATCCGCCATTCGTGGCGATTCTCCGGTTTACGAAGCTTCAATGGTTACCGATGGAAATAAAGAAACGTATTGGGCAACCAACGATCAGGAAACCGCAGGAAACCTCGAAATTGATCTGGGCGAAAGCAAAACGATCAGCTATGTGCTGGTTCAGGAATACATTAAACTTGGGCAGCGTGTAAAAAGCTTTTCCGTTGAAATTGAAAAAGACGGAGCATGGCAGGAAGTTGCTTCGGGAACAACAATTGGATACAAACGAATTCTGCGCATCAATCCGGTTGATGCACAAAAAGTGCGGGTAGTAATAAAAGATTCAAAAGCCTGTCCGGTTATTTCAAATGTCGAGATTTATTAAAGTCTGACAGTCTGACACCAAAATGACAGATTTTGGAGTTTTGTTAAAACGCTTTTAATTCAGTGTGTTACCACATTGTGAGTGGAATGGCTAAGTTTTAAAATGAAAAAATGTCCCATTCCTGTCTGCATTGATTGCAATAACTTCTTTGGCATAGTATCTGCTAAAAAAGGAGTACAAAATTTAAAAAAATAAGTTTAACCTAAAAAATAAATTGAAATGGCAGATTTAAAAGGAAAAATCCTGGCTGGTAAAATTTTGGTTCAGCCCAAGGAAGCAGAAAAGAAAACAGCTAGCGGAATCATTATTCCTGATTCAGCAAAAGAAAAACCACAGGTTGGTAAAGTAGTATTGGTAGGTTCTCCTAAGAAAGATGAGCCAATGGAAATCAATGTTGGTGACGTAGTTTTCTACGGAAAATATTCAGGAACTGAATTAAACATTGATGGAACTGACTTTTTGTTGATGTCGCAAACTGACGTTTTATTTGTTGCTGAGTAATTGATTAATAACGATTTAAAAAGAAATTAAAATGGCTAAGGAAATTAAATTCAATATTGAAGCCCGCGACCTTCTGAAAAAGGGCGTTGATAAATTGGCTGATGCAGTAAAAGTAACCCTCGGACCAAAAGGCCGCAACGTGGTTATTGAAAAGAAATTTGGCGCTCCACAAATCACCAAAGACGGTGTAACTGTTGCAAAAGAAATTGAACTTTCGAATCAGTATGAAAACATCGGTGCACAAATGGTGAAAGAAGTAGCCAGCAAAACTGGTGACGATGCAGGTGACGGAACAACAACTGCAACTGTTTTAGCTCAGTCGCTGATTTCAGTAGGCTTGAAAAACGTTGCTGCCGGTGCAAATCCAATGGATTTAAAACGTGGTATTGACAAGGCAGTTCTGAAAGTAGTTGAAAGCATCAAAGATCAGGCTCAGAATGTTGGCGATGACTTCAAGAAAATTGAACAGGTTGCTAAAATTGCTGCCAATAACGATAGCGCTATTGGTGCATTGATTGCTGAAGCAATGGAAAAAGTAAATAAAGAAGGTGTAATTACAGTAGAAGCTGCCAAAGGAACCGAAACTTACGTTGACGTTGTTGAAGGTATGCAGTTCGACCGTGGTTATATTTCTCCTTATTTCATTACAGATGGCGAAAAAATGGCTGCTGATCTGGATCATCCTTATATCCTGATTCACGACAAAAAAATAAGCACCATGAAAGATTTGCTTCCTGTTCTGGAACAAACCGCACAGACTGGTCGCCCATTGTTAATTATTGCTGAAGATGTTGATGGTGAAGCATTGGCTACTTTGGTTGTAAACCGTTTACGTGGTTCGTTAAAAGTTTGCGCTGTTAAAGCTCCAGGCTTTGGCGACCGCAGAAAAGAAATGCTGGAAGACCTTGCCGTATTGACTGGTGGTGTTGTGATTACTGAAGAAAAAGGTATGAAAATGGAAGACGCTACTTTGGAAATGCTTGGTCGTGCTGAAAAAATTACTGTTGACAAAGAAACAACTATTGTTGTTGCTGGTGCCGGTGACGAAACAGCAATAAAAACCCGCGTTAACCAGATCAAAAAACAGATCGAAACCACTACTTCTGATTACGATAAAGAAAAACTTCAGGAACGTTTGGCTAAACTAGCTGGTGGCGTTGCTGTACTTTATGTTGGCGCATCTTCGGAAGTTGAAATGAAGGAGAAAAAAGACCGTGTTGACGATGCTTTGCATGCAACCCGTGCTGCTGTTGAAGAAGGTATCGTTCCCGGAGGTGGTGTTGCTTACATCCGTAGCATTGCTGTTTTGGAAGGCTTGACTGGCGAAAACGAAGACGAAACCACTGGTATTGAAATCGTAAAACGCGCTATTCAGGAACCTTTACGCCAGATTGCTTTCAATGCTGGTAAAGAAGGCGCTGTTATTGTACAAAAAGTTAGCGAAGGAAAAGCTGATTTCGGATACAATGCACGCACCGATGTTTATGAAAATCTTTACGAAGCTGGTGTAATCGATCCTGCTAAAGTAACCCGCATCGCACTGGAAAATGCCGCTTCAATTGCCGGTATGTTCCTGACCACCGAATGCGTTTTAGTTGAAGAAAAAGCAGACTCCCCAGCAATGCCACCAATGGGTGGTGGAATGGGTGGCGGCATGGGCGGAATGATGTAATCGACCGCGCATACCCTTCAAATAAACATATTAAAAACCCTCTTTCGGTTCACCGGAAGGGGGTTTTTTGTTGAACACCAATGCCTTTCGATTGTTAATATTTCAAAATCAGAAATATAGGAATACCATGACAAAGAAAGACTTATCATTTGATCAGCTAATGGAGATATACAATCACATTGGTGAAGAAGAAAGACATTTCAATGGTTTAGAACTGGAGTACAGGAAACTTGCCTCACACTGGCTTTTGGTCACGTTGGGGGCAATCGGGTTTGTACTTAGTAAAAAGGAAGTGGTGCCAATAAACATTTGGGTATTGGTTATTGGGATTTGCATTGCGGCTTCTGTTGGAATTCTGGTTATCTGGTTTCTTGACATGAAGGTTTATCACGAACTTTTACATGCCGCATTTCGTGAAGGTGTTCGGCTTGAAAAAGAATTTCCGAAGATATTGCCTCAGATTCGGAACAACATGGTAAAATCGCAATTGGGCGGTGATATCATTAAAAGAGTAATGCTGTACTATTTTTTTAGCATTCTGCTTCTGGCTAGTATTGCAAACATTTCGGTGTGGATGTTTACGCCAGGCAATCCCGGCTTGTGTATTGGTGTTAATGTTGCTTCATCGCTTTTGATTATCCTTGCATTTATGTTGATGAGAGTTAAATCAACCAGAGAATTCGAAAAAGCTGATAGCGAATAATACAGGTCTTTTTGCTTGATTTTCACCCTCCAATGAATTCAATTACTCCGAAAGGTAGTCTCTTTACTTTCTAGAAATAATGTCAAATTATTGCCTGGGAAAAACATCTCAGGAATAATAAGCCACAACCCGCCAAAAGATTGATCGGATTGTTTATTTTTATCTTTCGAAAACAAAAAAATAACACAATGAAGAAATTTCTGGGCATAGGTTTATTTGTGGTCATTCTTATTTTGGTACTGATCTTCTGGTGGCGATATTACTTTGTTTTTGGCGAAGGAGTTAAAGCTGGCAACCTGAATTTCTTCGTAAAAAAAGGGTATGTTTTTAAGACATACGAAGGCCGTTTGATTCAGGACGGATTTAAGTCAACAACTCCTGGGGCTTTGCAAAGCAATGAGTTTGAGTTTAGTGTCACCGATGACAGTATTGCTTCAGTTCTTGAACGCAATAGTGGCAAGTTTGTCGAACTTCGATACAAAGAATACTTGCATTCACTACCATGGCGTGGGAATAGCAATTATGTGGTGATAGAAATTATGAGAGCCGAAGAGGGAACTAAGAATGGTAATCTACCCTATCAATAGTATAAATTTCAAAACCAATAAACCTAAGCCAACATGAAAAAACTAATTTCATTTCTGATTATTTGCTTGTTTGCACCTGTATTTCTGTTTGCACAAGGCAGCAAAGTGTCAGACAACCTTTCGATGCCAAGCAAAATCCTGAAGATGGACCGTAAATACGCGATCTATCTTCCTGCCGACTACGACGCTTCGGGACGTAGCTACCCTGTTTTATACTTGTTACACGGATCTGGAGATGACCAATCGGGCTGGGTTCAGTTTGGCGAAGTAAAACTAATTGCCGACAAAGCCATCGCTGAAGGTAAATGCACCGCCATGATTATTGTGATGCCCGATGGAAATACCGGGCAGCGTGGTTATTTCAACAGTCCCAAAGGCGACTGGAATTACGAAGATTTCTTCTTTCAGGAATTTATGCCCTACATTGAAAAGAACTATCGGGTTAGGGCAGAAAAGCGCTACCGTGCGATTTCCGGTTTATCTATGGGTGGGGGCGGAACATTTATGTATGCTTTGCACCACCCCGAATTGTTTTCATCAGCTTGTCCGTTAAGTGCATCATGTGGTCCTATATCTATCGAAGAAGCCTCTGCACGTTGGGACAAACAATATCCCGGCATTTCGAAAGATAATTTAACCAAGTATTACAGCCGTCATAGTGTCCTCGAATTGATAAAATCTATGCCAGATGATCAGAAAAAAGCTGTTCGGTGGTATATCGATTGTGGCGATGACGATTTTCTTTTCGAAGGAAACAGCCTTGTTCATATTGCTTTGCGTAAAAAGGAAATTCCTCACGAATTCCGCATTCGCGATGGTGCCCATAACTGGACATATTGGCGCGAATCTTTGCCAACTGTTCTGGATTTTGTTTCTCAGTCATTTCACCAATTTTAAAAACTAACCATAAACCTATAAAAGCATAAACAATGGAAACATCACGTCGGTCATTTATAAAAAATAGTACAGTTCTACTTGCCGGAACTGCTCTTTTGTCGAGAACTGCCTGGGCAGCATCCAAGCCTTCAGAAATTATCGGGTTACAATTGTATTCTGTTCGAGACGATATGAAAAAAGATCCGCTTGGAACATTAACTCAACTGGCCAAAATCGGTTATAAACATGTTGAACATGCCAATTATATCGATCGTAAATTTTATGGATATTCCGCCAAAGAGTTTAAAAAAGTGCTCGATGATCTTGGCTTGAAAATGCCATGTGGACACACTGTCATGGGAAAAAATCATTGGGATGCCTCGAAAATGGACTTTACTGATTCATGGAAGTATACCGTTGAAGATGCAGCCTACATGGGCCAAAAATATGTGATTAGCCCATGGATGGATGAAAGTATGCGTAAGACCTATGACGATATGGTTCGCTATCTGGACATTTTTAATCTTAGCGGAGAGCTTTGTCAGAAATCGGGAATGAAATTTGGCTACCACAACCACTGGGCTGAATTTACCGAACAACTGAATGGAATGAAACTTTTCGACATCATGATGCAAAAACTCGATGTAAACAAAGTGGTTATGCAGCTTGATATTGGCAACATGTACATTGGCGGTGCTAAAGCGCTTGACGTGATCGGTCAGTATCCCGGTAAGTTTGAATTGATTCATGTGAAAGATGAAGTCGCCGTAAATACTGCTGAAAAGTACGAAAGTGCTATTTTAGGTAAAGGGATTATTCCGGTGAAAGAGGTTTTGGATATTTGCCGCAAAACTGGTGGAACCAAAGTTTACATCATCGAACAGGAATCATACCAGGGAAAGGAACCAATCGCTTGCATGAAGGAAGACTTCGAAATCATGAAAAACTGGGGGTATTAATTCGCATTATAAATTTGGTTAATAGTAATTTAAGTCTTTGATTTTTTCTTTTAAGAAAAGAAAAATCAAAGACTTTCTTATTTAGTTTCAGTGGATCAGTTTCTGCGGAATTCTGACTAATGTTAATTTATTCTAACCTTTACATTACCTCAAGATCAAAAAATAAGAATTCAGAATACTTTTGGGGAGATTACTCAAATGTTCTTTCTTTAATCCCGAATGAATTTTGGAGGGGATTAGCAGGAGAAGTTTATAAAATAATATATTAACTATTAACACTTTTAGGGATGGAGAATTCTAAAAATCAAGATGCTTTAAATTACCATAAGGATGGTCGGCCTGGAAAAATTCAGGTTGTACCAACAAAACCTTATAGCACGCAACGCGATTTGTCGCTTGCTTACTCGCCAGGGGTGGCTATACCTTGTTTGGAAATTGAAAAAGATCTTCAGTTTGCCTACGACTACACGGCTAAAGGAAATCTGGTTGCTGTAATTTCAAATGGAACAGCTGTTCTTGGACTTGGCGATATTGGCGCCCTTGCCGGGAAACCTGTAATGGAAGGTAAAGGATTGTTATTTAAAATTTTTGCTGATATTGACGTTTTTGATATCGAAGTGGATGAAAAGGATCCAACAAAATTCATTGAAGTAGTAAAAGCCATTTCGTGCACATTTGGCGGAATCAACCTCGAAGACATTAAAGCTCCGGAATGTTTTGAAATTGAAGAAAAACTGAAGGAAGCCCTCGACATTCCAATCATGCACGATGATCAGCATGGTACTGCTATCATTTCAGGAGCTGGATTATTGAATGCTCTTGAAATAGTTGGAAAGAAAATTGGTGATGTGCGAATCGTAGTGAATGGTGCCGGTGCTTCAGCATCAGCTTGCTCATTGCTATACATCCGCTTGGGAGCCGACCCAAAGAAACTTGTGATGGTCGACAGTAAAGGCGTAATTTCAGTTCGCCGCAACGACCTTAACAGCCGCAAAAAACCATTTGCTACTGAATTACCATGTAACACACTTGCTGAAGCAGTAGCTGGTGCTGATGTGTTTCTTGGCCTTTCGGTCGAAGGTGTCCTTTCTCAGGATATGGTTCGCAGCATGGCAGATAATCCTATTGTATTTGCGTTAGCCAATCCCAATCCGGAAATTTCATATGTCGATGCAATTGCTTCGCGTCCTGACCTGATTTTTGCTACCGGCCGAAGTGATCATCCTAACCAGGTAAACAACGTATTAGGTTTCCCTTATATTTTCCGTGGTGCATTAGATGTGCGCTCAACCGGTATTAACGAAGAAATGAAAGTTGCTGCCGTTCGTGCTATTGCTGAACTTGCTAAAAAGCCAGTTCCTGAAGTAGTTACAGCTGCTTATAACACATCACATTTAAGCTTCGGACGTCAGTATATTATTCCTAAACCGCTTGATCCACGTCTGTTAGTTACAGTTGCTCCAGCAGTAGCAAAAGCAGCAATGGAATCCGGCATTGCCCGTAAACCGATTGGTGATTGGGATAAGTATGCCGACGATTTGCGTCAACGTATGGGACTCGATAATAAACTGATTCGTGGATTGACCGAAAAGGCCAAAGAAAATCCGAAACGGGTTGTATTTGCTGAAGCCAACCATCCCAACATGTTAAAAGCGGCTTCTGTAGCGCGTGCCGAAGGTATTTGTATTCCAATTCTTTTAGGTAACGAAGAACGTATTGAAAAGCTTATTAAGAAACATCAGATTGATCTTGACGGAGTCGAAATAGTGAATCTTCGTCACGACAGGGAAAGTCACCGACGCAAGAAATACGCTAAAATGCTTACAGCTAAACGTCAGCGCGAAGGAATGACTATGGATGAAGCCTACGAAAAAATGTTTGATCGTAACTATTTTGGCATGATGATGGTTGAAGCTGGTGATGCCGATGCTTTCATTACCGGAGTTTATACCAAATATCAGGATGCGATTGTTCCTGCTATCGAGATTGTGGGTATGCGTGAAGGTTTGAGACACATTGCCGGTTTGAATATAGTGACTACCAAACTGGGAACTTTCTTCTTTGCTGACACTATGGTGAATAACCATCCTTCAAAAGAAACATTGATCGATATAGCCAAGCTGACTCATGATGCCGTTAAATTATTCAATACTGAACCGGTTATGGCTATGCTTTCTTATTCAAACTTTGGGGAACGAAATATTGGTAGTCCGGCAATGATTCACGAAGCTGTTGGTTATCTGCACAAAAATAACCCTGAAATGATGATTGATGGTGAAATGCAGGTGAATTTTGCTCTTGACCGCGAATTGCGTCACGAGAAATTTCCTTTCTCAAAAATTGATGGTATGAATGTAAATACCTTAATTTTCCCAAACCTCAGTTCATCGAGCATTGCTCACAAATTAATGCTCGAGATGGGAATGTGTGACACAATCGGTCCTATCCAAATGGGCTTAAACAAACCCATCCATATCCTGAATGTGGAAAGTTCAGTTCGCGATATCCTAAACATGGTAACTATTGCTGTAATTGATGCTCAGGTTGAAGAACAAAAGTTACTTAACCTTCAGAAGTAAAATTGCCATCAGAAAAATATTCCTATAAGCAACAATAAAAGAAGCCTCGCTGATTGATTTCGGCGAGGCTTCTTACGTTATTTTATTGAGGATCTATAAAATTAGTTTATACCCTTTTCCATGAACGTTGATGATTTCAACTTTCGGATCGTCTTTCAGATGTTTCCTGAGTTTTGTAATATAAACGTCCATACTGCGGGCATTGAAATAATTATCGTCTATCCATATAGTTTTTAGGGCGAAATTACGCTCCAATACTTTGTTGGCATTGTTGCAAAGCAAACGAAGCAATTCGGCTTCTTTGGTGGTCAATTTCACTTCCTCTTCTCCGCCCGTAAGTATTTGTTTGCGGGTATCAAAAGTGTAAATGCCGAGTTTATAAACAGCGTCATCCGGAGAATTTGTATCCTGTAATATTCGCCGCATAATGGCCTCGATCCTGAAGATCAACTCTTCCATGCTGAATGGTTTGGTAATGTAATCGTCAGCCCCGATTTTGAAGCCTTCCAAAACATCCTCCTTCATATTTTTCGCTGTGAGAAAAATAATCGGAATATCCATATTAATTAATCGGATATCTTTTGCCAGTGAAATTCCATCTTTTCTGGGCATCATGATATCCAGAATACAAAGGTTGTAGGAATGATTTCTGAATCCTTTGTAAGCTGCTTCTCCGTCGGGATACAAATCGGTATCATATCCTTTGGCAATCAGGTATTCTTTAAGTAACAAACCGAGATTTTCGTCATCCTCGGCTAAGAGCAATTTTACTTTTTTTTCCATGGTTATCTGCATTTATCGGAAAATATATCATGAATTTAGTTCCTTTATTTGGTACACTTTCAACTTTTATCTGCCCGCGATGCGCTTCTGTAATGATCTTAACATAGCTTAATCCAAGTCCAAAACCTTTAACATCGTGAACATTTCCGGTCGGAACGCGATAGAACCGCTCAAAAATCTGGCCAACATGTTCTTTTTGTATCCCAATTCCGTGATCTTTTACTGATACTACTAAAAAATGATCTTTCAGTTCGGTTGCAATAATTATTTTGGGTTCGTCTTTGCTGTATTTCACGGCATTGTCGAGCAAGTTAAACAAAACATTGGTAAGATGCACCTCATCAGCTTTAATGATTGCGGGATCTGCTTTCAAATCAGTCGTTAGTTCTCCGTTCTTCGACTTAACCCGAAGTTCAAAGTTTAATACAACTGAATTAATCAGCGTGTTGATATTTACTTCTTTAAATTTTAGTTTCAGTTTCCCTTCATTAAATACCGCCATTTGCAGAACTTTCTCAACCTGAGTGGTCAGTCGCTTACTTTCCTGAAAAATAATCCCGGAGATGTGTTCTATGGTCTTTGGCGTATTGGTAACCGTATTGTCACGCAACATTTGACTGGCTAAAGAAATGGTCGAAATTGGTGTTTTCAGTTCATGAGTCATGTTATTAATGAAGTCATTCTTAATATTTGAGAGTTTTTTCTGTCTCAGAATGATAAGAATTGTAAAAACAAATATTCCAATGAGCATAGCCGTCAGTACGAAGGTCGGAATAACCAAAAGACCTGTTTCTTTCATTAAGAAAGTATCTTGTTTGGGGAAGTAAATATAAAGCCAGTTTGGTTTCAGGTCATCATCATGAGGAAATAGTAGTGTTTTATATTCGCTTTGTTTATTGGAATTATAATTTTTATCGCCATAAATAAAGCGCTCTTTTCCTGCAGGGAAAGATTTCACTGCCAATCTGAAATCCAGATTGATACCTTGTCTTTTTAATTCCGATTTAATCAGCCGGCCAAGCGTACTTAGTTCAATTCGGTATTCAATGGGTAGTTGAGATTGAATAACTGCCTGTGTTTGTAGTTCAAACATACGGGCGCGCAAGTCTTGTCTTTCTTCATATTGCTGGCTGGCAACACCATCTGATTCATGAAAAATATCAAATGCGTTGGGATAATCACCTGGTCTGCCGCGCTCATTTTGCACTTCAGGTTGCTCTTTAGTGCCATCATAATCAATGGTTAATTCTTCACGGTAGACTTTTCCGGATGCTTGTTGCGAATAGCGAAAGGAAAGTTTTGTGTTGGATTTGTTTAGGGTTCCAGAAATTGATTGCGGATTGTTGCTCGGGAAAATTCCGTTTCCTTTTTGCGCTGAAATATCGTTGGCAAGCTCCGCTAATGCAGATACTTCTTCCCATTCAAGCCGTTCAGATACTCTGCTTAAAGAGCTGGTTACAGCAGCATCAAATTGTTCTTCTTTTATTCGGAGTGCCTGTATAATAGAACTAGTCTGGACCAATATTAAACTGGTCATCACCAGAATCATTAATACGATCAATATTAGTATTACCCTTCTGCTCATGCCACAAAGATAACCTTTAAAAATACTGATAATAAATACTTAACAATATTTAACACTGAATATAAACCAGATAGGCCAGACGATAGAATAAGATGGATTTCGATTTTGTATTTGAAAACTTCAGGAATGATGGTGAATTAATGAAATAAAAATGTTATTCATTTGAATCTTCAGTATCTGCAAGAATCTTGATTTTGTCGAGTGCTACCTTTGATGCATTTTGCTGAGCTTCTTTTTTTGAAGTTCCGGATCCTTTGCCAAAAAGTTCACTTTCAACCTCGATTGTTGCTATAAACCAAGGTTGTTTGCCATCGTTTTTGCTTTCATCGGTAGTATCAAACGAAACTGCTTTTTTATTTTTCTGAGACCATTCAATCAGTTGGCTTTTGTAATTGGTGTTGGTATTTTGCACCTCAACCAGGTTTACGTAGTTGTTCAGCAGTTTGCGGGTAATAAATTTTTTTGCTTCCGGATAACCCTTATCCAGGTATATGGCGCCAATAAGTGCTTCAAGCGTATCACCATATATATGACTCGATTCTACGGTCGAGGTAGTATTCGATTGGATGTAGTGGTTCAGTCCGATCTGATAGGTGAGCTGTGTCAGGAAGCTTCGGTTAACCAGCTTGGAGCGCATTTGTGTAAGATAACCCTCGTCCTGATTTGGGAAACGGTTATACAGGAAATCAGCAATGGCGGCACCCAAAATGGCATCACCTAAATATTCCAGCCGTTCGTTATTAATGTAATTTCCTTGTGAGTTAATCTTGGAAGCCGACTTGTGTATAACGGCGATATCATAAATCCGTAAATTGGTCGGATAGAAACCCAGCAGCGATTTCAAAAACAAATAAAACTCTTTTCTAGGAGAAGAAAAGAGTTTTATTCTTTGAACGATGGTTCGTATCACTTGTATTAAATTTTCTTAAAAATAACAGAAGCGTTGTGCCCACCAAAACCAAATGTATTGCTCAATGCAGTTCTGATTTTTCGTTCTTTAGCGACATTGAAAGTGAAATCAAGTTTTGGATCAATTTCAGGATCGTCGGTAAAGTGGTTGATTGTAGGCGGTATTATACCATCTTGAATTGCCAGGATTGATGCAATTGCTTCAACAGCTCCGGCAGCTCCCAACAAGTGACCTGTCATTGATTTGGTTGCACTGATGCTTAAATCGTAAGCATGTGAGCCAAAACATTTCAGGATAGCTTTAGGTTCAGCTATATCTCCCAGAGGAGTTGACGTTCCGTGAACATTTATGTAATCAATGTCTTCAGGATTCAGGCCTGCATCTTCCATAGCCCATTTCATAACTAATGTTGCACCACCTGCTTCAGGATCTGGGGCAGTCATGTGATAAGCATCAGCAGACATGCCTCCGCCAACCATTTCTGCATAGATTTTCGCACCACGTTTAACGGCGTGCTCATATTCCTCCAGAATAAGGGCAGCAGAGCCTTCTCCCATAACAAATCCATCACGGTCCAGGTCGAATGGACGAGAGGCTGTTAATGGATCGTCGTTTCGGGTAGAAAGAGCCCGCATGGAATTAAATCCAGCCAAACCTGCAGGATTGATCGCTGCTTCTGACCCTCCTGCAATAAATACATCTACCTTACCCAGGCGAATGTAGTTCATTGCTTCGATGAGTGCATGTGAAGCAGACGCACATGCTGTAACGGTCGTGAAATTTGGGCCTCTGAATCCATAACGGATAGACAGCAGACCACTTGCAATGTTGGCAATCATTTTCGGAATGAAGAACGGCGAATAACGAGGCATCTCGTTTTTGTAGTTCAGCGTTTCTTCAAAGAAGGTTTGTAAACCTCCTATACCTGCACCCCACACAATACCTGCCCGGTCTTTATTGATCTTCTCGAGATCTATACCGGAATCTTCCATTGCCTGCGCAGCACTTGCAAAAGCATACAATGTAAATGGATCATGTTTCCTGATTTCTTTTTTCTCTACGTAAATCGAAGGGTCGAAATTCTTCAGTTCACAAGCAAAAGTAGTTTTGTGCGTGGAAGCATCAAAATGGGTGATAGGGCCTGCGCCACTTTTTCCATTCTTTAAGCCTTCCCAGAATTCCTCAATAGAATTACCAAGCGGGTTTACAGTTCCAAGGCCGGTAACAACTACCCGTTTAAATTCCATAAATTTTGTTTTGGTATTATTACTTCAAATTTGCTTCGATGTGCTTGATAGCTTCACCTACTGTTGAGATTTTTTCAGCCTGATCATCTGGAATAGCAAGATCAAATTCTTTTTCGAATTCCATGATCAATTCAACTGTGTCAAGTGAATCAGCACCAAGATCATTGGTGAATGATGCTTCATTGGTTACTTCACTTTCATCAACTCCTAATTTGTCAACAATAATTGCTTTTACTTTAGCTGCAACGTCAGACATAACTCTAATTTTTGGTTAATATTAAAAATTGTTTCAAAAAATTCGATGCAAAGTAATAAATTTACGCCTGATAATTCAAACAAAAAATGAACTAAATGGATGAATAATGGTTTGAAGCAACATTCAGCTAAGCTATATTTGAACTAATTATTCTAAAATTCTATTAAGCATAAAATTTAAAACTGAAGATTAAATGAAACGAATTGCCATTTTTGCTTCTGGCTCCGGAACCAATGCCCAAAAGATAATTGAGTATTTTTCAGCTAGTAAGGAGATATTTGTTGACTCACTTTGGTCTAATAACGAAAATGCGTATGCCCTAATCAGAGCCGAAAAACTAGGAATTGAAACTTTTACTTTCGATAGTGATGAGTTTTACCGCAGCAATGAAATTCTGGATAAGTTATACGACCACCGGATTGACTTGATTGTGCTTGCAGGATTCTTATGGCTTGTTCCAAGAAATTTGACAGAGTTGTTTCCGGTAATAAATATACATCCGGCATTGCTGCCTAAATATGGAGGGAAGGGAATGTACGGAATGAATGTCCATAAAGCAGTTCTGGCTTCAAAGGATAAGGAATCTGGAATAACGATTCATCAGGTAAATCAGGACTATGATAAGGGCAAGATCATTTTTCAGGCAACCTGCCCAATACTTTCCGGAGATACTCCTGAGACACTGGCAAGTAGAATTCATGAACTGGAACACCTGCATTATCCACGTGTAATCGAAGATATTTTGCTGAAAGACGATGAAGAGTAGTTAAAATAGATTTTACACTTTATTTTGCAGTGATGCTGTTTTGTCAAACGAAGCACCCTGCAAAATAAAGTTTATACACTGAAGTAAAATTAGCCATGAATGATTGAACTGATTTAATCGCATCGTTTTGTGGATATCACAAAAGTATTTTACAACAAATCAGCTTCAAGTAAGAGTTCTTCCATGTCAATTTGAACATTTATAGCCTCATTGCGGGCCTTTTCCGCAAAGTCTTCACCATCCGATGCATAAATGATCTGTCGTGATGAGTTGACCAATAAACCGCATTTATCGTTCATCCCGTATTTGGCTACATCTTCCAAACTTCCGCCTTGCGCACCAACTCCCGGAACCAATAAGAAATGATCAGGAACTAGTTCTCTGATTTCTTCCAGCTTTTCGGCTTTTGTAGCGCCAACTACATACATCATAGTATCAGTGGTTCCCCATGTTTGCGAAGTTTTCAGGACTGACTCAAACAACTGCTCGCCAGTTTCAGCATTTTTCAAGTATTGAAAATCGGCTGCTCCTTTGTTGGATGTCAGAGCTAGCAAAATAACCCAGCGGTCAAGGTAAGTCATGAATGGTTTGATGGAATCTTCGCCCATGTATGGGGCAACCGTGACTGCGTCAAAATCCATATGGTCAAAAAATGCACGGGCATATAAGTTCGAAGTGTTGCCAATATCACCACGTTTTGCATCGGCAATGATAAATTGCTCTGGGTATTTTTCGCGAATGTAATGCACCGTTTTTTCGAGACTGATCCAACCGGCAACTCCCTGACTTTCGTAAAAGGCCAGGTTGGGTTTATAGGCTACACACAAATCATGTGTGGCATCAATAATCTCTTTGTTGAAAGCAAAGATCGGGTCACTTGTTTCATTGAGGAAGCGTGGAATCTTCAGAATGTCAGTATCCAGTCCGATGCACAAAAAGCTACGCTTCAGTTTAATCTGTTCAAAAAGTTGTTCTCTGTTCATTTTTCTATTTTGTTGCGGGATACGGGTTACAGGGTACGGATTAATTCGTAACCCGCATCTCGCAACTCGTAACGTTTCCTATTAAATCTCTGCTTCTTTAAGCCTTTCTGCGTTTTCTTCAACCTGTAACTTGTCGATAATTTCATCCAGGTCGCCGCCAATTACTGCCTGAAGATTGTAAATGGTCAGGTTGATGCGGTGATCTGTTATGCGTCCCTGTGGCCAGTTGTAGGTGCGTATTTTGGCTGAACGGTCGCCGGTTGAAACCATCGTTTTGCGTTTCGAGGCAATGGCATCAAGGTATTTCTGGTGCTCCTGATTGTAAATGCGGGTACGCAACTCGATCATTGCTTTGGCAAGGTTCTTAATCTGCGATTTTTGATCCTGGCACGTACACACAATTCCTGTAGGGATGTGGGTCAAACGGATAGCTGAGTAAGTTGTATTTACCGACTGTCCGCCCGGTCCTGAAGAACAATAAGTATCTTTCCGGATGTCGCTATCTTTCAGGTCAATGTCGAATTCTTCAGCTTCAGGAAGTACCGCAACTGTGGCTGCCGAAGTGTGTACTCGACCCTGAGTTTCGGTTTGAGGCACACGTTGAACGCGGTGAACTCCAGATTCGTATTTCATGATTCCGTAAACGCCTTCTCCTGAAATGGTTGCTACAATTTCCTTAAATCCTCCGGAAGTTCCTTCGCTGGTGTTTGTAACTTCAAGACGCCAGCCTCTGCGCTCACAAAATTTAGTGTACATGCGGAACAAATCGCCTGCAAAAATACTTGCCTCGTCACCACCAGTACCGGCACGAATCTCAAGAATCGCATTCTTCCCATCTTCCGGATCCGCCGGGATAAGTAATAGCTTGATATCTTGTTCTTTTTGTGGTATAAGAGCTTCTGAGATTTCGATTTCTTCACGAGCCATTTCGCGCAAATCTTCGTCTGTTTCTTCAGCAAGCATTTGCTTGCCCGAATCGATATTGTCGACCAAAGCTTTAAATTCCTTGAAGGCGTTTGTCAGCGATTCAAGTCTTTTGTATTCCTGGTTAAGTTTTACGTAGCGTTTCATGTCGCTCATCACTGACGGGTCAGTAATTTGTGAGCCAACTTCTTCGAAGCGATACCTGATCGCTTCGTATTTTTCTAATAATGAATAGTCTGCCATATTTTGAATGATGAATTTTGAATGATGAATGGAGCACTCAGGTGAAGTTTGCCTGAAAATATTGAGCGTAGCTAATACTCGAATTCGCCAAACTGCGATTTGATAGTTAGTTTTTTGCTGTCAGCCGCTTCAACGCGCCCAACAATGCGGGCGTCGATCTTGTATTTTTCAGAAATAGCGATCACCTCTGAAGCAAATTCAGGAGCGAGATAAACCTCGAAACGGTGACCCATATTGAAAACCTTGTACATTTCCGACCAGCTGGTTCCTGATTCTTCCTGAATCATTTTAAACAGTGGAGGAACATCGAACATGTTGTCTTTGATCACATGCACGTTATCGACAAAATGTAGCACTTTGGTTTGTGCACCGCCCGAGCAGTGAATCATTCCGTGAATATTTTTCCGAAGTGCTTCCAGCAAATCTTTCACAATAGGTGCATAGGTGCGGGTAGGAGAGAGTACCAGTTTCCCGGCATCCAAACCAACTCCTGCTATGGCTTCGGTCAGCTTTTTGTTTCCCGAATAAATCAGTTCTGCCGGAACTTCCGGATCGAAACTTTCAGGATATTTTTGTGCCAGGTAATTGGCAAATACATCGTGACGAGCCGAGGTCAGTCCATTGCTACCCATGCCGCCGTTGTATTCTTTTTCGTATGTTGCCTGTCCGAAAGAGGCCAACCCGACAATCACATCGCCAGCCTGAATGTTGTCAGCCGAAATCACATCTTCACGTTTCATGCGGCAGGTGACGGTCGAATCGACAATGATGGTGCGCACCACATCGCCCACATCGGCAGTTTCGCCGCCGGTTGGGTAAATGTTGACACCCATTTCGCGCAATTCGGCACAAAGTTCTTCGGTTCCGTTGATGATGGCTGCAATCACTTCGCCCGGAATCCGGTTTTTATTGCGGCCAATGGTTGACGATAACAAAATGTTATCAGTTGCGCCCACACAAAGCAAGTCGTCGAGATTCATGATAATGGCATCCTGAGCAATGCCTTTCCAGACCGAAATGTCGCCGGTTTCTTTCCAGTAAAGGTAGGCCAGCGACGATTTGGTGCCAGCTCCATCAGCGTGCATAATGTTACACCAGGCAGCATCGCCCCCCAAAATATCGGGGATGATCTTGCAAAAAGCCTTTGGATACAAGCCTTTGTCGATGTTTTTAATGGCGTTGTGAACGTCTTCTTTCGAAGCCGAAACACCACGCGCCATATATCGGTTATCTGCTGACATACAAACTAAATTTCCGGATCAATTTTCAGGTGGCAAAGGTAATATTTTTAAGGAAATAATTTGGAGGGGAGTTTTGGTTTATCCCTGACAGAGGTTCAAACCCTGTCAGGGATAAGGAAATGAAAGATTCAGTTTAACCAGCATTTCAGGTATTTCGGGGGGAAATAATGAGAAGGTTGTTTTTGCAAAGCCTTAATCCTGACTTAGCGGTAAGGAAAAATAGAAAGTACTTCCTTTTCCTTCTTCGCTTTCGACCCAAATTTTTCCTCCATGTTTTTCTACGAATTCCTTGCAAAGAATTAGTCCCAACCCAGTGCTGGGCTCTTTATCTGTGCCTTTTCTGCTAATATCCTCAGTAAGTCTAAAGAGTTTTTCGATCATCGAATTATTCATTCCGATGCCGTTATCTGTAACTGAAATTTCAACGGTATTGTTGTTTTCTCTGGCCGATATGTTGACTAGTCCGCCTTTGGGAGTGAACTTCACAGCATTGGTACCCAAATTCCGAATGATTGAACTAATCATGTTTTCATCGGCAAAGACCATGAGTTTTTCAGAAATCGCATATTCGATTTTAATCCCCTTTTTGCTGGATTGTTCCAAGACCGGTTGAAGAATTTCTTTGATTTTCAATACTAAAAAGAATTGTTCGGGATTAAATCTCGTTATGCCTCTTTGCAAACGTGACCATTCCAGTAAATTTTCGACCAGATTGAAAACATTTGTTGCTGAATTTTTCAGAATGGTTGCAATATCCTGAATCTGATCCATAGACATTGTTTGCAAATCTTCGGCAAGCATTTCGGTGAATCCTAAAAGCGTATTGAATGGATTTCGCAGATCGTGGGCAATAATGGAGAAAAATTTGTCCTTTTCGGATAAAGATTTCGAAAGTGCTTCGTTTTTAGACTGAATTTCAGTTTCGGCAAGTTTCTGTTTGGTGACGTCAACAATCAAACCGTGCCATAAAATATCCCCATCTACAAGGAATTCAGGTGTTGAAGAAAAGTGTAACCATTTGATTTCCATATTTATAAGCATCCTTCCGGTCCAATCAAATGGTTGTCTTTGTGTAATGCCTTCACTATTCAACATCCTAAAATTTTCTACGTCATCGGGATGGATGTAATTGAAAAAACTTTGCGCATCCTGCAATAATTCATCAACATTCAAACAAAGCATCTCCGCCATTCGTGAACTAGCAAAATCGAGTCTAAACGGCCCATCAGTCTTACTCCTCAATACATATACTCCAACAGGAAGGGTTGATACCAATTTTTCGTATCGCTCGTTGCTGATTCGCAAAGCAAGCTCAGTTTGTTTGAGGACCGAAATATCACGTATTGCAGCTAAAAGTATTGGCTTGCCTTTTATTGTAAATCGGCTTGCCGAAATATCAACCGGAAAAATTGTTCCATCTTTCTTTTTGTGATCCCGAGAATCAACTCGATCTATTAATTCATGTGTTAGTCTCATTGTTTCTGTAGGTTGGGCAGATAAATCATAGTTTTTCAGATTTAGCATTTCATCCCTGGTGTATCCGTAAAGCTTACAAGCAGAATCATTGACTTCCAGTATTGAACAAGTATCTATGTCAATCAAAAAGAGGGAGTCCTTTTCAGTTGCAAAAATATTCCTGTATTTTTCTTCACTATCCAATAGAGATTGCTCCAATTTTTTGCGGTCAGTAATGTCATGAATGATCGAGAACAGGATTTTTTTATTAGAAATATTAATCGGTGTAGAGTGTACCTCAACAATACGTTCGCTACCATCCGCTAAGCGATGCGGGAAAACAAATGAATTATTTTCCTCCTTAATCGCTTTTTTGTAATTTTCTTTAACCTGATCCTTCGGAAGTGTATTAATATCAGCAATATTCATGGTTTGCAGCTGTGAATGACTGTATCCGTAAAAATTGACTGCAGATTGATTGGCATCCAGTAACAACCCTGTTTCCGGGTCAACGATAAGCATTATTGAATTGTGCTTTAAAAATAAATCCTTGAATCGTTTTTCACTTTCCTCCAATGCCAGTTCAGCAAGTTTGCGTTCTGATATATCTTCAAAGATTGTTGCAAACTGTCCTGACTGGGGACAAAATGCCGTCACATGTATATACCGGTTAAATGTTTTGGAGTAATAATCATATTGCAGAGGCTCTCCGGTTTGGGCTACTTTCCCGTACTTTTTGATCTGACTTTCGTCAGCTTGAGTCATAATTTCACGAATTGATTTGCCTATAATTTCCTCCGGCCTTAGTCCGGTATGTTTTTCGAAAGCTTTGTTCGTTTCCAGAATACGGAAATCAATGGGTTCTCCTTTTTTGTTGGTTATAATTTGGTTAAGCGAAAAGCCTTCCGTCATATTTTCGAACATCATACGATATTTGTATTCGCTTTTCGCCAAAGCTTCCTGTGTTCTTTTCCTTTCAGTAATGTCATGAGCCACTCCAGTAGCCTCAAGTTTCCCATCGGTTGGATTAAGCATAATTTGAGTATTTATTCTTACCCAAACGATACTGCCATTTTTATGAATATGCTCTAATTCATCGGTATAAATCTCGGAGAATCCATTTTTAAAACGCTCAATACGATCCGGAATAGCTTTACTTATATAAGCCAATGAACTGGGTGTTAAAACATTTTCCAACCCATTTGTCATGGCATATTCAGCCGAATACCCAAATAATCGCTCAAACGATGGACTTATATATCTAAATTTGTATGTTTCTAAGTCCCGAACCCAGATTACATCGGTTGCATTTTCCGTGATCAATCGGTATCGTGATTCACTCTCACGAATAATTTTTTCTGCCTTTTTGCGGTCCGAAATATCGCGGGAAAAAACTGCCATTCTGTTCACCTTGCCAGATTCATCCAAAATGGGGTATATAAAATTTATCATCCAGCGTCCATGGCGTTCATCTTCAAAAGTAACAGGCTTGCAGGTTGTTAATACCTGATTGATAAATGGCCTCCGATTTTCGGCCACATTAGGGGGCAAAATATCATATACATTTTTACCAATTAATGAATCGGCCGGCTGGCCTAAACGATCAATAGCTGTGTTATTTAATGCAATCAGCATGGAATCAGCGGAGGTCAGGAATACTGATTCATCAGTAGCATTGAATACGGCAGAAAGATTTGCCTGGCTTTGAATCAATGCTGATTCAGTTTGTTTACGTATATCAAGTTCTTCGGAAAGTTGCCGGGTTCTTTCCTGAACCTTAAGTTCAAGAGTTTTATTGAGTTCCTTAATTTTTTCTTCTGCCTGCTTTTGGGCAGTAATATCGCGTCCAGTAACCACCGATCCTACAATCTGTCCGACTTTATTGTGTATAGGAGCAAGACTGTAACTTCCAACCCAGGTTTCACCTGTATCTTTCCGATGCAATGTATATTCCTGATTAGTAGCAGTTTCTCCACGTAGTGCTCTTGGAACTGCCCATTCTTCCAATGATGCAAGTGTACCATCTGATTTGTAAACATCAAGAAAAAGCGGATATTCCTTTAATGTTTTTGCACATTCGGCTTTGTTTTTAAACTTATGGAAAGTGGCGAATGCTTCGTTAAAATCAATGAAATTTCCTTCAACATCCGAGACAAAAACAGCATCATTCATACTTTCTAAGGTGGCTGTCAGTTTTGCTGTTGAGGCCTCCAGATGACTCTCCTTTAATTTTAATGCTGAAGTCGTCCGTTCGTGTTCGAATTGTTCTTTTTGGTATAAATCAAGAATTGAAGTATATCGTTGATTTAATTTTTCCAGCTCAATGAGGAGCTCTTCTTTGGTTGAGTTTTGTAGATTCATATCAAATATGCTGGCGAGGTAAGTTTGATTAATCTACGAATATAGGAAATTTAAATGCGGTATTTAGATGAGTTTTATCATTAATAATCAGACTATTAGGCATGTTGTATGTAGTTCATTTATAGAACATTCGTGCAAAATAGGAACCTCGTTCTATTACATCAATCACTCTAACAAGATGTAGAAATGTATTGAGAAGCACTTGTATTTACTCGTGGAAGTCGTTGCTCAATATTCTGAATTCCGTTCGCCGGTTCAGTCCTTTGGCTATTTCCTGCTGCTCTGGCGTAAGTTTCAGAATAAATTCTTCGGTCAGTTCGTCGTTCCGTTTCAGGAAATCGTATTGTTTGGCGAGAGTCTTGGTAATTTTCTTTGGCCACGTTTCGCCGTATCCTTTGGCTACCAGTCGTCCGGCAGTAATGCCTTTCGAGATCAGGTAGTCGACAACAGACTGCGCTCTTTTTTGCGAAAGATCGGAGTTGAACTGGTCGCTGCCAATATGGTCGGTGTGGGCCATCAGTTCGATGGTAATTGTTGGGTTTAGCACCAGAAGCTGAACGACCGAGTCGAGTGCAACTTTTGATTCTTCAGTTATCTGGTAACTTCCGGTTGCATAGTTGATGTTGTTTACTTTGATTGGCTCATCGGTTGGAGACAATTTGAATGTAAACCGGAATTCTTTGCTGTCGTCAAGGCCTATGGTAGAAGTTCTTACTTTGTCGTTCAGGTATCCATCTTTAAAAGCGGCAAAAACATAGTCTGTTTCGGGTTTTAATTTCAGCTGAAATCGTCCGCCATCAGCCCGCATTTTAAGGTTTGTTCCGTCTGTACCAATGATGCGGATCATTGCTCCGTCAATTTTCTGGTCGGTTTCTTTATTGAACACCTCGCCAGTGGCGTTAAACACTTTAGGAGGCAGATAGAAGGAGTAAATATCGTCGCTTCGCGAACCTTTGCGGTTTGATGAGAATAAGCCTTTTTCAACTTCTCCTTTTATAAATGTCATGGCAAAATCATCGCCCGGTGAGTTGATCGGTGCTTTCATATTCTCCACAGTCCACTTCCCTTTTTCATTTTTTCTGGCTTTGAAAATATCCAATCCGCCAATTCCAAGGTGATAATCAGATGAGAAGTATAAATCTCCGTTTTCGTGTATAAATGGGAACATTTCGTCGCCGGGAGTATTTATTTCCGGACCTAGATTTACAGGTTTGTCATAAACGCCTCCGCCCTTTTCAGCGGCCATCCAGATGTCTTTTCCTCCATATCCGCCCGGACGATCGGACACAAAATACAGTGCGGTTCCATCAGGGCTTAATGAGGGATGTGCTGCAATCAGGCTATCGCCAACAACTTCGAGCAAGGTGGGCTCAGACCATTCACCTCTCGATTGATTGGCCGAAAATAATTCAGCGCCTAAATCTTTGGTCTTGTCGTAACGACACCGTGTAAAAATCATTTGGTCGCCTCTGTCTGAGAGGGTTGCGGCTCCTTCGTCGCTTGCCGTGTTAATCAATTCATTTTCTTCGAGCAGTGTGGGTTTTCCCCATTTCTGTTTCTGAACTTCAAATTTGCTGGTAAATAAATCAGCAAAACGAGTTCCGGTAATGTTACTTTTTCGTTTTCCGGTAACCACTTCGCGGGTAGAGGTGAAAATGATCTCATTGTCGCGGCCACCAACAAATACCGGGCAAAAGTCGTTGTCTTTGGAGTTGATTTC
The DNA here is from genome assembly GCA_019163175.1 of Prolixibacteraceae bacterium. GTDB lineage: Bacteria > Bacteroidota > Bacteroidia > Bacteroidales > Prolixibacteraceae > Aquipluma. Next base: position 416,603 of record JAFLKN010000003.1, on the reverse strand, counting down.
CTTAACGATATTTACCATGTAGCGGTTCGGGTTATCGAGCCAGTTTTTTACCGTCTTGCAGGCTTCCAACCCATTTTTTGCATACTGATCATCGGGTTTAACGCCCAGATAGGTTTGATACCAGGTAATTGCTTCGTCGTATTTTTGAGTCGACCTTAAACAATCGGCATAATGCAACATGCACTTCGGATCAGAAGAATTTCGTTTGATTGCATTTTTATACCAAACTACTGCTTTTGCAAAATCACTTAATTCATAATACGATTCGGCAATATGAAAGGCAATGTCGGCTTTTTCATCGGCAAGTTTCTGGCTACGATAGGCTTTCCTGTATTTTTCGATGGCATGGTAATATTCTCCAATTTCGTAGGATGTGCGTGCTGTATTCAAATATTTTCGTGCAGAGCACGAGCCTAATATGACTACCAGCAGGAGTATAAATATTTTGGAAAATACAGGGTTCTTCATTTTAAATACAACGTTTGGCTGTAAAAGTAACCATTTTAAATCCATTCTGAAACGAACATATTTGTAGAAAACACTAACGCCAGTAAAATATTAGACTGTGAGTTCCATTTGAACGCTAAAAAACAAATTATTAATGTATGAAAAAACGGAAAAGGTTTAGTAATAGTATGCTGATACTTATTATTTATTTGTTTGTTGATTTTGGTTCGGTCAGTTAACACAGCGCCAGGGTGAAAACAAAAAAGCTTCCGATTTTCACCGGAAGCTTTTGAATTATGCAGCTTGCAAATAACTATCGTACAAATAGTAATTCTCTGTATTTTGGAAGTGGCCACAATTCGTTGTCAACAATCAGTTCGAGTTTGTCGATGTGGTAACGAATGTCATCAAGGTAAGGTCTAACACTGCCTTCGTAAGCATATGCTTTTTCCTTTTCAGATTCGATGTTGTTAGCTACTTTACGAGCTTCAACCATGTCTTTTACTTTAGCCTTGATTGAAGAAACGTGTCCGCCGATTTCTCTGATCAACTCAAGACGTCCTTCAGCAAGGGTTTTGTATTCTGCATCCTCGAAAACCAATTTCAGGTTTTTTACATTTTCAAGTAACATCGACTGATATTCGATAGCAGTTGGAACAATGTGGTTGCTTGCCAAATCACCTAAAACACGCGATTCAATCTGAATTTTCTTGGTATATTTTTCAAGCTCTACTTCAATACGACCTTCGATTTCTCTTTCGCTCAATACGCCAGCTTTGCCATATAATTCAACCACCCGTTTATCATGCAATGCTTCCAATGCAGTTGGTACGCTAGTGATGTTAGTCAAACCGCGACGTGCAGCTTCTTCTTTCCATTCAGCGCTGTAACCATTTCCATCAAAACGAATTGCTTTTGATTCAATAATGAGTTTTTTCAGAACCTGGAAAATAGCTTCATCTTTTTTCACGCCAGCTTCAATCAAGGTATCAACTTCGATTTTGAATTTTGCTAACTGGTCAGCTACTACAGTATTCAATGCAATCATTGCTGAAGCACAGTTTGCTGAAGAACCTACTGCACGGAATTCAAAGCGGTTTCCGGTAAATGCAAAAGGAGATGTACGGTTACGGTCTGTGTTGTCAAGGATAATTTCAGGGATACGACCGATATTCAGTTTTAAAGCTGTTTTTTCGTCTGGAGTCATTTTGCGGTCAACAACTGCTTCTTCCATCATGTCTAACATCTTTGAAACTTCGGATCCAAGGAATGCAGAGATAATTGCAGGTGGAGCTTCGTTAGCGCCTAAGCGGTGTGTGTTCGGAGCTGTAAGGATGCTGGCGCGTAACATGTCCTGATTAACATGCAAGGCTTTTAATGTGTTGATTACGAAAGTCAGGAACTGTAAATTTGATTTTGGATTTTTACCTGGAGAATACAGGTTTACGCCAGTGTCGGTTGAAAGTGACCAGTTGTTGTGTTTTCCTGATCCATTGATTCCGGCGAATGGTTTTTCGTGGAAAAGAACAGCAAAATTATGACGACGGGCGATTTTTTTCATCAAGTCCATGATCATCTGGTTGTGATCGTTGGCCAGATTCAGTTCTTCGTAAATAGGAGCTAGCTCAAACTGGTTTGGAGCCACCTCGTTGTGACGGGTTTTTACAGGGATACCTAATTTGAATGCCTCATTTTCCAAATCTTCCATGAAACGGAAAACGCGTGTTGGAATTGAACTGAAATAATGGTCATCCAACTGTTGGTCTTTTGAAGCAGAGTGACCCATCAGGGTGCGTCCGGTCAACATCAGGTCAGGGCGAGCCATAAATAAAGCTTCGTCTACAAGAAAGTATTCCTGTTCCCAGCCAAGATTTGCGTTTACCTTGCTTACATTTTTATCGAATAACTGGCAAACTTCAGTAGCTGCTTTGTCAACTGCTGCAATTGCTCTTAATAGAGGTGTTTTATAGTCGAGAGCTTCACCTGTATAAGAAATAAAGATGGTTGGAATGGTCAATGTGTTGTCGACGATGAAAGCTGGAGAAGAAGGATCCCATGCCGTATAACCACGGGCTTCGAAAGTCTGACGGATACCACCACTTGGGAATGATGATGCATCAGGTTCCTGCTGCGCTAACATTGAGCCAGACAAAGATTCAACCACTGTACCGCTTTCGCCGTGTACAATAAATGCGTCATGTTTTTCTGCTGTTCCGTCGGTTAATGGATGGAACCAGTGGGTAAGGTGGGTTGCCCCATTTTCCAAGGCCCATGATTTCATGCCCTGAGCTACCTGATCAGCCATTTTGCGATCGATTGGAGTTCCATGATCAATAGCGTCAATTACTGCTTTGAAGGCTTCCTTTGAAAGATATTTCTTCATTTTAGGACGATCAAAAACATTCATGCCGTAAAAATCAGAAACTAAGTTTTCTTCACGTTTTACTTCAATGGGTTTTCTGGAAAGAACTTCTTCGAGAGCTCTAAATCTAAATTGTGCCATAAATTAAAATTTTAAAAGTTATATTTTGTCTTTTATTTATTTGCAATAATCACATAACAAAAATATATAAAAAATGAAATAGTGGTGTAAAATTATAGGTAATGCACCAAAAATTTACAATTATTTCAGAAAAAGATGCAAAATACATGGGGTTTTGTTAAAAAATGTAATTTATATTTGGGGTTCAGCATATTTTTAAAATTTGTGTTAGTCAACAGCTGTTGTTAATTGACCTAAATTCAATGTATTTGAGTTATTTTGAAGATTTGACAGTAAAAATCTGAATTGTGTTAAAAAATCTTGAAGTTTTAGGAAGATGCTCCAAAATATCTAAGGGCTAGCGTCAAAAAAAGGACATTTTTTAGAAATTGTCATTTTAAATAAGAAATCCTTATCAGTAATTTTATGCTGATAAGGATTTCTTATTTTTTGGCGGAATAGTATAATAAGAATTTATTTCTTCTTTTTCTTTTTGACTCCTTTTAAAGTAGTTTCTTCTTCGTGCAGTAACGCACGCCAATCGTGTGGATTATCGGATGAAAAATCGATTGTGGCCGAGTAGTCTTCTTTATCAATAGAAACTACATTTATTTTTTGATCAAGGAAAGTCTCGATTTCATCCAAAACAGGTTTTTCTTCCGGGCTGCAAAACGATACAGCTAATCCTTTCTTTACACCACGTCCGGTTCGACCTACACGGTGAACGTAGTTTTCCGCAACATCAGGTAAGTCGTAATTTATGACGTAGTCAACATCTGCAATATCTATTCCACGGGCGCTTACATCTGTTGCGATCAGGATTTTTACTTCTCCGCTTCTGAATTGCTTCATTACCTCAAGGCGGTCTTTCTGTTCTTTATCGCTATGAATGGTGAGCGTTTTAATTTCAATTCGATCCATAGCTTTAAATACCCGTTCGGCCCTCACTTTCGTACGAACAAAGACCAGAATTTTGGAATCTGGGTTTTCTTTAATAATCCGCTCCAGAAAGAATCGCTTATCATCCATTGGAATAAAGGCGACTGAGTGTGTTACATTTTTTGCCACCGGGTTCTTAGGTGAGATTTCAATCCGAATAGGATTTACTACAAGTGAGTAAGCTAAATCCTTAATTTCTGGATTAATGGTTGCAGAGAAAAATAAAGTTTGACGATTTTTGGGTAAGCGGTGAATCAATTGCCTGATGTCTTTAATAAAACCGAGCGCAAGCATGTGATCGGCTTCATCCAATACAAGAATCTGGATCTGATCCAAAACAATATGCCCCTGGCTTACCAAATCAAACATGCGCCCGGGCGTGGCAATTAAAATATCGATGCCGCTTTTGAGTTTTGAAATCTGTGGATCCTGATCGACACCGCCAAAGACACAAGCCGTTTTTACCCGTGTATGCTGGCCAATAGTTTGGAAGACTTCAGTAATTTGAAGGGCAAGTTCCCGAGTAGGAACCATTACCAGACAACTGATGAATTCGCTGCGACTACTTCGCTTTTGCTGATGAATAATGTCGATTACTGGAATTGCAAATGCTGCTGTTTTTCCGGTTCCGGTTTGTGCAATGGCTAAAACATCATCACCTTTCAATATTGGGGTTATTGCCTTGTACTGAATATCTGTAGGTCGACGGAATCCCAATGTTGTCAGATTCTCTTTTATCTCAGGTGAAATGCGATAGTCTTCAAATTTCATAAATCGAATGAATTAGATCAGTACAAAGAAACACATTTTTTGTTGGCATCTTATCATTCAGCAATCCGGTTAAACTTGATATTGGTTAGAGTTAGTTAGCAATGAGACAAAAAAAGGGAAGTCATTTCTGACTTCCCTACATATAACTGAAGATATTCCTTAGTTTGTCGGAGTAGTTTTTTTAGATGAATAGTTAATGTGTAAGGCCGCAGCTTTACGCAATTCCATCTTTATGTCACCAACGATTTGCATTTTGGTTAACTCATCAACTTTTAATGAAGTTACCATGAATGGAATTTCAGCTTCATCTCTTGACGCACGTTCGGCAAGAATGTAATCCGGAATATCAGAAACTTTTGCAAACTGATCGTTTAACTGAATACGAGGTTCAGTTCCGAAGGTTTTAGTATATTGTTTCTGAGGTGGGCCTACATAAATATAACTAACCAAAGATTTTTTCTCTAATTTAGTCAATTCCGTAGCCTCCGGTAATTGAACTTTAACCAATAAACTTACATCTCTAATGGTTGTAGTAACCATGAAGAAGAACAAAAGCATGAACACAATGTCAGGTAAAGACGCTGTTGAAATTGCAGGTAATTCTCTGCTTGCTCCTTTTCTAAATTTTGACATTATTTCTTTCCTCCTATCGTTTTGGGTTCAGCTTCCGAAATTCTTGAAGGAATAGCCTCACGAACAGCCTCTTTTTGTTCTGAAGTCAGATCTGCATATTTTTTGCCAAATTTCTCAAGAGAAAATTCGTCCCTGACTTCATTAACTGCAGCTACTAATTCGTTTTGTACTGCAAGGTACATCCCATATTGAGTCCCATGGTCATTGCGAAGCGAAATAACTCCCTTGGTAACCTCAAAGTTACCTAACAGTGGAATTTCTGTTGGTTTTGTTTCAGGCAAATTTTCGCTATTCCCAGGATTTGTCATAAATTCCTTAGCCTTTTCCCGGAGATCCTCAACACGCATGATTTCGCCTTCAACCATTAAACGGTTGTATTGATCCAATAAAACGGAGAATACATTTCGTTCTTTAATAGGAGGGGTGTCATCTTGATCTTGATTTTCCGGCGGCATTTGTGGCAGAACACGCTCCAACCCACTATCTACGTCCATTGATGTTGCAGTAATGAAGAAGATAAGTAGCATGAAGGCAATGTCGGCCATTGATGCAGAAGGTATTTCTGGTGTTTTTCTCATATTGTTTTTTTAAAACAAGTTGTTACTTAAAAACATTAGAAACTGATGACCAAATAATTGCAACCATTGAAATTGCACTTAGAATATAAGTTGCAATCAATCCGGTTCCAATCCATAACATAACAGTAGGTGTTATTGTACCATCTTGTACAAATTTTTCTGCACCAAAGAATTTTGGTATTTCGCTGTCAGAAAAAATGTAAGAAATGACGATAACACCAACCATAAATCCTAAGGCACTTAACGTGCTTTTCATAGCCACTTTGTCAGTAATTATGTATGCAAATTCCAATACTAAAGATGCAGCAGTAGCAATACCCAACAATGCATATGTCCAATATAAGTTCGTTGAAATCCAGGTTAACATTCCTTCATCTGCTACATTTGCATCAAGGCTGGATAACAATGAGATTATCAAGAATATTGAAATGCCCATAATTACCCATAACAAATAAGTCGTTATTTTAGCAAATTTCATAAGGCCAATTATTTTTTAGTGTTGTATTTTACTAAGAGGTCAATCAATGAAATTGATGCATCTTCCATACTGTTTACAATACTTTCAATTTTAGATACACTATAGTTATAGAATACCTGAAGAATCATAGCTACGATAAGACCACCAATGGTTGTGATCAAAGCCACTTTAATACCACCGGCAACCAATGAAGGACTGATATCTCCTGCAACTTCGATAGCATCAAAAGCCTGAACCATCCCGATTACTGTACCCAAGAATCCTAACATAGGGCCTAACGCAATGAAAAGAGCGATCCAGATTAAGCCTTTTTCCAATAAACTTGATTGTACTCCACCATAGGCAACAACAGTTTTTTCAACTACATCCAAACCTTCGTGTGAACGATCTAAACCTTGGTAAAAAATGCTGGCAACAGGACCACGAGTGTTTCTGCAAACTTCTTTAGCAGCTTCTACACCACCAGTTTTTAAAGCTTCTTCGATTTTTTCAAGTAATTTTTTGTTGTTAGTTGTAGCAAGGTTCAGGTAAATAACTCTTTCAATAGCAATTGCAAGACCTAAAATCATACAAATAAGGATTGAAGCCATGAAACCTGGACCCCCTTCAATAAATTTTTGTTTCAATGCACTATGAAAAGATTGTCCGGTTTCTGCCTGAGCAGCTGCTTTTTCTTCTTTGTCAACAACTGCTGCAGGTGCTGCTGGAGTTGCTGCTTTTACTTCTGTTGTTGCAGGAGCAGCTTTGTCCTGAGCAACTACATTGTTCGATGCTGTAAAGAACAGCACACCAATAACTGCTATTAACGCAAATAGTTTTTTCATCTTGGTTTTAAATTTTAATTAGTAAATCTCCTAAATTTTTAAATTGTTTTATTTGTTTGTTTTTAAGTTTGCTCTTTAATAATCGTAATTCAGTATAAATATTGTTGTTCAAAACTTGTCGTAAATCTTTAATATTGAAAATTACCTAAAGCGGAGAGAGAGGGATTCGAACCCTCGGTACCCTTTTGAGGTACACACGCTTTCCAGGCGTGCCAGTTCAGCCACTCCTGCATCTCTCCAAAATACCATGACTGGCACCTATTTTTCAGGGCTGCAAATTACGAAAAAAAATGTAACACAAAAAAAAACTATTGACTTATTTCCCCGATCAAACTTTTATTCAGATGTAGCTTGATTTCTTCATGTTCCAAGCCTTGTCCGAGCAGAAACATTAGCTTCGTGATGGCTGCTTCTGTGGTCATATCCTTTCCACTTACAACACCTGCGCTCAATAGTTCTTCACTGGTTTCATATTGTCCCATTTTTACCGCTCCACCCTGACATTGAGTGATATTCAAAAATATTATTTTGCGTTTTATGGCGTTTTTTATCTGGCTGATCATCCAACGGGAGGTTGGTATATTTCCTGATCCGAATGATTCAAGAACGACACCTTTTAATCCTGGAATATTTAAAATGTTTTCGAAAACCATTCTTCCAATGCCCGGAAATATTTTAAGGATTACTACATTTTCATCAAAATGTGTTCTGACTTTTAATATTCCTTTGTTTATATACCGGTGAATATTCTCCTGAGCATACTTGATTTCGACACCTGCATTTGCTAATGCAGGATAATTTGCCGAAGAAAATGCACTGAAATCATCGGCATGTCTTTTGGAAATTCGGTTACCTCTGAAAAGTTTTGAATTGAAGTACACGCAGACTTCAGGAACGATAGCCTGCTTGTTTTTTTTCGCAGCTGCAATTTGTATCGAGGTGATCAGGTTTTCCTTTCCATCTGTGCGAAGTATCCCAATGGGGAGCTGAGATCCGGTCAGCACGATTGGTTTGTCCAGATTCTCGAACATGTAACTGAGTGCCGATGCTGTGTAAGCCATCGTGTCAGTACCATGCAGAATAACAAAACCATCGTACTTGTTGTAATTGCGTTCGATGGTATTGGCTATTTTTACCCAAATTGCGGGTGTCATATTTGAAGAATCGATAGGTGGTGTAAAAGTAACTACCTGCAGATTGTATCCCAAACGGTCGAGTTCCGGAACTTCTTCCTGAATCTGGTCGAATTTCATAGGTACTAAAATACCGTTGGTTGATTTTTGAACCATTCCGATGGTGCCACCAGTATAAATAATTAAAATCGACGGCTTATTTTCCACTTTGCTTAGAGTTTACGTTGAATACTCAAATTCCGAAAAGCTTTCGGGCATTCTCTGTCGTGACCTGTGCAATGTCACCAACTGTCATGTGGTGAAGATCGGCAATTTTTTGCGCAATATAAACAAGGTATGAACTTTCGTTACGTTTTCCTCTAAAAGGTGATGGGGTTAAATATGGAGAGTCGGTTTCTATAATCAGGTTGGAAGGATCAATTTGTTTGATGACCTCATCTAAACCGCTTTTTTTAAAGGTAATAATTCCGTTGACTCCAATCTTGAAGCCTAAATCGATAACCATGTTGGCTTGTTCAATGGTTCCGGTAAAGCTGTGAAAGACTCCGGTCAAGGTATCGTCTTTTACGTCCTGAAGGACAGAGTATACTTCATCAAACGAATCACGAACGTGTATCACTACCGGCAATTGATATTGGCGGGCGAGTTCGAGCTGAAACCGGAACGCATGAATCTGCTCATCCAGAAATGATTTATCCCAATACAAATCAATTCCAATCTCGCCAATTCCATAGAATTTACGTTTTTTCAGCCAGTATTCAACAACCTGTAATTCTTCCTGGTAATCGTGGTTTACTGAAGTTGGGTGTAAGCCCATTAATGGGATACAAATATGCGGATAGGTGTCAACCAGATTAAGGAGATTCTTCACCGACGAACTGTCTATATTAGGAAGAATAATCTTCCGGACATCGTTTGAATACGCCCTTTGAATGACTTCGTCGAGATCGTGTATGAAGTCGGTTGAGTAAATATGAGAATGAGTATCAATCAGCATTTCCCGCAAAATTTGGCCAAAATAAGCTAAAAATATGCAGCCAAATATGAAGCGAATATTATTTTATTGGGAATTCAATGGAAAACTGCTGTGATTTTGGTCTTTCCTGGTAATTTCAAGAGATATGAATAACAAAAGTAATGTCCCGAAAAGTTGCTCACAAGAACAAATTTCGGGACATTACCTCGAATAGAATTTTAATTATACAATTCCCTGCGCGAGCATGGCATCGGCTACTTTTACAAAGCCGCCCACATTGGCTCCAATCACATAATTAACTTTATTTCCTTTCTTACCATATTTTACACAGGTTTCATGAATGTCTTTCATGATTCGGTGCAAATACATATCTACTTCTTCTTTTGGCCAATTCATGCGGATGGAGTTTTGCGACATTTCCAATCCTGAAACGGCCACTCCACCAGCGTTTACTGCTTTGCCCGGAGCGTAGGTTATAGCTTCGGTCAGGTATTCAACTGCTTCGGCAGTGCAACCCATGTTTGAAGTTTCAGCAACAAGGAAACATCCGTTTTTAACCAATATCTTGGCATCTTCAAGATTCACTTCGTTTTCACAGGCGCATGGCATTGCAATATCAACCGGGCATTCCCAAGGCTTTTTCCCCGGAACAAACTGTGCTCCAAATTCTGCAGCGTAAGGTTGAACCACGTCATTATTTGATGCGCGAAGTTCGAGAAGATAATCTACTTTTTCACCGGTAATTCCTTCGGCATCATAAATATAGCCATCAGGACCTGAAATGGTTACTACTTTACCACCCAATTCATTGATTTTTACAATGGCGCCCCAGGCAACATTCCCAAAACCTGAAACGCTGAATGTTTTACCTTCAATTTCTTTACCCAGATTACTGAGCATGTGCTGAACAAAGTAAACCGCTCCGAATCCGGTTGCTTCCGGCCGAATCAAACTTCCGCCCCAACCAATTCCTTTTCCAGTTAAAACTCCGGTAAATTCGTTGCGGAGACGTTTGTATTGTCCGAACAGGAATCCGATTTCACGGCCACCAACACCAATATCACCGGCAGGCACATCGGTATTTGGTCCGATATGACGGTAGAGTTCGCTCATAAACGACTGGCAGAAACGCATAATTTCATTGTCCGATTTACCTTTCGGGCTAAAATCCGACCCGCCTTTTCCACCACCCATTGGGAGAGTTGTCAAACTATTTTTGAAGGTCTGCTCAAATCCTAAAAATTTTAGCACACTTAAAGTTACAGTTGGGTGAAAACGTAAGCCTCCTTTGTATGGTCCGATTGCAGAATTAAATTCAACCCGGTATCCGCGGTTCACCTGAACATCGCCACGGTCATCGATCCATGGAACGCGGAAAATAATTGTGCGTTCGGGCTCAACTATTCTTTCCAGAATTTTAGCTTTTTGGTATCTGGGATTTTTCTGATATACGTCCCATATCGATTCAATCACTTCCTGAACTGCCTGATGAAATTCACGCTCACCGGGGGTGCGTACTTTCAGAGCTTCCAAAAATTCATTGATGTCTGCTTTCATATTTTTTTGAATTTTTAAATAATAGCCAAAGTTATGACATTCGTGTGTTGGTTATACGAATTTAGTAAAAACGAAATATAGTGTATCTTACAGATATTCAGTGGTGTGAATCAAGAGAAATGGATGTTTAAAAACACGGATTGACTTTCGTCAGTTTTTTGGACGTCGATAAATGAACAATATTCAAAAAATGACCTTTTGTGCTGAAAATCAGTACTTATTTTGATAGTTTGATGGATAAAAAGAGCCTGATCGGAGAAAATCTCGGTCAGGCTCCAATAAAAGTTCGAGTTTTAAATTAAAGTAGCGGTTTCGGTGTTATTTCGTTAGTTCAACATCTGTTTCCAGCTTTGTGGGTTTGCCAATTTCTTCGAGTGGTTGGTCGAATTCAAGTTTCGCGATTAAAACGGTATTGGCAAGCTCGCCAATAGGTAAATTCCGCAGGCGGAGATAAGGTTGCTGTGAAGCATGATCACTTGGGCATAAATTTACTGCGCAATCAATGGGCATCCCATTATTTAATAAGGTAGCTTTCGCCGGAAGTACATTAATCGGCTTTAACTTTATGCCATTACCAACCGGTACTTTGTTTAAATGAATATAAATGGTATGCTCGCGTTTGGTAACCAGAACACCTGGAACATTCACAAGATTCGAGTCAGTCTGAACTCCCTGATAACATTCATCAACCGACTTCTTCCATTTGCCAATCCGTTTTAAAATATCGGCGGCCTCTTTTGGAATGATTCCTTCACCAGTTGGGCCGACATTCAAAAGATAATTGGCATCGCGTGCCAGGTAGCGGTCGATGCTGCTGATCAGGTGCCGATCGGTATAAAAATCTTCATCCTTTTTGTAGCCCCAACTTTCCATTCCAACTGATTGGCATGCTTCGGTTAACCGGTCAAAACCTTTGGCTTCGGCTGCTGCATTGTCGTAATCACGTTCAGGAGTGCCAAAGTCACCCTCGTCAAATCCCCGGTTGTTAATTACCGCATTGGGCTGAAGTTTGCGAATCATGTTATTTATTGACGGATCTTTGTGTAGGGGAACGTTCATGTCCCACCAGAAACCATGAATTTCGCCATAGTTCGTGCAGAGTTCGCGAACCTGCTCCTTCAGGAATTCCAGATATTTAATCCAATCAGGCGAGTCCTGAGGTTGAGGTGGCAATTCGTGATGACGGCCCTGATTGGGATAATTGGGCTGGTTCCAGTCGGCAATGGAATAATACAGGCACAATGGAACTTTCCTTTTGTGGCAAGCATCTGACAACATTCCGATGATATCCTTATTGTAAGGCGTATTCATCGTATTAAACTGGGTTTGTTTGCTATCCCACAAACAGAATCCATCGTGATGCTTTGTTGTTAGAGTGATGTATTTCATTCCGGCTTCTTCCATCAGATCGAGCCATTGCTCCGGATTAAACTTTACCGGATTCCATTGCTTAGCCAGCTTAACGTATTCGTTTCGGGTAACACGCCCACGCCATTGGTGTTGCTCGTGCCACCCGGGAATTGAGTACAATCCCCAATGCACAAACATTCCGTAGCGGTTTTCAAAAAACCAGTCGCGCCCATCGCCAAAACGTTTTATGCCAACTGAATTATTCACTGAATCCGGATTCGTATTTGTTTGTTCGGGTGGATTAATTGCTCCCGCCCATGACGAAAATAAGGGAGTTGCAGCAAAAGCGGCGGCTGTTTTTAAGAGGTCTCTTCTTTTCATTGGATTAGGTTTTTTTAGTTTATCAGGTTATTTGGGAGAAAATAAATCCCGGAATAGTTGATATACCGGGATTCATGTGTATTTCAGAAATTAGCTTCTGATGGGTTTATTTATCCAATTTATAAATGCGTTCCATTAGTTGCCATTTTTCATCGGCAGTGGCTTCGGCTGAGGTTTGCTGAAACCTTGAAACGTAGGCTTCCCACTCAGATTGGCGAGGTTTCGTCGCTAATTCCGCCATAGCTGTTTCGTGGTCAAAATCGGCAACCGTATCCATAATCATAAACAATCGGGTTCCAAGAATATATATTTCCATGTCGATGATGCCTACTTCGCGCATGCCTTGTGTAATTTCAGGCCAGGCAGCATTAGGTGCATGCACTTTCTTGTAATCTTCAATTAACTGCGCATCGTCTTTCAGCGACAAGGTTTTGCAATATCGCTTGAAAGCAGGGATTTGGCTATTTTCAGTGTATTTCATGGTAATGTTTATATAATTAATGACCTGCACCAAATTTTACTCCACTAACTCCATCAGAGCCACTGAGTTTTGTCCAGAAGAATCCATAAAGCGCAATAGCCATAAAACAAACCGCAGGAACAACATATCCTGCCGACATGCCATCTGCGTCAGCAATTGCACCCATTACTTTAGGCAATACAGCGCCTCCCATAATGGCCATTACAATAAAAGATGAAGCCAGCTTCGATTTTTCTCCCAATCCAAAAATTCCAAGTGAGAAAATGGTTGGGAACATGATTGACATGAAGAAAAAGCTTAAGAATACGGCAGCTACTGATATCCATCCTAATTTGGCTACAATTACAAACATCAAAATGACATTAATAAATGAATACAGGCCAAGCATGTTGTGGGCTTTTGTAACCCTTAAAATAAATGAACCTGTAAAACGGCCTATGAGGAACAATGGGAAAGCCATCCACGACATGAGTGATGTTGCTCCTTTTTCTGTTAAAAAATAGGATCCATCCCTGAAAATTGAACCATTTTCGCCACCAATAAAGAAGTTAGATTTAAAACTTTCGCTTAAAGCGGGGACTTCTTCAACCATATAATTGATGAAAAAACTGAATATACCAGCTTGTGCGGCAACATAAAGGAACTGCGCAATAGTAGCACCGGTAAAATGCGGAGCCGACCATATACTATTTTCATGAATAAGTTTCCCTCTTTTGAGCGTAATAAAAATAACGGACGCCAAACCTGCAAGTGTTGTAACAATATTAAATACCCAGGTTAACGTGTGGTTTAAAGCTGCCATTGCCTCTGGATTGGCCAGTGTCGCCCTGTCCATATAAAACAACTGAACAAAGAAGCGGACAATCATGCCCAATGCAAAACTGAATAAAATGGCAACAACATACAATAGTATTGTCGATAACAGGCTCTTTTGACCAAATACATCAACTTTAGCAGTTTCATTTCCATGACTATTGTTGTTATCTTCAGTGACGTCAGGCATTTTGCTTTTAATAAAGGCAATAATAAGAATTCCGATTATAACAGCAAGTGCCACATAAGGTATCCACATTGTTTTATGCGCTATTTCAGCATTTTGCTGAGCGTTAAGAGCATCGTCGGTATGATAAAAATACAAGCCGCCAATATATGGAGCAATTGGCCAGCCAATGGCATTGAAAGACTGCGCCAGATTAATTCGGGAAGCTGCATATTTGGGATCTCCTAAAACTGTAGTATAAGGATTGGCAACAGTTTCGAGGAATGAAAAACCCATGGCTACCAGGCAAACGCCCAAAAGGACCGCCCAGAATCCATCAATTTTGGTGGCGGGATAAAACCACAGACAGCCCAGAGCTGCTAAAGTAAGCCCTAGAACAATACCCCACTTATACCCAAGTTTATGAATAAACCATCCGGCAGGTAAAGCCATGAAAAAGTATCCCAGATAATGCGAAAACTGAACATTGGCTGAGTCGGCTTTTGTCAGGTGATAGTAATCCTGAAAATGTTTATCCATTGTGTCAATCAGACTGTTACCAACTGCCCACAAGGTAAACAGAAGGGCAACCAGGAAAAAGATGAACGTATGATTTCGTCCATCCTCAGTGGTAAAGAGACCTTTTTTAGTTTTTTCCATTTCTTAAAAAATAAGTAGTGATTTCTATTTAGTTAATTTAATTAATAAAATTTTGCTTTTCAAAAGTCATTAAACAAATCCGATTTGCCAAACCTGAACTGAAATCTGTTGCCTTGCAAAGCTTTGCAGAATCAGAAAAGTGTTGAGGAACATTTTAAAATTCATTATAACGGCACATTTCAGTAGAGGGTTTAATGCTTGAATTATTCTGTACGATGATAGAAATACAAACAAATTCAGTCATCCTGTGCTATGCTGCTCTGACGCCAAATATAAAAGTAAAATTCAGAAATAACAGCAAGTAAAGGGAACAGATTTAAGAGCCGGATCAGGTCAATTTCGGTTTTAAGCAAAATGTTGTATTTTTGCAGTCGAAATATTAATAAATATAGCAATGAGCAAAGCAGAAATTTATACAAGTAAGGGTGTTATGAAAGTAAACTTCTATGATGAAGATGCTCCAGGCACTGTTGAGAATTTTACCAAATTATCGAAAAGCGGTTTTTACAATGGCCTGACTTTTCATCGTGTGATTCCTGATTTTGTGATTCAGGGAGGTTGCCCTAACGGAACAGGAGCTGGTGGTCCGGGGTATAAAATTCCTTGCGAACTGGACGGTGAAAACCAGTACCACGATCGTGGCGTTTTGTCCATGGCACATGCCGGACGCAACACTGGAGGTTCACAGTTTTTCATTTGCCACAGTCGTCGCAATACTTCGCACCTTGATCGCAAACACACTTGCTTTGGTAAGGTATACGAAGGCCTCGAAGTCATTGATGCTATCCGTCAGGGCGATTTGATTGAGAAGATTGTTATTGTTGAAGAGTAGATTTAATCTGATATAGCTTATCACTTTTTTGATTAGCATTTGTTTTAAAGACCTCAATCATGATATTTTATGGTTGAGGTCTTTTGTTTTTAGTGATTAACGGATTTAAGTTTATTGTTTCAATCAGGATTTGAATTCGTGCAAAGAATAATTTGATTTTAGCTTATTTGCCGATGTAAACCTGAGTAAAATATCAATGATTGATCGTTTTTGTCAGTTAATGTTCAGGATAATATCGGTAGTTTTGCGCTTCACGTATTAAATCAATGGCATGTCGGATAATTCGAAAGGGATACTTTTAACATTGGGATCGGTGGTGTTTTTTGCACTGATGGCGGTTCTGGTTAAGGCAATACCCAACGTGTCGAGTTACCAGACTACCTTCTTCCGTTTTGCTATTGGCTTGGGAATTATTGGCATTTTATCGCTTTTTGGAGTTATCCACCTGAAATTTAATGACCGGAAAAATCTGTTCTGGCGTGGATTAGTTGGTGGGGCGGCCGTTTATTTGTTTTATCTCGCCATTTTGAAACTCGGGGTAGGCAAAGGGTCGGTGTATATTTATTCCTATCCGATTTTTGCAACCTTGTTCAGTATGCTCATTCTGAAAGAAAAAGTTGAGCCTGTAAAATTCATAGTTATTTTTATTTCGTTTGCCGGCCTGGTTTTGCTTTCTGTGGGTGGCGGAAGAGAGTCGCTGGCTGGAATGGGAATTTATGAACTGATTGCCATTGCTGGTTCGGTTATCACTGGATTGGCTGTGGTATTTGTGAAAAAGCTTCATGACAGCGATAATTCCTATGCCATTTTTTTCTCGCAGTGCATTGTGGGTTTCTGGATGTTTCTGGTTCCTTCCGGAGTTACACAAGCCGAAGGAAACCTTACTGAATTGCTTTTGCTGGTTCTGGTCGGCGTGGTGGCGACCATTGGGCAGCTCTTTATGACTGAGGGCTACAAGTATGTAAATGTCGCTACCGGTTCACTGCTTCAGTCGATGGTGCCAGTTTTTAATCTGCTTTCGGGCTGGCTTATTTTTCACGAGCAGTTCAGTACCGTCGAAATGGCGGGTGCCTTTGTTATTGTAGGTTCCTGTTTCGCATTGGTAATTATTAATTTCAGGATTGGTAAAAAAACACGTATCCTGAAAATGGTTGAATAAAACGTAACACTATAAACATCTAAATTATGACAAAAACTAAATTTAAAAACCTTGCACTTGGCGGATTTATTTTAGCCGCGTTTGTCAGTCAGACAGGCTGCAAGCCGACCGATCTTTCGAAAGAAAACCTGATTCCTAAACCAGTTTCTGTTGTTGCAACCGGAAGCTCGTTTGATCTGACAGACCAAACTGATATTTACGTTCAGGGCGAGGCGGCTGAGTTGATTCAGATTGGCCAGTTCCTTGCAGACAAGTTGAATCCTTCTACCGGATTAGGTATTGAAGTTAAAACGACGATTGAAGCTCCGGGACCAGGCAACATTTTTCTATCTCTTTCGGGCACTGATGCCGAATTAGGCAACGAAGGTTATGAGTTGACTATTACCGACAAGTCGGTGAATTTGGTAGCCAACCAACCTGCCGGACTTTTCCGCGGTATTCAATCCATTCGCCAGATTTTGCCATCAAGAGTAGAAATGGCCGACAAACAGAAAGGCCCATGGAAATTGGCAACCGGAACCATTCGCGATTATCCTTCCTACGGATACCGTGGTTCGATGCTCGACGTGGCCCGCCATTTTTTTGGAGTTGAGGATGTTAAAAACCTTATCGATCAGTTGGCTTATTACAAAATGAATGTTTTGCACCTGCATTTGTCCGACGATCAGGGCTGGAGAATTGAAATTAAATCGTGGCCAAACCTGACTGCTCATGGCGGAAAGACCGAAGTAGGTGGTGGCGAAGGTGGTTTTTATACCCAGGAACAATATTCCGATATCGTAAAATATGCACAGGATCGTTACATCACTATCGTTCCTGAAATTGATATGCCCGGACATACCAATGCTGCGCTGGCTTCGTATGCCGAATTAAATTGCAGCGGTAAAGCCACTGAATTGTACACCGGAAGAGAAGTTGGATTTAGTACTTTATGCACCAACAAAGAAGTTACCTATAAATTTATCGACGATGTTATTCGTGAACTAGCCGCTTTAACTCCGGGCGAGTATTTGCATATTGGTGGAGACGAATCGCATGTTACCAAAATTGAAGATTACATTCCGTTTATGAACAGGGTTCAGGATATGGTAATTGCCCATGGCAAAAAGGTATTTGCCTGGGACGAAATTGCATTGGCAACATTAAAACCGAATACTGTGGTTCAATATTGGGCCAAAGCCGAAAATGCAGTAAAGGGCGTTGAACAAGGAGCCAAAGTACTGATTTCGCCAGCTAAATATGCTTACCTCGATATGCAGTACGATTCGACCAGTACGTACGGATTGCATTGGGCAGGTTATGTTGAGGTTGATAAGGGTTATAATTGGGATCCTGCCAATCTCGAACCTACCATTAAAAAAGAGAATATTATTGGAATTGAAGCGCCACTTTGGACAGAAACCGTTGGAACCCGTGAAGAAGCAGAATATCTGATTTTTCCACGTTTGCTGGGTTATGCCGAAATTGGCTGGACTCCAACCGAATTGCGCAGTTGGGACGAATATAAAATCAGGCTGGCCAACCATGGCGAACGAATGAAAGCCATGAAAATCAGCTTTTATCCCTCGAAACTGGTGAACTGGGATGCAAAGGATAAAAAATAACATGCAATACTATCATTTTTAGCACAAACGCTCCTTTTAAGGGGCGTTTGTTGTTATCTATTTAATATATTTAGGGTAGTGTTTTGTAATTAACTAATGCTACACCCAATGAAGAAACTAACCATACTATTCTTATTCAGTTTACTCCTGACAACCAATCTTTCTGCCCAAACCATCGAGAGTTGGATAGCATCCAAAAAACCACTTCTTTTCGAAAAGCTGTATGTTCATGTCGACCGCGAATTGTATGCGCCCGGTGATAAAATCTGGCTGAAAGTTTATCAGGTAAACGGAATCACGCATAAACTGAATTCAAATTTCAGGAATGTTTACGTTCAACTTATTTCTGAAGAAGGGAAAGTGGTGCAGGATATTTACCTCCTGACCATAAAAGGAATTGCCGACGGGATGTTTAGTACAGACAGCCTTCCCAAAGGATTGTACACCATCAGGGCTTATACCAAATACCTTGAAAATTATGGAGAGTCGGCCTTGTTTCATAAGAAAATATGGATTGTAAATCCGGCCGAGCTAATGGAGCCAACGCTTTCAGCAGCAAAAGATGAGAGCGACATGGATATTTCGTTCCTGCCCGAAGGTGGGAATCTAGTGCCCAACACTTTCAATTCGGTGGCTTTTAAAGCGATTGACGAAAAGGGAAAAGGAATTTATGTGAGCGGAAATGTGATGGACGACGATGGCGATACCATCACAAAGTTTAACGTAAGTTACAAGGGAATGGGGAAATTCAACATGATGCCAGAAGAAGGCCTGAATTATTATGCCACGATCGACCAGTTTCCGGACCGGAAATTCCCGCTTCCGAAAGCGCTCCCCAATGGCCTCTGCATAAGTTACGAGCCCGGTGATGAATCGCTGATGCTGGAGATTTCAACGAATATGAAACTCGGAAGTTTTCCTGAATTCTATCTTCTTGCCTCGCACAAAGGGATTGTACTTTTCTACAAAAAAGTTGAAATGACCGAGTATGTTCAAGCCGTAAAAGTGATGCGAAACCTTTTCCCGACCGGGATATCAAAAATTACCTTGCTCGATCTGCAATTCAATCCATTGGCCGAGCGTCTCATTTTTGTGGACGATGAAAAGGCTGATTTGCTTCAGATTCAGGTGAATAAAGAACCATACAAACCGCGCAGCGAAGTAAGCATTGATGTGTTGCCCATGTTCGAACCCGGCGATTCCATTACTTCAAGCATGTCGGTGTCGGTGGTGGATAAAAACTATTTAAGCTCGGGCGACTACCAGCAAAACATTAAAAGTTACCTGCTGCTCGATTCCGACCTGAAAGGCGTTATTGAATCGCCTGCCGATTTTTTTGTGGAAGATGAATTTCATACTTCGGCAGAAAAATTGGATTTGCTGATGATGGTTCACGGCTGGCGAACTTACCTGTGGGACGATGTTGAAAAGAGGAAAATTCCTTCGATGGACGACTGGAACGATGCCGGAATCAACATCCGTGGCTGGGTGAAACGTATTTTATGGAAACAGACTTTGCCCGATGCAGAAGTTTCATTGGATTATGTGTCGAAGAACTTTCAGATCGATAAAACCACGACCAACAACGCCGGTCGGTTTAGTTTCAACAACGTGTATTTCATCGATTCACTGAATATCATGCTCAATGTCAGAACAAAAAACGGAACAAAGAACGCCGAAATCCTGCTCGATCAAATCATGCCAAAAGATTCGGTATTGCCGGTAAAGCTTTTGAATTGGAACAGTTTCAGCATCGAACTCAACCCGAATTTTGCCCAAATGGACTATTTCAGACAAAAGCGCGAGCTGGAGTTCAATCCCGGGAAGGGTACAATTTTGCTCGATGAGGTTGAAATAATTGAAGAAAGAAGGCGCAAGGCTTTCAGCCGGAGTTTTGGCGAGTATAGCTGGGCCGACAGGACGTTTTTAATAAAACCGTCAGACTATAAGTTTCGTTATGTGATTGATTATCTGCAATACAATTTACCTTCAATGGTGGTTTCAGGAGACTTGGTTATGGTTGGCACCAAGCCTGTAGCTTTTATGCTTGATGGTGTTGAAATCAGTGATTATGACTTACGAACCATCCGTATGGAGGAAATAGATTTGATCGATTATGTACGTCCACGTTTTGGGGCTTATTCGAAAACGTTAATAGGTATTACCGAAAGTCCCAGTATAATTGCAATTTACCAGAAAACGCCGTTCAAACCTGTAATCGATTACACGTTCAGCAAGGGCCGTCTTCGCCCCGAATTACAGGGCTTTCATCGATCGATTGCCTTTTACTCGCCCAAATATACGCCTGAAAACATCAATTCGCCCCGGCCCGATTTTAGACCTACCTTGTTTTGGGAACCAAACCTGAAGCTGGAGAACGGAAAGGCGAACATCGGATTTTTCACTTCCGATGCGGTAACCGATTATGTGATTGTTGTTGAAGGGATTACTAAAAAGGGAAACATTTGCTTCGGAACAACAAGTTTTTCGGTAGATAAAAAATAACGAGTAAATAAAAATTAGAGAAAAACACGTGGAGAATGAAAAAACTTGCAACGCTACTCATTTCTATTTTATCTGTTTTTTCACAACTCCATGCTCAAACTATCGAAAGTTGGGTAGATTCCAAAAAACCACTTCTTTTCGAAAAGTTGTATGTCCATGTCGACCGCGAATTGTATGCCCCCGGCGATAAAATCTGGCTAAAAGTTTACCAGGTAAACGGAATCACGCATAAATTGAACTCGAATTTCAGGAATGTATTTGTTCAATTGGTTTCCGATTCAGGGAAAGTGGTTGTAGAAAATGTATTGTTCTCAATTAACGGACAGACTCAGGGAGAAATCGATACCAAAAATCTGGAAAGTGGCATGTATACCGTAAGGGCCTACACCAAATACCTTAAAAACTTTGGAGAAGAGGCTTGTTTCCACAAAAAAATATGGATAACCAAATCGATGAATTCGGCCGATTTGACTGATAAGGAACAGGATGACTTTTCAAAATTTGATGTTGCTTTTTTACCGGAAAGTGGAAATCTGGTAATGAATGCAGTGAATACAGTCGCCTTTAAAGCGATCAATTCAAAAGGAAAAGGGATTTATGTCAGTGGCAGAATTCTAAATGATCGGGGAGATACGATTTCTTCGTTCAGCACAAGCTTTTTAGGAATGGGTAAGTTTATCATGATGCCCGAAGAAGGTGAAAATTATTATGCCATCATCGATCAGTCTCCGGGCACGAAATTTTCTCTTGAAGCGGCCAATCCAAATGGAGTTTGCCTGAATTTCAAAGTGAGTGGGGAGTCGTTATTGTTTGGCATGTCGGCCAACATGAAGCTCGTTCAACATCCCGGATTTTACGTTGTGGCTTTGCACAAAGGAGTTGTGCTGTTTTATAAAAAGATTGAAATGACAGAATTTACGCAGTCGTTTAAACTTCTAAAGAACTTGTTCCCCAAAGGAATTTCAAAAATAGCATTACTCGATTCGCTCCTGAATCCTTTTGCCGAACGCCTGATTTTTGTGGACGACGGCAATGCTGATTTGCTCAAATTACAAGTCAGTAAAAAAGAATTTAAAACCCGTGAAGAGGTTAAAATTGGTGTTGATGCGCTTTTGGCTCCCAACGACTCCTTGACCTCAACACTGTCAATGGCCGTGGTGAACCGGAATTATTTCGGACCTTCAGGAAATAGCCAGAACATAAAAAGCTATTTGTTGCTCGACTCTGAATTGAAAGGAGCCATCGAATCGCCGGCAGCTTACTTTGTGGATGATGAGGTGCTGTCTTCAGCAGAAAAACTTGATTTGCTGATGATGGTCCATGGCTGGAAATCTTATTTCTGGGATGATGTTGAACTGACAAACACTCCACCTTTAACCGAATGGAACGATGCCGGAATCGACATTAAAGGAGTTGTAAAGAAATTATTCAGAGAATCGCCGGTGCCCGAAGCCAAAGTAATATTAGGGCCTGCAGGTGGAAATTTCCTGATGCTGGAAACAACTTCGGATGAAAACGGGCGCTTCGAATTTAAACAGATTTACCTGCGCGATTCGACCAATGTGATGATTAATGCCCGAACGCCAGGCGGTGGACGAAACACCAGAGTATTTCTCGATCCGCCTTTCAAAAAAGATTCCATTATTTATGGCGATTCTCTGAATCGTACAACTTTTGGCATCGAACTTCACCGGCAATTTGCCATGGATAATTATTACCGGAGAATGAAAGAAATGGGATTTAATCCGGAGAAAGGCAGCATTCTTTTGTCAGAAATTGAAGTGGTTGAAGACCGGATTCCGAAAGAGGCAACTCAACTCAGGATTTACCAAAATCCCGACAAATCGCTCAAAATTACCCCGAATGATTACCAGTACACCAATATTTTCGATTACCTTGATGGAAAAATTGCCGGGCTAACTGTTTCAGGCGAACAAATTTCGATACGTGGTGGCGGAACTCCGTTGTTTATTATCGATGGCATCGAAGTTTCTGATTTTCCTCCGGGATCGGGAAATGTGATGAAGGAAATAAGGGCATTGCGCATGAATGAAATTGATAAAATTGAAATTCTGAAAAGTGGCGGAAATCTGGCGGCTTTCGGGTCGAAGGGCGCAGATGGAGTGATTGCGATTTACCGCACTACCGGCGATTATACCGAAAACAAGGATCACTATGTGTGGGGTAGAATATCAGAACGGGTGAATGGTTATCAGCGAATCGGGAAATTTTATTCGCCAAAATATACGCTTGAAAATATCATTTCGCCTCAACCTGATTTCAGGCCAACTTTGTATTGGAATCCTGAGGTACAATTAACCGATGGAAAGGCAAATCTTGAATTTTTTACTTCCGACGAATTATCCAAATACGATGTATTTATCGAAGGTGTCAGTAAAAATGGTAAAATCTGCTTCGGAACAGCAAGCTTTACTGTAAATAAAAAGTAGGAGTTTATTGAGAGCCCGACTTTGAGTCGGACCCTCAATAGGTTATTTATGATTGTGCATAAACAGCAGCAAACACTGGGGCAAAAGCTTCAAGTTTGGTCTTCCCAAAAACTGCAGGTTTATTTTGCTTGTAGTCCGAGTCCATTTCGCCACTACGCATGGCCGCACCCATTTCGGCATAGTTTTTAGCAATTTCTTCAGGAACTCCGGCCTGTAGCATGCCTCCCAATGTTTCTTCATCCTTGAAATTTACCCATGGAAGTTCTGGTTTTCCGATGGCTTTTCCTAAAGTGGTGGCCACTTCCTGAGTTGTTTTTTCATCGCTGACAATGTACCGAACGCTTTTGCCTTTAAAAGAAAGATTCAGTAATTCTTCTGCAGCTACTTCTGCAATATCTTCAGGATGAACAATGACCAGAGTTGCATTTTCGCCGTAGTTTCCACCAATAATGCCCATGTGTTTGACCATTCCAACATTGGACAGGAAGTTGGTGTAGAAAAATCCGGGACGAAGGTGTTTTACATTCACAACCTCCAATGCGTTCAGGGCTTTTTCAACAAAGAATAAACCGCTTACCGGTCCGCAGCCTTCGGGCATGTGTGCGCCCATACTGCTTAGATTAACTACATTTTTTACTCCTGCGGCATGGATGGCTTCAGCATAATTTTCGCCAATATTGGCAATGTATTTTTTCCAGTTGCCGGCTCCAAAATTTGGCGGAACCATAGTATAAACGGCATCAGCTCCGGTAAATGTTTTAGTAAGAAAAGCAACATCATCAACCGAACCAATAGCCGCATTAGCTCCCAAGGCTTCGATTTTTTCAGTTTTGTCAGCTTTGCTGCTTACTACAGTCACACTGTGTCCGGCAGCAATCAATTTTTCAGCAAGTGGTTTGCTGATGTTTCCCAAAGAACCTGTTATTACGAATTTCATAGTTTTTGTTTTTAAAATTGTTTCGAAGATTGAACGCTGAATGAGGATGAAAAGTTCATTTTACCAAAGGTCTGAAAGACCGACTTGTGCCAGCACAGGGTAGAGTGAAGCGAAACCCTGTGATTATTTAATTCAAATGATGTAAATTAGTTATTTTAAACTATGACATTATGCCACAATCATTAGCCAAAGTAAATGTCCATATCGTTTTTACTACCAAATATGGAATTGAATTTATTACAAACGAAATTAGACCAGAACTGCATAAATACATTATTGGAGTTTTGGCAGAATTGCATTCCTACACCTATGAGCTATTTGCTAATCCTGACCATATCCATATTCTCTGCACGCTTCCACGAACAATTACGATGGCAGATCTGGTTTCAAAAATAAAGACATCATCCTCGAAGTGGATCAAGATACGAGGAATTGACAATTTTTACTGGCAAGATGGATACGGAATCTTTTCTGTAAGTTCTTCGAAAATTGTTGTTGTTAAAAAATATATTTTGAATCAACCCGAGCATCATAAAGAGGTAGATTGCAAAGATGAATTCAGGTTATTCCTGAAAGAAAATGGAATTGAGTTCGATGAGCGATATGTTTGGGATTAGATTAATTATTCAATTCATAGCCCTCCATTTTATTTCGGACTATGCTTTTACATATCGGAGCGTTGCCCCTTCAACAAAATTCGCAAAGGTCCAAGGGACCGATATGTAACAGCACAGGGTGGAGTGCAACGGAATCCTGTGATTGAAACCATAAAAACGTAACCCTTTGGATTGTTCACCACATTTCCATAATTCCCACCTTTTAACTTGCAACTTTCTTTCTATCTTTGCGGCTCATTATCAGAAACCTTTATTACACACTAAAAATGGAATATAATTTCTCCGAAATTGAGCCGAAATGGCAACAATACTGGGAAGAACGACAAACGTTCAAAACCGAAAACGACTTCTCTAAACCAAAATATTACGTGCTCGACATGTTTCCTTATCCTTCAGGAGCGGGCTTGCATGTTGGTCACCCTGAAGGTTACACTGCAACCGATATCATGTGCCGCTACAAGCGCATGAAAGGCTTCAACGTATTGCACCCAATGGGATGGGATGCGTTCGGATTGCCTGCCGAGCAGTATGCCATTCAGACCGGAACGCACCCCGCTGTAACTACAAATAAGAATTGTGACAATTTCCGCCGCCAGATCAAATCATTGGGTTTGAGCTACGACTGGGACCGCGAAATCAATACTACCGACCCCAAATATTTCCGCTGGACACAGTGGATTTTCACCAAATTATACAACACATGGTTCGATGCCGAAGCCGGGAAAGGCCGCCCAATCACCGAACTGCCAATTCCTGCCGAAATTCAGGCACAAGGACAAGCTGCCATCAACAAATACATCGGTGAAAAACGTCTGGCTTATTACGACAATGCTCAGGTTTGGTGGTGCCAGTCGTGCAAAACGGTGTGTGCCAACGAAGAAGTGTTGACCGATGGTTCGCACGAAAAATGTGGCAACCAGGTGACCCGTAAGAACCTGAAGCAATGGTTGCTCCGGATTCCGCATTATGCTGAACGTTTGTTGCAGGGGTTGGACGATCTGGATTGGCCTGAAGGAGTAAAAGACATGCAGAAAAACTGGATCGGTAAATCGACCGGTGCAGAAGTAGATTTTGCGATTGAAGGATCAACTGAAAAACTGCGTGTTTACACTACACGTCCCGACACTTTGTTCGGGGCAACTTATATGGTTGTTTCTCCTGAGCATCCGATGTTGGAAAGTTTGGTTACTCCTGAAAATGAAGAACAGGTAAATAAATATATACAAGCTGCTTCGCTGAAATCGGATTTGGACCGCACCGAACTGGCTAAAGATAAAACCGGAGTTTTCACCGGACGCAATGCAATTAACCCGATTACCGGTTTGCCAATTCCTGTTTGGGTGGCCGACTATGTATTGATGGGCTACGGTACAGGTGCAATTATGGCAGTTCCGGCACACGACACCCGCGACTTCGAGTTCGCTCAGAAATTCAATATTCCGGTTATCTGTATTCTCGATCCGAAGAGTGCCGATGACGACACCCGCGCTAAAGTATTGGCTGGCGAAGCTTGCTGGACTGAAGATGGCGCTTACATCAATTCAGCCAATCCGGCAATTGGTCTCGATCTGAATGGCCTGAACAAAAAACAGGGCATTGCTAAAGTGGTCGAATGGCTGGGCGAAAAGGGAATTGGCGAAGCGACTACCAATTTCAAACTGCGCGACTGGTTATTCAGCCGTCAGCGCTATTGGGGTGAGCCTTTCCCCGTTATTCACTGGGAAGATGGGGAAGTTACTTTGGTTGAAGATAACCTTCCGGTTGAACTTCCGCAGATGGAAAAATACGAACCGGGCGAAGGTGGCGAATCACCACTGGCCAATGCAACCGATTGGCTGTATGTGACCGATGCGAATGGTCGCAAAGGCCGCCGCGAAACCAACACCATGCCGCAATGGGCTGGCTCTTGCTGGTACTATTTGCGCTACATCGATCCAAAAAACGACGAATCGATCTTCGACAAAAAATTGGAAAACTACTGGATGCCGGTTGACCTTTATGTGGGTGGTGCCGAGCATGCCGTATTGCATTTATTATATAGCCGTTTCTGGCACAAAGTGCTGTTCGATTTGGGCATTGTTTCAACTCCAGAACCTTTCCAGAAGTTGTTTAATCAGGGAATGATTCTGGCATTTGCATACCAAACCGCCACCGGGGCGAAAGTAGCCAGCGATTTGGTCGAAGAAAAAGAAGGAAAATATTTACACACCGAAACCGGCGAAGAACTGACACAGATTGTGGCTAAAATGTCGAAATCGTTGAAAAACGTGGTGAATCCTGATGATGTGGTAGCCAAATTTGGCGCCGACTCACTTCGTTTGTACGAGATGTTTATGGGACCACTCGACGACACTAAACCTTGGGCCGAAAATGGCGTGAAAGGCGTTTTCGGATTTCTGAACCGTGCTGCCCGTTTCTTCGGAACTCCGGAAAATATTGTGGATGAAGCCGACGACAAGGAAACTCTGAAACTGTTGCATCAGACCATCAGCAAAGTGGCATTCGACATCGAAAACATGAAATTCAATACCGGAATTTCGGCGCTTATGATTTTCAACAATCTGGCGATGAAAAAAGGGAAAGTAAGCAAGCAAACGGCTGAAATTTTCGCAAAAATACTTTCACCTTATGCGCCTCACCTTGCAGAAGAATTTTGGCAGATGTATGGAAATACAGAAACGCTGGCATATGCACCTTGGCCCGAAGTTGACCCAGCGATGCTGACAGAAGATGTGTTTGAATACCCAGTTTCGTTCAATGGAAAAGTTCGCTTTAAGTTAGAATTTGCGGTTGGAACTCCCAATGCAAAAATCGAAGCGGCAGTTCTGGCTCACGAAACTTCGATCAAATGGCTCGAAGGAAAAACCCCGAAAAAGGTGATTGTTGTTCCGAATAAGATTGTGAACGTGGTGATGTAAATCAAGGCAAAAGTATCAAGGCAAAAAGCAAAATAGAAGCGCAGGATGAGAGTTCTGCGCTTTTTTAGTTTTTTGCCCACAAGCTACGTTAAACCTGACAGGGTTCTGAACCCTGTCAGGTTTAAAAATTGCAAGCATACAAGTTTTGCTGCTTTAAAAACTCCAAAGGTGTTTTACTGTTATTGACCTCCAGCATCGCTGGGGGCAGCAGGAAGGTAGTTGAAAGCCAACCCCGAAGTGGGTTGAATATCAAATTACAGCAAATATTTTTCGTCGAAGTCAACGCCGTTCTCTTTCAGCAACCGAATAAACTCTTCCCTAAAACTTTCTTTTTTGTGATGTGCCTGCTGATTCATCACATATTTAATAATTGTATCCTTTTCTCGAATAGACAATGTAAAAGCCCCATAACTTTCGGCCCAATTCGAAAATTCCGGATAGATATTTTTCTCCTTAATCCACTTTGAGCTGGCAACTTTAATGTCTTTTACCAATTCGGCCAATGCAACAGAAGGATGCAGATCGCAAACAATATGAATATGATCTTCAATGCCATTAATCCTGAAAAGCTTGCAGTTTTTGTTTTTCAATACACCCCAAATGTATTTGAAGAGTTCATCGTTTTCTGAGTTGTGCAATACCTTTTCACTGTTTTTTGTATGAAAAGTAAGGTGATAAAGAATTTGACGGTAGCTGGCCATAAGGGCGAATTTAAAAGTTAGTAAAATTTCACCTTGAAAAAGTTACGAAATTTCTATCAATAAATAACGGCTTTGGATTTTAACTGGGCTAATATTCAACCCGCTTCGGGGTTGAGGTTGGGTGGAATTTGCCAGCCCCCAATTCTATTGGGGGGTGATTAATATTTAACCCTTCGGGTTAGTCGCCACAACCAATGAGCCAATCGGGGTTGTTTAAACTCCGAAGGAGTATACTATTATTGACCCTCAGCATCGCTGGGGGCAAAGGGAAAGGTGGAGGAAAGGCCAACCCGGAACGGGTTGAATAATAAAATGACTTTGTAAAATGTATTCAACCCACTTCGGGGTTGGGGGGCGGAGGTGTTTGTTAGCCCCCAATTTCATTGGGGGTGACTAATATTTAACCCATACGGGTTAGTCGCCACAACCAATGAGTAAATCGGGGTTGTTTAAACTCCGAAGGAGTTTACTGTAAGTTAACCCCCAGTATCGCTAATTAGAAAGGATACGCTGTGTAAAAGCAATCTGGTGCATGTTGACAATCGCTAGATTTTAGAATTCCGTTTCTGATAGGTTATATGTATGCATATTACCATCTTGGACTTTAAATAGTGTCATGGTAAAGTTACTATACTGGATTCTATCATTAATCGTAGTTTCTTCCAGATAAAAACTTTCTGAACGAGAAAGTAATCCCGTAGATAAATCTCTATAACGGATATCATAGTTGCCAATTGAAATTTTATTTAGAGTAAATTTCTCATAAGCAGGTATGTAGAATTGTCTAACAGGATAGGCTTTATCTTCATCTAATGCTACTAACTTAACAAAAACATCAGAATCATTTCCGGTATTATCTATTGTTACAGAGGAGAGTCCTTTTGTTTTAAGTTTTTCGTATCCGAAAACATAATCAGCCTTAATTGGCCATGGTTTTCCATTTGGAGCGCAACTTGGCCTTGTGTAGGTTGGAATTTCACTTGGGGGATTTGATTGATATGGCTTGGGCCCTTTTGTTGGAGTTGACGAATTGTCATCAAAGAAAACTGCCCAAATAATAAAGAAAACGAAAGATAAACCTAAACCATATCTGATAAGGAAATATGTTATATGATAAGTATATTTTTGGGCTGATTTTTTGAAATTTCCACTTTGGTTAGATGATTTTGAATTAGTCTCTATTAAATCATTCTGAATCGGATTAGAAATTTCCTCTTGTTGACTTATCCAGATATCATGTAATTTTCGCTTCTCAGGGTTTGAAAGCACATCATAAGAATTGTTTAAAATAGCCATAATACGACCTGCTTCGCTGTTCTCTGGATTTTTATCAGGATGATATTTCTGAGATAAACTTTTGTATGCAGCTTTAATTACTTCTGGTGGAGCATTGCGCGAAACTTTTAAATTATCGTAATGTGTATGAATATTCTTCATGTTTTTTCTAATTGTAATCAAACAAATTTATGTTGATTATAATTAGGAACCAAATAAAAATTAAACAGCAAAATATTATTATTGACAGAATAATGCTTATAAAAAATCCTGACAGGTTTTCGAAACCTGTCAGGATTAACTATTTAAAATCGAAGTCTTCTTATTTGTAACTCTCTATCGGTTCACAGGTGCAAACCAGGTTGCGGTCACCAAAAGCATCGTCAACACGTCCAACGGGTGGCCAGTATTTATTTTCTTTCAACCATGCTAATGGGAATACGGCTGTCTGGCGGCTGTATGAATGGTTCCAGTCGTTGGCAGTAACCACATCCGAAGTGTGTGGAGCATTTTTTAGCGGATTGTCATCCTTGTCGAGTTCGCCCGAAGCCACGGCCTGAATTTCGTTAAAAATGCCGGTCAGCGCTTCAATGAAACGATCCAATTCCTGTTTCGATTCGCTTTCGGTTGGTTCAACCATCAGCGTTCCGTGAACCGGGAACGAAAGGGTAGGAGCGTGGAAACCATAGTCCATCAAACGTTTGGCAATGTCGCCTTCGGTAATGCCCGATGCGGCTTTCAGGTGACGGCATTCCAGAATCATTTCGTGAGCGCAACGGCCATTTTCGCCAGTATATAAAATTCCGTAATTATCTTTTAAGGCGTTGGCAATATAGTTGGCGTTCAGAATCGCGATTTCTGAAGCGCGTTTCAGTCCGTCGGCACCCAGCATTTTGATGTATCCGTAAGTAATCGGCAGTACCGATGCGCTTCCCCAAGGACCAGCAGAAACGGCAGTAATTCCGACATGTCCATTATTCATAACCGGATGCGAAGGCAGAAACTCTACCAAATGGGTGGCAACGGCAATCGGGCCAACACCCGGACCACCACCTCCGTGAGGAATGGCGAATGTTTTGTGCAAATTCAGGTGGCAAACATCGGCTCCAATGCGGCTCGGATTGGTCAAACCAACCTGCGCGTTCATGTTGGCGCCATCCATGTAAACCTGTCCGCCATGCGAGTGAATAATTTCACACAGTTCGGTGATTGACGATTCATAAACCCCGTGTGTAGATGGATAAGTCACCATGAAACACGATAGCGTGTCTTTAAATTCTTCGGCTTTCTGACGCAAAGCTTCCACGTCGATGTTTCCACGTTCGTCGCAAGGTGTCACCACTACTTTCATGCCGGCCATAACAGCGCTGGCAGGGTTGGTTCCGTGAGCCGATGAAGGAATCAGCACCACATCGCGATGATCTTCGCCCCGGCTGATGTGGTATTGACGGATAACCATCAATCCGGCATATTCGCCAGCCGCACCCGAATTGGGCTGAAGACTGACATCAGCAAAACCGGTAATTTCGGCTAAATCCCGGCGCAATTCTTCCATCATTTCGTGATATCCACGAGCCTGATTTTTCGGAACAAACGGGTGAATGCCATTAAATTCGATCCAGCTTAAAGGCAACATTTCAGTAGCCGCATTCAGCTTCATGGTACACGATCCCAATGGAATCATGGAGTGGGTGAGCGAAATATCTTTGTGTTCGAGTTTTTTGATGTAGCGCAACATCTCGGTTTCAGAGCGGTATTTGTTGAACACTTCCTGCTGCATAAAAGCCGAAGTTCTCAAAAATTCAGGCTGGATGGTGCAAACTGAAGGATATTCAGTAATCTTAATCCAAGGTTTGTTTGCAGCTTTGGCGAATACTTCAATGATCCAGTTGATGTCGTCGAGGTTTGTTGTTTCGTCGATGCTTAAGCCAACTTCGCCGTTTTCGAAATAGCGGAAGTTCATTTCCAGTTCGAGCGACAGCCATTCAATGTCTTCGCGTTTTACGTGGCGAGGCAGTGCAAAACGGATAGTGTCGAAATAGTTGCTGTTGAGTTGTGTGTAACCCAATGCCGAAATTTCTTTTTCGAGCAATGCTGCAATACCATGAATGCGGGTGGCAATTTCGGTGATGCCTTCAGGCCCGTGATAAACGGCATAAAAGCCAGCCATGTTAGCCAAAAGCGCCTGCGAAGTACAAATATTGGAAGTAGCTTTTTCGCGCTTAATGTGCTGCTCACGGGTTTGCAAGGCCATACGCAACGCCCGGTTTCCATGTGTATCTTTCGAAACGCCGATGATGCGACCAGGCATGGTTCGTTTGAATTCTGCTTTCGAGGCAAAGAATGCGGCATGCGGACCTCCATAACCCATCGGGATTCCGAAGCGCTGCGAATTTCCAAAAACAATATCGGCACCCCATTCTCCCGGAGGAGTCAGGATTGAAAGGCCAAGAAGATCGGCGGCAACCGAAACAAATACTTCTTTTTCGTGAGCAGCATTGACCAAGGATGAATAATCGATGATTTGTCCATCGGAATTAGGATACTGAACGATCACTCCAAAGGTATTATCGTCAAATTCGAAGTTTTTCCAATCGGCTACTTTCAGTTCAATGCCCAGCGGATTGGCGCGTGTAATAAGCACATCCAGGGTTTGAGGCCATACTTTTTCGTCAACCCAAACCACATTGGCATTCGCTTTTGCTTTGGCGCGCGAACGTGAGTTCATCATCATCACCATTGCTTCGGCGGCAGCAGTAGCTTCATCAAGCAAGCCTGCATTGGCCATTTCCATGCCAGTCAGGTCGCAAACCATGGTCTGGAAATTCAGCAAAGCTTCCAGACGACCCTGCGAAATTTCGGCCTGATATGGTGTGTAACTGGTGTACCAAACCGGATTTTCCAATACATTCCGAAGAATTACTGCCGGGGTAATGGTGTCGTAATAACCCATTCCGATGTACGTGTTGTAGACTTTATTTTGTGCGGCCAGGGCCAGAATCTTGCGGAAATACTGACGTTCGGTTAAGCCATCTTCCAGTTTTAGCGGCTGTTTCAGCCTGATATTTTCCGGAACGGTCTGGTTCATCAATTCGTCGAGCGTTGAAACGCCCAGAACATTCAGCATTTCCTGAATTTCATGGTCGCGTGGACCAATGTGGCGCATTACAAATTTATCGCTTGCCATATGAGTTTAAAATTTTATTTCTGTTTTGAGGGTGCAAACATAGGAAGAAATACGAATTGGATTAAATGATTTTTATTAGCCTCCTCCTATTTAAAGAAAGTAATAGAGGAGAGTTTCGATGTTAAATTTTTTGTATTTAATGGATTCGAAATTATAGTGCCATTATCCAATTAATGAATCCCAGTCAGTTGTTCCCAGTTGCTGAATTATTTCTTCAGGAGTATTTTTTCGTATACCCTTTGCGTTAAAATCTTTGTCAAATGTTACTATTACTAGATCATACTTTTGGGAAACGGAAAGTTGGTAAGCATCATCGAAATCGAGATTGAATTCTTGAATATTGGAAATGACTTGTATTAACTCGTTTGGATTAAGTGAAAGTTGTCCAATTTGTCCATTTATGAATAAGTCATCCAGAAATTCAGAAAATACACTAAATTTTTTGTACCTGGAAAGAATAACTCCAATTGAATGTATGGCAAAATCACTTACGAATGTGTCATCCAATGGAATCGAGTCAAGAAACTGGGAAACAATTTCCGATTTTTCCTGATCCAATAGGCGCTCTAACCAAACATTGGTGTCAACAAGATATCTTACTTTTGTCTCCAATCCAATGCTTTTTTTTGTAATTCGATGGATGACATTTTGATATCTTTTAAACCTCCGGCCCAATCCTGTCTTAATTTTGAGGATTGATGAGCCTTGTTTTTGTTGATTAAGCAGTCTATAAAATGATCCAACTCATCAATTAATCCCGGAGATAACTGACTGATTTTTGCTTCTATTTCTTTTATTGCTTTCATAAACCAAAGATAATCAAAATATTCTTTGAAAGGTTACCCTGAAAAGGTTCGAAGTTGTTTGGAATAAAGTGAACCTGACTATGTCAAAAACGGATTGTTCTTCTTTTCAAAACCAATGGTTGTTTCGGGTCCGTGGCCGCAATAAACAACCGTTTCTTCGGGCAACGTGAGTAATTTGGTTTTAATGTTGCCAACAAGTTTAATAAAGCTACCACCAGAAAGATCAGTCCGGCCAATGCTTCCGTAGAATAAAACATCACCGGCTATCAGTATTTTTTGATCCGGATTGTAAAATACCACTCCACCAGGAGAATGTCCAGGGGCACCAATAATCTGCAAGTACGAGTTCCCAAAACTTATCCGATCGCCTTCCTGAAAAAACGAATCCGGAGCATCAACAGGCTCCATTGGGATGCCAAACAGATCGCCATGTTCAGCCGCTTGTTCTACCAATGCAGTTTCTGCCGGATGGATTTCGAACTGAAGATGGTATTTTGTGCGGCAATGTGTTACGCCCATAATATGATCGAAGTGGCAATGCGTATTAATTAGTTTAACTGGTTTAAGTTGGTTTGCTGCAATAAAATTATCGAGTTCCTTGCGCTCGTTTTCGAAAAAACAACCGGCATCGATTATGGCGCATTCGCCCGTCTCATCGTAAAGAACAAAAGTGTTTTCCTGTACCGGATTGAAGGTGAATTTTTTAATCTGTATCATATAATTAGATTGACAATTAGACAATTTACTATTTAAATGTGTGGTGGAGCGCGAAAAATAGTAAATAAACAAATGGTAAATAAATGTTACTGGTCTGTACCTTTCAACATCGGAACAAAAACAAATGTTCCATGCGATTCTTTGTAATATTCGGTTTCGCTGGTTTTCACCACAACATACATCGTTTGCTTTTCGCGCGGGCCCATCGGAAGCACCATGCGTCCACCAACTTTAAGCTGGTTCAGCAGTTCTTCAGGAATTGAAGGTGCTCCGGCAGTTATAATGATTTTATCGAATGGGCCGTAAGTTGGAAGTCCTTTGTAGCCGTCGCCATAGAAGAATTTAGGATTATAGCCAATCTGAGGCAGAATAGACTGAGTCTTCAGGTACAATTCGCGCTGCCTTTCGATGGTGTAAACGCTGGCTCCCAGTTCGAGCAGGATAGCTGCCTGATATCCTGATCCGGTTCCAACTTCCAGAATTTTATCAAAACGTTCAACCTGCAAAAGCTGTGTCTGAATTGCCACCGTGAAAGGCTGGCTTATGGTTTGGCCGGCGCCAATCGGGAATGCCTGATCTTTGTATGCGAACTGAGTAAAACTACTATCCATAAACAGGTGACGAGGCACTTTACCCATTGCTGCCAATACTTTTTCGTCCTTAATACCTTTGATACGAATACCTTCCACCAATATTTTCCGTAGACCCTGATGTCGTAGTGTATCCTGAAGCTCCATAAATAATCCGTTTTTTCAAAATTAGCCAAATATAGGTTCTAAACGACTTCTAAATGTAAACAATATTAACAATCGAAGTTGAAAAGTATTTTAGCCGGCAATAATACGACTTTTAATTTATTCCTATTTTGCATGTATGATTAAACTCGGAATTTTTGGTGATCAGACTACCAATCCGGAACTTCTGGAACAGTTGAAAACAATGCCCGGAACTGAAGTTGTCGGTGTATATTTCTCAGGAAATGCCACTGTGCCCGATGGCTTCGTTGAACTTCTTAGCCCTATTAATTTGATGGACATTTCGGACGCCATTTTGATTCTGAGTGATAAGACGATCAGTTGCGAACTCATTAGGTTAATATTGCGGAAGAGTAAACACATGTATCTGAAAACAATTCCAAACCTGAACATCAAAGAAATTAAAGAGCTGATCGATTTGGAAAAGGAGGCCGGAGTTGTAACATTCATCTACAATCCATTCAGCTACATTCCTCATTTTGATCCATTCAGCAATAAATTTGAAAAACCACTTCTTATTAATCTCCGAACATGTTTTGAAGGTTCTACAATAAAACCTTCGCATGAGATGTTGCTCTTGATTACCGCAATTAACCGGGTTGTGCAGAGTAACTACAAAAAACTGGATATATTCGGAATGAGGGAATCCGAGGCACAAATCATAGTCAATCTTCGCATCGAATTCGAGAATGGAAGTGTAGTTAATTTGACGATTACTCAGGAAAAAATATCTGGTTGCTGTGAAATTTTTGAGCAAACCAAAAGAACCAAATTCGAATTTCAGACACCGCTTTACATCTTATATCCACATCTAAATCAGGAATATACTGCTATTGGTAACTATATCCGGTTGATTCAAAATCAGGATAAAAAGGCCAACTCCTTCGATAACCTGCTGAATGGAGTTCAGATCGTGCATGAAATACGCGAGCATTTACGCTTTAATGAAATCGATTTTTAACAATTAAAATCTATTTTTGCGGCAATATTTTTAATGTTGAAGCGTTCTTGATTACATCTGTAATCAGAACCAAACCTTTCTTATGCAAAAAAAGTTACAAGTTGCCAGGTATCTGGTTTTCGATATTATTGCGGCCCTAATTAGCTGGACTTTATTTTATTCTTACCGAAAGCTTTACATCGAACCGATCAAATTTGGCTATAACATCCCGTTGGAGTTTACCAATCAGTTTTATCTGGCGCTCATCTTTATACCTATCTTCTGGATAACTCTTTATTACATTACCGGCCAATATTCGTACATCTATCGCAAATCGAGGTTGCTGGAACTAGGAAAAACTGCGATTACTTCGTTGGCCGGCGTAACAATTATCTTTTTCCTATTGCTTCTTAACGACTGGGTTCCAGATTACCGTAAATATTACAACCTGTATTTTGCACTGTTGGGTTTGCATTTCAGTTTTACTTATCTGTTTCGCTTAATTATTACTACCCGTACAATTCATCGGATTCACAGCCGCACTATTGGTTTCAATACAATTGTGATTGGAGCCAATGAAAAGGCTGTTCGTTTGGTTGAAGATATGATGACCCAAAAACGTCCGGCCGGAAATAAAATTATTGGTTTTCTGACAGTCGATGAACTTGAATCGTACCCACTTGAAAAGTATGCTCCAAACCTGGGATCGTACAAAAACTTGCAGAAAGTGATTAACGATTATGAAGTGGAAGAAATCATTATTGCTATTGAGTCGTCGGAGCATAAGCTATTAAGTGAGATTCTTATATTGTTGGAGAACAGGACACATACGGTTTGGGGAATTCCCGATTTGTTTGATATACTTACCAATCAGGCCAAAACCAATACCATATTCGGAAGTACCTTGCTTAAAATATCCAATGGATTGATGCCGGTTTGGCAGGAAAACGTGAAACGTCTGTTGGATGTGTTTGTTTCTATTTTGGCGCTGATCATTTTCTTCCCGGTTTTCATAGGTTTGGCGATTGGCATAAAAATGAGTTCGAAAGGTCCTATCATGTACAAACAGGAACGTGTAGGAAAGTTTGGCAAGCCATTTACCATCTACAAATTACGGACAATGGTAAAAAATGCTGAGACCAACGGCCCGCTTCTTTCGAGCACTGACGACAACCGGATTACACACATTGGCCAGTTTATGCGCAGAACTCACCTTGACGAAATTCCCCAATTTTTCAATGTTATTCTGGGCGAAATGTCGTTGGTAGGCCCACGCCCTGAGCGAAAATACTACATCGACCAGATCGCGCAACGTGCACCTTATGTAACTCACCTTCAGAAATTGAGACCGGGTATTACTTCATGGGGTCAGGTGAAATACGGATACGCATCAAATATTGACGAGATGGTAGAACGGTTACAGTACGACATGGTTTACCTCAAAAACATATCGCTGTATGTCGATTTCAAAATCCTGATTTATACAATTATGGAATGTGTAAAAGGGAAGGGCATTTAACTATCAGATAATTCCCATTTCAATAGATTGAATAATCAATTCTATTTGCCTGTCTTCTCCCCAAGGGTCATAGTGTGATTTCAGATTGTTGCCAAATAGGCGGGCTACTCCCTGCCAAAATACAGCCGAAACACCACCTTTTAATTCATGGATCAAATCATACGACAACTTACTGGTTTCGCGGTCAATTAGCTTGATTAAAACCTTACCATCGTTTACCGACATATTCTTTAAAGTTGAGCCGTATTTTTTCATTAATTCTTCTTCAGCTTTTCGCACATACACGCGGCGATCCTTTCCTCTGGCATCGGGTGAGACCTCCATTTCATACTTTTTCATTAAAAAAGCGGCTTCTTTCGCATAAGGCAGAACCTTTTTTACGCGCCAAACTAATCGCCAGTATTGCTGTTCCTCATTCTTGCTTTTGAATGATTTTTTAGGAAAAACGTCGACCGATGGTAAGTCGAGATGTGGCAAGGTATCATTACCAATGAGCATGCCCGGAACGTACTGGGGGTCTGGAGTTTTTTGCGCCTGTGCAGCAAAAGTGACCAAAGTGACTGTCAATATAAAAAAGAAAAGTCTTGTCATGTACACAGAATTCTTTTGCAAAGATAATTATTGTCTGGTCAGAAGTAAAATGAGCATTGATTTTTAACTTTTGCAATGACTACAGTATGTTATTAAACTGACGCGATTATCAAACAGTTTACGATTCCCTGAAGTTCAATGTTTGTATCTTTGAAGCACAAAAGAAAACAATAGTTATGCAAGCCGATCAAAAAATTAAAGTTAATGTTTGTTCTGAGTTTGGCCAGTTGGAAGGCGTCATCGTACACACCCCCGGGCAGGAAGTGGAAGAAATGACGCCAGAAAATGCAGAGCGCGCGCTTTACAGCGATATTCTGAATTTATCTGTCGCCGGAAATGAGTATTCCTATTTTAAAGGTGTGCTGAATAAAGTAACCCGCACTTTTGAGGTCAAAGATTTGCTGTCGGATATACTTCAATTGGATGAGGTTAAGACTTCGTTACTGAAGGAGATTTGCCAGAACGAGGGAGCAATGGATATTTTTCCGGTGCTAATGGAACAAAATGCTCCGGAGTTGGCTCGCCAATTGATTCAGGGCGTTTTTCTCGAACGGAACAACCTCACACGCTACCTGAGCCAGGAGCGTTTCAGCTTGCGCCCACTGCATAATTTTCTGTTTACCCGCGATGCTTCCATGTCGTTTGGGAAGGAGGTTTTGATTGGCAAGATGGCCAGCAAAGTACGCGATCGCGAAGCTGTGATTATGAATGCCATTTTTACCAGTCATCCCTTAATCGAAACAAATACAATTAATCCGAATACTGCAGAAAGCATTCGTAATTTCCCCGGAATTTCGATTGAAGGAGGTGATTTTCAGGTTGGGCGCGAAGATGTTTTGGTGATTGGAACCGGAATTCGCACCAGCACACAGGGAATTGATTTTATCCTCGAAAATATAAAAGCTAAAAAAAGCGGCTTACAACATATTTTGATTCAGGAATTGCCCGATACTCCCGAATCATTCATCCATTTGGATATGGTTTTTACCTTTCTGGATGTAGATGCCTGTATGGTTTACGAGCCACTGATTATGGGAACAAACCGCTTTCATACCATTCATATCCGGGTTGAGAATGGTAAAGTGATTGATATCAGGGAACAGAAAAATTTGCCCAGAGCCCTGAAAAATCTGGGTATTGATATGGATCCAATCAAATGCGGCGGCGGAATTGATAGCTGGACTCAGGAACGGGAACAGTGGCACAGTGGAGCAAATTTCTTTGCATTCGCCCCCGGAAAAGTGATCGGGTATGAGCGAAATGTTCATACCATTGAACAACTCAATCAAAAGGGATTTCAGGTTATTCCAGCGAAGGATTTATTAAGCGGATTGTGTGAAATTCCTTCAGGAAAATGTGTCGTAACCATTCCCGGATCGGAGCTTGCACGTGGAGGTGGTGGTGCCCGCTGTATGTCGATGCCCATCCGGAGAAGAAGTGTGGAGTGAGCTAGAGTCCGGAGTGCCTAAAGTTAACTCTAGGCACTCCGGACTCCCAACTTTAGGCACTATTTAAATAAAAACCCATGCGTAAATTAAAAAACTCAGAACTCGATCGCCTGTCGGTTGATGAATATAAAGAAGTAGAGAAAACGCCGATTACGGTGGTTTTAGACAATATTAGGAGTTGCAACAACATTGGCTCAGTATTTCGTACTTCCGATGCTTTGTTGATTGAAAACGTATTGTTGTGCGGAATTACGGCAACCCCTCCCAATACCGAGATTCACAAGACAGCACTCGACGCCGAAAAATCGGTTCCATGGGAATATTTTGCTGAAACAGAAGCTGCAATTTGTAAGCTGAAGGAAGACGGCTACCGGGTTTTTGCTGTTGAGCAGGTTGAGAATAGCATCATGTTACCCGATTTTACTCCGGAAAAGGGACAAAAGCTGGCGCTTGTTTTCGGAAATGAGGTGAAAGGAGTTCAGCAAGCGGTGGTTAATATGTGCGATGGTGCAATTGAGATTCCGCAATATGGCACCAAGCATTCCTTCAATATTTCGGTGAGTGCCGGAATTGTTTTGTGGGATTTGGTTTATAAACTAAGGAAATAGAAGGGAGTTAGAAGTCAGACGACGGAAGTAGACACTTCATCCGTCTTCTGACCAATTCTTGATTTAGAAATTTTTGATCGCATTTAGTTTGACCATCAACGTATCGCGATTTAAAGTATAGTCTTTCATCCTGTCTTTATTAACAGGATCTCCATCCGGAGCTTTCATATCCAAAGGATTTATCGGATTTCCATTAAGAAATACCCTGAAATCGAGGTGTGGTCCAGAAGATAATCCGGTTGAACCAACAAATCCAATCACTTGACCCTGTGATACATGAGTGCCTACTGAAATTCCATTTCCAAATTTGCTCAAATGCATGTAGCTGGTTAAATAAGCCGAATTGTGTTTTACCTTTAAGAAGTTCCCACCTCCTGAAGCCTGGTATCCTTTGGCAACAATAGTTCCATCGCCAATCGACCGAACAGGAGTACCGGTTGGGGCAGCATAATCAACGCCATGATGTGGTCGGTATATTTTCAGTACCGGATGGAAACGGGCATTCGAGAATTTTGAACTAATTCGACTAAATTCTAACGGAGCTTTTAGAAAGGCTTTTACCAGACTTTTACCTTGACTGTCAAAATAACTATCTTCATCAGTTCCATTTTTATTTTTCTGTGTGAAAAGAAAGGCCGAATAGCTCTTCCCTGCATGGACAAATTCACTGGCAAATACTCGTCCAACACCAATAGATTTGCCGTACACGAAATTCTCTTCGTAAACGATCCGGAATTTATCGCCTTTCTGAATACCATAAAAGTCAATTGACCATGCATATATATTGTTGGCAAGAACCATGGCCAAATCGGTATTTAATGCTTGGCTTTCCATCGTTTTCCAAAGTGAAGATGTTATCACTCCACTGGCGGTTTTGATTTGAGTAATTATAGGTTTCTTTTCCTTATAAATTCGCAAGCTGTCGCTCAAATCGTAAACCACATAATCAACTGGATTAATTTCATAAATAAAATATTCAACCTTGGTGGCTGCTTTTTTATTCATGAAGAAATAGTAATTGTTGTTGATTTTCATCTTCCGGACATCGAAGGTGAGGATAGATTTTTTCGAAATCTCATCAATTTGACTCATCGAAATGCCCTGTTTGACTAGTATATCCGATAAATTTTGGCCTGAACGAATCTGTCCCGGAACAACCTGAAACGAATCGATAGGGATATTAAAAAGCATCACCGGTTCGGGTTTAA
The DNA here is from genome assembly GCA_019163175.1 of Prolixibacteraceae bacterium. GTDB lineage: Bacteria > Bacteroidota > Bacteroidia > Bacteroidales > Prolixibacteraceae > Aquipluma. The sequence continues at coordinate 375,157 of JAFLKN010000003.1, read as the reverse complement.
CTACCTCTTTTTCTTTGGCTAACTCCTCCATGATTCGCTTGGTTTCATATTGATCGTATACGAAATAAGCAATCTGAAGCAGCACTATAAACGAAACGACCCAAATCAGAATTCTTTTCAGTCGTTGATATTTTTCAGGAATTTTAAATTTCATGGTTATCTGGTTTCATTACAATAGAAAACCGGAAAAATGCTTTACTAAAAGCAAAAAGTATTTTCCCGGTGTTTAGTTTCTGTCTTTCCAAAATTAATCATTTTAACAAGGTCTCTAAACCGATGTCTCAATTTTAATCAACACAGTGTGGTTTAAAACCTCTTCGGGCTTGTTGCAATGCCTTTAAAATCTATGGTTTTGTTGGAAAACAAGGACCGATTAAAAAATAAATAATAGAAGTAAAACGATACGATCAGCCTTTTATTTTGTCGAATCCCTGCCCATAAACACCCATTACGCTGGCCATAGAGATAAAGGCTTCCGAGTCAATTTCCTTAATTTTTCTGAAAAGCATACTGGTTTCTTTCTTTCGAACGATGGTCATTAAAACTTTTACATCTTGTTGGGTGTACCAGCCTGTTCCGCTTAAAACAGTAACTCCGCGCATCGATTCGTTATTAATAAAATCGGCAATTTCTTCGTATTTGGGCGAGAAGATAAATATCTGAGCCGATGCATTTGACCCGCTTAGGTATGCGTCGAGTGTGTAAGAAACAACAGCCATTGAAACGAATCCATAAACCATTTTGTCGAGCGAATGAACTAGGAAATAGGAGGATCCAATAATAATGACGTCGCAATACATGATAATCCGGCCCGGACTTATATTTCGGTATTTGTTAATGATCATGGCAATAATATCTGTGCCGCCAGTGCTGCCGCCCCTCGAAAAAACAAGTCCGATGCCGACACCACCTAACATGCCGCCCAATACCGCCGAAAGAAAATTATCGTTGATAATTGCTCCGGGAAACATATCCTGAGGGATGGAGAATAAAACCGAGAGCACTACCATACTGAAGATGGTCTTTATACCAAAGCTTGCTCCAAGAACTTTCATGGCGATGGCAACCAAAACCACGTTAATCGCAAAGAATGTCAAGCCGATAGGGATTTTGGTGCTGTAAAAAATTACTGCAGCCAAACCGCTAATTCCGCCGCCGGTAATTTGTGCCGGAACTAAAAAAAGAGTCCATGATAGTGCGTAAAGGGTTAACCCCATGAGCATAATAACATAGTCTTTGATAATCAACTGGATATTGGGCTTTTTTGCTTTGACCATTTTTTGCAGATTTAATGCCATACAAAATAGGAATTTTATATTGAGCCGCAAAAAAACACCCTTTCTGATTTCTATTTTATGTGAAAAATCAGCTCAGGGTATCCTTAATGAAAAGATTACATTGGAATCGAATCAACGATTTTTCTACTTTTGTTCTATGATTTCATTTCCAAACGCCAAAATAAATCTCGGTTTGCACATTACCGAAAAACGACCGGATGGGTTTCACAATCTCGAAACAGTTTTTTTTCCGGTGGGATGGAGTGACGCGCTCGAATTTGTCGTTTCCGATGAATTTCAGTTTACGGCAAGTGGAATCCCTATTTCCGGAGACCTGGAGGCAAATTTGGTAGTTAAAGCATACCGACTTTTGCAAAAAGATTTTGAGCTTCCCACATTAAGTATCCATTTGCACAAGCAAATTCCATTTGGAGCCGGGCTTGGTGGTGGTTCGTCAGATGCCGCTTTTATGCTCCGGATGTTGAATAAAACCTTTGAGTTGGGTTTGGATGAAGTCGGATTATTGAAATATGCAGCCATTTTAGGAAGCGATTGTCCGTTTTTTATCCTGAATAAACCAGTTTATGCTACCGGAAGAGGCGAAATTATGCAGGAAACTACTGTTTCGCTTAACGGTATGTTCATATTGCTGGTAAAACCTTCGGTTGAAGTTTCGACCGCAAAAGCTTTTAAATATGTTGTTCCAAAAAAATCAGAAGTTTCATTGCCCGAATTACTTTGCCTTCCGGTTCAGGAATGGAAAGGAAAAGTGATTAATCAGTTTGAACAGTCTGTATTTCAGGAGTATCCGGAGATTGGGACTGTCAGGCAGAAGCTTTATGATTCAGGAGCAGTTTATGCCTCCATGTCGGGTAGCGGATCGTGTGTTTTTGGCCTTTTTAGTGAACTTCCACCCAACTTTAAAAGCCTGTTTCCCTCACCATTCTTAACATTCAGTCAAAGAATAGAATTCCTTTAAGGTTTTATTAAGACAAGTTTATCTTTTAATTAACTGTTTCAAAAGTAACTTTTTGACTCTTCAGGAGTCTTAATAGTGAAAACAAAAAGAAACAGAAAACAACCGGAGCAAATATCCGGTGAAACAAACAATTAGAAGATGAAAATTATGAAAACAAAAATTAGAACAATTGTCGCAATTTGCGTACTTGGAATTATTGGATTTACCAACATCAATGCAATTGCAGATAACAAAAGTATGGTCAACGCCGAAGTTGTTACCGAAGCAGAAGAAATGTTGACTATCGAATCGTGGATGATCGATGAAAGCTACTGGACTTCAGAAACCAAAGTTAGCACACTGGAAGCGGAAGAGGCTCTTGAAATTGAGCCCTGGATGACCAACGAAAGCTTGTGGATTTCAGAAACAGAGGTCGTTGGAGAGGTAGAAGAAGCTCTTGAAGTTGAATCGTGGATGATCGATGAAAGCTTATGGAAATAAGCCTTTCTTACTCAAAATGTACCAGCTACATATAATTAGAGCTGTTCCAAACCGGAGCAGCTCTTTTTTATTACTATTTCCTGAAGTTATAATTCTTACACCGCAATTTTCTTTTTCTTGTTGAATTGCGATTTTTTTATCGACTCCTTTCGGGTCAGCAACATGGGCAGGGCAACACCAATGCCCAATGAAATAAGGATAAATAACATTTTTGCTCCGTTATTAACGGTTTCGATCAGGGTTTGCAGGTAGGCATCGGTATTTTCTATGCTGGCCAAAGCTATGAGTCCAAGCATCATTTTGTAAGCAAAAAAGCCCGGAACCATTGGTATTACTGATGGAATTGAAAAAACCAGAGGCGGACTGTTCCGCATGTGGGCCATTTTTATACTTATTACTCCAATAGCTGTTGCACCTAAAAACGATGCAAAAACAATTCCGAATTCAAACTGCATCGCAGTAAACTTGATTAGTCCGCCCAATGCACCAAGGGTCCATATTGAAAAAATAACCCGTCGCGGAACGTTGAATAGAATAGCAAAACCTATGGCTGCTATGCCCGCCCAAAAGCTTTTTGATATAATATCGAGTAGAATCATCTTAGAAAAATAAAATCATTTTAGCTGCATAAAGTCCCATTGCAATAGAGAAGGCAATCATTAATCCGTTCATTGCCCGAACCATGCCGTTCTGAATGTTACCGTCCATAAGGTCGGTTACTGAGTTGATAAGAGGAACACCCGGAACAAGGAAAAGCACAGAAGTGGCAAATGCTTTATCGGGCTCAGTGCCAAAATGGAAATGCTCGGCCAGACCTGCAATCAAAGAAGCTGTAAATGCAGCAAAAAATACGCAGAGGTAAGGATTGAATTTTACCCGCATAGCTTCTTGCCGAATAAACAAGCCTGCCACAGTGGCAACAAATGCAACTGCCATTTCGGTGTAGCCGCCACCAAAAAGGCGACAAAAGGCAGCTCCGGCCAATCCAACCAGTCCCAGAACCACCAATCTAGGATAATGAGGAAGCGATTTCAGCCGTTTCAACTCGTCCGCAATTTGTGCGATTGTCCAGTTTTCTTCCAGAACATTCCAGCTTAAATGGCTGATTCCGCTAACAATTCGAAAATTTACACCGTGAGGAGAAATTCGTTTCAGCCGGCTAAAAAAATGTTGTTGATCTTTTTCTATAATGGTTAGCATTAGTGCACGCTGCGTGATGAGCAATTCGATGCCGTAACCAAGTCCATGAGCAATTCGTTCCAGAGTAAGCCTCGTTCGGTGAGTACTGGCTCCCGAACTCATTAACATGGCTCCGGTTTCAAGCAGTATATTTCCTGCTGACTGAGCGTCTTCCTTTAAAGTCTTCGTTTTCAATGTTTATGGTATTCGTTTCAATGGAAGTGCAAAAATAGACATTTCCTTTTTATCGGTTTTAGCTAAATCTTATATTACTCTTAATTGATTGAAAAGTTTACATTTGACTTACTTAAACCTAAGTACGGTGAACTTGTTATTTTAAGAAAAACCAAAAATGCCCAAAGCAGACGAATATAAAAACACGCAATTAGCGCTTCAAGAAGTAACAATTACCCAAAATCAGGAAATTTCTCCGGACGTACATTTAATTTCATGGAAACGAACTCATGAGTTTCATGCTGGTCAGGTAGTAAAAATTACACTCGATCCTGCTGTTCCTCCGCGCATTTACAGTGTTTGCAGCGGAAACGATGATCCTGAAATAAGTGTTCTTTTTAATATTAAGGAGGATGGAGTTTTAACGCCACCCTTATCGTCAGTAATTCCGGGAATGAAAATTTGGGCAACCAAACCGTATGGTAGTTTTAAGGATGGGAAAAAACCAGCCTGGTGGATTGCCACCGGAACCGGAGTCGCTCCGTTTTTCAGCATGTTTCGCTCCGGGAATTCAGAAAATAAAACCTTGATTCATGGCGCGCGCTACCTCAATCAATTCTATTTTGAAGACGAACTGGAATGGGCGATGGGAGAGCGTTATGTGCGTTGCTGCTCGCAGGAACAGTCGTGCAATGTTTTCCCCGGTCGTGTAACTCAATACCTGAGCGAAATGAATGATCTTCCGACCACTATTAACTATTATCTATGCGGCAAGGCTTTGATGGTTGTTGAAGTGCGCGACCTGCTGATTTCACGGGGCGTTCCGTACGAAAACATCCTTGCTGAAATTTATTTTTGATTGGCTAAAGGTCTATTTTGCGAAGTTGAACCCAAATTTCACCCCGGCTACCAATAGCGAACCAGAGTAGCCGTAGTCGAACCAGGTCTGATTGAATGTTTCCATCAACTCCCAATTTTTATCCATGCTGTATCGGAAACCAATACCGAGGTAGTAATCAACTATAAATGGTTTGTACCTTACGACCTGTTTGCCAACCATAAAATTAAAAAGTACCCGGTTAATTGCTGTCTTCACTTCTTCTTGTCGGTAGCTTATATATTCTGCTCCATCTTCGGAATAGGTGTAATCGATGTTTTGATCTTTTTTGATTCCGAAACTCTGAAATCCGCCACCATAGGCAAAGTAAAAACCACTGCGTTCGTTGGGCTCTTTCATAAAATATTTATGATGAACTTCTAATCCAACTCCGGTCATGCTGTTGTAGTTGTAGGAACTTATGTCGTTACCGTCGGTGTTGATGAACAATTCCGGAGATAACTGCAGCCAGGATTTCCAGTTATTTTTTAACGTAAACTCATAATCGATTCTAAACCCATTCTGAAAAACATATTGCGGAACAATGCTTAATATTTTTTCGCGCTTAAAGTCTAGTTCTTCTTGAGCCGAAACAAGGATAGATGAAAGAAATGCAATTAAAAGAAGAGTGTATTTCATTGGGTTAATCTTTAAGAATGGTACTTAATAATTTAATTTCGTTGTTTCTGATTTGGTATTGATAAAAGCCGTCAGTACCAATAACCAACCAATTATTTGCTAAACTAATTACATCAGTAGCATTGATGTTGAATTCATTCAGGAGAGTAATAGTCTTTCTGTTCTCGGCTACTTTAAATACCTTCAGGCCACTATCGCAAACAATTAGCGTGTCGTTTTGAATGCTCAAACCTCGTGGGCTGTTCATGGTTTTGCTAAATATCAGAGTTGGTTTTTGTAAGTCAGAAATATCAAGGATTTGCAATTGATTCATATTTTGGCCGCAGTTTCCCCATACCGAATTCATTGTTACATAGGCAAAACGATCGTCGGCAACTACCGGGTCGCATGAAAAAATGTGTTGATAAAACGATATTTTTTTTGGGTTTTCAGCATCGCTAACATCGTAAATATATACTCCGGTTTGCGATCCCAAAAAAAGATTATTGCCCCTGGGAAAAACAGTTTCGATACCAAAACCAGGACTAAATGATTTTTTATATACAGGATTTGAGGGGCTGCTAATATCAGCCACTTTTAATTGGTTGTTGCCTCCAATGGTATAAAGGTGGTTGCCAATAATGGTGAATCCAGCCATCGAACCGCCTTGCCCGGTGCCAGATCCAATCATATCGCTGCTCCCTTTATCGCCTAATGAACAGGCAAATGCAATAAAAATCAGAAACAGACTGACGGAGACTATTTTATTTTTCATTGGTTTGAGTTGTTTGGTTTCCATGAAACGATGACTGAATTGGCCGGGCGATTATTGTATATATACGAAGGCATACCCATCCCATCAGGAGCCTGCATTTCAGGGAAATAATTTTTAAGCCGCTTGGTTACCGATATGTTTGTGTAGGAAGCATTAAACTGAATCGCGATCAGATCCACAGCATTATCGGCATACAGAATTTCATCTTTCATCGCAATATCACGAATTCCATCAATGTGTATAAACCCAATTTTTTCGGGGTTGGCCGCATTGCTATTGTCGATCACATGCACGCCCTTGTATTTTTCAACAATAAACAGATACGGGTTCTTGTAATAGATTTTGCCAGGTTCGTACATTGGACGAGACGATTCGAGCTTCACTGCGCGTTCCATTTCGTCACGGTTCATTAAAACCGGAACATATGCCGAGGAGGGATAATAGTCGCTGCACAGCAATAAAGCAGCAGAAAGGAGCAGAAAGTATTTGAGTACATTCATGACTTTGGTTTATTGTGAAGATTGGTTCTTTCGGGAAAAGGTTGCGTCAAATTTACATAAATTCATCAAAATAATTTAAGTTCAATTGATATGTGGTTTTAAATCCAGAATATAGTTCACATTTTTAAGTGATGCTTTCAGGTAATAAATGAGTTGTGCTGATAGTTTTGTATTTTTGCGTTCGGAAAAACAGATATAATGCAAACAAAAACTCCACTTTTTGGAAAAACGCTCGATGAACTGACCGCTCTGGCTGTTGAAATTGGCTTGCCAAAATTTACCGGAAAACAAATGGCCGAATGGCTTTACCAAAAAGACATTACTTCGATCGACGAAATGACCAACCTGTCGAAGAAAAACCGGGAATTGCTGAGCAGTAAATACGAATTTGGTTTGGTGAATTCGACCAAAGTGCAGGAGAGCATCGACGGAACTAAAAAGTATTTGTTCCCAACGGTCAAAGGTAAATTCATTGAAACGGCTATGATTCCAGATGACGAACGCAAAACGGTTTGTGTGTCATCGCAGGTGGGGTGCAAAATGGGTTGTTTGTTTTGCATGACTGCCAAACAGGGTTTCCAGGGACAATTAACTGCCGGCGAAATTGTGAATCAGATTCGCAATATTCCTGAACGGCACGACGTAACCAATATCGTTTACATGGGTATGGGCGAACCATTCGACAACCTGGAACAGGTATTGAAAAGCCTTGAAATTCTGACATCGGAATGGGGTTTTGCGATGAGTCCACGGCGAATTACGGTTTCAACGATTGGTATCGTGCCCGGAATGGTGACTTTCCTGAATCGGTCGGAAGCACACCTGGCGGTGAGTATGCACACTCCGTTCGATGATGAACGCCAAAAGCTGATGCCGGTACAAGTTGCCTATCCGTTGGCTGAAGTAATCCGCGAAATTAAAAGTTGGGACTTTGGTCGCCAGCGTCGCGTTTCGTTCGAATACATTGTGTTTAAAGGCCTGAACGATTCGCCCCGTCATGTTCATGAATTGTGCAAAATACTGAATGGCATCAAATGTCGCATTAACCTCATTCGCTTTCATCCCATTCCCGGCACACCGCTCGAAGGAACCGACGAAGCAACTCTTCAAAAATTTAAAGAACTGCTCAACGACAAAGGCATTTTAACCACTATCCGCGCCAGTCGTGGTCAGGATATTTATGCTGCCTGCGGGTTGTTGAGTACGAAGGAGATGTTGGGTTAGGGAGAGTTCCAAGTTTCAAATTCTAAGTTTCTTCAACCTGCTTTGGGTTGGATTAAATTCGTATAGCGAAATCACCTATTCTCCTTTTTATTAAAGCCTCCTTGTACATTCGGTGCTTAACATTCTTTGCTCAAATTAAAGCGTAGCCAATTAAACAAAAGCAAAACGGAACATCAAGTTTTTTGAAATTGGGGTTGAGGAAGGGGAAAAAAGAAAACCCCGGAAGTACCGGGGTTAGGGGGGATTGAGATTTTTATGATGCTGTTTAAATAAAAGTCGGTTTCAGAACAGAACGGTGTCTTTATCATTAAGAGGTGAATGAATCAAGAGGTATAGAGGGTGACTCCACTTTGGCAACTTGACTTTTATTCTTTCTTTTTGTTAGTCAAATTATATGTAAAACTAATAAACCATCCTGCTCTTGTTGACTTTTCTGTTAAAGAAGTTTCTATTTCTGAGTTTTTTATAGGAGTATCTAATAAATATTTTCCATTCAGATAGTCAACATTAGCAAGTGAAACACCGGTCGAAATAATAAATCTTTCATTAGTACCAAATATTGCACTTCCTCCAATAAAAATTTGGGCATTTGTCAGGTCAGTAGAATTTAAACCCAACCCAAACGTGAATCCTGGTTTGAAATTTCCTGTCCAACGCGGCGAAATATGCATTAGAGCTCCTAATGATAATTTAGCTAAACTATTATTCTTATTTTCAGTTATTATAAATTGAGTACTGTCAGATGTAGATGTAGTTTTACTGTATTTTCTGTCATGAAGATTAGTTGTCACAAATAACCCAGTACTGAAATCAATTTTCACTCCCCCTTTTATAGGAACTTCTATATTAAAGTTTCTATTCTCTAAAGCTGTTAATGACTCAACTCCTTTCCTCGGTGATATTTTAACATTATAATTTATTACATCTTTTCTTGCCTGCACTGGATCAGAACAAATAAAATAGTTGTTTTCATTCTTTAATTCTGTAATAAGCTGGTTTATTTCTTCGAATAATTTTGTATAATCGAATTTATCTACTTTTTTCTTGATGTCTTCAACTTCAGTTGAAAGTGGAGTTATAGATTCTCTTAACTTTCCTTCATCATTACCAAAATGCGTCTTTACAGCCGTGTTAATAAAATAAAGTTGAAGAGAAGTTTTAAAACTATTATAACTGCTTTGGAAAGAAGATAATAGTTTTTCTGGTTTGAATATCAATGGATATTCAGAAGTCAATTGATTTATCTCATCTATAGCTTTTTTGTAATCCAACCCGTCTGTTAATGTAATCCTTATAAGTTTATTTTTTATAGTTTTTGCTTCTTCTAACTGGTCAAATGATTCACTTACAATTCTGCCATTTACATGAATTTCAGTTGTCTTTTTCAAATATTCATTATCTATTATTGTATTTAGTTGAGTAATTTTATCTTCTTGAGTTTTTATTGCAGCCTTTAGATCATTAATTGTTTGATTCAATTGTGATATTTTAGAATTTTCTTTCAAGCTATCTGGCTGCTCGTTTAATTCAAATAAGTCTTCATTAAATGAGGAAAGCATTTGCTTATTCTTATATAGAATTGCTTTTTCAGTTCCAAATAGAAGGGCAGTTTCGATCTTTTCCTTTGTTTCCGATGAGTTCTCAATTACTTTATCAGCTTCTGACTTAATAGTATTTTCTTCTTTTTTTTCAAAGGTAAAAATTGTAGAAAAAATTGCGGGGGGAGTTGAGTTGAATTCTGATTGACTTGATTCAATTTTGACTTCATAAAGAAATTTATTAATGCGGTTAACTCTAAAAACACTGTTTGTCCCAATGTCTGCTGTAGAGATTTTAGGTGGTTCTTTTGTTATAAAGTCATATTCAACTTTACTTTGTCCAAGTACACTTATACTTACAAGCAATATGAATGTTAAGATGAGGTTTGCTTTTTTCATTTTATTTAGCTGTTAATTTGATTTCTTATTTCTGTGTGTCCTAAAAGAATATACTAATTTGAAATTAGCATCACTTCAATGTACTTTTCTCCCCCAAATTTTAATTCAAATTCTCCCCCAATTCGAGATAGATTAGCTGAAAATGAAGCTTTTTCAGATTTCTGGAACAGATACATTCCATATTCCTTTCAGAAATCTTAATAAAGTTAAACCATTGCTTTCCAAAGGTCAATAGCACGAACGAGTCATTTTTCTGGAATATTTAGAAAGGAATTAATGAAAATTCTTCTAGGCTGCCTTTGCTTTTTGCCGTTTGCCATAGAAGAAAGCGGCCAACGGGAAAAGGAGCTGTGTTAACAGCCACTCGGGGTGATCTCCAAAAAATCCCCACAATTTAGAAAAGTAACCTCGGGGATCGACCTGAACTTTAATATCGAATATTTTAGGCGGAGTTTGAACAGCTATCCAACGGCCATTTTTTTCATCGAAAGCTGATAGAATAATTGAAAGCTGAAGGTTTCCAACTTTAGTAGGCTTGATAATCCAATCCCAATGCATATCATTTTTACCGTCAAAAATCTGGTCATCGTATTCTGGCTTATAAATGGTCTGGAAATCTTTATCGGCATATTTTAGTTCAACTTTCATTTTCGATGCAATTGTTATTGAACTTCCGCTGATGTTGTCGTGAATCAATTCGCTTGGTTTTCCTGTTGTTGCGGCCACTCGCTTTTCCAATTCATCAATTGCCTGTTTCAAGGCTGCTTTGGTAATTGTAACCGAAACATTGTTATCCGTGTTTTCCAGCATTCGTGAAGGGCAATAATATACCAATGTTCCTTCGGTTTTTTTAATATACGACATGTATTTAATGTAATGCGGACCCTTTGCGATTGAATCGGCAGCGACTGGTGCCGGTTCTGTTTCAGGATATTCAGTATCTGTGGCAGGCACATCAGTAGCAGGAGGGGCAATGGTAGCTGTATCTACTGCGGCTTCTTCAGAAGCAATTTTTCTGTCAAGACTTGAATTGCATGAAGAAAGAAAAGTAAGTCCAATTACCGTGATCAGAATAAGTAGATGGGTTTTCATGGTTTTGTTTTTTATATTGAATTTCTGATTTCGATCTCCAAATCAATAAACGCCTGCCGCAATTTGCCGACTTCATTTCGGGCCTCTTCCAGATTTCTTAAAACCATTTCAAAATCAGAATCTACCGAATCGGCGAATGGTGCCAAACTCTCAAGCATGGTTACAACGGATTTCGCTGCGTTAACTTCGCCGCCGATGTAATCAAACATCCGCCGCTGAATAGTTTTAGGATCATTAAATGATATTTTGTTCAAATACTTGTACAATCCTTTCCTTTCCAGATTATCTGTTGCTAACCGAAGCGCGTCGCACAGCTGAAATCGCCGGTATTTGTCTTCCCAACCAGGAAAAGATGCTAATTCAGCAATCATTATTTTTGCATTTTGGCGGTCTCTGAATTTCAGTTCAGAAATAACACTGGTTAAGTGCTGTTTTACAATAGCCAATGTTTGATCTACGAGCTCTGCTGTTTTGGCAATGGCATCCCTTAATTCATTTTTCTGGTTTTCCTTAAGCTCTATGGCTGTTTTTACTCCGGAAGCCAATTCCTTTAATATCCCGAAAACTTCGCTGAATCCTTCTACAAGTGCTGGCATAACTCTGATTTTAATGTATTTATGCTACGATCTTCTTAAAAATAGGTTTCCCAGACTTCGCCGGCAAACAGCTTCCCGAATTTGGAAACAGAGGTTAGTGATTCTTTGGTGTTATCTGCATGAATTGCTTTCATCGTTTGCAGTTGCTTGATAAAGTCTCCCATTTCAATTTTCAGAATTCCCTTCCCTTTTACCGGACTTTGATCATCATCGCCATCAAACACGGTTATAAAAAGAGTGGTAGTGTCGCTCCACATGTCGAACCCTTTGTCATCTTTAATTTCTTTAAATCCATAGAAGTAGAAATTCGCGCCTTCGCATGTATTCAGCTTCATTCCGTATTTCATCAGCTTTACTTTTCCGGCGGTATCGTCTTTTACAAACAGATTGAACACGCCGTCTATGGCGGTAATTGGGTATTCTGATAAGGCTGGGCAGTTCACTGTTCCAATCAATTCAGCTTTGTGACTGCTATCTTTATCAAAGGCTTCTACGTCTTGCGATTGTATGGTCAGGGTAAAATCGAACAGTGAATTACTCTTTTGCCCCAGATCGTATCCTTTTTTGTAGTCCGATTTTTCATCGAACGAAATGAATCCGCGCATGGTTTCGGTGAATGAAACTCCTGCTTCGTTCTCTTTTAGCGGTGATTTGGCTACCGGCTTAAAATCGTAGCTCAGTGTTTTCTGATTGGCTTCAACGATAAGTTTGCTGTTTCTCTCGGCCAAAGCGGAAATCGTCAACAACGGATTTGTCCCTAGCGGACGCGGAATAATGGCGCCGTCCATCACATACAGACCCTCGTGCAAATCGGTTCCGGAGGTATTACTGTACACCTGCCCTAAATGATTGGTTACACTGGTTGTGGCATCATCGCCCATCACGCAACCGCCCAACGGATGAACGGTTACCATGTCGTAATCCATCTGCTTATTCCATTGCGGATTGGGCAAATAGGTTCCGCCAAGCGCTTTGGTGGCTTCCTGAAGCTTACCGTTTACTTTTTTGAAGATGCCCTGTTTACCCACATCGGGCCAGCTAATTTCCAAACGGTCGTTATCCAGATGCATCGAGCCATTTCCATCATCATGGGTCATCACCAAATAAACCTGCGTGTTGTTTAATGCGCCGCGATAGGGGCCTTTCAGCAAACTCAGTGCTTCCCGTTTTTTCTCGGTTACCCAATCCTGATGTCCATTATCGGTGTCGTTGCCCATCAATCTGGAAAGTGAAATAAACGCTGAAGTCAGTAATGGCGCGATCGGTGCAGGAATACTACCTTCTTCCAGAGTCATTCCTTCGTCGAGTACCTCCCGGTTGCGCATGTCAATAATGGACGTGATGCACGGCCCAACTGGTTCTTTGTCCTCATCGTCAAAATGTTTTCCTAAACCGATACCATTTACTTTAACATCATTGTTGTAGCCAAAACCAAGCACATCACCATTTCCGGTGAAATGTTTTCCCAATGCAGAAGATATATTCAGTCCTTTTGCTTTTGATCGTAGCAGTATTTCGGTGCTGCCCAAAGCGCCTGCCGATAAAATCACATGATCGGCAGTGATGCAAAGTGGTGGCGCGTCAAACTTTTCGCGACCTACATTGTACAGGTAAAAGTAAACCAGCCATTTACCGTCTTTTCGCTCGATGTATTGCACGCCGGTTTCACAGAAAATTTCGGCTCCGTGATTTACCGCATCGGGCAGGTAATTCATGATGAGTGTATTTTTTGCATGATGGTTGCAACCGGTAACACAATCGCCGCAGTTGTTGCATTTCTTCTGGTCCACGCCCACATGGTTTGGCTGATTATCGTATTCGAAATTCACATTGATGTCCAGATATCTGAATTCTTCCTTCATCGCTGCTGCCGAAGTTTTCATTCCTTTTGTTTTAGCCAGCTCCGGAAAGCCTGGTTTTCCTTCAGGATAAGGACTTGGCTTCAGCATTTTTCGTGCTTTGTCGAAGCCGTCTTTCAAGGTTTGCATTTCATTCCGGATAGCTGCCGGCCAACGAACATCTTCGAAAACACGAGGTTCAGGCTCGATGGAAACATTGGCGTTTACGTTTGACGTGCCGCCCAATCCGCAGCCTTTAAAAACCGTCATTTCTTTGCCCATATAAAATTCGTACAGTCCGGTTTTGCTGCCAATGTGTTTTTTGTCGGTATTCACCTGCATTTCTTTGGCGGCATCGTCCAAGTCCCAGGGATATTCGCCCGGTTGAAATTCCTTGCCTTTTTCCAGAAGACAAACTTGCAATCCGGCACGCGAAAGGCGCGAAGCTGCGATGCTTCCGCCGTATCCTGATCCGACAATGAGATAATCGTAATGCGATTTTAGCGCGGTAATTGGTTTTGATAATCGTTTCATGTTATGTGTTTTTAATGATTATTGGCGATTCAATTAAATGGCATTCCGGAAGCGGTCCTTCAAATTTCAGGGTTTCTCCTTCTCCGGATTGTTTCCAGTGGGTGGTTACCCGGTCAACTCCAACCGGATAAATGGTCAACTGGTCTTTGGTTATGTGGAGGCGCAGAAAATTTTTGTAATGCTGATGGGCTATGGAAGAGAAGCCTTCGTCCAGATGGACGTTCAGGACATAGATACCAATCCAAAGGTAAATTCCGAAGATAAATGCTCCTGAAATTCCTCCGGCAATCGCAGCAGCAATTGTGCTCGAAATAACGAATAACGTTTGCTGACTTTCAGGAAATAAAGGGTGAAAAGCCTGCGAAAAAATGATCAGCCAAAGCATCAGGTTGAGCCATTGAATGAGGCCGTGTGGCAAGCCCACAAACAAGTTTAAACGTTTGATGCGTTTGGTGTCGGTAAAAACCATACATCCGAAAATCAGGACGATGCTAATTAAAATGAAAAGCGGGTTATTCAGAAGGGTGCTGAAAATAAACCTGAATGAAGAACCAAACCCATCGATTTTTGCCAGTTGCTCCACAAAAGTTCCGCTCTTATCGTAATATGTTGTTCCCTGCAACATCCAGGTTAGCAGCAATTCCACTGCCGAAAGAAACATTACAAACTGCTTGTTGAACCAGGGAAATGCAAAGTTCCAGAATGCCAGATTTCGGGAGTCTTTTTTCGATGGGAACGCAGCTTTCAGTTCGGGTTCACCGGTTGATTTGCTGTTCTGAAATGAATAATTTACATCCGACTGCTTGGTTAATTTATCGGGCAAGAGATGAGTCGGATGAAGAAATGCGCCTCCACCTCCGGCGGTGATGAGGTGATTGATATAGCCCTCTTTTTGCTCTTCGTAATGCGAATAGTGGTGCAGGTCGCCGGTAATGGTAGTCACCAGTTTGAACTTTTTGCCAATCAGTTGGTAGGCATCATCGGTGATGTAAAGCGATTCGAAATATTTCAGGCGTTTGTACGATTCGTTGTTGTTGTACATCTGGTAATAAACCCAAGCAGGCTCGGCGGTACAAAGAATAACCTTGTCTCCGTCTTTCATTTTGTCGATGGCGATTTTCTGAAAATACTCCTTTTGCGGCTGATCGATATCCGAGTTTAATTGCACATCGATGCCAAAAATCCAGTAATTGTGTGGCAGTTGAATGGCAAAATAGCTTCGCTCCTGAACCGTTTGCCAGTTGCCTATCCGCCGCTTCTGGCAAAAAAGGCTGATGAAATTGCCTAATCCGTCGTACCAGTCGTGATTTCCCGGAATGGCGAACATTCTTGGTCGTGCGTTTTCCGGAGTCGATTCATTGTATGGATTTGCAGTCCCGAAAGGAATTTTAAAGCGGTTTTCGTATTCAACCATTTCCGGAGTAGGGTAAACCTGATCACCACCGAAAATGATGATCTTCCCACCCTGTGTTTCTACTTCTCGTCCAGCTGCAAACTCATTTTTTAAAGCGAGTTTAAGCTTTTGCTCCGAAACCAGTTTGGCAATCGAAAAAGTGGAGTTGAACCCATCGCCGGTATCCGAAACGTAATCGATCCAAATCTCCGGTTCATCACCAAAATTGATGGCTTCAACATGAGGTCGCAGTGCAGCCTGCAATTCGCGTTTATCAGCATAATGCCCGAATTGGCCCGAAATGACCGATCGCAATCCGGTAGATGCCAACTGTTTGGTATCGTACCAGTTCACCATTTTGGGCTGAATGTATTTTTTAGTAGAGCTCATATTTTTATTATTTCCCATAAACTTCCTTCAAAATCCTGAATTTTTCTTTCCATTTGCCTACCAACCCATTGCTGCTGCTCACATGAATGAACGGAACATTTTTAATCCGGATCCATGCGTTTTGCTTTAGCACTGCTGAAATGGGTTTCTGCAAATTTTTACCAGAAATAATGCATCGGGCCTTTTTAAATTCCAGACCGAGCAATAAATCATACGGACTGATCAAATCGAGTTGGGCATGCAAATGCTGGATTTGATCTTCAAAAACAAAATCGCATTCAAATGTTAAAGTATGTTCGTTTTGATTGATCATCACTTGATTGTTGTAGGTTGAAATTCGGCATTCGCTGTTCCCGAAAGAAACGGATGCAAAGGCGCGTAAAACCAATTCGTTGGAAATAGTTCTGAAATTGAAATTTACGTTTATGGAAAAGGTTGTTGGTTGCTGTTTCCATTCAATTTTTCCGGAGAATAAGGATCGAAAAATCAAAGCTGCACCGGGTTCTTTCATCAGTGAGGCCTGGTAATCGGGTGCAACTCCCTGCTCAGGCTTGGTTTGCAGATAACTTTTTGCATCAGCATAACCCCGGTTAATCAGTTCGTCAGCATTAATTTTGTTGAACATCATATCCGGATCGAGTGGCAATGGAAATTCAGGCTTAATGACGTGCAGAATCGTTTTATCAGCCTCCGATTTTTCGCTGTTAAGTTTCTCAATTAGTTCAAGTTCGAGCAGCAATCCGCCATTGGCGCTTATTTCAATCATGTGCACATACTGGTTGAAAGTGCCGTTTAAATATTCGTGCGAGTTGCCGATAGCCCAAACCAACCAAATCTCTTTCACGTTTCGTTTCAGTGCTTCGGTGATGTTGGCGTCTTTAATCCAAACGGCATCGGTATACCAATCTCCGTTTATTTTCAGTGCTGGCATAAAAATGGGCAGCGACATTCCTGCTACCAAATGCTGAAGAGTCACATTTTGGTTTGAGAAAACCTCAACCGTTTTCTTCGAGAAATTGCAAACGTTAAAAGTGGCATCAATCGAAGTGTTGGCATTCATCTTTGCCACATCAATTCCAAGAGTAGGATATACTTTGTTTATCATTCCATCGGCATCGCCAAAGGCTGCAAATGTATTTTTCGAGAAATAGCTTTTAAAAGGCAGCAGCGACGAAAAGTTCATCACATTGACCTTCCGCCAGCGTGTGCCCATGTCTTTGGCTTCAATTCCTGAGCACAACATGGCGGTATTAAAAATTCCACCTGAAGTGCCATCGAAATGACTGAAGTTTAATCCATCTTCCTCAAGCGCTTTGATAACGCCCGCCTGATATGCAAGCCGCGCGCCTCCACCAGCCAGAATCAGCGATCGTTTGATTCCGGCTGAGTTAACTTCAGCGATAATACTTTTAGGCAATGACATTTTGAATAACCAGTTTTCGTGAATAAAAAATAATGACCAACACTCCTACCAATTCAAAACCAAGGAAGAAAAGCATCAGCCAATTCGGATTTCCATCCATTACAATTGAAACTATTCTTGAAAGAACTCCAGCACTCATGATGAAAATGAATAACCGGTTGAATTTCTTTTTACTGAAAATGTTCCTCACAAACAGGATGGCAAAAGTGCCAAAACCCAATTCAATAGCTCTTAGAAACCGGTACTGGCTCAATACGTTGATTCGTTGATGGTCGGTTAAAGTGTCAGTATCCAAATTAAAGAGCAAGCCGAAATCAAATTCGGGATTGATAAAAGCGCCCCAGAAACCGGCAACAATTAGCAACCCGACATAGAAATAATAGAAAAAGTAATTAACCAATTGCATCGCTTTTAAGCGTTTTTAAATAATAGAAAAACAGGAGTGCCGACAATAAATCGAACACTGCAACTCCGGCAGCAAGCGGGACAAATACATCCTGAGAAATGCCGATGAAAACGGCAGCCGAAGCGCCTAACTTTTGTAACCCTGACCAGATTACAACCACCCGATTGTTTTCTTCGTTGTACATGGCATGAATCATCATGGCACCAAACAGAAACATGAACATGCCAATGGTGGCAAATAGCTGTTTGGTTGTCGGGTCAATTTGTGCCCCAATAAAATTGAGAACAAACGAAGGAGCTATGGCCTGCATGGCGCCGGAAAACAAAGTGGCCACGGAAATCAGTAAAATCACGAGGCGGATCAGTTTTTTCATGGGTTATGCATTACGCCCTTTGGCAATAAAATAATACATGGTAATGCCCCACATTAGGGCAAGGATATAAAAACGCACATCATTGAAAAACATCCAGTCTTTCAGTAATTCCTGAAGGACAGCCTGATCAGTTACACCAGCCTTAAACTGGTCGTTGATATCTTCAATAAACTTTTGCTGAGTCACCACCGGAACAAGCAGGCCCGGAATCCATGCCAGCGGAATCCAGCGGAATCTGGTTTTCCATTCCGTAATCAGCATGATTACCAAAGCAACCGCCATGATCGGGATAGAGATGAAGAAAAACTTCGTGGCCGTATCGGTTTGCGGAATAATCGCATCGTAATAATTGCTCACATTCAGCTTGGTCGGGTAGTTCGGGAAAAAGAAAAAGTGAAGTGTCCAGAACATACCAAGGTAAATGGATGAGCAAAAAAAGATGTACGCGTTATTGATGTCGAGTAGAGTCTGTTTAAGTTTCATAGTGAGGTAGTTTTAGATTTTGAATTTTTCGTAATCGGTAATAGATGGCGCATCGAGCCAATCTTCATTGAGTCCCAGATTGAACACGCTTTCATATCCTTCAGGAGTGACTTTTTCAGGCTTGTTTTCGTACGTCATGAACCAGCATTCGAAATGATCGTCGAGAATGCCGGTGGTTTCTGGCATGAACATCGTGAAAAATGGTTTGCTCTCAATTTGCAGATCTTTCAAAAATTTGGTTCGTGGATGATCGCCAATAAACAATCGTCCGGTGGCACTTTTCCCGAACCGGATTCCGGCTTTCGATTTAAAATGAATGTACGAGGCCATCAACATATTCCGGAAATGACTGTAGTTGATTGCACTCAGATTGATCGGAAAATTGGTCTTTTGCGGTTTGTCAATTTCAATCCGGAAAGCAAACTGACCGTCTTTTTCGTACTGCGAACTGACCTGATTGTCGGTAATAATAAAATCGAGGTTTGCTTTGTGTTTGGGCATCCCCCAGATTCCCTTTCCGCCTTTTACCGAAACTTCGGAACTTACCGGAAGATCCAAAATAAATTGACCGGTTTTGAAAGTTTTCATCAGCATGGCCGGAAGCAAAGGCGGAGCTGGCTTGCGGCCTCTTGTCACAGCCAGTGCAATGCTGTATTCGATGTATTTGCCAATGGTCGTAACCCGATAGTCAATCACTGTAACCATAAAAACAGCTTTCCCAAAAGCCTTTACCGGATGCAATTCGTTTCCGGGTAAAATGGCTTTGGCTTTTTCGTAATCGCATAAAAACCCAGCCATAATCGCGGGCGATTGGGTGGCGCCTACCGGCAACTTAAAAGTGATTCCATCAACCATGGAATACCGGCCTTCGTAATCTTTAATTCGTTTTGATACTGACATGTTCTATTTTGGTTTTAGTGACTTAATTTTCAGTTAAGAGCAAATCTTTCCTGACTGTCAAATCAATTAACTTTATTTCCTGATCGAAAAATTCATTCGGAAGAGGTTGGGTCAATAATTGTAGAAACCTGGTTTACTGAATTGGCCGGGAATCCACCCAATTTCGCGTGTTCACGAACCATTTCCTCGTTTGGTGCAATGTAAACGCAATAGATTTTGTCTGTGGTTACATAACTTTGAACCCACTGTATTTCTGAACCCATTTTGCTTAATACATCACAGGAAATCTTTGAAATTCCTTTCAATTGTTCGGCAGTTAGATTGCCGGCACCTGGAATTTCCCTTTCAATTACATACTTTGGCATAATTTTAATTTTTAGTCTCCAACTCATCTGGCTTTTCGGAAATTCGCCCCGTTTTTTGGAGTGGTCGCTGGTCTCCACTTTTTGAATTGCTCTATTTTTAAACTCACCGGAATAGTTTTACAAACTAAAATCAGGCATTCATTTCGTCAATCATTACTGGAAAAACATCCTGATGTGCATTCTTTCCCAGAAAAATATCCAGATGACTGTACGAATTATACACATGCAGTTTGTGGAAATCCGGTTTTATCCGGTTGAAATAGTCATAGGAATTCTCCTGGCTTTCACTCAGGAAACACTTGTTGAGTTTTCCGGCAAAAAAGACAAACCGCGCATCGGTTGCAGGTAACGAATCGGCATAGCGTTTCGAACCATCCACAGAAACCAATGAACCGTTGTGCACGCCTTTTCGGATGTGCCGGAAAAAATGTACTGGTACTGGGCCAAACTCGTTCCGGATCCAGTCTTTGGTTTCATCGCTGAGGTTTTCCAGCTCCCACAGGGCCGGAAAGCCTGCTCCATAGGTAAAACTTACAAATTTTCCGACCTTGGTATCATTTTCGAAATGAGTGGCAAGTACTAATGCCTTAAAAAACTTCGCACGAAAATCCGGAGCCTCGTCGCCCCAGCGGGGATTGAGATAATCGGTAATCAAGCCTGCAATTTCGAGAACTACATCCAATTTAACCCGCGACCAGGATGGAACCACCGGATGCAGTGAAACAGCATTGGTAATGATTGTTTTTACCTGCGGAACCAAACCTTCAACGGCGGAAATCATAAAACTTGTCGATCCCTGGCAATGAATAATTGCTTTGCAGGTTGCAGAACCACTCACTTCACATACCTTTTGAATAGCAGCAGGATGGTCGTTTTTAGCAACCACATCCAAATCCCATTTATTGGCCCGGAACTCAGTACTGGCCCGCCAGTTTTCGAGAAACACATCATAGCCGGCATCGGCGAGCATATCCAAAATGTTCACTTCGTTCGGTGGGTTGAAAATATTGGCCCGAACGCCTGCTCCGTGCACCAGCATCACCGGTCCGCGATGTTTCGATCGGTTATGTTTTAATCGCCAAAGGTTGCACTCGAATCCATCGAATGCTTTAAAAGGAATAATATCGAATTTATGCTTCAACATAGATTGTGTTTTGTTCTACGGATTCCGGTTAATTGAAAATCCGATTGTAAAAATTTAATAAAGTGCTTCTGTCAATTTTGATCAGTCCCATAATGTATCTTTTGTGATCGCTAACCCTGTTTCTTTTCTTTGTCATCCGAAGTAGGAGTAGCGACTGAACCTCGTAATTTCATCAGTTTATTCAATAAATCGAACCAGAAGGGTGCGCCCATTGAAAGTGCGATTGCGGTAATTACACATCCCATTAATGATTTTAAAAGTGATAGGTATGATCCGGGTTTACGGTCATAATTTTCCCATTTCAGTCCGAGAGAATGGTGAATATTTTGGATGTCTTTTTGAATTAATGTTTCAGCCCGATTCAGTAAAGTATCTCTACGTGATTTAAGAAGCTTGTAATTTTCAAGTTCCAATGAAAGCTTCATGATGTCGTTTGTCGAATTTGCCTGGATTGCCGAGTCTGTCTTCTGAATTGTTGCCATGGCTCTTTTGAACTCTATTTCCTTCTCCTTCAGTCTTATATCCAAATCTGGGTGAGCCTGAACAAAAGCATCGGCCTGCTGAACGAGTTGTCCCCTTAGTTTTGGATCTTTTTCAAGTTTATCGACAATCTTCATGGTATCGACATTGAACACAATGGCAATGGTTAAGCCGACAAAAAACAAAATGAATTGAGTATGCTTTTTATACCAGCTCGAAGCCCGATCCATAGTTTCATTGAACCAACTTTCCAAGTGACGTCTAAATTTCACAATATCACCGTCAGAATCAGCCCAAATAGATTTCAAAAAACTGAGTGTTTCATCACTTATTTTTGTATTTCCCCAGTTTGTGGCATTTTGATCCAAAGCTTTTTGAATCAATGAATTTACATCATCGCCCGGCTTGATGTCATTACCCCGGAGCAGATCGACAATTACCTTCGAAAAAGTTGTGCTGTTAATGTATGCTGGTTTTTTTCGACTATTGTCTTCACCCAGAAACTTTATAAGCGGATGCTGATAGAACTCACCCGAAGTCGAATTTATCTTCCCTCCGTTACCCGACTTTTTAAATAAATAAAAGACACTGGTGAACCTGTTGTTGAATTTATTTTCATCCTCCAACATTCGGAATATAGCCCGCTCTAAAATTTTGGCTCTAAATCCGAAATTCGATGCAATTATTTCCTGAATAATAGTGGCCAGCAGACTATATAACAAGTAAATAAAAACCAGTCCGATGACAATATCTAAGATTCCGGAGTTAATCATATTGAATTTGTTTTAGCCAATTCCATTCTTTGCCTTTATTTTTTTAGGTAGATTTTAATAACCTCAGGGTTTAAAATTGCCTGTATCTACCCATTCGTTTTTCAGGAGCGACCACCAGTCGTCAGCAAGTCCCTGAAGCACATATTCGTATGGAAGCCAGCCGTAACCATTATCTCCCCAACTGGTTCCCCATGAGTTTCTGATTAAAAGCGCACCGGTAGTTTCAACGGCGCCTGAAATTGAGTTTTTGATTTTCATTTTGTCGTCGTAACCGGCTGCAACAATTGCATGCCCGCCTTCAATCTTGTCACCTTTGGTTGGGTAAGGAATTTTGCCACCATTGTCACCCGCCTGAACGATAGAGCTGTAAACCGTAAAGCCAAACATCGACGGAAGTCCGGCGGCGAGATTCTTTTTAATACGTGTCAGCAGTTCGGTAGGCGTAGTTCCCGGAGGATCGAGCCGGTAATAGCTCATTGGCTGGTAATTTTGGGCAAAAGCATAGCAAAAGGCTGTTGGTTCTTTGTCGAAATTAGCAATTTGGTAGGGCCAGTATTCTTCAGGTGGGACACCAAAAAGCACCAAAGCGCCCATGGTTGTCCGCAGAAAGGCGCCGGTATCACCTTTTTCCTTCATCAGGTTACGGGTGGCTTTATATAGGAATAATCGCGAGGCATCAACATGTTTTCCGAATGCACGTCGCTCAAAATATTCAACCAATCCCACACCTGCATTGGCAGTGCACGAGCCAAGTTCTTCCTGATCTTCAACGGGAGAAAACCAGTTGGTTAATGATACCGAAGTAGGTAATTTGGTTTTAGCCGCGTTGTTGGCACCAGCTTTCGAAAGCATTTCTTTTATCGAATCTTTTTGACCTAATCCTTTTAATCTGACCGACACATCGTCGTTTTCGACCGTAAGGTCTCTGAAGTCAGGGTAGTCAGGTAACCACCCCAGGCTAAATTTTCGGCGGATAAGCAATCCCATAGTTTTGTTTTTTTTGAAGGTTAATTTTATTTCCGTTTATTTTGAAAGGCTTGTTTTTGCCCTACTTTCTCCGAATAAATAAAAGTTTTGATCAAAATACGATCAATATCACATCGAAGTCAATAGCACGAAAGTGTCATTTTATCAGATTTAAGTACTAAAACCTGAACAGACCCCTGTTTTATATGGGTAGTTTCCGCCCCTTGGCTAATAAGTTGCAGATATGGGGGTTACTTAATAGGTGGTTTTTGGATTAACAAGTACAGGCAGAATGGTTTATTCCATTTTGAAGATTCCACCGACTTTAATATTGCATTTCATCATGGGTAAAACGAATACTCTGGCATTTACAGATTTGGATCATGATGGATTTCCAGATACTACTGTTGCAGCGAAAGCATTTGCCAGAGAACTAAACTCTGTCCCAGGGTTAAATGATGTCAACAACTTTTCACTTTTTAATCACTGTCTTGTAGATTATTCAGGTCGGCAGTTCGCATGCGACAACTACGGACATTGCCAGCAAAAAGGCCATTGTTTTAAAAATGGGCTTCTACACGGAAATGTTGATTTTCATAAACTGCAATTTCATCCTGAAGATAGAATGCTCTGGTGTGAGGAAGCTTTTCCTGATATTTTGAAATTTATTGAATCGGAACCAGTTGTGAAATTCCCGGATTACCGGTTTATTTTCAATCAGAGGTACATTCGCAGGGATGGAAGTATATCGCAGTTCATGCACGAAGGTTCAATTGCTTTTACCAATGACAAATTGTTGCCAATTCTTAACCTGAAGGTATTTTTCGAAATTGCAGATATTAAAACCGATGAAACTATTGTGCTTACTATTTTTAAATATTTGGCTAATCAGGGTTATCTGAAGGTTTTTACCAAAGAGTATGGGCGTTGCTGTAATTCTGTTTTGTCTCACCGCGAAATGGAAATCATCAGGCTTTGCCACGAAGGCCTAAGCAGCAAAATGATTGCCGAGAGATTGAATCTGAGTATTCATACCGTTAAAAATCACAAGCGCAACTGCATGGAGAAGACCGAGACTCACAATATCTCTGAACTCATTCATATGTGTATAAAAAAGGATTGGTTGTAAGCAGATTTTGTGATTTTTTTAATCGGACTCATCCTTTTGTATAACCACTTTCCCTTTCCATTTACCGCTTCGGAAATAAACCATCAGAATCATCATTCCAATAAAAGTTCCCATTGGTTCGGCCCACCAAATGCCATTCACACCAATAATACCAGATAGAAATTTAGCTACAGGAATGCGGACGAGATATAAGGCCGTGAAAGTGGCAATCATGGGGATAAGTGTTGCTCCTGCTCCCCGCAGAAAACCTGTAAGGTTGAACATGATCGAAAATAACAGGTAAAATGAAGAAACAATTACTAAATAATCCTGTCCAACTTTAATTACTTCGGGATCCTGGGTAAACAACGACATGATGTTCTGACCAAAAAGAATAATGAGCAGCGAAACAAAAATGCAGTAAATGGTTGAGAATAGGAGTGTGGCCCGCAATCCGGTTTTGGCGCGTTGCTCCTGAAACGCACCCAAATTTTGTCCTACAAATGTTGACAGTGCTGACGAAAATGTAATGGCAGGCATTTTCACAAATGAGTCGATACGCATGGCTGCTGAATAGGCCGCAACAGCATTGGTTCCGAATCCGTTTACGATGCTCATAATGGCCATCATCCCAAAAGCGATGAACGATTGCTGAAATCCGGTGGGCAGCCCGATTCGGATACAACTTCTGAAAATATCGCGGTCGAAGGTGTATTTCCGGAACGAAAGTTTAATGATTGGATGCTTTTTGTTGAGGTAAATAGCTGCGGTTACAAAAGCTCCCCCTTCAGAAAGAATGGTTGCCAGCGCAGCACCTTCAACTCCCCATTTGAAAACTACGACAAAAAGCAAGTCGAAAAGAATGTTGTTTATAGTCGCAATAATCATGAAATACAAGGGCGTTTTCGCATCGCCCAATCCGCGCAGAATGCTGCTTATGCCGGCAAATCCGAAAAAGAAAAACATTCCAAGTAGGTAAACACGCAAGTAACTGATTGCCTGAGGCAGAATGTCGTCAGGTAGCCCCAAAAGTATAAATATGTGTTCGCTGAAGGCAATCCCAAGTATTGTTATCAGGATCGATGAACCTAAAAAGAAAATGAAAAGTGTATCAATCGTACGTTTAACTTCATCGATTTTTTTTGCACCAAAATATTGCGAAACAACTGTTGATGCCCCAGATCCGACGCCAATGACCATAGAAATTAATGCAAAGATGATAGGGAATGATGCGCCAACTGCGCCTAAAGCTTCTTTTCCCAGGAAGCGGCCAACAATAATACTGTCGACTACATTATACAGGTTCTGGAAAATATTTCCCAGTACCAGTGGAACAGAAAATTGAAGAATCAGTTTCGCCTCTTTGCCTACAGTGAAGTCTTTCATTCGATGGGGTTATGGCCGCAAAACTGCTGAATAAAAATTTGAAATCAAAATAAGATGACAGTGTATTCCTGATAACGGATGAGGTGTTGCAGGTAGAATTTTATCAATTATTTTTACCCCGAAATCAGAACAAACAACATGAAAGAGGTGCTTTTTGTATGTCTTGGAAATATTTGCCGGAGCCCCAGTGCCGAAGCAGTTTTTAATTCTTTAATTGAAAAGTATGGACTTGCGGGTGAGTTGCAGTGTGATTCTGCAGGAACTGCAGCATACCATGCCGGAGAACCGGCAGATTACCGCATGAGGCAGTTTGGGAAAAAGCGTGGATATAATTTGACAAGCATTTCGCGGCCGTTCAATGCTTTGACAGATTTCTACCGTTTTGATTTTATTATCGGGATGGACAGGCAAAATGTACGCGACCTGAAAGCCTCCGCGCACAAGGAAAGTGACCTCAGAAAAATCTACCTGATGACTGATTTCTGTGTGAAAAGTAAATACGATTCAGTACCCGATCCGTATTATGGTGGCGCTGCCGGTTTCGAACTGGTTTTGGATATTCTGGAAGATGCTTGCGAAGGGTTGTTGCAGCATATTCATCAGGATTAAAAAACAATCCCTGTTTGACGACAAGTACCAAACAGGGATTTAAGATATGTTGTGATTTTTGGTTTTATCCGATAGCTGCATCCAAAATTCGCTCTACATGAATTTTTGTGGTATTCAGCAACTCAATGTCTTCCATATCGCTGGTCTTCAATAGAAGAGGCAACTCTGTTCCGCCCAAAATCAGGCTGTCAATCTGGCCTTCGTTGTACATTCTGTTGGCGATAGAGAGTAATCTGCTTTTCGATTCAGGAAGGAAACGTCCACGAACCAGCTCTTCCATGTAGATTTTATGTATGAATTTTCGCTCGTCGGGCATTGGGGTAATAATTTCCATTCCTGAAGATTCAAATCCATCCTGAAAGAAATCGCCTTCCATGGTTGTGATTGTACCAAATAATCCAAGGCGGCTATATCCTTTAGACTGTGCATAAGCGATGGTAGAATCAACAATGCTGACCATCTTGGTTTTCACCCGTTTTACAAGTGGTTCATATACAATGTGTGGTGTATTGGAGGCCATGAAAATTACTTTGGCTCCTGCTTTTTCGAGAACAAATATTTCCTCCGATAAATAATCGACCAATTCATCCAACTGATCGTTTGTAATCATATTCATCATCTGGGTCATGTTAATGCTGTTGATGATGATGGATGGATATTCACGTTGTCCGGTACGTTCCTGAAAACGGGAAATGATTCGCTGATAATAGTCGACTGTTGATGCAGGAGCAATTCCCCCAATCATTCCGATAGTTTTAACTTGTTTGAGCATACGTGAAAAGGTTTTTGAGCGTCAATGAAAGTTTGTTTTTATTTCAAATTTAATGATGTCAAAGTTTTAAAAAGCAATTCTGGTGATACTCGTTGGTCTCCAATCGAAAACAGCAAATCAATATTCATCTCCTAACCTCCTGATCGCTTGACTTTGTAATTTTCAGTTTTCAGAATTTCGATCACTTTGTTACAAAAATCGCCCTGAATCAGAATTTCACCATCCTTGGCCGAACCGCCAACTCCACATTTAGTTTTCAGCTTTCTGGCTAGTTCTTTCAGATCGTCGTCGGTACCAATAAAACCAGTAATCAGCGTTGCTTTTTTACCGTTTCGCTGTTTTTTGTCGAGCTGAACCCGCAAATCCTGCTTATTTGGTGGCAGTGTTTCTGATTCATTCCCCGCAGTGCTTTCGTATTGAAAATCCGGGTTTGTTGAATATACCGTTCCCAGTCTTTCTTTCCAGTCGTTAGCCATTTTACCTGAAATTTGCGCTCAAAGATAACAGATTTTGAAGCTGATTTTTTCTATAACGATTCTAAATTGAATTGTTTTCAGAAAAATTTCGGACTGGCGATAACAATTTTCCCTAACCAAAAAACACCCATGCAGTTGAAGTGCCTAAGGATATGAAAATAATGCACTTGAGTTCGGTGCTATTGCACCAGCCAGAGATTTTGTAACCCTAAATTTTGAAGATGAATTTGTTCTACTGTAAAACCTCTTCCAGAATGGTTCCGGCACAATGATCGGGTATAGGCATTTGCAGAATTTCAAGAAGCGTGGGAACCATATCTTCGCCCATAATTTTTTTCCTGATTTGCGTGCGTTTTACGGTATTACCATGCAGAATAAACGGGATATTGGAATTGTCGTTGTAGATCGTTTTCTGAAACTTAAAAACCGGCTGCCAGCCATCTTCAAGTTGGTAAAGTACATCGCCGGAACGTTTAAAATTGTAAGAATTTGCGATTACGGCCAACTGTCCTTTGGTATAGTCTCCTTGTTCAAAAGAGGTCGAAGGCAGCGCAATTTTCACACCTTCAAATTGATTGATAAAATTGGCTGTTTTGGTTTGAATATCGGCAAGCAAAACATTCTTCTTTTCAAGCAATTCTCGGTTGAAATAGAGTTGCTGATCACCAATTACCTCAATCCAATCGCCTTGTCCGTATGTAATATTCAGGAACGATTTTAACAACGCAATGGCACTTTCAGGAGAAAAAGTACCAACAGGCATATTGAATTCTTCTTTCAGATAATCGACCGGATATACTGATGAACAGGTTGAAGTGAGCACGACCAACGAATTCCCTTTACCTATTGATTTATCCAGAAAGTCGAGCAAAAGAGCAATGTCCTGATCAAGTCGCAGGTAGGTGTCTTCCATTTCGATTGAGGCTGGTCCGAAAGAACTATTTTCGTAATCCATTGAGGTGAAGGTTGCAGTCAATAAATCCGGATATTCATCACTTCCGAGTTTTTCGGCGATAATCAGGTTGATGGCAAAATCTTTCACCATCGAATTCCCATGAGGAGTTGTTTTCAGGAAATTATAGCTGCCGGCTTTATCTTTAATCTTTTTAAGATCGTAGGGGAAAGTGTTCCATTTGTCGTAATAGCCTTTTTCGAGAATGTAATCATCGCCCATACTTTCTTCGTAACTCTTAATGGGTAAAAGTGTTGACCAGTCGCGCTGGGTGTACATTTTGGCAAATTGTTTTTCATTAAACTGTCGCACCCACTCCGGAAATACGTCGACATAATACGAACTCGAAATCATATTTCCATTCTGGGAATCGAACCAATATGCTCCGTTGGCTGCGTGTCCGGCAGAAAGTACTGCGCTGACATCGTTCATGGCCACACTGAATACTTTTGAGCGGTTTCGGGTATTGATTTTAATGAGGTCGCCGATAGTCGGCGAGAGCAATTTGGCAGCGGAGCGCTCGCCTTCTTTCGAATCACTTCCAACAGTTATGAAGTAATTGTCAGCGATGCAGTTTATTTCTTTTTTTTTGAGGCGATCGTACCAGCTGTCGTTTACAATTCCGTGAGCTGCCGGATACACACCAGTGAATAGAGTTGCTGTTCCGGTTGATATTTTTTGAACATGCAAATCGAGTTGTGCATTGCTGCAAACAGCGCCTTCGTTCACCAGTCGTTTAAAACCACCAGATTGGAATTTGTTCCAATAGCGCGAAAGGTAATCGGTACGCATCTGATCGATAGAAATAACAACAACCAGCTTCGGAATATCTGCCTCGCTTTTTTTATTGGTTTGTGCAATAAGGGAATTGGTGCAGAAAAATGTCAGTAATGCGAGAACACTCAGAATATTTAGTTTTGTCATGGTTGGCTTAAATTTGAGTGGCAAAAGTATAAAAACAAAAACTCATCCCCAATACAATAACGAAAACGAACCTGTGTCATGAAAAATTACCTTGCCCTGATTTTTGTCTTCTGTTTTTACTCCGGAACTATTGCCCAAACAGCGAAACCTGAAACTTCGGAGTCGGCTATTCTTGAAAAGTTACACTGGATCATCGAGCGATCGGACATGAATAAGGTCAGATCAGAATTTCAGAAGATCTGCAACAATCATCATTTCCCTTCACTAGTTTCGGGCCTTAAAGATGGAAGCTACAAAGGGGTAAGCCCAACCGATGATTACGGGTACCGACATGAGGTGATTTTTGAAATGAAAGGTGGCAAATTAATTTCGGTTGATTACGACGAAATTCACACAACTGGTCACGCCAAACAGCATGATGAAGAATATTGCAAACGGATGCTTCAAAGCGGAACAACTCCTGCAATTGCCTATCCGATCTACGAAAATAAGTTGCTTTCCAAACAAGATTTGAATCAGATTGATGCTGTAAGTGGAGCTAGCTATTCACTTTACCGCTTTAAACTGGCTATTCTGTATGCCATAATGAATTCAGGACAGTTGTAGATTATTGCATTAATCGTATTTCCTAATCTAGTGTCGGGTTATAAATTGGGAATGGGGTGTGTCCGATAAAAAAATCTTCTAAGTATTTGCATATCAAATTTATTTGTAAAAAACTTGCAATGCAGGATTATTTCTCATATTTGAATTTGCAAGAATAACTCTATATTAGTTCCAAAATTTAAAAAATTTCCTACCCAAAGGGGAATTCGCAAAAGTTAAAAAAACCTTAAAAACCCAACTGTTATGAAAAAGTGGCTATGTATTCTCACCGCTTTGACAGTATTTACTGTACTGTCATGCAAAAAGACTGATGACTATTCTGGTAATCTTGGAGGTAGTACCGACCTTACCTCTAATGCTGTTGGCTTCAAGTACACCGGATCTTTAAAAATAGGCAATTCAAGCACAAGTACCGATGCCAAAGCGGAGGTTATAAAGAATGGAGGCGGAATTACTGAAATTAAGGGCACAGGCACACTTCCTGCTAAAATAAAGAGTTTGATAACCTCTTCATCGTATGTTAATGCCAATGGAGTGGTCAATGTTTCAGGAAAATTTGTTAATAGTACTGAAGGAGTTGCCTATGTCAACGCCAGTGGAGACCAAGTCATACTGGTGAAATATGATGCCAAAGTTGGTGATCAGTGGAGCTATACCACAAAAGGTGGAAAATCGATAACCCGAAAAGTGACTGCTGTGTCGACTACTGATGACTTTTTCTGGAGTGGCATGTTGATTAAGGCAATTACTGTAGAACAAAACCTTCCATACCCAGGTTTTACAAAGGCGGTTTATCGCGCAAACCATAAATTTGGAGTGGTTCAGGTTGAAGTATTTCTGGAAGATGGAACTTCAATGGCCATGAGTTTCTGAAAATAGCTTTTATCATCGTGGGATTAAACTTGAAATTACCTTTTTTTTCTTTTCGGGCAAAGACCCTGGGAGTTGTATTAATGCTCTCCGGTGCGTCTGGCATTTATCTGTTCAATTATCAGAACTACAAACCAGACTGGCTTCAATTTGATGTATTTACATTTTATTCGAGTTTCTTACTAACTAAAACATTTACATTTATCAAGAACAATCAGGGGGATGAGATTTCTACTGTATTATTTTTTCTCGGTGCGTTTCTGATAATGGTTTCAGCAGAAAAGAATGAAAGTCAGGCACATCAGCCAATCCGGATAAGGGCAATGGCTTGGGCGGCCATGGCTTCAATGTTTGTTTTTCTCTTTGCATATATTTTTTTACATGGCTTGGCCATCACTTATGCGGCTTTAGCACTTCCTTATTTGATTCCTTTATTTTATCTGGCAGCTTTCTACATTCTTAACAAAACAGACGAATAATGAAGGATGCAATGCAATTTATAAGGGAATTCACTGTCTGGCTTCACCAACCCTTGTTCGAATACGGATTGTTTTATATTGACCTGTGGTCTCTGGCGCATTTCTGGAGTGGAATGATTCTATTTATTGGGCTTTCAGCACTTAGATGGGAAAAAAGATGGGGCTGGCTTGCTTTCTTTTTGCTTGCTTTCGAACTGGTTGAAGCTACTATTTTCATTTCCATCATGAAGATGTTCAGGCCTGAAAAACTACCCGATTGTTTTACTGATATTATCATTGGAATGGCAGGAGGTTACCTCATTTATCTCCTGTTTGAAAAATGGAAGATAACAAGTTCCTATTCTAAATTATTCCTTTTCTGGCTTACTGCAGGAACGCTTTCTTTTCTTTGGACTGGAAATTCAGGATACATATTCAACAATCTTGATTACGATACGACTGGTTTTAATTGGTTGGCTTTTATTGGTTGGATGATTGTTGGAATACTAATTCTCTATTTCTATGATAGGATGAGAATATTGAACTACAATACGCTTAAATCCATTGTCACAACCTGGATCGCCTATTTAGTTCCAATGCTGATTCTAAGTCTTGGCACTTCTAATTTGCTCTTTGCTGGTGAAGCATTTCAGGCAGATTATAGCCGTTTAATAAAATTTCTTCCGGCTGAGGGAACAAAGAAGTTCTTTTACCTGACAGCACCATTTTTCTTTATTTCACTTTATTTTTTGTTCGATTTTCTTTTCAGGGGATACGTTTCAAACCCACAACCAAATGAGAACAAATAAATGGATAGTCACTCTGGTGCTGATCATTGGTGTACCATTTATTTGTTTTATGGTAGATAAAATATTTGGAAGGATTCATCAATCCCAGATGGAGGTAGAACAGGTTCAAGTTGAAGTTGGTGATTTAATTTTCAGGACTAACTCTTACATTCTTTCTAGCGGTAAATACTATTATAAAAGTGGGATTCCCGGTCATTTAGCAATCGCGGTTTCCGAAGGATCATTCTCCAGTTCTGACGAAAGCCTTGGGAATATTGATGTTGTTGAGTCAGCGCTGCTTAATAGAAATAGGGGAAAATTTCAGGCTGAAGTTGCTTTTAACAAAGCATACGAAAACTTTGGGAATATACGGGGCCGAAGGTTTCTTCTTAAAATGCATCTCAATAGCGAACAAAAGCAGAGACTCATAGAACTCGCGAGCATGAAAATTGGAAGGCCATACAGCATTTTCGCGCTCAAAAATAATCCGACTAAATTCAATTGTGCAACTTTTGCACGTTGGGTTATTCTTCAAGTCGATGAGTTCGATTTGGATGCTGATGGTGGATTTATTGTATTTCCAAATGATATTTTAAAGAACCCCAGGTTCAATAAACCTGGTGACAGGTTAAGATTTTAGGGAGCTTATCGGTAATACAATACTGTTTTTTAAGCTGTTTTTCTATATCTCCACACAGCCAAACTCAAAAAGGTGAATCCCAGAATACAAAGTGCCACAAATTCGTGAATCAAATCGCCGAAGTTTGATCCTTTGAGCACAACCATTCGCATTACTTTCATAAAGTGGAAAACGGGATTGGCTTCGTTAACCAGTTGAGCCCAATGTGGCATACTGTCAACCGGAGTAAAAATGCCGCCCATCAGGATAAAGATCATCATGAAAAAATAAGTTACAAACATCACCTGTTGCTGGGTGTCGGCAACAGTTGAAATAAGTAAGCCCAAGCCGAGAATACCCAATAGGTAAAGAATCCCGAATCCGAAAACCAAGCCCAGACTACCAACAATTGGCAAATTGAAAACCACTTTCGCGATAATCAAGCCAAACGATAAATCAAACAAGGCGATGACTACAAAAGGAATCAGTTTCCCGGTTAAAAACTGGATTTTTTTGATTGGAGTCACATTTAGCTGCTCAATGGTTCCCTGTTCTTTTTCTTTTACCAGGCTCATTCCGGAGAGAAACAAACCGATGAGTGTAACCAATATGGCTAAAACTCCCGGAGCCATGTACCATTTGTATTCGAGTTCGGAGTTATACCAAAAGCGCGAAACGGTGTTGATTTGGTAAGGTGGATTAAATTCGGGTAGTCCTTTCCATTCGGCAATTATGTTTTTATTGAAATCGCGGATAACCGATGCAGCATAAGAATAACCCAACTGTGCCGCCTGCCCGTCGATTGCATTCACAAGTATTTGCAAACTAGCCTTGTCATCGCGGATTAGGTCGCGCTCGAATCCCCGGGGAATAACCAAAACCATGTCGTCGGCATTACGCAAAAGTTCATTTTCTCCATCTTCAGGATCGAACGAGGTGTTGTTGATAGTGAAGAAGGGCGATGCTTCGAGTTTGCCAGCCAGCTCGCGCGAGGTGGACGATAGATCTTTATCGACCAAAAATATATCGACATTTTTCAGATCGTAAGTGGCCGCGAAAACCAACACCAGCATTTGCAGCAGCGGAATCATCACGATCATCCGGAGCATAACTTTGTTCCGCTTTACCTGAATAAACTCTTTTTGTATGACGTAAAATATTGTTTTCATTTTTTCATTTACTATTTTATAATTTACCATTTACTATTGGATCATTTAAATCGTAAATAGTCAATTGTCTAATCGTCAATAATTAAATTGTAAATTATTCCAGCCTGATTTTAAAATTCTTGATGCTCAAGGCAATAAACACAAACGTCATAAACATCAAAATCAGGGTTTCTTTCCAGACAAACAGGATTCCGGTGCCTTTGAGCATGATGTTTTTAATGATGACAATGAACCAACGTGGCGGCATAGCATGGCTGAGAATGCGCAACGGAAGTGGCATGTTTTCAATCGGAAACATAAAACCTGAAAGCAAAATGGTGGGCAGCATCAAAGCCAATACTGAGATAAACATGGCAACCATTTGGTTAGGCGCAACGGTCGAAATGAGGATTCCCAAACTCAACGCCATCATAATAAACAGGAAGCTTTCTGCCATCAGGAAGACGAAACTACCTTTGATTGGCACGCCAAATATGAAAACGCCTATCAGGATAATGGTTAGCGCATTGATAAACGACAATAGCAAGTACGGAGTCACTTTTCCCAGCACAATCTGAATCGGTTTCAGCGGTGAAGCCAGCAAAACTTCCATCGTTCCCAATTCTTTTTCTTTACTGATGGAAATGGAAGTCATCATGGCCGATATCAACATCAGGATCATGGCCATAATGCCGGGCACAAACATATAAACACTTTTCAATCCTTCGTTGTAAAGCATCCTGACTTCAGTGTTAATCTGGTTGGGCAATTGCAGATTCTGAAGTTTTTCTTTTTTTACATAGTCGTTAATAATTCCTGAAGCGTAATTGGTTAGGATTCGGGCAGTGTTTGGATCTGAAGCATCGGCCAAAAGCTGTACATCGGCTTTGCCATCGCGTTCCAGGCTTTTCTCAAATTCAGGGCCAAATGTAACCACCATTTTTACCTTTCCTTTCCGGAAAACATCTTCCACATCGTCGCCCGGCATCAGTTCGTCGCCCAATACAAAATAACCCGACGACACCAATTTCGAAGTAATTTCGCGGGTTGTGTTATCGTGCGACTGATCGAGAATCGCGATTCTCGAATTCTGAATGTCGGTATTGATCACCTTCCCGAATAGCAGCAACTGCACAATTGGTAAAAGAAAAATGATCATCATCGTTCGCGGATCACGAAAGATGTGCAAAAATTCTTTTTTAAGAAATCCTATAAATTGTTTCATAATATCGGGTTCAATATATTTTTAGGTAGAGACGTAACATGTTACGTCTCTACAACCAATTGATTTAATCAACATTCCTTGCAATCTTCAGGAAAACCTCGTCCATATTTTTTGCTGAATATTGTTTTTTCAGATTTTCAGGTGTGTCGAGCGCTTCAATCCGTCCGGCGTTCATAATCGAAACACGGTTACAATATTCGGCTTCGTCCATATAGTGCGTGGTTACAAAAACGGTGATTCCCCGATCGGATGCTTCATAAATCAGGTCCCAGAATTTGCGCCGGGTAATCGGATCTACACCACCGGTTGGTTCGTCTAAAAACACAATTTTTGGGTCGTGAAAAATGGCCACCGAAAAGGCCAATTTTTGTTTCCACCCCAATGGCAACGAGCCAATCAGCGAATCTCTGGCCGATTCAAGTCCCAAATCTTTCAGCAATTTGTCTTGTTTCTCTTTTCGGTCTGCTGGCGAAATTCCATAAACTCCGGAGAAAAACCGGATGTTTTCGGCAACAGTCAAATCTTCGTAAAGCGAGAACTTCTGGCTCATGTAGCCGATGTTTCGTTTTACTTTTTCTGTCTCTTTGTAAATGTCGAAGCTAGCCACTTTTGCTTCGCCCGAAGTAGGAGAGGATAGTCCGCACAAGATCTTCATGGCAGTAGTTTTTCCAGCACCGTTTGCTCCCAGAAATCCAAATATTTCGCCCTGATACACATCAAAATTCAAGTGGTCGTTGGCAACGAACGAACCGAATTTCTTAACCAGGTTGCGTACTTCAATTACTTTTTCCATTTTTTTAGCTTTACCACAAATTACTTAGATAAACACGGATTCGAAAAATCAATTTAAACCTCGTGCTTTTCATAGCAAACTTTGTGGTTAAAATTAAACTATAGTATCCTGCAAAAGCTCCATAAATACATCTTCAATCGTAGGTGCAATGTCATGAACTTCCAGGTCTTCATGATTTTTTCTCATCAGATAGTTTTCAAATTCTGTTGCCTCCACTTCGTCATCTTTTCCGGTTACATGGAGATATTGTCCGAAAGCATACGCCGAATCTGTTTTTTCGTACGAGCGCAAATCCAAAATCAGTCGGTGCATATCGTTCGACCTGATTGCATAAAGTTTCCGTGTATAACCATCAACTAAATTTCGGGGAGTGTCAATATCCAGCACTTTCCCTTTTTGCATCAGCGCCACACGGTTGCAAAGCATCGCCTCGTCCATGTAGGGAGTTGAAACTAAGATTGTGATTCCTTTTTGCTGAAGGTTTTTTAGCATTTCCCAGAACTCCTTGCGCGAAACGGCGTCAACACCGGTTGTTGGTTCATCCAAAATCAGGATTTCAGGTTTGTGGATCAGGGCACACGATAAAGCCAGTTTTTGTTTCATTCCTCCTGAAAGTTTTCCCGCCAAGCGTTTTTTAAACGGCTCAATCTGAATGTAAATATCCCGGATCAAATCGTAATTTTCGGAAACCGTGGTTTTAAAAACGGTCGCAAAAAAGTTTAGGTTTTCTTCCACGGTCAAATCCTGATAAAGAGAAAATCGCCCCGGCATGTATCCCACCATGTTCCTGATTTTCTTGTAATCTTTTATAATATCGAACCCGTTCATGGTCGCCGTGCCTTCATCCTGAATGAGCAAGGTCATCAGAATGCGCATCAAAGTTGTTTTGCCTGCACCATCTGGGCCAATCAGGCCAAACAGTTCGCCTTTCTGCACTTCCAGCGAAATGTCGGTTATGGCCTGAACCTCCTTGTAGGATTTGCTGATGTGTTGAATACTGATCATGAATAAATAGTTTCAAGTTCCAAATTTCAAGTTCCAAGTTATTTTGCCAGCGACTTGCAGCTCGTATAAAACTGCGACTGGAAACTGTGACTGAACACTAGAAGTTTACCTCTCCCGGCATCCCGATTTTCAAACTTCCATCGTTAGGAACTACTATTTTTACAGCATACATCAGTTTTACGCGTTCCTCTTTCGTTTGAATGATTTTTGGTGTGAATTCCGATTCCGATGAAATCCAACTGATTTTTCCGGAAAGGGACTGCATTTCTTTGACGCCGGAATCGATCAGTATTTTAACTTCGTTTCCTAATTTCACATTCGATAACTGTGCGCCTGAAACGTAAACTTTCAGTTCCAGATTCGATAGATCAGCCATTTTTAGAACTGGTTTGCCGGGTGTTGCCAGCTCTCCGGTTTCCAGATAAGTTTCCAGAACAGTTCCTTTTGCCGGACTTTTTACCTGGCATCTGGTCATTTGTTCATTGAACAAATCGAGTTGCCGTTTGACCACTTCCATTTCGCTGGCAATTAACTGAAACTGTGTATTTGTCGCCGAAACCTGTTTATCCAATACATTTAGTTGTCCGTTTATGTCGTCCATTTGCTGCTGGGTTGCAGCCTTGTCGGCAAACATTTTAGCAATTCGTTGCTGTGTTGTTTGCGCGTTTTTCTTTTGCTCTTTCAGTACATTGATTTGAGCGGTCACATTTTGCTTTTTTGTTTCGCTGGCCACCAACTGAGCTTCGGTTTGCAATTTTTTCAGGATAATTTCGGTGGTATCGATTTGGGCAATCAATCCTCCGGGTTCAAGCTGATCGCCTTGCTTCACTTCCATCGAAAGTAATTTGCCGGCAGTTTCCGAAGAAACAATGGTTTCAACCGCCTCAAAGTTCCCAAAGGCATCCGATTTTTTCTCGCCGTTTTTGCAAGCTCCAACTATAAGGAGCGACAGTGCAATGATCTTTAATTTCTTCATTGGTATATTGTGTTTGTATTTATTCAAAATTCATCATTCAAAATTCATCATTTCATTGGTTTCCCCTGATGTTGTCTAACTTAATCCGTGCTTCCAGGAGCTGAATCTTATGTGTTTCGAGCGTCAGCTTTGCGGTTGTTTCGGCATTCAAATCCAGAATGTAATCAGCCGTGGTAATGATTCCGTTTTCAAGTTTCGATGCCGAGGTTTTGGTAATCCGTTCCCGCACCTGAATCAATTCCTGATCGCTTTTCAGGAGTTGTGTGAGTTGGTTGATTTGTTTGTTTTGCTGATCGGTGGCCAAATCAATGTTCCGGACAAAGTTTTCCTGCCTGGTTTGTACAATATCCTGCTGAAGTTTCAAAACTTGTTGCTGACGTGAAGTGTTTTTCCAGTCCAGCACATTCCAGTTGAAACCCAGACCAACCAGGTAATAGGTGTCGAATTTATTATTCAGCATGTTCAATCCGGGTTTTCCATAACCAGCCTGCCCAAATCCGAAAAGTTTTGGATTACGTTGCTTTTTCAATATTTCGGAATTGGCGTTTAATAGATCATTTTGTTTGGCAAAAAGGTCGAGTTCAGGACGCATCAGCGGTTTGTCCGACAAAATTGGTTCGGTAGTTAGAGTCAGCTTTTGCATCTGATTGCTTTCTTTACCTGTCAGGATTGCCAATGCAGACAGAACGGTCTCCCGATTACTCTTCAATTCAAGCACCAGTTGATTGGTTTTAATCTGTTCGGCCAACAACTGATCGAGTTCGGAGGCCAAAACCATCCCATTTTTAACAGCCGATTCAACAATTTTTTGCCGTTCGCTTAGTGTTTCAGTTTTCTTTTCCAGAATTTTCAGGTTTTCCTGAATCAGGAAAGAGGTGAAATAAAACTGATTGACCTTTTCTTTAACCTGATACAGTTCAACTTCTATCTGCGACTGATTGCCAGCATTCTCAGTTTTGTTAATCATTTCTTTTGCCTTGCTTAATCCACCGTCCCAGATTGTTTGCTTCAGGTCGAGGTAAAATTTGTACTGGTCTTTATCAACTGTCGAAATATTTACCCCCGGCATTGAAAGTGCGATTTTGGTCACATCCGATTGGTAAGTCGCTTGCCCGTTCAAGGTGACCTGTGGTAAAAAAGAGGTCGAATTGTTCTCGTTTTTCAGGTCAAGAATCTGCTGATAAAATCCTGATTGTTTTAAAACCGGATGGTTTTCGCGTGCCCAGGTTTGGCATTGTTCCAAAGTCACCGCTTCCTGTGCCATTAGCAGATGGATGGGGAAAAGCAGCGCCAGAAGTAGGAGTTTAATTGTTTTCATGTATACTGGATTTTAATTTTTAACCACGATGGCATCGATCACGAATTTTTTAATTACTGCTGCCCGTTCTGCATAAAAAGCTTCGAGTGCAACCTGATCGTCTTTAAAAAGTACAAAGCTGACCAAGGGCCGGGCTGCAAATGGGAAAATACACATCGAAATGATGTTGGCAGCCAAATGTCGCGGGGGCATTTGAATGATTTCTCCACGATCCATGGCCAATTGAATGTGATCAAATATCGCTTGGGGATTTAAGCCAAATTTGATGACGATCTTGAATAGTCCTGACGGATCTCGGCTTAGTTCTTTCATTACAAAGCCAGGAATAAAAGGATGTTTAATCAGTAAATCGATGTAGGCATCAATGACCTGTTCAATTTTGGTTACAATCGGCTCTTCGGATTGCACAATCCGGGTGATTTTTGGAAAGGCGAATTTGATGATTTCGGCAAAAATAGCTTCAAACAACCGTTCTTTCGATCTGAAATAGTAATGCAATAAGGCTTTATTAATTCCGGCTTCGTCAGCAATTTCCTGCATGCGTGCGCCTTCCATTCCTTTGGTAACAAACACATTCTTTGCTGCTTCCAGAATTTTATCTTCGGTACTGTCTTTTTTTGTTTCCATTTTACTTTCGAGTTTAACTATTTGGTTAAATCATGCGGTCAAAAGTAAAATCTTAAAATGTATCCACCAAATTATTTGACCAAAAAATTTAACCATCTGGTTAAATAAATATCAATCGATTGATGCAGAAACATTTGTTTCTGTTTTATTGTTGCAGGAATCAAAAACGAAAAACATGGTTTTAGATATGTGGTTGAATTATCTTACGTTGAATTGATTTCAAATTTTATTTATCGACCCAAAGTTGTTTTTTTGTGAAAAATCGTAATTTTGATTTATAGTTACTGAATAGTGAATCCGAATTGAATAATCAGTTAAAAGTGTTCAGAACCAGATTAATAACCTTTAAAATTGTTTGTTATGGGCAAAAGTTTAGATGCAAAAAAAGAAGCGAAAAAGGAACCAACTAAAAGTTTAAAGGAAAAAAGATTAGAGAAAAAAGCAAAAAAGGACAAGAAATAAAGTCTGTTTTGCTTCGTATTTTCTTTTTTATTTCAGCAAAGAGCCGGATTATAGTCCAGCTCTTTGTTTTTTTAGGCAGTTTCTTCACGGAAATATTTGGGAAATAATATTTATCTTTCAAAACGAAATCAGTGAAAATTTATAAGCTAATCAACCAATCAGACACTATGAAAAGAACTTCAGGAAAATTTATATTTTTTGTCTTTGCATTGCTAATTCTGGCCGCTTGTACGTCAACCAAACCTAAAAATGAAGGATGGATTCAATTGTTTAATGGAAAGGATTTGAACGATTGGAACATAAAAATCACAGGTTCCCCCTTGAACGAGAATTATAAAAATACCTTCAGGGTTGAGGACAGTTTATTGAAAGTCAGGTATGACGAGTACGATAAATTTGATGGTCATTTTGGGCATATCTTCTACAAAAATCCCTATTCACATTACAAAATCCGTGTGGAGTACCGTTTTGTCGGGAATCAGTGTCCTGAAGGACCAGGCTGGGCTTTTCGTAACAGCGGAATCATGATTCATGGTCAAAGTGCCGAAAGCATGGAAGTGAATCAGGATTTTCCGGTTTCTATTGAAGTTCAGTTGTTGGGCGGAAATGGAACAGGTGAAC
The DNA here is from genome assembly GCA_019163175.1 of Prolixibacteraceae bacterium. Lineage (GTDB taxonomy): Bacteria > Bacteroidota > Bacteroidia > Bacteroidales > Prolixibacteraceae > Aquipluma. The sequence goes on along the minus strand of JAFLKN010000003.1, from coordinate 334,238 downwards.
GGTCTACCCTCAATTTATGTACTCCCGGAACCAATGTGGTTTATAAAGATTCGCTTTGGACGCAGCATTGTACCAACTCCACCTCAAAGACTTATCATGGCGACCAGTGGGTTACTGTGGAAGTGGAAGTTCAGGGTGACTCGATCATTAAGCATAGTATTGATGGTCAAACAGTTTTGGAATACACCAAACCGCAATTGGACCCCCGTGATCCAAATTTCCAAAAATTACTTCCACCCGACAAAAATATACTGTTGAAAAAAGGCTCCATTTCGCTTCAGGCGGAGAGTCATCCGGTTGATTTTCGGAAAGTAGAATTACTAAATTTGGGCGACGACTGCAAGTAGTAAATCCGTTTCTGTGCAATTTTTAGTAACTTGCAGTGCTTGTAACCGGAGGTAGTTATGGAACGATATTTTTGGTCGAAAGGTATTTTAAAGAACCAACTTGAAATCATGCATGGATCCGAACGAATTGGGTCGATCGTTTGGGAAAGTTTGGTTGGCTCCAAAGCTCACGGTATGATAAAAGGCCGGCGCTTTATTCTGAGCCGCGAATTCTTTCTTTCCAAATTAGAGATTTACGATGCCAATAATCAGGCGCTTCTGGGAACGATCATGATCAATCTGTTTAATCCGAAAAGCGATATCATTATTAACGGGAAGCGTTTTGAGCTGGAAGTAAAAAATTTCTGGCAGTCGAGATGGTCGTGGAAATTTAACGGCGATGAACTGATTACCTATCAGAGCAACGAATTTCTGACTAAAGACAAAGGCACGATTGACGTTTGCACGGGTTGTACCGAAGAAATCGAAATCTTGCTTTTACTCGGGCTGTTCGTGCGCAACCAGTTCGTGTTATTTATGCTTATGATTTTAGTTTTGCTCCTGATCGTTATTCTATAGCCCGCCTGAAATGCTGTTTCCTCATTCTGGAAAACATGAATTCTTTAAGTCAGTATGTTTGTGCAACTTTAAAAATAGTTTAAATAATAAATTAAATTTGCGCAACCAAAAATCATACTTGGTAAATACAATTTCAACCATACACTTCAACAAGGAGAAAAAAGATGAAACGAGATAAAATAGTAATTGGCATTTCACAGGGCGACATCAACGGAATTGGTTACGAAGTAATCATGAAAACCCTGATGGAACCAAGAATTCTGGAAATGTGCATACCAATTGTTTATGGTTCACCCAAAGTAGCTGCCTACCATAAAAAAGCCCTGAATATTGAAACATTCAACTTCAACCATATTCGTGTTGCCAGCGAAGCCGATTCGCGTAAGGCAAACATTATCAATTGTATTGACGACAATATTCGTGTTGAATTGGGTAAATCGAGCGAAATGGCCGGCGAAGCCTCTTATATGGCTTTAGAAAAAGCGGTTGAAGATCTAAAAAATGGCGAGATCGACGCTTTAATTACTGCCCCGATTAATAAAGATAACATCCAATCCGAAAAATTTAATTTTCCCGGTCATACCGAATTTTTGGCCGAACAGTTTAAAACCCGCGATTATGTGATGCTCATGGTAAGTGAATCGATGAAAGTTGGAGTGGTTGTTGGCCATGTTCCGATTTCAGAAGTTTCATCAAAGATTACTAAAGGAGCAATTATTAATAAGTTACGCATCATCAATTCGTGTCTCGAAAAAGACTTTTTCATTAAACGTCCACGAATTGCAGTGCTTGGACTGAATCCTCATGCCGGCGACAATGGTTTGTTGGGTAGCGAAGAGTTAGATATTATTATTCCTGCTATACAACGCGCCAAAGACGAAGGTATCATTGCTGTTGGGCCATATCCTGCTGATGGATTTTTTGGTTCGGGCGATTTCGTGAAATTCGATGCCATTTTGGCTATGTATCACGATCAGGGTTTGATTCCGTTTAAAATGGCTTCTTTCGATCGGGGAGTAAACTATACGGCCGGTTTGCCAATTATTCGCACGTCTCCTGCGCATGGTACAGCTTTCGACATTGCCGGTGAAGATAAAGCATCACCCGATTCGTTCCGCGAAGCGCTTTATCTGGCGATTGACATTCATAAAAACCGTGCTTTGTATAAAGAGATTACTAAAAATCCGTTGAAAAAATACGAAATCAATCAGGGACAAGTTGATGAATCGATTGATTTTGAGGCTATCGACGAAGAAATTTAATACTTTTTCAGTGTATGTTTGAATATATCAAAGGTGCTGTTACCGCGCTGAAACCATCTCATATTATTTTAGAGGCAAACTCGGTTGGCTATTTTATAAGTATTTCGCTTAATACCTATACCCAGTTAAACGGAAGAGAAAGCGTAAAACTCTATATCCATCAGGTAATTCGAGAAGATGCACATTTGCTTTATGGTTTTGCTACTGAAAGCGAACGCGAATTGTTCCGTATGTTGATTTCGGTTAGTGGTATTGGTTCAAATACCGCAATAATGATGTTTTCATCTCTTTCGCCCGACGAAATCAGTCAGGCTATTCTGAATGAAAATGTTGTGCTTTTGAAAAGCATAAAAGGCATCGGTATTAAAACAGCCCAACGGGTTATCATCGATTTAAAAGATAAAGTAGGAAAGTCGCCAGCCAGCGAACAAATTGTGGCATCGGGAGACAATACATTGCGAAATGAAGCGTTATCTGCTTTAATTATGCTGGGATTTGCGAAGAAGCCGGCCGAAAAAGAATTGGATAAAATTCTGGCCGCTCAACCCAATCTTTCAGTTGAAAGTGTTATCAAACTGGCACTGAAAAGCCTTTAATCAGAAAAAGATTTGGAATTGAAAAAATACGGCAGAAACATACTTCTATTTCTTATTGTATCTATCGTTTATGCGCTCGGAGGAAATCCTTCCGAATCAAGAACTACGCTCAGAAATTACACTGAACTGACAATTTTGTCGGTTCCGGAGGATACTGTTAAGATTGATACCACTGGTGTTTTGCCTTTCAAATTTAAAGACCAGCCCGAATTTGCTTATCCCGATAAAAAAGACAGCTCGGGCCTATTCCTGAAACGACCCTCAAATATTCGTACTGAAATTGAATATGATCCGGTTACCGGCGAATATAACTTTGTCGAAAAGGTGGGGAACCTGAATTACAGGTTGCCGCGAACCATGTCGAAAAAGGAATTCCAGAAATACGATTTCGAACAGTCGATTCAAAATTACTGGCGAAGTCAGACCAAAATAAAGGGCATTGAAGATAAAGGTGGACTTATTCCCCGCCTAACCGTTGGAGGCGAAACATTTAACCGGATTTTTGGTAGCAATACCATCGACATTCGTCCTCAGGGATATGTTGAAGTAAGTTTTGGGTACCAGATGAATGCCACCGAAAACCCATCGATTCCTGAACGTTTACGCAAAGTTCCAACCTTCGATTTCGATCAGAAGATACAAATGAACGTGATGGGTAAAATTGGTGATCGCATGGAAATGCGTGTCAATTACAACACCGAAGCTACCTTCGATTACGAAAATAAAATGAACCTCGGTTACACCGGCGATGAAGATCAGATTGTAAAGAAGATTGAGGCCGGTAATGTTTCTCTTCCGTTGAATGGTTCGCTCATTACCGGAGGATCAAACTTGTTTGGGGTAAAAACCGAAATGCAGTTTGGCAAACTGAATCTGACCACTATTTTTTCTCAGCACAAAGGCGAAACTCAAGTGGTTGAATCGGAAGGTGGAGCGCAGAAGAAAACTTTCGAAATTGCTGCTTCCGACTACGATGCAAACCGTCACTTTTTCCTTGCACAATATTTTCGCACGCAATACAACGAAGCTCTCAAGAATCTTCCTGTTGTGCGTTCGTCCATTACGATCAACAAAATTGAAGTTTGGGTAACCAACAAATCGAGCAACTTTAAAGAGGCTCGTAATATTTTGGCGTTTATGGATTTGGGAGAACATGAAGGGAACGAACCGAATAATCTAAACGGGAACATCTACAACAATGTGGGTAGTTTTCAGGAAAACTCAGGTTTTCAATATCCCGAAAGTATCTATCCTTTCAACGAGGCCAACGGTTTGTACCAGCAAATTGTTTCCAATTACACTGGTGTCAGACAATCGGATAACATCAATAAAACACTTTCGCCACTTTCCGCATCAAATTTTGTTGGTGGACAGGACTTCGAAAAAATTGAACAGGCTCGTTTGCTCAACGAGTCAGAATACACCATCAATCTGAATTTGGGATACATTTCGTTGCGCTCGGCTTTGAATACCGACGAAATACTTGCTGTTGCCTTCAATTACACGGCTGATGGAAAAACGTATCAGGTTGGGGAGTTTTCAACCGATGGTATTAATGCTCCTGAAACTCTGGTTCTGAAATTATTGAAGGGAACCAACCTTTCGCCAAAACTTCCGACCTGGAAACTGATGATGAAGAACATTTATGACCTGAACGCTTATCAGCTGACCGACGAAGAATTTGTTCTCGATATCATGTACCAGAATGATGAAACAGGTACTTACATCAACTATTTGCCACAAGGCCGACTGGATGGTCATATTCTGCTGAATGTTCTGAACCTCGATAAGCTGAATTCTCAGCAAGACCTCATGCGCGATGGGGTATTCGACTTTGTTGAAGGCATCACAGTTAATTCATCTTCAGGAAGAATCATATTCCCGGTATTGGAGCCGTTCGGTAAAAATCTGGCCGACTCGATTGGTGATCCTGCACTGATCAAGAAGTTCGTTTACAGTACGCTTTACGATTCAACGCGCACCGTTGCCGAGCAGGATGCCGAACACAATAAGTTCAAGCTGAAAGGTTCCTACAAAGGTTCTTCGAGTTCCGAAATTATGGTGGGTTCGCAAAACCTGGCCAAAGGCTCGGTAAAAGTTACTTCCGGAGGGCGAACCTTGACTGAAAATATTGACTATACGGTAGATTATACTTCAGGAATTGTAAAGATTATAAATGCGGGTTTGCTCGAATCAGGTACACCGCTTCAGGTTTCTACTGAAAGTCAGGACTTGTTTAGTATGCAGCGGAAAACCATGATCGGTGCACATGCCAACTATGCTTTCAGCGACCGGTTCAATCTGGGTGCTACGGTTCTGCACATGCAGGAAAGGCCATTGACACAGAAGGTAAACTATGGCGACGATCCGATTTCGAACACTATGCTTGGTTTTGATGGTACCTACTCCAACGAGTCGATGTTGCTAACCAAGCTGATCGATAAACTGCCATTTTATTCGACCAAAGAAAAATCGTCTATCTCCTTCGATGGTGAGTTTGCCCAATTAATTCCGGGGCATTCGAAAGTGATAAAGAAGAGTGGAACTGCTTATATTGATGATTTTGAAGCTACAAAGACATCCATCGATCTTAAAACGCGGTCGGCATGGGTTTTAGCCAGTACTCCGCAGAAGCAAAACATTTTTCCGGAAGCCGAAACCAACGACGACTTTGCCTACGGATACAACCGCGCTAAACTGGCCTGGTATGTTATTGATCCATTATTTTTGAGAAGCAATGCTACAACTCCTGACTACATAAAAAACGACAAAGACCTTCAATCGAACCATTTGGTACGCGAGGTTTATGAAAAGGAAATATTTCCTGATCGTGAAACTCCTGTGGGTTTACCAACCAATATTCCTGTTTTCGATTTGGCTTTTTATCCGCAGGAAAGAGGTCCGTACAACTTCGACAGCAAACCTGGCCAGTACGGAAGCGGGATTAATCCGGACGGAACGCTGCGCAATCCGGAGTCGCGTTGGGGAGGTATCATGCGTAAAATTGAAACCAGCGACTTTGAAGCTGCCAACATCGAATTTATCGAGTTTTGGGTTATGGACCCGTTTGTGAACGATTCGCTCAATGTGCATAAAGGCGGTGATTTGTATTTTAACCTGGGAGATATTTCAGAAGACGTGCTGAAAGATTCGCGTAAATCGTTTGAAAATGGCTTGCCGGTAACTGCCGAACTTACTGATATTGATACCACTTTATGGGGTCGCGTTTCAACCCAGCAATCACTGGTTAAAGAGTTCGATAACAACATCGAAAGCCGTCGTTATCAGGATATAGGATTTGATGGGTTAAATGATGCTGATGAGGAAGCTTTCTTTAAAGGGTATCTGGAATCGATGAGAACAATCTTAAATCCGGATACACTTACAAAATTTCTGAATGACCCTGCTGGTGATGATTACCATTATTTCCGTGGTTCCGACTACGATGAAAAGAAACTGGGAATTTTGGAGCGCTATAAAAACTTTAATGGTCCGGAAGGCAACTCTCCAACTGCAGAAATGTCGCCTGAATCCTATCCAACTTCGGCATCTACTCAGCCCGACATGGAAGATATTAATGGCGATAACACGCTGAATGAATACGAAAGATATTACCAGTATAAGGTTAGTATTCGTCGTGAGGATATGGTTGTGGGTAAGAACTTTATTACCGACATTAAAGTTGCCGATGGAAATCTAAAGAATGGCGATCCTAACCGGGCAAAATGGTATCAGTTTAAGATTCCGGTTCGCACTCCAAATGAATCATTTGGTTCGATTACGGATTTTAAATCGATACGGTTTTTAAGAATGTTTATGAAAGGTTTTTCCGACCGAACCATTCTTCGTTTTGCAACACTCGATCTTGTTCGCGCCGATTGGCGGAAATATACCAAAGATGTTGATGGAAAAATTGGTGTCAATGCATTGACCACACAATTTGACATTTCGGCAGTGAATATTGAAGAGAATGCCAGCCGCAAACCAGTTAATTACGTATTGCCTCCCGGAATTGAACGCGTGATCGACCCTGCAAATCCGCAGTTGCGCCAGTTAAACGAGCAGTCGTTGTTGTTGCGTGCTGTTGGTCTGGAAGAAGGAGAGGCTCGTGCAGCTTACAAGAATCTGAGTATGGATTTCCGCAATTACAAACGTTTGCAAATGGAAGTTCATGCCGAAGCTATTAAAGGATACCCGCTCAAGGATAATGATTTGTCTTTGTTTGTCCGCATCGGATCAGATTACAATTACAACTATTACGAATACGAAATACCACTTTCGCTTACCCCCGATGGTTCATACAATGGCGATAATGAAGCCGACCGATATGCAGTTTGGCCTGAAGCCAACCGGCTCGATTTTCAGCTAAGTGCATTTTCTGATTTGAAGCTGAAGCGGAACGACGAAATGCGTGTAGCCAATTCAACGGTTAGCCTCACACAGGTTTATCTTATAGGTGATGGGGCCCGGACGATTAAGATTAAGGGGAATCCGAATCTCGGAAATGTTGAGGTGATGATGGTTGGTATCCGCTACAATAAAAAGGATGCAAACAATTATGGTCCGCGGTCAATAGAGGTTTGGCTAAACGAACTTCGGCTTTCTGATTTTGAAGAAGGTGGAGGTTGGGCTGCCACAGGAAGGGTCTCCGCACGACTGGCCGATTTGGGTTCAGTAATTTTTGCCGGACGAACCAGAAGCGCCGGATTCGGAAGCATCGATCAAAAAGTGAATGAGCGGGCGATGGACGATTTAACTGAAATGGATCTTTCGGCCAACCTCGAATTGGGTAAGTTCTTCCCCGAAAAAGCACAGGTCAAAATTCCTGTTTACATCGGTTATTCGCAGAGTAAAAGCAATCCGAAATACAATCCGCTCGATCCGGATATTAAAATGAAGGATGCGCTCAACATGGCGGGGGGCAAGGCCGAGCGTGATTCGATAAAACGACTTGCGCAGGATTTGGTTACCCGAAAAAGCATAAACTTCACCAATGTGAAAGTAGACCGAACGAGCAAAGACGGCAAACCTAAAATTTACGACCCGACCAACTTCTCGCTTACCTATTCATACAGCGAGATGATGAAAAGAAGTATTAATATTGAGCAGAACCTGGATAAAAATTACCGTGGTTTATTCAGCTACAATTTCAATGGCCGGCCCGAGGCGTTGGAACCGTTCAAGAATTCAAAGGTGTTAAGTAAAAATCTTTTCAGATTGATTCGCGATTTTAATATTTATCCGCTACCATCTCAGTTTTCTTTCCGAACCGACATTTGGAGGCACTACAATGAGATTCAGCTCCGGAATATTTCTAATCCGAACATGATCATTCCACGTACCTTCAATAAAGATTTTATGTGGAACCGTTATTTCGATTTGCGCTACAACCTGACCCGAAGTCTCGAATTCGACTTCTCTTCAGAGAATACCGCCCGAATTGATGAACCGGAAGGCCGCATTAATCGACTCGACGATGATTACGCTCAGAAAAAGGATTCGATTATAACCAATCTGCTTAATTTGGGTCGTCCTACCTTGTACCATCATATGATCAATGCAAGTTATATGGTACCAATTAATAAATTGCCCTTGTTAGACTGGACTTCACTTTCAGCTCGTTACCAGGGAATGTACGACTGGCAGGCAGGTCCGTTAACCGACAAATCGGTTGAACTTGGAAACGTAATTGAAAACTCACGTCAGATGCAGTTAAACGGCCAGCTAAATTTTGTGACCCTTTACAATAAGGTGAGTTTCCTGAAAGATATAAACCAGAAATATGGAGTAAGTTCTCGGCAGACACAGCGCATGCAGCGTCCAAGGCAAGGGCAGCCACAGGGCCAACCCAAGCAGGCAGCTCCTGAAAAGGACAAGGCGGCTCCCCGGATTAAGGAAGTTCAATACACGGCTGAAAATGTCAGGTTAAAAGCAAATACACCGAAATCGATCTTTCACAAGCTAAATACGCAGAACGTTGAGTTAACCGCACTCGCCAAAGACGGAACAAAAGTTGAAGGACAAGTTGCAATTGTTAACGAAAACCGAATCAGTTTCACTACAGATAAAAGCCTTTCAGGTGTAAAATTCATAGTAAAAGGTAAGGTTGAAAAAAGTGGTGATCTCGGTCAGAAAATTATTCAATACACTGCCAGAGCACTTATGAGTGTCCGTTCAATTTCTTTGAGTTATTCGGGTACCGATGGAACCGTATTACCTGGTTTTATGCCCGAGCCCAAAATCTTTGGAAGTGGAAAGTATACTCCGGATCAGAGTCCGGTAGGCACAATTTCCAGCCAAAGTTTTGCACCCGGATTGCCTTTCCTTCTGGGATGGCAGGATAAAAATTTTGCGATGAAAGCCGCTCAAAACGGTTGGATCACCCGCGACTCCTCACTCAATTCGCCATTCGTCATGTCGCGTAGCGAGAACTGGAGCTTCAGGGCAAACGTTGAGCCTTTCCCCGATTTACGTATTGATGTGAATGCAAACAGAACGTATTCTGAGCGTACCACCGAATTTTACAATTATAATACTGAAAGCGGTGATTTCGATCCGGTAAACCGTTCGGTTCGTGGTAATTTTACCATGTCGATCAATACCATGAAAACGGCTTTTAGTAAAATGGGTAATGATGCGAAGGCACCCGCTTCACAGGCATTTCAAAACCTAAAAGAATACCGGATTACGATCGCGAGACGATTAGCAAGTCAACGTATTGCGAATTCCCAGGTTGGATATGATCCGAATGGGGAGCCGGATCCAACAACAGGTTTTCCTGTTGGTTATGGACCAACTTCACCTCAGGTTATGATTCCTGCATTTATTGCTGCTTATACCGGACAAACACCGCAGAAGGTAGCATTGAGTCCTACACCATCGCTCAAGTATATGCGTCCGAACTGGCGAATTACTTACGAAGGAGTTGTGGCACAATCTGAATTCCTGAAGAAATACATGAAAACGTTGAGTTTTAACCACGCGTACCGGTCGAGTTACAACATTGGTGGATTTATTTCGAATCTCGATTACGACGAAAGCATGTATGATGACGGATTCAGCTATGTTCGAAATAAAATCGGCGACTTTATCGGCCCAAGTGATATCAGTTCGGTTAGCATTTCAGAGCAATTTAGTCCGCTTATCAACATGGATATTACTTGGATCAATGACTTTGAAACGCGCGTTGAGCTTAAATCTTCACGAAATCTGGCTCTTAGCTTTGCCAACAATCAGCTTACCGAAGTGTTAAGTGACGAGATGGTCTTTGGCTTGGGTTACAGGTTCACACGGATGGATTTGATTATAAAAACAAAGAAATCGCAAAAGGCATATTCCAACGACTTAAATGTTCGGGCTGACTTATCATTCAGAAAAAACAAAACAATTTTACGACGGATTGTTGAGGAAGATGAACAGCTGACAGCCGGACAGGGTGCGGTGACTTTGAAAACTACTGCAGATTATATGCTTAGCGACCGGTTCCAATTGCGACTGTATTTCGATAAGATTATTAATAATCCATACAAAGGTTCGTTCAATACTTCAAATACAAACTTCGGGGTTAGCTTCCGGTTTACTCTTGCCCAATAGAAAAAGTGACCGAAAATTCGTTTCCCTTAAAGACTATATTTCAACGAAACAATCAAATTTCTTCCGACTGAAACAATTCCTGAAGAATACGGCCGATAGCGTTTATTCAGGATGTTTTCGAGTCCGGCATTCAGGCTGAAGCTTTTAGCCAATTGCACCGAAGTTTTCAGGTTAAGTGTCCACCATGCCGGAGAATATGGTTTTCCGTTGGCATCGATGGCATAAATTTCAGGTTTTTCCAATTCGCTGGGCGATAAGTTTTGGTTCGAAATTTCGCCATTGAATCGTGCGTATAAAACTACCCGCCATTTATCTTCAGAATAGCTGAGGTGCGAACTCCCAAAAAGCGGAGCAGCATGTCGCACCGGATCTCCGAAACTATCTTCGCCCCAGGTATAACTAAGCGAGTTTTTCATCGAAAGTTTGGGCGAAAAGAATACTTCCATAGCGAAACTTCCGCCATATAGGTTGGCATAATCAGCATTAACCAAAGCTTCTACTTTACTTAGCGATCCATCGTACAAAATCGAATCGTTGCCGTTAAAACTGAAATCGCTTCGCACCATAGCATTATCCAGAAAGGTGTAAAAAGCATCGAGCTCGAATTTCGCCACTTTTTGAAAGCGTCGGATGATGCCGATTTCTACATTCCGGGCATATTCGGGTTTCAAATCCGGATTGGGAACCATCACATTGCCGGGAGTTGATTCAAATACTTTCGCCATATCGTCGATGTTGGGCGATCGGAATCCGGTTGATGCACTGGCATTCAGTTGCCAGTTGTCGGTAGGGTGATAAACCAATCCCAGATTTCCGGTGGAGGCGCCATGCGTATTACTGAATTCTGAAAATGGAAAGTCGTAGAATTCAGTTGAGAACTCACCTTTCAGACTCGCTAAAGTGTAGCGTCCTCCGGCATGTAGGGTGAAATGTTTGTTCAGCAACCATTTATAACTCAGGTATGCCGCCAGACTATTTGTTTTTGAACCATCGGGATATCGGGTATCAATATTTTTCTGTTCACCGGAAGTCAGATTTCGGGAAATGCCTTCAGAACCAACCAAATTCAGATTAGCCTCCAATCCGTAATAAATCACATGCTGTTTATCGATGGTTTTATCCAAATCGACATTCAGGCTGAATACATTCACCGTTTCGGTGCGCTCGTTAAGTTCTTTCTTATTCAGTCTTCGGTCGAGGCGGCTTTCCTCGTAATTTTGCCAACCTGCCAAAACGTTTATCCGGTCGAACATTCGGGTTTCCTCGGTATAAGCCAACTGGAGCGAGTGCAAACTCCAGATTTGTGGACCATAATACCAGTCGCCATATTTCAGTTTGTTGCTGCTGTATTGAATCAGGCGGTCGTAGCGCGGAATGTCGGAAGTTTCTGAGTAATGAAAGGCATAATTCAAATCCAGTTTTTCACTCGGACGATACCGGAGTTTTAGCATTGAATTGAATTGCGAGTAGCCGGTATACACCTGTTTGCGCGGATCAGAGTTTTCGATAATCTGATCAGTTCCGGAGTTAATCAGCGAATTTTGGAGGACATAGTGTGGCCGAAGATATTCGTCGGGTCCCTGGGCTCCCATTTTCAAATCGTCGAAATCCGTATAAGTCAGGCTAACTAATCCAGCCCATTTTCCTGAGCCAAAATTGATGTCGCCGTGAACGGTTTTCTCAAAATTTGCGCTTGAATAGCGGGTAAATACCGATCCTCGGCGATCGTATTCTTCCGAACTCGAAAGTTTCGGTTTCAGGGTCTGATAACTCATAACCCCGCCCAGAGCATCGCTGCCATAAATAACCGATCCGGGTCCGAAAATAACCTCGGTACTTTCAATGGTTCCGGCATCGAGCGAAATCACATTTTGCAGGTTCCCGTTTCGGTAAATGGCATTGTTCATGCGGATTCCATCAACCACAAGCAACAGCCGGTTGGCCGAGAATCCGCGAATCATAGGACTTCCGCCGCCCATCTGGCTTTTCTGGACAAACACACCGCTTTTGTATTCGAGTAAATCGGCAGCCGTTTGCGGATTCTGAAAATCGATATCCTTCCGACTGATGGTGACTATATTATTTGGAATTTCGAGCCGTGACTGCTCCCGCCGGCTGGCTGAAACTACAATTTCATCGATGCGCACCGGATCTTCAAGCAGCCTGACGACAAAATTGGTTGACCAGAGGTTCTGGTAGTTGGTGCGTAACTGAACGTAAGAGGAATGTGTAAACGTAATTCGGCTGGCATCTTTAAACAGAGTAATATCGACCTTTCCCTCCCTGTTGGTATACATTGCCGAATGCTGATCAGCAATTACCATAACTCCTTCAACAGGTTTTCCGCTTTTTGAATCGCGCACAACCACCAACTGTGCCTGCAGCAGCTGGAAAAATAACAAAAGCAAAATAGTGAAAAAGGGTTTCAATCCGGATTTTTTACAAAAATAGAAATTCGGTTGATGTTTAGCAATTATTATGCCCTTTAGGGATTGTGTCAAGCATATCGCTTATAAGATCTGAAAATTTAATACTTTATCGGATGTGAATCTTAAACACATTCGATTAATCAAGACGCCAATACGATAAAATTATTGAGCACTTTTATGCAGAGTGATAAGAATTTTGTGACATCGCATTGTTAGTTAACGAAAAGAGGCGATCCTATTCAGGCCGCCTCTTTTGCATCTTTTGATTTGATCAATCTTTCATTTAAATCTGAAAGATCGTTACATTTCTAATGTTCGTCTTCAACAAAACCAGTCTTGCGTGTTCCTTCGGCCTTATAAGTAACACCCGGCTCACTGCTTAACTCAATTTCGAAAGATATTTTATCGGTAACTAAGCCCGAGGTGGATAACCCTCCACCTTTTGTAATTTTTCCGTTTTTAATCACAACAGTCATTGAAGTAGCTGTGTTTGCAAGGTTAGTCCCTGCAAAAGTGAGATTCTCAATGTTTACCGGACATTTTACTTTTATATTTTTCCAGTTACCATTATCAGAGATCCATATTTCGGTAGCAACATCTGCCGCAGTATTAAAAGTCAGCACTTTCAAATAACCGGTTTCGTAACCCGTCTTTGAAAATTTTATCCACCATTCTCCGGAAGCTTCCATTACCTGAGAATTGATTTGTTCGTACTCTTCTTTTACGTCGCATGACGAAAAAGCAACGACAAACAAGAACAGTATATAAATAAAATATTTTTTCATTTCATTTTTTATTGAAGAGTGAATTTAACATCGAAAGAAAAACTTTCGGATACTATAGTTGCTTTGAAAGTCAGCACATTTGTTGCTTTGTCGAAAGCAAAATTAGAACCTGCAACTTCGCCCCAGGCAGCAGTATTGCCAAGCTCAGATCTTATGGTACCATCCTGATTTATTACCAATATCCCCGGAGCAGCAGTGTCGGGACCATAGCCTACAGCCTGATCGTAATAACCTGCAAGCAAATCACTAATTTGATAAACACCCGGAGCCAGTTTGGTAATTTTAACGGTACCTCCTCTGTTTCGGTTTACACGGATTCCTGAGTAATTACCCGATGGAATTTCAAACACATCGTATCCAGTAAAACTTACAATACTTACTCTTCTACTGATGTAAAAAGGTACTTTTTCTGAGTTCAGGACTTTGTAAAATAATTTATACGTACCTGGAATATTAACTTTTACATCATTAATAATTTCGTAAGTAAGTTGAGTTGTATCATTACCAACGATTTGCATGGCATGGATACCTGGATCGACATAGGGTGTTCCTTTAAAAAGGACAATTGGATTGCCTCCGATTAATTCCATCACCGGTGCGGGCGTTACTTTTGTAATATGGCTTTCGTAGTCTTTTTCACATGCGGTCAAGATTACAGAGCAAACCATTATAATTGCTATATATTTTAGAATTTTCATGACTGTATATATTATTTTTTCCACCAAACTTTTTGTAAAATCACATCAGCATCAGATAATGCTTTGTATTCGGCAGCATTCGAATTGAAATTCATTTCGCTGTCAGGATAAGGAAATCTTCTTGGTAAAATTCCGCCAGTCATTCCTTTTTTGCTGTATATCAAGGTTCCCGGAATGTAATTGTTCGGAAGAACATAACCTACCTGTATTTGATTACTGATGGCAGATTCTTCAGGATAACCTGTGCGTACCCTTTCAATATGTGATTCAAGACCACGGCCACCCTCAGCAGCATCAACCCATTTTTGAATAATAATCGACTTTAACTGACTATTAAATCCTGTAGATGGAAATGCATAGGCGCCAGTAAGCAAATCGCCAATATCTGCACCCATGCGGTCGAACGAGGCAGTTACTCCATTTTCGTAATGTTCTTTTGCATCAGATACTTTGCCCAATCGCAAATAGGCTTCAGCAATTAACAATTCTGATTCAGCATAAGTCATCCATTGCACCGGCATTGTAGGTGTAAGAATTGGAGAGGCGATTAAAGTTGGCGCTTCAAATTCGACCGATGGTACTTCGTAAGAACCAGGTATCAATCCATAGTATCTGCCTCCAACTGGTCTGAACAAACTTTCAATACGTGTATCATTATTGGCTTGCAAATAAGATATAAATGTTGCACAAGCCTTTAAATTGTTGGTTGTATTTAACTGTCGCTGGTCGCTCTCATACAACGGATTTGATTTACTATCAGCATCTTCAAAATTTGTTACTGAAACATCCTTATCCAACAGATAGATGTTTTCTGCTTCCATATCGGCAAGCAACTTTGTAATTTCTGTAGTTGCAAATGATGTGTTGGCATCAAATTGCCTTAAAAGGATGCGCAGCCTTAATGATTGTCCAAATGCCGCCCAATCATCGATGTTCCCACCAAAAATAATGTCGTTTAATTCGTAGTTTTCAGGAACAAAGTGCGAAACGTCTTTTGACAAGGCTGTTTTTAATAAGGTGTAAATTGACGCGTAAATCTTATCTCCTTTGTCAATGACCGGATTCAGCTTTTCTGATCCCAGAAATGCTTCGCTGTAAGGAACATTTCCATACATATCAACCAAGTATTGAAATCCGTAAGCTTTAATAATAGCTCCCATCAGGTAAGCACCCCAGTTTTGGTTGGCTTCAACTTTTTTAAGGAAGATTTCATTGTCACTCAAGCCATCAACATACATTGCACGGTACGAACTTTCAATGGCGTTGGTGTTGCTGCTCAATGAGTACGATTCGTAAATTTTATACTGCGACGATGTGTTATTCTGCGCCCAATGCTGTGACCAGAAAGAGCCGATCAACCCCCAATCGGCCGCGTACACATTGGTAACGGCAGCAATCGATGATGTAAGAAGTAATTCATCCGAAACATCCGTAGGGAAATTTGGATTTTCATTAATGTCCAGAAATTTATCACAGGAGGATAAAAGCAGGACTATACATATAAAGGCATATAACTTTTTCATTGTATTTTCTTTTAAAAGGTTAAGTCTAGTTTCAGACCATATGTGCGTACTCCGGGGGCACCGTTAAACTCGCCAAATAATCCTTCAATATCGTTATCCCATGTTGTAGTTTCAGGGTCAACATAGCTGTTTTTTGCAGGAGTCCACAAGAATAAGTTCCTTCCAAATACCGAAAGATTTGCTGTTGACAGGAATGTTCGTTGTAGCATCGCTTTGTCAAATCTATAAGATAGAGATACTTCACGCAGTTTAATAAAAGTCCTGGGGATAAGTCGTGTAATTTCAATTGGCGTATTTGTATTTGCTGAATAATACTCGTGCCAGTTGTCAACTATCGGCGTGGTATTTTCGACATATCCCGTTACAGTTCCTTCCGCATTTTTTACTTCTTTAACGGTATTTGGAATGACCCAAGGCCGCCTGTCATTCGTGGTAGATTGTTCGTTGTTACCCGACCAGTAAGTTGCACCAGCAGTATTGGAATACATTAAGCCGCCCTTTTGATAATCAATCAGGAATGAGAATTTAAATCCTTTGTAGGAAATATTATTTGTAAACGACATGTTGAAATCTGGCACTGATGAACCAACCAGGACCTTATCGCCTTCTACCGGTAATCCGCTATCACCAACAATAATTTTCCCATCAGGCGAATATTTATAATCAGGTATCCGGTACATGCCCAGTTGTTGTCCGGGAATGGCAACAAATTCCGCTTCGTAAGCGGAATTAATCAGATATTCGGAAACTCCCAACTCTTCGGACAATTCGTCGAGTACCATGTTGGCTTTATTATATAAGTAAATAAAGTCCCAGGTAAAATTCTGGGTTTTAACAGGAGTAACGTTTACCATTAATTCAATTCCATCGTTAGTAATCTGACCAAGATTTGAAGTAATTTCACGGTATCCGGTTGAAGCTGCAATATTGGCAAGCATAATCAAATCGGTGGTGGTTTTCTTATAATAAGCGAGGTCAACACCCAAACGGTTTGAAAAGAATCGCAAATCGGTACCAATTTCAAGTTCTTTCGACAATTCGGGTTTAAGATTTGGGTTACCCAAACGCCTATACTTTTCGTAAGCTGGTACTCCTCCAACAGGATAGTTGGTATTACCAAACCCACCGGCACGTAATATGGAAGGCCGGTATATTTCGGATGTCATAAACGGATCGGCATCGTTTCCGGCAAAGGCATAACTTAATCTCAGTTTCCCGTATGAAAGTGTCTTATTCTCTGGCAGTAAATCGGTAAAAATGAAACCCATTGTTGCTCCCGGATAGAAAAAGGAATTGGCTCCAATTGGTAGTGTTGAAGACCAATCGTTACGCGCCTGAATATTTACAAAGAGAAAATCGTTAAATTCCAGGCCTAATTGACCAAATACACCAATCAGCCGGCGTTTGTATTCGCTGGTGTAAACCTCGGCTGCCCCGCTGATATTTCCAACATTGTAGTATCCCGGAACAACCAAGCCTTTGGAGACAATATTTACACGTTTAAATGAACGTTGGTTAATATTGTTCCCAATAAGCAGGTTATACTTCAACTTTCCGCCAAACAGGTCTGTTTCATTTTTGTAATTAGCTACCAAATCGCTGTTTAACTGAGTTTGATATCTTGCTTCTTCTTTTACTCCACCAGCAACATTATTTATTGTTCCGGAATTGTTCGACCCTGGTGTAACTCTGGCAATGGCGCCGTGAACTTTTGAAAATTGAGAATAAGTATCAACACCGCCCGTAAAAGAAACATTTAATCCCTTTAACAAATCCTGAGTAATATTCAGATTTCCGATGATTCTGTTCTGATCAGCTTTTGCCCCGGTATTGTTTAAAGTAAAATAGGGGTTTTGAGCATATCCATTGTAATAGTTGTCCAGATTATTGAATTTGTAATTGTAATCCCGGTAATCAGGCAGATAATGGTTAACAGGCTGATAAAGAATGTCAGAATAAATTACGGCACCTGTTCCTGCATCATCGCCCTGTCCGGTTGGAATTGTTTTTTGGACGCGGTTCATATAAGTCATCCCGAAATTGAATTTCGTTTTTTCAGTTCCGCCATTTCCTTTAAAAGTCAATGTATTTCTGTCCAAAATGTCAACATCGCCCGGAAGTACTCCATCACTTTTGGAATTAGTGGCCGAGGCATACCACCCCATAAAACTATTCCCTCCGGATAAAGCCAATGAGTTGTTTAAAGAATATCCGTATTCATAAACATCTCGAATCCCATTCTTTTGATACGAAAAAGGTGCCATTTGTTGAGTATTGTCAACAACATAACCAGTTAAACGTTCCTTTCCATCCATTGCCGGACCCCAGCTACCATTTTCCTTTGAATCAAATGTACCGCTCCAGCCTTGTCCGAATTTTTGCTGAAAATGAGGTAACCGGCCAACTTCTGTAAAAGCCGAAGCACTTGAGAAATTTACAACCAAATCGTTGTTCTTGGCTCCTCTTTTGGTTGTAATCATTATAACGCCATTGGCAGCTCTCGAACCATACAGGTTGGATGCTGCTGCTCCTTTTAATACCGAAATTGATTCGATATCTGCCGGATTAATATCAGATGCCGTATTACCAAAGTCAACTTTGGCATTTGCATTCATAGAATTTTCGGTGGCATTTCCGCTGTTAAATGAATTGTTAATCGGAACTCCATCGACTACATAAAGCGGCTGATTGCTGCCTGTGATGGATGAAAGCCCACGCACAAGAACCCTTGTTGAAGCACCTGGAGCACCTGAACCTGCAGAAATTGAGACTCCCGAAACTTTACCCTGTAGAGCTTTCGTTGCATCTTCATTTCCAACATTGCCAAAATCCTCACCTTTGAATTCGCTTACGGAATATCCAAGAGCTTTCTTGTCTCTTTTTATTCCCATAGCCGTTACAACAACTTCATCAACTCCAATGACATTCGGTTTTAACAACACATCGATTTTGGAATTGGCAGTAACTGCTACCTCCTGGGTAATCATACCCACAAACGAAAAAACCAAAGCTCTGGCTGACTCCGGAATTGTAATGGAGTAAATTCCATCCATATTCGAAATCGTGCCGGTAGTAGTTCCCTTAACGGAAACTGAAACTCCGGGGATCGGTAGTCCGTCTTCCGAAGAACTCACTGTTCCGGTAATTACCCTTGTTTGAGCTATCCCGCTGAAGATGCTCAATGCTAGGATAAATACAAGTAAAAATCCTGTTTTCATAGACTAAAATTTAGAGTTAAGTACAAATTGCCCACCGAATCAACTATTGATTTACGGTGAGATTAATTTCGTTGTATTGTTCAAAGAGGAAAGTTTTTGATCGCTAACGACCCGAAATGGCCAGCGAATACCCGAATTGCAATTCAAGAATGATTTTCCCCCTTTGGTTGCTGTTCCCGACACGATACACGTATTTTGTGCCAGAAAACCGACTTCGCCAAACCTATTTAAAAAAGAGAAACTGCTGGGTTTTTATCAATATTGGGAATATTGCTGAGGGTAAATGATCGTAATCGGGGGAAAAGAATGATTCGCAGTTGAAATGTGTTGTTTGTAACTCAAAACCTGCAGATGACCATAAGAAACTTGGCATTGAATGTCAACAACAGGAGATCATTCAGAATTTGACGGGAATAATCGGATTGGGCGAAATCATAAATTTTTGACGAAAAGACGACCAATATCCGCTGTTTGGGGAGGAATCTATCCCAAAAACACCTGGCGACTTTCTGTTTTTAGGGTTTATTCAACTATATTGCGCTGGATTTGTTAATGAGGGTTTTTAAATTTGATCGGGAATGGCAACAAATTTTTTTGATCTTTTAGTTCACGAATTCGACAGGCCTTTTCAAAATCCGGTTTTGGTCTTTTCTGTCATTCTGTTTATCATCCTGCTTTCACCCATTCTGCTTCGCAAACTTCGTATTCCTGGTATCATCGGACTAATAATCTCAGGCGTAATTATTGGACCCCACGGCATTAATGTGCTCGAACAAAATTCTGCGGTTAAACTATTTTCAACAATCGGATTGCTCTACATCATGTTTATTGCTGGTTTAGAGCTCGACTTGAAAGAGTTTCAGCGAAACAGAAACAAGAGTTTGGTTTTTGGATTCCTTACGTTTATTATTCCTTTGACTATTGGATTCCCGGTTTGCTATTATTTACTCGATTATGGGTTCACGGCGAGTTTGCTGATATCGAGTATGTTTTCGACCCACACCATGGTTTCATATCCCATTGTAAGTAAGTTTGGTATCTCGAAAAACGAAGCGGTAGCCATAACCGTTGGTGGAACAATCCTCACAGATACTGCTGTTCTGATTTTACTCGCTATTATTTTAAGTTCGAACAGCGGAGGACTGAGTTTAGCATTCTGGACTCAGTTGGTGGTTTCATTGGCTATTTTCTCCGGAATCATGTTCTGGATTATTCCCAAGGTAACGGCATGGTTTTTCCAGAAATTGGAAAGTGAAAAAACCTCACATTATATTTTCGTGTTGTCGGTGGTGTTTTTTGCAGCCTTTTTGGCCGAGCTTGCAGGTGTCGAACCTATCATCGGTGCCTTTGTGGCTGGCTTGGCACTCAATAAATTAATTCCCTATTCTTCCGCTTTGATGAACCGAATCGAATTTATCGGTCAATCCATATTTATCCCTTTTTTCCTGATTAGTGTGGGCATGTTGGTGGATGTCAAAGTTCTGCTAAATGGACCTACTGCGGTAATTATCGCTGTAACTTTATCGGTAGTGGCCTTAATCGGGAAATGGCTGGCAGCCTCAGCAACCAGTAGTATTTTTAGGTATTCCGGCGATCAGCGCAAACTTATTTTTGGCTTAAGCAGCTCGCATGCAGCTGCTACTCTGGCAGTAATATTGGTTGGTTTTCAAACCGGTATTATAGACGAAAATGCACTGAATGGTACTATTTTACTCATTTTGGTTACTTGCCTGACGGCAACTCTGGTTACTGAAAATGCCTCACGTCGAATATTGACTTCAGAAAAGGAGGAACCGGCTATTGAATATCCGGTGCGAGACAGCGAGCACATCATGATTCCGATAGCGAACCTGAGCAGCATGGAAACCTTGCTCGAATTTGCAGTTTTCGTGAAAAATAAAAAATCGGTCAATCCGATTA
This sequence comes from Prolixibacteraceae bacterium, assembly GCA_019163175.1. Classification (GTDB taxonomy): domain Bacteria; phylum Bacteroidota; class Bacteroidia; order Bacteroidales; family Prolixibacteraceae; genus Aquipluma. The sequence goes on along the minus strand of JAFLKN010000003.1, from coordinate 313,309 downwards.
CCATTTTGTCAGTAGTTCCAAACGACGAAGAGGCCGAGAAAAATCTTGTCAGGGCTAAAAAGAATTTACAATCGCTGGTGAAAATGGCATCGTCAAACGAAACCAAGGTAAAGATTATTGCTACCATCGACCACAACATTGCAGGTGGAATTATCCGCGCCTCACGCGAAGAAATGACCGACACCATCATGATAGGCTGGCCTCGTAAAACTGGCCTGATCGAGCGGTTCATTGAAACCAAGACAGCCTCAATTATTTCCCGGACCAGTAAGGCCGTATATATCTGTCATTTTGAATATCCTTTAGTTAATCACAAGAGGATCGTTTTAGTTTGCCCTCCGCTCGCCGAATTGGAACCGGGATTTGAAATCTGGCTACCGAAAATCAATACCTTATCCAAGGAACTAAGCATAAATGTATTTTGCTATTGCAACTCAATTACCCGGGAGGCTATTCAAGATTACTTCCGGCACCGTAAACACAAAAGTGGGTTCGCTTTTTCAGAGGAATACGATTTGCCCGATCTTCAACTGTTGCAAAAGTATGTTACTCCCGAGGATATGCTGTATTATATAGCCGCCAGACGGACATCTGTTTCGTACGAAAATTGTATGGAGAATATTCAGGAACGACTTGAAAGGCAGTTCCCGAAGAACAGTAAAATTATCATTTATCCGCGTGTTCATCACATCGACAGCAAATTCAGTGAGTATGGTGACATCAATCCTGAAACACTCAACCAAGGATTTGAGCGGGTGCAGAAAATAGGGAAAGATTTGGGGAATTTGTTAAAGCGAGACCATCATAACAAAGGATAATGGCGATAAAAAAGGCCTCCGTTTCCGGAAGCCTTTAAGAGGTTTTTACTTATGTCCTTTAGGGACAAATTAATTTGGCATTCGCCTTGAAATTTTGTTTCCCTGTTATTAAGCAGCTTTAATTGAAAAAGCTTCTGCGAGGATATCGGAATACATTTCCTGAAAATTCTCAAAACACCATTCTTTTAAACTGTTCAAATCCGAATCTCCAACCCAGCTAATACACTTGGCCAATTCTTTCCGGAATAATTCGCGGCTAAAACTAACTTTGGGTAAAATAACTTTTGCGTACTCTAGCATAGTTTCTGTTTGTTTTCTAATTGTTCTCTAAAATTAACCAATACTAGAATGAAAATACATGCTAAAAAGCAGCATTAACAATGTTTAACCAGAGAAGTTAAAATTCTAAAAATAATTCTAGAAATAACATATTGAAATACAATCGTATACTGTTTTGTCTCTTTCTGGTGTTTGAAAACATTATTCAGAAATTCATTCACAACACAAAATAACAGTAACGCGATTAAATATCAGTTGCAATAGAATTAATAAAACCGGAAATTTTTTGGCCGAGGGGTTCCGATCCTTCCATCGCTTTTACAAAGGCACTTCCGATGATGGCCCCATTCGCGTATTGACAAGCATTGGCAAAGGTTTCGGCGTTCGAAATACCAAACCCGATCAATCGTGGATTCTTTAAGCTTAAAGAATTGACCCGTTCAAAATATTCTTTCTGAAACTCAGAAACGCTGGTTTTTGCCCCGGTGGTCGAATTGCTCGAAACCATGTAAATAAACCCGGTTGAAACTTCATCGATTTTCCGAAGCCGTTCCTCCGAGGTTTGTGGCGTAATCAGGAATATATTGTGCAGGTCATTGGCTTCAAAAACCGCCTTGAATTCCTCTTCAAACACATCCATCGGAAGATCGGGAATAATCAGCCCATCGATGCCTACTTCCTTGCATTTCTGGCAGAAAGCCTTAACGCCGTATTGCAAAACCGGATTAATATAGCCCATTAGAATCAGTGGAATATCAACCGTTTGGCGAATGTCTTTTAACTGTTCGAAGAGTTTCCGGATACTCATTCCATTTTGCAAGGCAATCAGACTGCTATGCTGAATCACTGGCCCATCTGCAACCGGATCAGAAAATGGCATCCCGATTTCGATCAGGTCAACGCCATTTTTAACCAGTTCCTCAATAACCGGAACAGTATCTTCCAGATTCGGATATCCGGCAGTGAAATACACCGAAAGTATCTGTCCTTTTTTCTCTTGAAAAAGCTTATTTATGCGATTCATAGTTTTCAAAATTTAAGGCTACTGGTGGCTGACAACTGGTTACTGGCAAAAAGCCAGAAGCTAGCAGCCAGAGGCCAGCAACATTTTTTAATATCCAAAATGTTTTAAATAGGTTTCCATGTCTTTGTCTCCCCTTCCGGAGAGATTGATCACGGTTACTTCTTCAGGCTTTAGCTGAATTTTCTTAAGTGCGGCCAAGGCATGAGCCGATTCGAGTGCCGGTATAATTCCTTCCAACTGGGTCAGTTCCAAAGCAGAATCCAACACTTCGGCATCGGTTGCCCAAAGGTATTTGGCCCGGTGAGTGGTAAATAAATTGGCATGCATCGGTCCAATTCCGGGGTAATCCAACCCTGCAGAGATGGAATATGGTTCAGTTACTTGTCCATCATCGGTTTGCATCAGGATTGAACGCGAACTGTGCAGCACTCCGGGAGAACCCAGTGTTAGCGTTGCAGCAGTTTCGTGTGTATCAACACCTTTACCGGCAGCTTCAACGCCAATTAATTCAACGCTTTCCTGATCGAGAAAATGATAGAATGCTCCGGCAGCATTGCTTCCGCCACCCACACACGCAATAACCCGGGTCGGATTTTCCTTTCCGGTTTGTTCTTCGAGCTGCCAACGAATTTCTTCTGAAATTACCGACTGAAAACGTGCCACCATATCGGGATACGGATGTGGTCCAACCACCGAGCCAATGATGTAATGAGTATCCACCGGATTGTTGATCCAGTCGCGCATGGCTTCGTTGGTTGCGTCTTTCAGGGTTTGGTTTCCGCTGATGGCCGGAATCACTTCGGCACCCAGCATCCGCATTTTTTTTACATTCGGTGCCTGTCGTTCCACATCAACCGCTCCCATGTAAACAATACATTTCAGGCCCATCAGCGCGCAAACGGTGGCAGTTGCCAGTCCATGCTGACCAGCACCGGTTTCGGCTATGATGCGGTGTTTGCCCAATTTTTTGGCCACCAGAATCTGCCCGATGGTATTGTTTATTTTGTGCGAACCAGTATGGTTCAAATCTTCGCGCTTCAGATAAATATTGCTTTGATATTTTTCTGACAGTCGTTTGGCCAAATACAAAGGCGACGGACGACCCACGTAGTTTTTCAGCAAGCCAATAAATTCCTGCCTGAAATCGTACGAGTTGATTATTTCTAAATAGGTTCTTCGAAGTTCTTCGATGTTTGGCACCATCATTTCAGGAATATATGCTCCCCCAAACTCGCCATAATAACCTTTTTCGTTTACCTGATAACTCATTTGATGTATGATTGATAAATGATTATTTATAATTTGATTTCCGAATTGCTGAAATAAAACTTTTCACCTTTTCAACGTCTTTCAGGGCCGGACTAATCTCGAATCCGCTGTTAATGTCTATTCCACGCCATCGGGGATGTTCAAAATTCCGGATAGCTTCTAGGTCATCGGGACCAATTCCGCCACTCAAAAAGAACGGAACACTACCTTTGTATTTTTCGAGCAATTCCCAGTTGAATTTTTGTCCGGTTCCGCCCGGAAGCTGACCTTTGGTATCGAATAAAAAGAAATCGCAAACTCCGGAATAAGCTTCCAGTGCAGCAAAGTCAAACGATTCGTCTACCGAAAAAGCTTTAAAAACAGTGATTCCTGAATTTCGAATTTGCCGGCAATATTCCGGAGTTTCATTTCCGTGCAACTGAACAACATCCAATTTCCAGTTTTTGTAAATTTCCAGCAGTTTCTCCGGAGTTTCATCGACAAAAACGCCTACTTTTTTTACCGACTCAGGAACAACTGAAAGTACTTCCGGCGAATGGTCGAAGCCAACAAAGCGTTTGCTCTTTGGGTAAAAAATAAATCCGATGAAATCTGGTCGTGCAGCAACTACTCCTGAAATGTTTTCAGGATCGCGCATTCCGCAGACTTTTATTTTCAGTTCGTTCATATTCACCATAGTTTTTTGATTGACCCCGTCATCCTGAACTTCCTGCCCGCAAACTTGTCAGACGGGGTTTCAGGATCTCATCATATAAGGACAGACCCCGAAATAAATTCGGGGTGACGAGTTTGCCAAATTTCTATTTCAACTTTTCAATAAACTCCTTGCAGGCTTTGCCCGGATCGTCCGTTTTCATGAAGGTTTCGCCAATCAGGAAACCTTTAAATCCGGCAGCACGAAGTTTATTGATGCTTTCAGAATCAGAAATTCCGCTCTCCGAAATTTTCACAAACTGCTCAGGAATCAACTCACTCAGGCGAACTGAAGTCTGAATATCCACTTCAAAAGTTTTCAGGTTGCGGTTGTTCACGCCAACCAGATCAACCAAAGGATTCAGCTTCTCCAGTTCTTCGGCGCTATGCACTTCAACCAAGACTTCCAAGCCAATTTCTTTGGCGGTTTCAGTCAGTTCAAGTAACAACTGTTTGCTCAGACTTTCGGCAATCAGCAGAATTACATCGGCGCCATGTGCACGGGCTTCATAAATCTGATACGGATCGAGCATAAAATCTTTGCGCAAAATCGGGATATTTTTATTCGCCCAGCGAGCCGAAGCCAGGTTTTCAAACGAGCCACCAAAAAAGCGATCATCCGTTAAAACCGACAACCCACTTGCACCTGCAGCCACATAGGCAGCAGTAACTTCCGAAGCTTCTGCCTCGGCATTTATCACTCCTTTGGATGGCGATTGTGTTTTGAATTCGGCAATCACACCGCTCGCACCTTCGGCCAGCAACGCGGCTTTCAGTGAATTCGTCTTTCGTTTGAAATATGGCGATTCCTTCAATTGCTCCAACGAAACCTTACTTTTTGCCTCAGCAATTTCAGTTCGTTTATGGTTGTTTATTTGGTCAAGTATATTCATAAATCAAGTTTCAAATTGTATGCTATTATTACTCCCTTCGATACGCTGCGCTACTCAGGGAGCGGCTCTTCGGACTTCGGACTTCTTGTGTAAACTGCGACTGATCACTATTTACTGTTCAAGTCCATCAGCTTTTTAAATGCAGACAGTGCCTTTCCCGAATGCAATGATTCGGAGGCTTCGGCAACACAATTAGCCAAAGCCTTTTCAGGATAAACACATTGAATTCCCAGCGCGGTATTGGCAATTACTACGTTTTTCTGAGCGTCGGTAGCTGTCATTTCCAAAACGCTTCTAAATATTTTTGCAGCATCGGCAACTGTTTCTCCACCATAAAGTTCTTCCTGTTTGACCGACGAAAACCCAAAATCGGCAGGAGAAAGGCTGTCCTCGGTCCGGTTTGACACAAAACGCGCATCGCCAGTTAGTGAAATTTCGTCGTAACCATCCAGACTGTTCACAATGATGTAATTCTGGCCACTTTCTCTGAAAACCTGATGATAAAGATCCATCACGTCCAAATCGTAAACGCCCACCAATTGGTTTTTCGGAAACGAAGGATTAATAATTGGCCCCATCATATTAAACAGCGTTTTCACCTTCAGCGCTTTTCTCACCGAACCAACACTTTTCATGGCCGGGTGAAACAGCGGTGCATGGAGAAAGCAGATTCCGGCTTCTTCCACTTCGCGGCGCAATTTATCTTGATTGTTGCTGAATTGATAACCAAAATACTCAAACATGTTTGACGATCCGCTCACCGATGATAGTCCGTAGTTTCCATGCTTGGTTACTTTAATGCCTGCACCAGCCAATACAAAAGCACTGAGTGTCGAGATATTGAAGGTGTCTTTTCCATCGCCACCGGTACCCACAACATCAATGGTATTGTATTCTGATAGGTCGACGGCCACGCACAATTCGAGCAATGCCTGACGGAAACCGGCTAATTCTGAGGCGGTGATGCGGCGCATCCGGAAAACAGTCAGGAACGAAGCAATTTCGGCATCCGAGAACTGCCCTTCAGCAATGCTGACAAGTATGTTGCGAGCTTCTTCTTTGGAAAGCGAATTTCCGGAAAATAAGTAATTTAAAATATCCTTCATTCTTTTTTTATTTCAAATATTAATATCAAAAGCTTCACTATTGCGCCGAAAGAACAGGAACGCCCTGTTATAGATTTGTGCGTCGGCGCCAAACTTTTGAATTCTCTTTACCCCGGCTTGAAAGCCGGGGCTACAAATATTACGTCCCGATGGGACTGACTTTGATCGTTGTATGTACGACAAAATAGGCGACTTACAAAGCCCCTCCTTCGGAGGGGTTGGGGGAGGCTTTCAGCCAGTTCTCAATCATTTTCTCTCCCAATGGAGTCAGCACCGACTCGGGATGAAACTGAACGCCTTCGACATCAAAAGTAGTGTGTTTCATCGACATGATCAGTCCCTTGTCGTCGTAACTGGTTATCTGCAAACACTCCGGAAGATCAGGTTCATTGACAATCCATGAATGATACCGCCCAACTGCGAAAGTTTCCGGAAGTCCTTCGAAAAGTACCGTTTCAGCTTTGGTTTTGTTTACCGGCGTCGCAATTCCATGCAAAACGCGGTTCATGTTGGTGAGCGTTCCGCCAAAAGCTTCGCCAATGGCCTGATGCCCGAGACACACACCCAACATACTCTTACTGGGTCCAAATCTACGGATAATGTCGAGCAATAATCCGGCTTCCTCTGGAATTCCCGGACCCGGTGACAACACAATTTTATCGTATTGCTCCAGATCGTCCAAAGCAATTTCATCGTTCCGAAACACATCAACCGGCAAACCCGATATTTTCTTGATGGCATGCACCAGGTTATACGTGAACGAATCGTAATTATCTATGACTACTATTTTCATGATGGTATAAGTTTCAAGTTTTAAAATTTGTCATTTATTGTCATTCAGTCATTGGTTGTCATTCATTGTAATCTGACGCGTAGCTAATGACAATTAATGACGTGAAACGAATGACAACAATGACCAAAGGCTACTGAACACTGAGACTGCCTACTAGTTTATCTCTTTCGCTATTTCCAGCGCTTTTTTCAAAGCCGCCAGTTTGTTGTTTACTTCCTGAAGTTCGCTTTCTTCCTGCGAATCGGCAACCACACCGGCACCTGCCTGATAGTACAAAGTATTTCCTTTGCTGAGGAAAGAACGAATCATGATGGCATGATTCAAAGAATTGTCGAATCCCAGATAACCAATGCATCCGCCATAATAGCTGCGACGCTGGTTTTCGTAAGTGTCGATCAATTGCATGGCACGGTGTTTCGGAGCTCCTGATAATGTTCCTGCCGGAAACGAATCGCCCAAAACGGTGATCATGTTGGTATTTTCGGGCAATTTACCTGAAACTTCGGACACCAAATGAATGACATGAGAAAAGTACTGAACCTGTCGGTAGCTGTCAACCCGAACATCGCTGGCATTGCGGCTCAGGTCGTTACGGGCCAGATCGACCAGCATCACATGTTCAGCATTTTCTTTTGGGTCGGCACACAAACGTTCTGCTGAACGGCGGTCCTCATCATCGTTTCCGGAACGTTTAAAAGTTCCGGCAATCGGGTTGATGATGGCACGGTCTTTCTTAATTCGTAGTTCAGCTTCAGGACTTGATCCAAATATCCGGTAAGTTCCGTAGTCGAAGAAGAACAAATACGGAGAAGGATTTACCGAGCGCAAGGCCCTGTAAACGTTGAATTCGTCGCCTTTAAACGGTTGCGAAAACTGGCGCGAAAGAACAATCTGGAAAACGTCGCCGCGGAAACAATGTTCCTTGCCTTTGCTCACCATGTACTTGTACTCTTCATTGGTGATGTTCGAAACTTCGTCTCCAACAGTATCAAACTGAGTAGGCGAAAATGTCAGGTTCCGGAGCAAAGATTCAATTTGGCCAATCTCTTTGGTTTCGCCTTCCATCAGGTTTTCGATCAGGTAAATCATGTCTTTGTGGTGATCGATAGCCACAATATATTTGTAAAAACAGTACTTCACTTCCGGAACCGAGTACGCTTCTTTCTTTTCCGCAGTGATTTCAATTTTTTCGAAATACTTTACCGCATCATAACTGATGTAGCCGAAAAGTCCGTTGGCAGGAAGGTTCTCTGTTTCTCCGGATAATTTGAACGACTTAAAAAACGCGTCCAATTGCTGATCGACCCGACATTCCGGAGAAACGATTTTGTTCAACTTTTCGCGGCCATTGTATTCGATCGTGATTTCGCCACTATCGGCGGTAAAGCAGGCCATTGGCTTGATGCAGATGAACGAATAGGCATTTTCGTGCCCGTGATAGTCGGAACTTTCGAGCAATATCGAATTCGGGAATAAATCCCTGAATTTCAGGTAAACACTCACCGGAGTTAAGGTGTCGGCAAGTATCTTTTTTACGCTGACTTGTACATTAATTTCTTTCATGCGATATGATGTTTTTGTTGTAATCGTTGTATTTATTGTCTTTGTTTTTTATTCTGAATTTGTTCTTTGCCTTTCCGTCCGAGAGAGAATTTTTGTTTTGTATTTCATTTTCTCGCGGACGGCATTCTTCTTTGTTCTTTCTACCCGGGGCGTTGCCCCGGGCTATTATATGTCGCCCTTACAGGGCTGGGATTTCATTCTTTTCAGTGTCCTAAGCTTTCCCCCATTTGGGGGGAATAAGAAGGGGGCCACTAAAAAAAAGCGGCTTACCGTGTTCCGATAAGCCGCTTTTTTGTTCATTTTTTTACAATGATAGCTACTTCCTTCCACGGGTTTGCGAAAAGTTTCTGTGCCACCACCAAATATTTTTTATCGAATTCATCATCTTTTATCTTCCAAGCTTACCTAATAAAAACAAAAAACCTGCTTTTGAGGAGCAGGCCATTATATTTTGAAAAAATACAAATATGGCTTTAACCCCTCGAGTTAACGAGAAGACCCCACCACGGACACCATACTGTATTTGTATTTTTGATCATTTTGTACTTTTTTGATGCAGCAAAAAAATAAAATTAATACCACAATAACAAGCGTTCAGGAAATAAAGTTTTTCACGACTCCAAATTTTCATAAAACGCCTTTCTCCGGAAGGTATTTCCAGAAGCGTTGGGGCAGAAGTTGACGGTGTACTTTGGGGTTCTTACGTTCCAGAATGCAGATGCTTTTGTAGTATTGTTTCCATAGTTGCTGAAAGAGTTTTTCGTCATCGGCCAAAAGGGAGGAATGCAACTGTCCGTTCTGTGGATTCACTTTCAGTTCGTCGAACACCACACGGGTAACATTTTTCAGGTCGTACAAAAAGCCATAGTTGCGTTTCAGGTCGTAAATAATCCACAATTGATCGGCAAAACGGTCTTTGAAATGTGGAATGCACAGCGGAAGAACATCGTACATCGGGGCAAATGATGCGTAATAACTGTCTTCAATGGTCTTCTGAAACCGCACAAACATCTGAACCCGGTGGGCTTCCTTGCAGACTTTCTGGTGCAGTTTATTGACTTCAACGACCACCGGTTCTGAAAAATTGGTTTCCTGGTTTCGGTTGGAATCAATTATTAGCCGGATGAATTTCACCAGCAGCAAAGGCGTATCGGTTTGTCCTGACAGGAAAGTCCGGTAAATGCGGTGTGCGTTTACTTCCGACGAATGAGCGATAATTCCATTCCAGACACGTTCGGCTTTTTGGTCGTTGGTTCCGATGGTAATGCTTGAACCAAACAGAACATTCTGACTCCCTTCTCCTGAAAGGATTTCATCAGGAAAGAGTTTCAGCCGGTAGCTTTCAAAAACCAAAGTCAGCAGCCCTTCAAAGGTATTGTCGAATGAGAAGATGTTCATGAGTTAAAAGTTCCAAATTTCAGGTTCCAAATTTCAAGTCAAAGGGTCATTAATTGTCATTTGTTTCACGTCATTTAATCGTAGCGCATTATTCAAACAGCAGACAAACTATGACAATGAATGACTTAATGACTATGAAATGACTTGTAGTTGCCCTCTGCGACTGACCACTGCTTATTGTTTTAGCGCGGGCATTACCGCATGAAACAGTTTCAATTGCACGGCGCCATCGTTGCCAACTGGTTTTTTTTCGAGCAAAAGCTGGCGGACAATTTCGGGTTTCAAATCCTGAATGTTCTGCGAACGGAGTTCGTTGCAGGTTATAAAATACCGGGCACGTTTCATTACAACGCCCATTTTCTTCAGGTGCGATGAATTGAGCCGGTTGTGTTGTCGCGCCATGAGAATCAGTTGTACCGAATGGGTTCCCATACCCGGAACACGAAGCAGCATCAGCGGATCGGCCTTGTTGATGTCAACCGGAAACAGGTGCGGATTGCGCAGTGCCCAGCTTACTTTGGGGTCGAGTTCCAGATCGAGGTTCGGATTTTCGGCATTCACAATTTCATCGCTACGGAAACCATAAAAGCGCAGCAGCCAGTCGGCTTGGTACAACCGGTGCTCGCGGCGGAGTGGGGGAGCGCTCAATGCCGGAAGACGACTGTCGTAGCTGTTTACCGGAATGTAGCCCGAATAATAGACACGTTTCAGGTCGCGACGTAAATATAGAGCCGATGAAAGTTTCAGAATGGTTTGATCGGTATCGTTCGTGGCGCCAATAATCAACTGGGTGCTTTGCCCGGCTGGACTAAATGACGGTGCATTTCGGTGATGTTTCCGTTCTTCTTTTGCTTCGAGAATGCCGGTTGAAATGATTTTCATCGGTTCCAGCACGCTCCTGAAATCTTTATCCGGAGCCAACAGTTTCAGGTTATTTTCGCTGGGTATTTCAATGTTCACACTCAGTCGGTCTGCCCAGCGACCCGCTTCGGCTATGAGTTGCGGACTCGCTCCGGGGATGGTTTTCAGGTGGATGTACCCAAAGTATCGGTGTTCGGTGCGCAATTTTTTAGCTACGCCAATCAGTTGTTCCATGGTGTGATCGGGACTGCGTAACACTCCGGAACTCAGAAAAAGCCCTTCGATGTAATTGCGGCGGTAAAATTCGATGGTGAGGTTGGCCACTTCATCGGGAGTGAACGAGGTTCGCGGAATATCGTTGCTTTTGCGGTTTATGCAATAGGCACAATCGTAAATGCAGTAATTGCTGAGCATGATTTTCATGAGCGAAATGCAGCGCCCGTCTTCGGTAAAACTATGGCAAATGCCCCATGCTGCTGAATTGCCAATACCTCCGGCAACATTACTGCGTTTGGTGCCGCTCGAAGCGCACGACACATCGTATTTGGCTGCTCCTGCCAGTATTTTTAATTTTTCAAGGCTACTTTCCGAAATCATCTTTCCTGGTTTTACTGACAGCCATATAATCAAGGCTGCCTAAACAAGATAATAGAATCGTGCGAAAAGTATTCGGAAGGAGGTATTTTTTTTATCCGGAAGAAGTAAATTTTCCTATTCAGTTTTGCCTTTGAAAGCGGCAAATATGGCCATTGCATGTCCGTGACCAAGGTCGAAATCTGCTTTGAGCCAGGCCACAATGTCTCCTGCTTTTACTCCGTCTTTTAATTTTCCATTTGCAAGGAAATCCTTTTCCTCAGCTAGTTCTTTGAAGTCGTCGAGGCTTTTGCCGGTTTTGGCTTTAATATTATCTAAGTAGGCTTGAAATGACATGATGTTGTGTGTTTATTTTGAAAAATAGTTAAATGTGCTGATCAAAAAGAACCGCATTCCCATCGGGATCGATGACTACAAAACTCGCCGGACCGGAAGTGCCTTCTTCTATTTCATTCTCCAATTTGAGGCCATTCTTTTTGAGTTGGCTTTGAATGACCCGGATGTCGTCGAACGATTCAAGTAGGTTGGCGTTTTCGTCCCAGCCCGGATTGAAGGTTAGAATGTTGTTCGGAAACATTCCCTGAAATAAGCCAATTAGCGAATTTCCATTTTTCATGATGAGATAATTCATTTCTAGGCCGCCAGCAAACACTGTAAAACCAAGGTTTTCGTAAAACTGCTTCGAAGCTTTAATGTTTTTGACACTTAGGCTTACTGAAAATGCTCCAAGTTTCATAATTCTGATTTTTAGATGGTTTGTAGGGTAGAACAATTCAATTTGCTTTTTGGTTTCTGTTCGTTGTGTTTTCTGAACTTCCGGCAGGTGATTTCAGAAACTAAATGGAGATACAAAAGCTATAATGATGGGTCATTTGGAGAATTGCTACAATTATCGCGGAGCAGCTAGCAAATGCAGATGATCAAACTTTCATCGGACTTACTGCTGTGTAATCTATTTAGTGCGTATTATTTTGGATGTATATTTTTGTTTTGTGGTTTTGAGTATTAAAAAATAAACTCCTGCTTGTTCTTGTGATAAGTCGATCTGATAAGTATAGACTCCACTTGCTTTTTTTCCTTCGTCAACCATTTTTACAAGTCGTCCGGTTACATCAAAAACTGATAAAACAACGTTTTCTGTTGTAGCGAAGGTGAAAGCAATATTGGTTATGCCATTTGTCGGGTTAGGAAATGTTCTCACTTCTACACCTTCAGGATTAGTCAAATCGGTACTGCTCAAAGGTGATCCAAGTAACTCCATGTATTCGCCCATCGTTGGAATATCCAGGTATTTTCCATTGGTAGCCGATTGATTAATGTGTTGCCCAATGAGGTCAGTGACAGAATTTTTTACTGTTGCCGGCAGTAGCATTGAATTTAGTCCGTAGGCTTTCAAAAGCCAGCGATATCCGGTTGCTGAGCCACAGTTGGTGGTATAATCAACCAGGCTTTTTACGGCCTTTAAGGTCATGGGTTCCAATGCATTTTTATAACTATTGGTTGCCTGAATTAGCTGAATTGTTGGAACAATATTTTGAATAATGATGCTATGATAACGCGAATTCGCATTGTGTCCATCCATCCAACGGCCGTTGGTTATTTGTCCGGGATAAACAGCGTACCGCAAGTTTACAATTGCTCTGCTTAAATACGTTGGGTCGTTGGTCAACTGAAAAGCGCGCGTAAGTCCCAATGAAACAAATGTATTGTAGTTGTAATTGGTGTTAAATTTTAGTGGTTTTAAAAAGTTGCCCACAGCAATAGCGATGTTCTTGTACTTTGTTTTTCCGGTGTACAGATAGGCTTCATAATAGGCATTTGCTATTACTCCGGCATCAAACTTAAATTCGCCGCTACCTTTGTCGTCAACGATCCAGCCTGACTTCAAAACCTTTACAGAATCGGCTCCACACCGATTTAAAAAGTTCTGAATTATTGATTTAAAAACAGGGTCTCCATACGTTCTGAGGTCAGGAAACGGAAAAGCTCCACTGGGCAGTTGCATGGTGGCCAAACTGTCTAATGCCCTTGTTGCCCACGATTGGTAAGCAGCTTTTCGTGTCAGGTTGGTTTCTTTATCCGCAATTTTTAGAAGACCTGACGCAATTTCGGCCGATGCTCTAAGGAAAAGTGAGTTTGGCTGATATAAAGGGGGTTTCATTCCTTTGCCCGCTTTCCATAAGTTCACATACACCATACTGTCGGCAGCAATTAAAGCTCTCGAAAGTAAAACTGCATCCGCAACATTAAGCCAATTCGTTTTCGAAGTTAAGTTGTAATAACTTTCAAGGGCATCAGGTCGTCCGCCCTCTGTTGAATAAATGCCTTTTAATTCGGTGCTTAATGAGTCAATATGGAATAAATCTTCCCGTTTTAAGGCGGTATCCAAAGGGTTGATAAGTTTACTTAGCTGTGCTTGTTGAAGCGCAGTTAAGGCCTGAGCTACACCACAGGTTTGTCCGGGCACACTGAGCCATAGTGTGTTGACTAATAGAAGTGTAAATATCAGGTATTTCATCAGTCTCAATTTCGCCTGTTAAATAGGTACTCTGTTCTTTGACTAGCCACTAATAACTGAAACCCAGTTTCAGTTGCTGAATGCTAAACTACACCAACTAGCGCTAATTCTTTTTATTTGGTCGTCGATCCCCCCATTTTTGTAAACACGCCGTCAATGGGTTCCCAAAGTTCTATTTTGTTTCCTTCAGCGTCCATGATGTGAACAAATTTACCATACTCATAGGTCTCAATTTCGTCAACAATGGTTATTCCATTTGCTTTTAGCTTTTTTACAAGTCCTTCAATATTCTGAACTCTGTAATTAATCATAAACTCCTTTTTTGAGGGAGCAAAATATTCGCTTCCTTTTTTGAATGGACTCCATTGCAGATAATTAATTTCATCAGGTCGGTTGGCGTTTCTAAATTCAAAACTTGAACCCCATTCATTGACTTCAAGTCCTAAATTTTTAGCGTACCACCCTTTTGCTTCTTTTGGATTATCAGAAAAAAAGAAAATGCCGCCAATTCCGGTCACTTTGGGTATTGTGTCGTTGGATAATGGTGCGTTTTCTGCTTGATCTTTTTGCTCTTTGTTGTTTGTCATATTTTTAGCGGTATTACAGCTTGCCAGAACAGTTGCAAGCAATGTAAAGACAAATAGTTTCTTCATTTTGTTTTATTTCTGGTTACGAATTTGAGTTATACTATTTCACCAACGCTCACTGCGGCTTTTTGTTTCTGACAGCACTCAAACCCAGGTTAGTTTGTAGATATGCCGCAGTTTTCTCAGATTTAAAGTTAGGAGGAGCAGATTAAAATTTGCATCAACTTGGTGTGAGAGGTGCACAACGTCAGCTAATTACTGGCGGAGCTGTCTACTCGATTATGTGGTGTATTGATTTTTTGTGTCAATTGCTTTGTTTATCTGATTTACAATTAGTTTTATCCTTTGTTTCTTCCCTTTTATCAGTAGAGTCTCTCCATGTTCATTAACTAAAACAATAAAATATTCTTTGTAGAATAATCCAGAAATACCCATTACAAGTAAAAACACACCAAAGATTAATGGGATAGTTAAAATACCGATAATGATCAAAACAATACCAGCAAATACAGACATCGAGTTGTCGTCTTTTTTCAAAGTCGCCAAATCATATTTGTCTAATAAATAACTTTTCCCATCTGTGTAAATGTACATTCCATTAACTGAAATATTCTTACTAGTATAAAAAATTTGATTTCTCCTAGCTTTTATTTTCTCTGATCTATCGCTTTCTTCTCTTTCTTTTTCTCTTCTTTTTTTCTGCTCCCGTTCTCTGTCTTGATCACTTTCAGTTTGTCTATTATATGCAGAAGCTCCTTTTGAATACTCATTTGTTCTTTTAGTATCATAATTTGCTCTTTTTAAATCATCACTCAAAATTTCGTAGGCTTCAAGTATTTCCTTAAACCTTTCCTCAAAGAACTTATCTCCATTCTGTTTATCAGGATGAAATTTAGCTGCGTATGTTCGATATGCCTTCTTGATATCTTCTTTTGAGGCATTACTCTCAAGCCCAAGTATCTGATAATAATTTTTCATCTAGGAACTGTAACTGTCTATTTTATATATCATATAACGTCTGAAATATATGTATTTGGTAATTTCAGGATTGCTTTCCTATCGGACCCAATGTCTGGGCTTCGGACTTTGTTGTCCGCATCGAAACCTCAATTGACATATAGTTTTTTTTGCGTATGCTTTACTTATTCTTCATCTAATATCGGATAAACTGTCAATATTTTTCCTTGCTCATTAATTGCAAATTTAACAGTTACACCGCTTTTTGTTTTGGATTTGTATATCTTACCCGAAGTATGCTTTCTGTTGTTGTAAGCAAACAAACATTCATGAAATAATCTATTAACAGACCAATTGTCGGGGAAAAAAGTTGTTATACCATCTTTTTCAATCCAAAGTCCAGTGTTTTCGTCAAGTTTTTTTACTCGAGCAGAATAAACTCCTGTATCGTAATTTATATTTATTCTTTCAATTATTTGAACTTTGGCAGGATCGAAGAAATGTAAACCTGTAACTTTTTGTTTTGATATTTTGCCTACCATAGTATGATGTAAAGAATCAATAAAAGTCTTTTCACAAGTTGTTCCAGATTCTGTAACAATTAGGTCAAAAATTTCACTAATATTTTTATTCTTTAAAATTCTATCTCTATGCTTCTGTAGACTCACAGTTGTAAAAATAATAGATCTTTTTTTTAAGTCAAAGATTGAATCAAAAGGACCCTCTCCCTCATTATTGTTTGTAAGTTCAAAACCTACAGGCAGAGTATCCTTTCTGATTTTTGAAACTACAGGAATATTACTCTTCTTCTGAGTTCCGTTGTTATAAGGTTGCTTTCTAATATAATAGTAATATTCTATTGTCATTAGGTTAAGTGGCTTAGTATGGCACTAGTAAACATCACCAAAGATATACTACTTCTCTAAATTTAATCATAATTTGAGAATCAATTCTAGCCAAGACTATCAGTTGTTTGAATGCGTTGTTGCCTACAAACAAAAGAGGCTGTCTAAGTAAGACAGCCTCCTGAAGTTTTGGTTTTTGGTAAAAGGTAAACCGGAGCTCAGGGCATCATCCGCATTTCGATGAACCGCAGTCGGGGCAAATCAAACAGCCTTCCTGGTAAATTACATTGTGAGAGCTGCATTCGCCGCAAATGATACCTTCGGCAACAGTTCCGTCCGGAACATATTTTTTAAGTGCACGGGCAACACCAGCTTTCCAGCTGTTAATGGTGTCGTTGTCGAACTGAAGGCTGGTAACTGTATCAACCACTTTGTGAATTGGCATTCCGTGGCGCAAAATTCCGGAAATGAGTTTTGCATAGTTCCAGAATACCGGGTTGAATTTGTACGAAAGTCCTTCAATTGTAGTGCGGTAGCCTTGTTTGTTGGTGTATTGGAAATCGTAACGTTTGGTTCCGTCGGGATTTTGGTTTTTAATGATTTTACCACTCTGTACCGAGCGTGGCAGCAAAATACCATCCTCGTCGTCAGACAAACCGGTGAAAATCTCGTAAGGGCGTCCGTCGATGGTTCCGATAAAAGCAACCCATTTGTCTTTCGAATTCTGGAAACGAACCACGTCGGCTTCCAATTCGGTTGGACGTTTGGTTGGGAAAATGCTGTCAACAACTTCTTCAACTTCTTCTTCCTTTTTGTTCGAAATCAGAACTCCCGAACGCGAACCGTCGCGGTAAACTGTTACACCTTTGCAACCACTTTTCCATGCTTCGAAGTACAATTTACCAACCAGTTCTTCATCGGCGTCGGCTGGCAGATTAATGGTTACGCTGATTGAATGGTCAACCCATTTCTGGATTTTTCCCTGCATGCGTACTTTGTTCATCCAGTCAACATCGTTCGAAGTTGCTTTAAAATATGGCGATTTGGCAATCAGTTCATCCAAGTCAGCTTCAGGATAATTCTTTTTAAGTTCGAAGCCGTTCACTTCCATCCATTCTTTGAATTTGTGGTGGAAGACCACGTATTCTTCCCACGAGTCGCCTACTTCGTCAACAAAATCAACTTTTACGTTTTTATCGTTCGGGTTTACTTTGCGGCGACGTTTGTAAACTGGCATAAATACCGGTTCAATTCCTGAAGTGGTTTGCGTCATCAGGCTGGTTGTTCCGGTTGGAGCTATGGTGAGCAACGCGATGTTGCGGCGTCCGTATTTTACCATGTCCTGATACAAATCTTCGTCCTGTGCACGCAGGCGCTTGATCATCGGATTATTTTTTTCGCGGTCGGTGCTGTAAATGGCAAACGCACCACGTTCTTTAGCCATATTTACTGACGAGCGGTAAGCTTCAACAGCAACAGTTTTGTGGATTTCTTCGCTGAAATCGGTGGCATCGTCACTGCCGTAACGCAGACCTAATGCGGCAAGCATATCGCCTTCGGCGGTAATGCCCACACCGGTGCGGCGTCCTTCTTTTGCTTTGGTCTGAATTTTCAACCACATCGAACGTTCAATGTGCTTGATATCTTCGGCTTCCGGATCTTCATCGATTTTTCCCAGAATTCCGTTAATTTTTTCCAATTCGAGGTCAATGATGTCGTCCATCATGCGCTGCGCATAACCCACATGTTTTTTGAACAACTCGAAGTTGAACTTTGCCTGAGGTGTAAATGCATTCTCTACATAAGCGTACAGGTTAACAGCTATCAAACGGCAGCTATCGTATGGGCACAACGGAATTTCGCCGCAAGGATTGGTCGATACGGTTTTGTAACCCAAATCGGCATAACAATCGGGTACCGATTCTTTAATGATGGTGTCCCAGAACAAAATTCCCGGTTCAGCCGATTTCCATGCATTGTGAACGATCTTTTTCCAAAGTCCGTCGGCATCAATTTCTTTGGTGTATTTGGGGTGTTTGGCGTCAATCGGGTATTGAGTCATGTATTTTTCGCCAGCCTCAACAGTCTGCATAAAGTCGTCGTGTATTTTCACCGAAACGTTTGCTCCAGTTACTTTGCCTTGTTCCAGTTTGGCATCGATGAACGATTCGGCATCGGGGTGTTTGATGGAAACCGACAGCATCAAAGCGCCACGGCGGCCATCCTGAGCTACTTCGCGGGTTGAATTGGAGTAGCGTTCCATAAAAGGAACAATACCTGTTGAGGTTAAAGCAGAGTTTTTAACCGGTGAACCTTTAGGGCGAATGTGAGATAGATCGTGTCCCACACCACCGCGGCGTTTCATCAGTTGAACCTGCTCCTGATCAACTTTCATAATACCTCCGTACGAATCGGAATGGCCTTCGTTGCCAATCACGAAACAGTTCGAAAGTGAGGCGATCTGAAAATCGTTACCAATTCCAGTCATCGGTCCACCTTGCGGAACGATGTACTTGAAATCTTTCAACAACGCAAAGATTTCATCTTCGGTCATCGGATTTTCGTAATTCTTTTCGATTCTTGCAATCTCCGAAGCGAGTCGTCGGTGCATATCATCAGGAGTAAGTTCGTAAAGATGTCCGAACGAATCCTTCAATGCGTACTTGTTTACCCAGACCCTTGCAGCAAGGTCATCTCCCTTAAAATAATCCAGCGAAGCCTGAAAGGCTTCATCCTGTGAGTAAGTTTTTGTGCCCGTTTGAGGCTCAACTGCCACGTTCTTGAATGCCATAACCCGAAAAATTTTGATCTTTAATAATTGATAATAGATTGTAAACGTGGTGGAAATTGGCCCCACGCTTGTTTGTTTTTGCTGTATGCAAGATAAGATCAATGTTTAAAAAAACGCATACAGATTTCAAAAAAATTAAACAAAGTTATCAACTTCGCAATGTTAGTATGTTGATATTTAGATTTATAGCGTTTTTTCGATTACAAAAAGTTTACAAAAAAATTAATTGAAATTCGATTTTTGAAATTTTTTTAACCGGAAATGGCCTGATAGAAAGCTTATTGGAAAAGATTATTGTTTTATTGGAATTTACTGAATAGGACTTCGGGAATTGTTAAAAACTTTGTTTAAAATTTTCAGCGTGGCACCAATATTTTGATTAGTAAAAACAGTGCATTCATTTGATATGAATTCCCTTTTTTTTGCATCCGTAAGTAAATTATTCAGGATATTCTGAAGTTCGGAATAGTCGGAAACAGGAAATGCAATGCCCAATTTAACCATACTGGTGGCTTCGTTAAACTTGAGGTAATTGGGTCCAAATACAATAGGCATGCGGAAAATAGCAGCTTCAAGGGTATTGTGTATTCCTACCCCGAAGCCTCCACCGATGTATGCTAAGTCGGCATATTTATAGATGGAAGACAAGATTCCGATGGTATCAACAACCAAAACCTGTTTGTTCATAACCGATTCTTCGGTAGCTTCTGTATAACAAATAACCGGGCTTTTCAACATACTTATCAACCTTTCCACATTCGACCGCTTTGTTTCGTGTGGTGCGATGATGAATTTGGTCTCCGGATGGCTGTGGATATACTGAACGAGCAACTCTTCGTCGGGCTTCCAGGTGCTTCCGGCTACCACCAGCGTGCTGTTGCCTTTAAATTTTTCGACCAGCGTGATGGTTTTTCCGTTGCGGGCAATCTCTGCCACGCGGTCGAAACGGGTATCGCCGGCTTTGGTTACCTTGGTTATCCCGATCTGGCGGAGCAATTCAACCGATTTGTCATCCTGAACAAAAAAGTGTTCAAAACCGGCCAACATGTTTCTGTACCATTTGCCCCAAAGTGAGTTTCTGAAGAACAACTGATTTTCGCGGAAGATGGCAGAGAACAAATAAAGTGGAATATTCCTTTTCTTAAGTTCGCTGATGTAATGAAACCAGTATTCGTATTTTACGAAGAACACAATTTCGGGACGAACGAGGTCGATCAGTTTTTTTGCATTCTTTTTGGTGTCGGCAGGCAGATAAAAAATATAGTCAGCTAAATCGTAATTTTTACGGATTTCGTATCCTGAAGGAGAGAAGAAAGTGAGGAAAATCTGGTATTCCTGATGTTGTTTCCGGATGGCTTCAATAACCGGACGCCCCTGCTCAAATTCGCCGAGCGAGGCGCAATGAACCCAAACGATTGGCCGATCGTGTTTGATTTTGTCTTTTATTCTGGCAAATGTCTGTTTGCGTCCTTTGTAAATCTGACTTGCCTTAAGGTTGAAAGGCGCTGTTAGCCGAATCAGGATGGAATACAAAAAGATGGATAGATTATAGAGGACGTTCATTGGGTTTTATTTTTTTTGAATCAGCAAAAGTAAGGTTTCGATTCGGAATTTATTGCTTTTATCTTACAGGCTTGCCAGATATCCACTGTCCTTTTTTAAGCGGGGAAGCATGGATGCCGCTACAGCCAACTGGTCGCAGCGTTCGTTTTCGGGAATGTTGGCATGGCCTTTCACCCATATAAATTTGACCTGATGTTTTTGGTAAATTTTTACAAACCGCAGCCAAAGATCTTCGTTCTTTTTGCCTTTGAAACGAATTTTTATCCAGTTCCATATCCAGCCTTTTTCAACAGCATCAACCACATATTTCGAGTCGGAATAAATGATTACCTGCGAGTTTTCAATCTTCAGCGCCTCCAAGCCAACAATCACCGCAAGCAGTTCCATGCGGTTATTGGTCGTCAGTTCAAACCCATCCGATAATTCTTTTCTGAATTGTCCGGCAAGTAGAACAGTTCCGTAACCACCAGGACCCGGATTTCCACGGGCTGCACCATCTGTATAAATTGTAATATTCAATATTCGATATTTTAAATTTGGTTTTGACAAGCATTGAATTTCGCTTGCTTCGCCATGATGCTATAAACCGAAAGACCCGCAAAAATACGGGTCTTTCGTGTATAATAAAAATCAAATCTTAGTTTACGATCGTCATTTCATCGATCAGGTTTTTAGCCCCTCCCATTTTATCGATGGTCCAAAGCACAAAACGAATATCGACATTGATGCATTTCTGTATTTCATTTTCAAAAGCGATATCGCCGCTCATGGCTTCCCAGTTGCCGTCAAAAGCAACCCCAATCAGTTCACCTTTGCCATTTATAACCGGACTTCCGGAGTTACCACCAGTAATGTCGTTGTTGGTTGTGAAGCAGGTGCGCAGATTTCCATCGGCATCAGCGTACGGCCCAAAATCTTTAGCGGCATACAATTCTTTCAGTTTGGCTGGCACATCAAATTCATCGTCGCCCGGAATCTCTTTTTCCAGGTATCCCTGCAAAGTGGTAAAGTAGCTGTATTTAACGCCATCGCGCGGAATGTAGTCGCCAACTGTTCCATAAGTCAATCTCATGCTCGAATTGGCATCCGGATAAAAGGTTTTATCAGCCTGCATTTCGAGCAAACCACCAACAAACAGGCGATTTCCTTTGGCAAGAGCTTCGGTAGTTTTGCCGGTTTCGTCACCAATTAAACCCATCATTCTGAAGATTTCGAGCGAAACCTGGAACAATGGATCTTTTTCAAGAACTTTTGCTTTTGGCGCTTCGAAGAATTTCACCAAACGTTCCTGGCTTCCGAAGATTGATTTGGCATACAATTCTTTGGTGTATTTTCCGAAATCGTTTCCGTATTTGGATTTTACAGTCTTAAAAAATGGGGGATGATATTGAGCATCAACATTTTCCTGATAAATTTTGAATAGTGCGGCTGCAATTTTCTGATCGGTTTCCGAGTCGTAATCTTTGAAAAATTCGTCTAATCCACCTTTAACTCTTTCACTGGCCAGGCTAACACGTTCCGAATTTTTATCCGATTTCAATGCATCGTATAGTGGACGTGTACGATAAGCAAAATAGAATATTTCGGGTCCGCTTACCATCGATTCAATCATATACTCAAAGGCTTTTTCGTCTTCAATATCTTTATACGAATCGGCAATCATCGAGAGAGCTTCGCCATATTTCGCTTTCCTTTGTTCGTTAGCATTCACCCATTGGGTAAATTTGTCTTCCAACTGTTTTTTCTTTTCCAGAACATTCAGGTTGTGAAGTCCTTCGTTTTGTCCGATGCTGTATTTGTAGTAGTTTGAGCTGAGTGCATATTTAGCCGAATACATGATACGGGCTTTGCGGGAAGTACTCATAAATTCCTGCATGATCCGTTGTTTTTCGCTTCGAACTTTAATGCGGATTGGATTGGTAACTTTCATGGTATATTCAATCCCGTAGGAAGTTTTGTATCTGTTTGTTCTTCCTGGATAGCCCAAAACCATCGCAAAATCGTTCATTTTGTAGCCCTTCAAAGAAATCGGCAAGTGATGTTTGGGTTTGTAAGGAACATTGTCTTTTGAATAGGACGCCGGTTTGCCATCTTTACCGCAGTAAATACGGAACATGCTAAAATCGGCAGTATGGCGTGGCCACATCCAGTTGTCGGTATCGCCTCCAAATTTACCCATCGATTGTGGTGGTGCGCCAACCAAACGAATATCGCGGAAGGTTTCGTAAACAAACAGATAGTATTTATTTTCGTTGAAAAGAGGCTGAACACGGGCTTCATAGTGAGTATCGCCAATAGCTTCCTTTTCAATCTTCGATCCGATCTCACGCACTTTTTTGCTTCGTTCTTCACCACTCATCTGATCATTTAATTCGGGTAGAATTTTTTCTGAAACGTCTTCGAATCGAATTAGAAATGAAGCTGATTTACCTGGATTTGCCAATTCTTCTTCTTTGGTTTTGGCCCAAAATCCATTTCTAAGGTAATCATGTTCAAGTGTGTCGGTACTGTGCTCCTGAATTTCGCCATAACCGCAATGGTGATTAGTTAGCAATAGACCTTCATCCGAAATAAGTTCGGCAGTACACGATCCGTGGTCGAGTGCAACTACTGCATCTTTCAGGCTCGAATGGTTAATGCTGTAAATGTCATCGGCATTTATCGACAATCCCTTCTCTTTCATCTGGTTGATGTTGAGCTTTTCAATTAAAGCCGGCAACCACATCCCCTCGTCTGCCTTAACCATTCCCGGCATCAAAACCTGAATGAATGCGACAATTGCTAAAAATCGTTTCATTGGAAAATTTAAAAGTGTTATTAGAAAACTTGAATGAGCAAAGATATGGATATATGCTTATTTACAAATCAATTTAAGGTTAGGCTGTAAAAAATCATGTTAATATCAGTTAACAACAGATTTTAGATAACGAGTGTCATCATTTTTATTTGACGGTATACTAAAAACTATGCTCAACCTTCAGAAATGTTATCTTTGTGCCGAATTTTAATCAGCAAAATCATGGAAAGAAAAGTCAGGGTTCGGTTTGCTCCAAGTCCAACCGGTCCACTACATATGGGAGGTGTTCGCACTGCATTATTCAATTATTTGTTTGCCAAAAAGCACGGCGGCGATTTTCTTCTCCGCATTGAAGATACCGACCAGAACCGTTTTGTTCCCGGAGCCGAAGAATATATCATCGAATCATTGAAATGGTGTGGTCTGGTTCCTGATGAAGGTGTTGGTTTTGGCGGAGAACTTGGCCCATATCGCCAGAGTGAGCGCAAGCCGATGTACAAAAAATATGCTGATTTGCTGATTGAAAATGGGTTTGCCTATTATGCTTTCGATACTGCGGAAGAACTGGATGAATTCAGAAAAGAAGCCGAAGCTAAAAAGGAGGTTTTCTCTTACGATTTGCATACCCGCAACAACTTAAAAAACTCGCTCACTCTTTCTTCTGAAGAAGTTCAGGCCAGATTAGCCAGCGGCGAACATTACGTGATCAGGTTTAAAATGCCAGAGAACCGCGACATTGTGGAAGAAGATTTGATTCGCGGCCGGGTGTCTTTTAATACCAATCAGCTCGACGATAAGGTTTTGTTCAAATCTGATGGTATGCCCACCTACCATTTGGCCAATGTGGTTGACGATCACCTGATGAATATTACGCATGTAATCCGCGGCGAAGAATGGTTACCATCCATGCCCTTACATATATTGCTCTACGAATCGCTCGGAATTTCGGAGACCCGCCCACGCTTTTCGCATCTGCCGCTTATCCTGAAACCTGAAGGAAAAGGAAAGTTGAGCAAACGCGACGGCGATAAAATGGGATTCCCGGTATTTCCGTTGCTTTGGAAAGATTCTGTCACCGGGGAGTCGTACCGGGGTTATCGAGAGGATGGTTATTTTCCGGAAGCCTTTGTTAATATGCTGGCACTTTTAGGCTGGAACTCTGGCACCGAGCAAGAGTTTTTCTCGATGGATGAGCTGATTGAAAGCTTCGATCTTTCGCGTGTAGTAAAATCGGGAGCGCGGTTTGATCCGGAGAAAGCCAAATGGTTTAACCGTCATTATTTACAGCAAAAGTCGGCTGCTGAACTGGCCGGTTTGTTTTTACCTATCCTTACAGAAAAGGGAATCACAGCCGAACAACAGCAACTCGAACATATTGTGGGTATGATAAAGGAACGCTGCGAATTTGTGAAAGACATATGGACACAGGCACATTTCTTTTTTCAGGCTCCGGAAAGCTACGACGAAAAAACCATGAAGTCGAAATGGAAACCTGATACTGCTGAAAAATTACAGGCTATTTCTGAACTTTTAGAAACGGTTACTGAATGGAAAGCCGAGGCCATAAAAGAAACATTCTCGGCATTTATGACCGCTAAAGAATGGGGATTTGGTGCAGTAATGGTGCCCATCCGTCTGGCATTGGTTGGCGGCAGCAGCGGCCCCGACCTGTTCGAAATTTGCGAATTGATTGGTAAGACGGAGACGATTGGGAGAATCAAAAAAGCATGTGATACGATACAATTGTAGGCTATTCCCTGATAAAAAGGCCGTATGATGAAAGTCATACGGCCTTTTTATTTTGAGTATTTATAGGGAGTTATACCACCTTCAAATCAACTCCCATCAGCAAAAGAATAATCAGTGCCAATCCAACTACAATCCGATACCAGCCAAATGCTTTAAACCCGTGTTTCTGAAGGAAAGTGATGAACGTTTTAATGGCGATCATGGCCACAATAAAAGCTACAACGTTTCCGATTAGTAAGGTAGTTAAATTGTCCTTTAGCAAGGCCACCCCATTGGGGTCGAGTATTAATTTTAGTAGTTTATACCCTGAAGCTGCTGCCATTGTTGGTACTGCCAGAAAAAAGGAAAACTCAGCAGCATTTGTTCTGCTCAGCTTTTGTTGCATTCCACCAATGATTGATGCTGCTGAGCGTGAAACTCCTGGAATCATCGCCACACATTGCCAGAATCCGATTTTTAGCGCTGTTGGATAGCTGATTTCCTGATTTTCGTTCTCTTTTTTGAACCATTTGTCAACAAAGAGAAGAAGAATCCCACCAACGAACATTGTTGTTGCTACAACCATCACATTTTCGAGCAAGCTATCGATAAGATCTCCCGCCAAAAATCCTATTACTGCTGCCGGAAGGAAAGCCACAAAAAGCTTTTGATAGAAGGTCCAGCTTTGCAGAAATCGTTTCCAGTATAAAACTACCACCGACAAGATAGCGCCGAACTGTATGTTTACGGTAAAAGCTTTGGTAAACTCATCAATGTTCATACCCAGCAAAGCTTCGGTAATAATCATGTGACCAGTCGATGAAATGGGCAGAAATTCGGTGATTCCTTCTACAATAGCTATAACAACGGCTTCGAATAAAGTCATGATTCAATGTTTTTTCGGGTGTAAAAATAAGTTTTCCCTTCACTTCTGTTGTCAAAATTGTAAATTTCTTTTCCCCTGTGAATTCTGTAAAATGCCAGCATGGCCATATCTCCGGCACAAAACAGGGAATGTAAACACATAACAGTCAGCGAAAAATAGAAGAGTACAGAGCTTTCTGTTTTTAAAATTACAAGCAAGAAAGTTGCTTTGACAATTACCAGGGGCGCCAGGGCAACGATGTGAAAAGCTTTTTCAGCAATTACCTGACGGTCGGCCAAAGCATAGAAAATAAATTTTTTCAGAATAACTCCGAATGATATTTTTCTGGCTCCGGTTAGCCAATAAGCCAATGCATGAAGCAATTCGTGAATAACAATGAGTACCGAAAACGAAAACAAAAGCGCCAGACCCATCCCTGTTATTTGTTCTGAATGGCCTTTGAAGGCGAAGATGACGCTTCGGGTAAGCAGAAATACAAATAGTGTCATCATAATTACCTGGTAAGCAGAATAAAGCCGGATAATGTATTTTTCTGCTCTGATTTGCTCCACCACAAACTCGCGAAGTTTCTGATGCGAAACTTCAGCCAAAAGCTCAAATTCACTGTTGTTTTGCAAATCTTCCGGGTTCAGCTTTCTTCTCATACCGTTTGTTTATTCTGAATGATTTCGGTTAATGCCTTCAGATTGATCAAGCGGGTAAGAAAAGCAAATAAGGCACTGGCAGTAATCATGACAAAGTAGCCCAAAACCCAATTGTCGATTTGCTTACTCAGGAATCCGGCCAGAAAAATGAAACCGGCAAATACAATTAGCTTACCAATTAATGGGTAATTGACATTCAGTTTTAAAAAATAAACGGCAAGCACAATTTGAGTCAATGCGGTAAAAAGCTGGGTAATAAGGCTTGCCCAGGCCGAGCCCAAGGCTTGCATCTGTGGTATAAGTGCCAAGTTCAGGCCAATGTTAAGCCCCATTCCAGCAAGCGCCATCCAGTTAAGTTGCCTGATGCTGCCGTTGGCTGTAAGTAATGTTCCAAAAATATAGGTTGTGGCAACACCCAGAAAACTGATCATTAGCAGACGAAAAATAGATGCCGATAATTCGCTGTTGCTGTAGTTGAGCAAGATCATAATTTCGTGATCATAAAAACCCGACGAAAAGCTGATAATGACGGCTGGAACAAACAGCAATAGAAAAGAAAATTGAGTCATCGAACCGATGTCTTCCTTTTGTTTGATCATCCGTGCGAAAATGGGCAATAATAACCCGGCGAACAGAACGCCAAAATTCGATACTGCATCGAGCAGCCGAAAGGCATGTGCATAAATTCCGGCCTGTTCTTTTCCATCGGGCAATAAACGTTCGAGCATAACGGAGTCAATCCGGTTATAAAACGACATCAGCAAAATAAGAAGGGCATATGGGTAACTTTTTTTCAGAAAAACCATGAAAAAGTGGCGGTCGAAATTTAGCTTCAATTTACCAGTTTTGTATAACACCACGCCAAATGTAATCAAGCTGGTGGTCAGATAGGCAGCCGTTTGAGCATAAACAAACCACTCAATACGGAAAGTCAGTCCGGTGATGTTGGTAAATAGCAAGATCGAACAAATAATAATCATGATGGTGCGGTCGAGTACCGATAAAAGACTGTCAGTGCGGAACAAGTGCAATCCGCTGATATTTGACCTTAAATACAGGGTGAATGAAATCAAGAACTGGTTCAGAATTAGGAAGATCAGCAGGTGAAGCTGAACTTCTTTGTACCCAATAATCAAAGCGGCAACAAAACAAATTATGGCGTAAACTCCGGCTAGCAAAAACTTTAGGCCAACAATGTTGCTGACATGTTTTCGAAAAAGATGACGATTTTGAGCAATATTTTTATTGTTGAAACTGGTTATTCCCAAGTCTAGAAGGATGTTCAGGATCATGGAAAAGTTCAGGAGCGAGAAGTACAATCCATAACTTTCGTCGCCCACCAGGTTTTGCACGGTGAGGTCGATTCCGAATATCCAGAAAGGTTTGATTAAAACATTCAGAAAAAGGAGCAGCAGTAGATTTGTAATAAACTTCCGTTTCAATCGGGTATCTTTTTCCGTTTTTGATTAAAGTGGCTCAAAAGTAGCAATTTTTGAACAGACTTTGTACATTTGGTTAGATTTCGATACCATAACCAAAAGCTATGATCATTGCCGTAAATACCCGATTGTTGATTCAGGGAAAGCTCGAAGGAATCGGGTGGTTTACCCGCGAAACCTTATCGCGCATTACCCGAGACCATCCTGAGCATCAGTTCGTGTTTATCTTCGACCGGCCTTTTGCCGATGAATTTGTTTTCTCCGGAAACGTGACTCCGATCGTATTATCACCTCCAACCCGGCATCCATTTCTTTGGTACATTTGGTTCGAACTTCAGATTCCGCGAATTTTGAAGAGGTACAAGGCAGATCTGTTCTTTTCGCCTGACGGGTATCTTTCATTGAACACCCGAATCCGTCAACTGGCGGCAATTCACGACATCAATTTTGCCCATCGCCCCAAAGATTTGCCCTGGCTGAAGGCGAAGTATTACAACTACTTCTTCCCCCGGTTCGCCCGCAAAGCCAAGCGAATTGTTACTGTTTCCTATTTCTCGAAAGAAGACATTAACCGTACTTACAAAATAGACGGCGATAAAATTGATGTGGTTTACAACGGCGTAAATACCATGTATACGCCTACTTCCGGAGAAGAAAAGCTGAAGGCCAGGACTAAGTTTTCAGGCAATAAAGAGTATTTTTTGTTCATCGGATCACTGCATCCACGTAAAAATATTTGTGGTTTGTTGCGCGCCTACGATGCTTTCCGTACTTCAATTGATACGGATACAAAACTGCTGATTGTTGGCGAAAGTATGTTTAAAACAAGCGATATTGAATTGACCTACGAAGGGATGCGCTACAAAGATGATGTGGTTTTTACCGGTCGATTGAGTAACGAGGAACTGCACCAGGTATTGGGAGCTTCGCTGGCGCTAACTTTTGTGCCTTATTTCGAAGGTTTTGGGATTCCGATTATTGAAGCAATGAATGCGGGTGTGCCTGTAATTTGTTCAAATACCACTTCGTTGCCTGAAGTTGGCGGCCATGCTGTTTTGTATGTCGATCCATTTTCGCTTAACCAGATTAAAGATGCCATGATAAAAATATATCAGGAGAAGGAACTTCGGGATGGATTGATTGAAAAGGGATTTGTGCAAAAAGATAAATTTAGCTGGGACAAAACTGCAGATTTACTGTGGGGCAGTATTCAGATTTGCGCAAATACCTGATGACAAGTGAAGCCGAAAAAGAAGAAACTTAAGTCAGAAATTCCAGATGAAATCCTGAAAGGATTTAATATTCATGACCCCCAATGCAATTGGGGGAAATAATAAACATACGAAACCCAACCCTTGAAATGGGTTGAATAATAAAGATAATTGAACCCCTTTCAAGGGTTCTTTAAATTAGTTTAATTTCATCCCCCAATGTTATTGGGGGTCATCAAGATTTAACCACTTCGTGGTTACCAAGAATTCTTTTCTGACTTTCTGATTACTTGAAAATGAAAAAAGATAAACTGCAACTATTTTTAAAAGAAGGACGCATAGAAGCCGGCTGTGATGAAGCTGGGCGTGGTTGTTTGGCGGGACCGGTATTTGCGGCTGCTGTAATTCTTCCGGCAAATTTTGAAAATGACTTGCTGAATGATTCGAAAAAGTTGACAGAAAAACAGCGGTATGCGCTACGTCCGCTTATTGAGCAAGAGGCTTTGGCTTTTGCAGTCGGTATTGTTGACAATCATGAAATTGATCAGATCAACATTTTAAATGCTTCGTTTTTGGCCATGCACCGTGCTGTTGATCAGCTTAGTATAAGACCACAACATTTGCTGATTGATGGTAATCGTTTTAAAGCTTATTCCGGAATCCCACATACCGGTATTGTGAAAGGCGATGGTAAATTCTTATCTATTGCAGCTGCATCAATTCTGGCCAAAACATACCGCGATGATTATATGGATGCCCTCCACCTGGAATTTCCGCAGTACGACTGGATAAAAAATAAAGGCTATCCAACGATGCATCATCGTAAAATTATCAGGGAAATCGGAATTACTTCTTTCCATCGGAAATCATTTGCCAACCTGGGCGATCAGCTTCGGCTCGACTTTTAGTAATCCAATACAATCTGTCTTTTTGTAAAAACAAAAATGGCTGTATATCTATTGAAGAATAAAAGCACTTACTTTTCATTCCTGAATAGAAATACAGCCAATATTTATTTGTATAGAGAATCTTGTTATGAATGAACTGAATGCGAAAGATTAATCTTCGTCGCCGCCGTCATCATCCGAGTCTTCGTCATCATCGTCATAGTCGTCATCAGCAACATCGTCAGCTTCTTCAACATCAGCCTCAGCTGCAAGGAATTCGTCGTCAGCATATTTGCTTTCGTATTCTTCTTTTGCGCTGTCTTTTAACGAACCAGTGCTATCGTAATCATCATCATCTTCGATGATTTTTTCAGCTTCGTAAACAGTCATACGAACCAGATAGTACTTGTCGTCAGTTTCGAAAGGCAATGCACTAACTCTTTTGCCATCTTTGTTGGTAAAATAGATCAGGTTTTCACTGTATCCGCTTGGATATTCAAGTTTAATCTTTTCCTGAATTTCCGGATCAAGTTTGTCGTAATCCTTAATTACTCTGGGTTTATTTGGATTCATTGATAGATAATTTTACTGCAATTATATGAAAAAAATTAATAAATCTTCAGTGGCGAAAATAAATGAAAAACTATTTTTCCTGCAACATATTTTGCGATTCTTTAAAGTTTCACCAAAGAATTGTTGTTAGCTAAAGTTAATCATTGCTTTAATCACTCCATTTTGATATCCGGACACCATTTCGAAAGCTTTTTGTGTTTCTTCCGGAGTAAAATGATGGGTAACCATTTGGTCAACCGGCAAACCTTCTTCTACCAAACGGATAGATTTTTCGACACAATGATTCTGTCGGCGAACATTGTGGATCGAAATTTCGTTTCGCCGCAAGATATCCATATTTATGGTATATTTTCCTTCCGGAGGAATTCCGACTAAAATGAGTTTCCCTCCCGGTTTAATTATCCGTACAGCATCGTCAATGGCCTGTTGTTCCCCACTGCAATCGAAAACTACGTCAAGAAGCAATGGCTCTACTTCGTGAGTTACCTCTGCCGGACTTACTTCGAAAGGATTAAAAACGTAATTAGCACCCAGAGATTGTGCTTTCTCCCGTCGATATTCCAAGGGCTCGAAACTCAGAATTTTTGCAGTATCCATTGTTTTTAGCACCATCAACACACTCAGGCCAATTGGTCCGGCACCAAATATTCCAACAGTTTTATTCCTGAAATCGGTTTGTGCCAGTTCTACACTATAGGTCCCAATTGTTAGTGGCTCGATAAGTGCAGCAGTTGTTGGATTAAATTTTGGACTCAATGTAAAACAGGTAAATTCGGGCATTACAATATACTCAGTTAAGCAGCCATCGATTTGCCCCGGACAACCCAGAAACCGGTTTTTCCGGCAGGTATGCGGTCTGCCAGCCAAACACTGGTCACAAGTACCGCAATGAATACTGGGATCGACTGCAACCAGATCTCCCGGCTTAACGCGGGTTACCGAACTCCCTACTTCTTCAATAATCCCTGAACATTCGTGACCAACGGCAAAAGGGAATTCAACCACTTGAGTGCCAATTTTTCCTTCTGTAAAATAATGGATGTCCGATCCGCAAACTCCAACTGTTTTTATCCGGATTAAAACATCATCCGCATTTTTCAGTATGGGCTTGGGGTGGTCAGTCATTTCCATTTTCCTGATTCCGGTTAAAACTAAAGTTTTCATAATTAAGTAGTTTAGGACTCAATGAAATACCTGCCCAATTAATGAAAAAAAAAGATGATAAGGGTTAAAAAACTGCATTATTTTATGAATTGCTGCTATTAAACGTTTTCCTGAAGTAGTTTTTGATAAGAATAGGATGAAATGTTCGTATTCCCCATCGACTGCGTTTTATCACTTTTTTTGAATGGATGAATCTGTTACTTTGGTTCAAAATTAAAACTACGCATCATGTACGGAAAAATGCAGGCAGACTTAGCACAAACACTTGGCGAATTGAAAGAACAAGGTTTGTATAAAACTGAACGAATTATAACTTCTTCTCAAAGTTCGCAAATTACTGTAGCTGGAAACAAGCCGGTTTTGAATTTTTGTGCCAACAATTATCTTGGGCTGGCCAATCATCCTGAAGTAGTTAAAGCTGCTCAGCAAACTATGGATAATTGGGGATTTGGTCTCTCGTCGGTTCGTTTTATTTGTGGTACACAACAAATTCATAAAGAACTCGAAGCCAAGGTTTCTGAATTTTTGGGTACTGAAGATACTATTTTGTATTGCGCTGCTTTTGATGCCAATGGTGGTATTTTTGAGCCTTTGTTGGGCGAAGACAGTATCATCATTTCAGATGAACTGAACCATGCCTCAATCATTGATGGAGTGCGTTTATGCAAGGCTCAGCGTGCCCGCTACAAACATGCCGATATGGCTGAATTGGAAAACTGCCTGAAAGAATCGCAATCGGCTAAATATAGAATGGTAGTTACCGATGGTGTGTTTTCTATGGATGGCGATTTGGCAAAACTTCCGGAGATTGTTGCTTTGTGCGAAAAATATGATGCCCTTATCATGGTTGATGATTCGCATGCATCGGGCTACATCGGGAAAACAGGAAGAGGAACAGCAGAACATTTTGGCTTGCTTGGGAAAATCGATATTATAACCACCACATTTGGCAAAGCATTGGGTGGAGGAAACGGAGGTTGTACCTCGGGCCGAAAAGAGATTATCGAAATGCTTCGTCAGCGTTCGCGTCCTTATTTATTTTCGAATACGCTTGCTCCTGCAACAGTTGGCGCAACATTGAAAGTGCTTGATTTATTAACCCAATCGGCTGAATTACCTGCCCAAACAATGGAGAATGCCAATTATTTCCGTGGTAAAATGGAAGCTGCAGGATTTGATTTGGTAAAAGGAACTACCGCTATTGTTCCAGTTATGATTTACGATGCTCCATTGGCCGTAAAATTTGCTGATGAGTTATTGAAAGAAGGTATTTATGTAATAGGATTTGTATTTCCGGTAGTTCCTAAAGGTAGGGCGCGTATCAGGGTGCAGTTGTCGGCTGCCCACACAAAACAACAGATTGATAAGGCAGTTGATGCATTTATCAATGTTGGGAAATCGTTGGGTATTATTTGATTCTGTTGTATTTTTCAGAACTAAGAATATAAAAAAGGCTGTTCCGAAATAAACCGGAACAACCTCTTGGTGAGACTCAGTAACTTTTACTGAGGTGATTGACTATTTTTAAAATCTTTGTTGTGTTTTGTTTGGCTCAGCATCTTATTTGGCGAACAAACATTCTCTCAACAGGAGATTTATTGTATCGGTTATTTTACCTGAATAACAGCATATTTTGATATTCTCCAGAATTCTTGCGGGTCTTTAATTTCCAGGTAAGCAATCTGTCCGTTTTCTTCAACCAGCTGATAGGAACTTTGTGGATGTTCTGAAATTACAACGGCTTTTTTAGTATTTAAAGCGATTGTCTTTGTCTTGCGAATATCCAGTTCTGTAAAATGTTTTGGGTCAAAATTGTCTTGAATTGCTTTGCTGCCGCCAACTCCAAGTATTGTACCTTCGCGGTCGAGTATGCCTTCCTTTTTCAATTCCTTGAAAGTTCCCAGAGCCACATGTGCAGTGTTTAGTTTATCAGTCTTGTCAACAATAACTTTTTGTTTGTAGTTGATTGTGTCTGACTGTTGTTTAATATTGGTATTCAGATTTTGAATTTTTGAATCAAGCTCAGCCAACGAAATGTTTTTGCTTTCAACTACTTTTTTCAGTTCGGCAATTTCTACATTTTGACTTTCAATGGTCTCATTTAAGCTCTGAAGTCTTTTTTCGTAAGATTTTACACTCAAACCCGATTTTTTTAGCTTCTGTTCCAGATCGGCAATCTTCTTGTTGTTTTCGTCAACCAAATTGTCAAGCAATTTGATGTCTTCAATAATTGCCTGTTTTCTGTTTTTCTTGCCACCTTCGGCTTGAATCATAGAGATTTGATTCCTTTTTTCTTTAATCAATTTAAGGTTATTTTCAATTTCGTAAAAGGAATTATCCATGTCAAACATGATCGAATCCTTTTGTTGAATCATTTGGTTGGTGTTTGCTTTTTCAACCATCAGCGATGCAATTTGAGCTTGCTTTTGATTGTATACATAAACCCCACCAAAAATTGTAACAACCAAGATGAAACTTGCAACTATAATTGTTACTAACTGTGTTCTCTTTGTACTTTCCATGGCTTTTTTATTAAAGTTTACTAATTACTTCGTTTGTTGATCAAATGAGCAGTATCGGTTGTGCGATTTTATGCCGTTCGATTTCGGTAAAAGACATGGCAATGCCCGTGCCAACAGGTTTATATTGCGCTAATTCATTGGTTATGAAAGAGAAGTGTATTTCTGAAGTGGACGTTGTATTATCATTTTGATAAAACTATTCTCTGAAATGATAGTCTAAGAATAGGCCGATAACCTATTCTTTAGTGTCTTCTTTCAACATCCGGTAGATGGTTGCCACGCCCAGATCCAATTTTTCGGCGACCAGTTTGATGTTGTTGTCGTATTTAGTCAGAAATTTCCTGACAATCCGGATATCGTATTCGCGTAGACTGAGTTCTTTGCTGAATAAGTCATCAAGCAAGTCCTGACCCCTGCCCAACACAATATGCTCTGCAGTTATTTCTTCGTGCTCGGCCAGCGTGACAGCGAGCTCAATCACTGACTTAAGCTCACGTATATTTCCAGGGAAAGAATAAGATAGTAGTCGGGTTGAAGCTTCAGTAGTTAAAGTTTTTGGAGACATGTTGTTTTCCTTGCAGAACAGCTCAATAAAATGTCTGGCCAATACAATTACGTCATTTTCCCGGTCGCGTAAAGGTGGCAGCTCAATGGGAAGCCCATACAACCGATAATAAAGATCTTGCCTGAAATTTCCTTTTTTGATTTCTTCCTGAAGATCCTTGTTGGTGGCAATTATAATCCGGCAATCGAATTTTACAGGTGCATTGCTGCCAATCCGGACAATTTCTTTTTCCTGAAGTGCACGCAATAATTTGGCCTGAAGCGAAATATCCATCTCGGCCATTTCGTCTAAAAATAAAGTACCTCCATTGGCCTCTTCAAACTTTCCAATCCGTCGGAACGCTGCTCCGGTGAAAGCTCCTTTTTCGTGTCCGAAAAGTTCGCTTTCGATCAGTTCTTTTGGAATTGCTGCAACATTCACTGCAACAAATGGCTGTTTTGAACGAACCGAACTATAGTGTATCGCTTTGGCAACCAGTTCTTTTCCTGTTCCGGTTTCTCCGGTTATGGTTACTGTAATGTTGGTTCGGGTCGCTTTTTCAATCAATTCATATACCTTACGGGTTGCAGCACTGTTGCCAATGATGGTATCCTGTTCAGTATATTTCTTTTTGACTTCTTGCCTCAAAGTCACAATTTCTTTTTTCAGGTTACTGCCCTGCCTAATGTTGCTAACCGTATTCAGTAGTCTTTCACGTATGTCTTTTGATTTGACAATGTAGTCGAAAGCTCCGTTTTGCAATAAAGTAACTACCACTCCAATGTCATCTTGTTCCGAAATGAGAATGATCTGAATATCTTCGTTAATTTCCTTGATCTGCTTTAGCACATCCAATCCTTTCATGTCCGGAAGCCTGTAATCCAAGGTAATAACATCAGGCACCTGATGCAGGCTGGCGAGACAGTCTTTCCCATTTGTGAAGGATTGAATTTCGTAGTCGGGGTTGAGCGACAAGGTATGAACCAGCAAACGGTTATACCACTCATCATCTTCAACGACAAATATTTTGAAGGCTTTTTCAGACATTTTCAACGTGATTCGTTATTTTGAATACCAATCGGTAACTGCAATGTAGTAAGTTTTTAGCTGAAAAGGCCCTTAAATTCTCATTTTGAGAAAAATTTCATTTGAAACGGACTATTCTTCCTTGAGTTTTTGTTTCAGGAGCGCGTTGATGCAGTTTAATTCGTGTTCGATCAGACCAACCAGCTTCTTGAGTTCTGCCGGTTCAGTGTTCTCTGTGGAGTTTTCAAGTTTCTTTAAATACTCATAAAGGGTTGTGGCATGCAAATGTTTGGTTGGGGCGGCAAGTTTGTGTGCTGTTTCGGCCATAGCCTTCCAGTCAGAACTTTGAAAATCCTGCTGAAATTTCATCAATGCCTCTTCACTCGAACGTATAAAAATTCGCAGCATCTCATTGAAGAACTTGGTATCGCCAACCGACATTCGTTCCAGTTCATCCAAATCAATGGTTGTTTTATTTACTACAGCCTCCAATTGAGGTTCTCCGGCTTTTCCCGGAAGAAGTTTCATGATGGAATTAAGCAAGTCTGTTTCAGCAAATGGCTTCTGAAGAAAAGCATGCATTCCGGCCATTTCTATTTTTTCGATATCCGCGGATTTGGTTGTCGCAGTCAAAGCAATGATTCTGCTAGATGGGCGATGTTGTAATATCAGTTTTGAAGCTTCGTATCCATCCATTACTGGCATACGGATATCCATAAGAATCAGATCAAAATCGCTTTTTTGCGCGAGCTCGAGGGCTTCTAGTCCGTTGTGTGCTTCGGTAAACAACACACCCCACTTTGTCAGGATATTTTTGATTAGATACAGATTAAATTCCTCATCGTCAACAATCAGAAAATGAAGTTTTTGAAACCAGTCAGGAATAAATAGCTGCTCGGTAAGTTGATTCTTTATATTGTCTGAATTCCCTTTCAGATAAGGTATTTGTACCGTAAAACGAGTTCCTTTTCCCAATGTACTATCTACTTCAATTTTTCCATCTTGCAAAACGACCAGCTTTTTTACGATGGCCAATCCAAGTCCCGCACCACGCTGCTTTTGAGTGATATCGGTATCCAATTGCACAAATTCCTCAAAAATTCTATCCTGATTTTCTTTTGATATACCAACCCCGGTATCCTGAACTTCGATGTGCAGAAGGTAGTTTTGTTCCGAGGTTTCCTTGCCCGAAACGGTGAGTGTAATCTGGCCCTGATTTGTAAATTTAATGGCATTGGTAATCAAATTGATCAGAATCTGTTTCAGCCGAATTGGATCGCCCTGAAGTACCATTTCTTTAGAAGTGTTATTAGTAAAAATCAGCTTGATTCCTTTTTTTTGCGCTGAATTCTGGTGCAGTGTATAAACCTCATTGATAATTTCATCGGGCAAAAAGTCTATCTGTTCAATTTTTAATTTCTGCGATTCGATTCTTGAGAAATCGAGCGTGTCGTTTACCAGCGCAATGAGGTGTTCGGCTGATTTGTGAACAACCTTTAAATCAGCATTCATTTCGTCTGAATTCTTATTTTGAAGCATTTGTTCTGTGAGCCCATAAATGGCGTTTACCGGTGTTCTCATTTCGTGGCTCACAGTGGCCACGAATATTTCTTTTGCTTTGGCTAAACTTTCGGCTTCGGCCTTTGCTTTCTTCAGAACCTGTTGATAAGTTCGGTTCCATCGCAGGTTTCTGAAAAATAAAATCAGGATAATTATTAGCAATACTACCGCAGTAATAGTGAAAATTGCCATTCGTTTAAAGGTCTGTGCAGCCATAAAATCGGCTTCCTGAGTTTTTGTTTCCAAATGTTTTTGTTCGCTTATCTCAAGACTGTCAATATGTTGGATTAGTACCTCAGTAACCTGAATGTTTTGTTCAAGCAAAGCCTTTTCTCTGACCTGCAGTTGCCAGGCCTGACCACTAATCTGTTTCTCAATGCCCGCAATTTCCTTTTTAATAATTTCTTTTTCCGCGCTTTTATCAATTATGATGGGCGGTCTTGTTGTTGTATCTCGCTTGCTGAATATCCTTTTAAAGAAACCTTTCTTTTCTTCTTTCTTAAATCGAATTGTGTCAGGCTGAATGATTACGGTATCAATCTTTGAATAAAGTTTTGTAAACGAGCTTTTTGCAGTTTCTTTTGAGCGGTGAAGCGTTCGCACTTCATCTAAAATCAACAATTTGCGGTTAACCAAAAGCTTAATCGAATCAATATGATGCATTTCGCTTGAGCCGGTAATAGTGTAAATTTCAAGTTCGGAGAGTTTTTCCTGAATGGCAGTGTTTAGTTGCTTGTATGGCTTAATAAATGTGGCATCTCCAGTCAGATTGTACAGGCGGATATTATTTTCAACTTCGTCTAAATCTGAAGCAATGTCTTTTATCAAGAGTAATTTCAGGTCGGGCCGCGCTTCTTTATGAATGGTTTCAATAATTTTTGACAGACTCTGCCAGGCCAGATATCCGGAAACAATTACTACCACTGCAATGCAAATGGTTAAAATAGTTACCTGTATTTCAATTCTCGACTTTTTCATTTCAATATAAATATCGCAATTTACACCAGTTTTGTTTAGTTGTAGGGCGATTTTTATTTTTGCAGATTCTTATTCCGTTGGCTTTAAACTCAATATAATTGGGTCTTTTTTATGTGCTTCATATTGAAAAACGAAAGGTTGGCGATAATGGTGTTCAGAAAAGCCGGAAGATCAGTTTTTTTTGCAATCAGCAACAGCTTGTTTGATAATTGTATTCTTAGGAAACATGTTCGACAGTTTCGCGAATTTGACAAATGCCTTCTGCTTATCGCCTTCAATTTCAAAGTAAATCTTCGCCAGAAGATAGGTCTTCACAATGTCGAAAGATTTGTATTCCGAATTGTACATGTTTTCTATATTTTGCAGGCACAAATGACATTTTTCGGTATTATTTTTTGTTTTGAGCCCATGATCGTTCAGAAATTGATATTTCATGAAAACATCGAGTTCATTCATAAGTGCGAACATGTTTTTTATAAAAGAATCAGTGCTTTCAAGCTTATTCAAATCGATACTTTCAATGAAAAAATGAAACTTCAGTGAGGTCATGTATTTCGAGAAGCTTTTATTGGTAAGATTCTCGTAACGGATTTGGTAGGTGAAATAAATCAGACGGTCATAATCTTGATATTCAGTTGTTTTTTTGCCAGAGTTTAACGCGTCAAGTTCGGTTAAAAATCTTGATTTGTTTGAGTCTGTATAAAAAGTGATCATTTTCCACCACAAGTAATCCACTTGCAAATAATTAGCAAATAGTGGTGATGTCTTTTTTAGTTTTTCAATTTTAGGCTCAACATCGTTGAAATTCTGGCTGTAAATTTCAGAAACGATTTCATCAAATAGGACTGTTGATTGGCTGTATGAACTCTGAGAAGCATGAAAGAGAAGAAGGCAAAGAATTATTTTCAGTCCTGAGTTTAAGCTATTCTTCATAAAAAGTTCAATTGGCAATCTGTTGTTGCGGTTCGCCCTCAATCGTTCTCAAAATTGACTGATACGTGTTGTTTCGTTTAATCTTTTGCTTTTCGAGGGCCATATTTTCAGCCTTATTGGCGCCTCCAATGTAATACCGCTGAAACCAAGGGAAAACAATAACTATGGCCTCCCAGAACGAGTACTTTGCTGCAAAAGAAATCGTAAGATAAATTAATCCGCCCAATAACGCAGAGGAGTTGGCGGCCTCTTTTAACTCTCCCGAATAGAGCTGTCCCGCTCCTGGTACAATTAAACTAAGGAACCATGCTGTTTGAGGATTATACCTCTTTTCTATCTTTTTTAGTTGAATAAAGTCTTTTTCTATGTCATCGGTTTTCCCTGGAAAGCCAGCAATACATTTTTTAAATGCGATTTCGGCTAAATCATCCTGGTTCGATCCAAAATAGGCTACTCCTTTCAAAAAGTTCAATTTGGTGTTTTGATCTGAATACTTTGTTGAATCAATATTTATCAGTTCGGATAAGGCAAGAATGTACTTTTTATCTAAAATCAGAGAAAATGATTTGCCTAAAATTGCTTCGGTCTTGATGCTGTCTGAATTAGTTGAAAAATATGCGCGGTCAAAAAACAAAGCGCTCTGTTCAAGTTTATTTTGGCTGAGATAGCAGTTTGCAATTTTAAGGCACAGTTGATCTGCATCACGATGACCAAAAAATAAGGCCCGGTTATATTCATTTGCTGCAAGTTCAAAATTCCCTTTAATAAATTGTTGATCAGAGAATCGAACTATGTCATCTAAATTTTGGGCAGATGTTGGTTGAGAAAATATAAGATTAACGATCGCTAAGAATATAAGCGCGGGTTTTACTAACCATTTCATCTTCTTTGTCTTTATTATATTTTAATGCTGACTGAGCGCTTCCGTATACATTGCCTGAATAATATACCACAGATAGGGTTCCCATAGCCCACGGATAAAAGCTTTTGGGATTTTTATTAAAGCCTCGTACTGACATAAATGCGGCAGTTGAGGTCATTAAAAATGATACCAATCCGTCTTTCCATTTTCCGGCATAAATCTTACCCGATCCGGGAATAATGGCTGAAAACAGGCCAGCCAAAACAGGACTTTTTTTCCTGAGGCTTAAACCCTGATTGGTAATTTCGACCAAAGAAGGATTAATTTGATTGTTAAATTTATTTTTATAGACACCAGCATCTTTCCATTCTTTACCAAGTAAAATAGTAGCCAGTTTTAGATCATGGTTTTCTTTGAAATAGGAATTTGAGCTTATAAAGGAGTTTACATCCTGATATTTTTTATTCTCAACTAACAACTTAAAATATTCTACTCCAAAAGTGGTGTCCATCTCACTGAAATTTAAGTTGCCGGAGAATCTTTTGTAGCAATCGATCGCTTTATCGAAAGAATTTGTCTTTCTGTAAATTTTAAATAAATACAGATGCGAATCACGTTGGTCTGGTTTTAGAAATACGCATCGCTCAAATTCCCTGACCGCCAATTCGTATTGATTTGAATTGTACAAGTATTCTCCGAACTTGAAAGAGTTGTCGTGGTTGTACAAGTCTTGCGAAAACAGATCGAACGTAAATAGGAGAAATAGAATTATTAGTTTAGTTTTCAATTGGATCAAAAAATTTACCGGTTTCTTCATCGATTTTATATGTGCCTGGCGATACCAGTGGATGACATCGCATCAGTCGGTCAGAAATTTTAAGAAAGGCTGTAATTTTACTTTTTTCATGATGTATACATTCAATTGCAAAAACAGAACAGGAAGGCTGAAAGACACAGGCATCAATATCTTGCGAAGAAAAGAAGTTTTTATAAATGATAAACATGGTCGAAAAGGTACTTTCGATTTCATTCTTGTTCTTTTTTGCAAATACAGAGTAATTTACCTTTTCTGAAGGTTGAAATAATGAATCGACACGATGCAGATAGGCAGTAAGTTGTGCATTACAATCATTTACGAACCCCAGAGCTGAAATTAATATCAGTGCCAGTATCAGAAGTTTCTTCATAGTTTATTTTTTCTCGGTCACGAAATTGTAATCTGAATCGTGTCCGGTTTCATTAACCAGAATTTTATCAAATTGAATAATCTGGTAGCTTTTCGAACCACCAAAATAATTAACCGCAAGAATTTCAGTGGGTATTTCGATGCCGTTTATAAAAGTATACTTTTTAAATATCTGTCGGCTAAGAATTACTCCTTTTTTGTCCTGAATGACAACAGACTGAAGACGCTTATTTTTACTCGATACAATGATATTCCCAAGTGGAAAATTTGGAGTAATTGGCGCAGTCCATTTGGTGATGATCATGTCATCAGTTTTTTCAACGTTTGTTGCCTTATAACTCGAGTTTCTCAATCCAAAATCTGAAATGTCGTTATTCAACATGAAATGAAAAATTGAGAATTCAGGCTTTAAAGGACTTCCCTGCTTTGATATTAGCTTTTCATTTTGATATTTGAAAATTGTGGTATCGGCAGAAACGTAGATTTCTTTTTGCGGAAAAGAGATGCTGTAAATAACTTTTTTAATGTTCCTGTCGTAGCGTACTACTCCTTTGGTATATTGAAAAGTACTATCTCTGTTTCTGATTTTAATAGTTATATCGGCTTTTAGACGATAGGAACTCTGGCTATATGCACCGATAAAAAGTATACAAAAAAAAGAAATGAATAAGAATTTCTTTGCCATAATACCCTGTAAAAAATAATTAGTCAGTAGTAAAGAGTACTACTGACTAATTGGTTATACTATCTTGATAGAAATCTATTAGTAGGTATATGCGGTCGTAGTGGTGGCTGCTGCAGCAAATACGGCAACATAAAGTACAACACCAACAACAGTACTTGCTATACATCCGTACAAAGCCTTTTTAGTTTGTT
Organism: Prolixibacteraceae bacterium; assembly: GCA_019163175.1. Classification (GTDB taxonomy): domain Bacteria; phylum Bacteroidota; class Bacteroidia; order Bacteroidales; family Prolixibacteraceae; genus Aquipluma. The sequence goes on along the minus strand of JAFLKN010000003.1, from coordinate 270,941 downwards.
CTTTGTTTTCCAATACTAAATAAACTACGAGCAAACCAACCCAGCCGAATACGCATCCCCAAAAGAATGAAGGGATACCTAATACAAGCTCATCAGACGAAGCACTGAATGGGAGTGTAGTTGAAGATGATATCCCATTAAGCAATGTGCTGTTTTCCTGATCGATGTCAGTATAAGTCACACCTTCATTCTGAGCCAGATATTGGTCCAGATCCGAAACTTCAGCAAAAGCTGTGTAAATTTCTGATTCATCAAATCCAATAACAGATTGAATTTCATTTTCAGTAATAGCAGTTGATGTTTTGGTAGAAAAAGCAAATGTTTGGAAACTGAACATCAACACAGCTAGAAATAGGCTAAACGATTTTAGAATGGTTTGTTTCATAGTGAGATGGTTAAAGGGTTATTAAATAATTTGTATGCAATATAAAACTTTATTAATTATTACACAATAGCCAATTTGGAATATACCTGCAAATTTGGGTTGATAAATCCCAGTTTAAACTTTATTTATAGTCAAAACTTTTTCCAGTAATGAGTTAGATGAATTCGATTGAATTAATAATATCTGCTTTCTTTCAGATTTTCATAGATTGTTATCACCATCAGAAGCATCAGAAACAGGTAAGCAGAATCTTCTATCGGAATATTCAGAATGCGGATGTTGAGGATATGTGCTGTGTTGTATTCAACGACAGGTAATGAAGTTAGTATTCCATTTACAATCATAAATGGCACAAGTGAAACAAAATATGCAAAATAAAACTTGGTAATATGGGGTTTGAATTTGTTCCTGAAAATGGTGTAGGCCAGGTAAACTGCTGAAAATAGAAAAGTCAGGAAGGTGTATGCCTGATGGCGGAAAAAATAACTGATTAATGCAAACCCTACAATAAGGACAAGGCTGAGAGCCAGAAAAGAATTGGCATATTCGTGCTTTTTCAGGTAAAACTTCAGCACTTCATAAATAAATACACAAGAGTATGGAACAACAATAAAGAAAAGCCATTCTTCAATGGGTAGACCTTTAAATACTTTACCAATAGTGTATTCCGTATTAAAACTCCAAACCTGTGCTGCAGTAAACTTGATGTCCCAGATCCAAAAGATAGCGGCAGTTGCTAAAATCGCCGGAAGTAGGTATTTCAGGTTTTTATAGAATTGTACTTTCTTGTCGAAACTGAGTGCTAACGGCGCTGCAATTGAACCAATCAGAATAATAAAGTAGGTGAAGTTCTTGAATTCCATCGTGCTTTTTTTGTGAAATAATAGATCAAAGATAACGCAATGGTGGTGAAGAAAACTTAATCTTAGTAATGATTTTCTTCAATTTTTATTGAAAATAACAAAGGGTGTCCATTCCTAAAATGAGCACCCTTTGATGAGAGAAATTTTTGTATTAGAAAATTTTATAGGCTAAACCAAATGCAAAGGTGAATGTATCTTTTCCATAGGTTTCTTTATAAGTACCAAATGGAGCTGGTTCAGTAAACGATTTGGTTTCGTCTTTATAAGTTGTTAGCATCATACCTGCATCAAGTACCAACTTTTTATTCAAGTTCCACTGAAAACCAAGGCCAGTAGTGTATGAGTCGTTGCTATAGCTGAAATCGCTCTGGTATTGTTCGCTAACTCCAGTATTTGAATTAAGATAACCTGCACTAACTGCAAATTTTTCATTCAAGGCATATTCCAATCCAAAAGCTAGTTCTACGTAGTTTTTATCAATGGTGCGTTCTTGCTTATAAATATTTCCACCCCAGTTTACATTTTTATCGAGGTAAATATTGAACGATCCGGATGCTTTTAATTTGTCTGTTACTTTATAATCGGCTCCACCTGCAATAATTGCAGGAATGTCGCTGTTTGATGTGGCTTTATCAGGGAATAAACCTGTATCATCAACAACAGTTGCATTGGTTAATTTAAGTGCAGTCTGGTGCTCGTATTTTAAGCCGATGTTCAATCTGTCGAGGTTGATGTTAATGCCAATGATAGGAGTAATTCCAGAACCAGTTTGTTTGGTGTCAACTTTCTTGTCGGCTAATCCAGCACTGTTTGTATTTAATTGACTGGCGGTTGCAGCAAGAGTTGCCGAAGTTGTGCTGTAGGTGGTTTGTGCTCCTGCAATGGTAATTCCATTAACCTGTGCATCAGAAAGGCCGAGTTGTCTAAGTCCTGCATCAATCGCATTTTTAGTGTTTTGGTCGATTATCTTGGCTGCCAATGCCTGAGCGGTTGTTAAACCTCCTGCACCACCGGAAACAAGAGGCTGAAGGCTGGCTGCACCTGCTGCGGTTGCCTGTGCTTTTGCAGTAGCAGTGGCTGCAGCATTGAGCAAAAAGGTTTTTCCGCTAATCATTGTTGATGGTGATCCAAGCTGAATGTTCGAGATTGTACCATTATAAGTGTTGGTTGAAGGAAGGTAACGGGCACCGCCATATACCGAAATCACTTTATTGATTTTGTAGGTTGCACCAGCCTGAATTCCCCAGAATACTGAAGTTCCTTCAAATGAAATATCTACATTATAGTTAGTTGGAGGAGTTACACCAATTTGGTTTAAACCGGACAGCTGAGGAACCAACCGTGCAATTTGTTTTTCAAAAGAAGGTAATCCTTTGTCATACTTTGCACTTCCGCCGCCACCATTTGGTCCAAAACCTGCTGAGAAAGCCCAGTTGTCAAGCTTATAAACTGCAAATGCAGTTGGGAAAACAGGTGCTTTTACCTCACCAACATATTCGTCGTATTTAAGTGGAAATTCACTGCTAATCGTTTTGTTTTGCGAAATGGTCTGGTTGTGAAGTCCGAAATAGAATCCATTTTTCAATTGCGTTAGTCCGGCTGGGTTAAAATAAACAGCATCCAAATCGGTTGAAGCATTTCGTGAAAGCATACGTGCAAACTGGGCACTCTGGTTTGTATTTGTTAAAATACCACCTGCAAAAGCGGTATTCATCAACAAAACTGTTCCGATAATCAAAACTGAAAGTTTCTTCATAATGGGTTTTTAAAGATTAGATGGAAACAAAAATATAAATATTTATTACGAAGCGAAATAATATGACTGAAAATCAACTATTTAAAACTATTCAAACAAAAAACTTTATTTTTCGAATAAAATAAAACCCGATTTTTAAAATCGGGTTCAAGAAAATCATTAATAATCTAGTCTATATACTACTTACTTTGATTAGCCTAAAGATGAATCACTTCATCGTATGCAGCAGCAGCAGCTTCCATAATGGCTTCACTCATGGTAGGGTGGGGGTGAATTGATTTTATGAGTTCGTGTCCTGTTATTTCCAGTTTTTTGGCTACAACCAGTTCTGCAATCATTTCGGTTACATTGCCACCAATCATATGGGCCCCTAGCAATTCGCCGTATTTGGCATCAAAAATAAGCTTCACGAAGCCATCTTTTTGCCCCGAAGCGCTCGCTTTACCGCTTGCAGAAAACGGAAATTTACCAACTTTAATTTCATAACCGGCTTCTTTTGCCTTCTGTTCAGTAAGGCCCACTGACGAAACTTCAGGATTAGTATATGTACAACCAGGAATAGTTGAATAATCAATTGGATGCGGATTTAAACCGGCAATTTTTTCAACGCAGGTAATTCCTTCGGCAGAAGCCACATGCGCCAAGGCTGGACCTGCAATAATATCGCCAATGGCAAAAATGGTCTCTACATTCGTTTGGTAAAACTCATTTACCTTAACTTTTCCTTTTTCAAGTACAATTCCTAAGTCTTCCAATCCGATATTTTCCAGGTTGGGGATAATTCCAACTGCAGAAAGTACAATTTCAGCTTCAATAACCTCTTCGCCCTTTTTAGTTTTTACGGTTACTTTGCACAGAGCGCCACTTGTATCAACGGCCTCAACCGAAGCATTGGTCAACACTTTCATTTTCATTTTTTTGAAAGAGCGCTCAAGAGTTTTCGACACTTCCTCATCCTCGTTTGGAACAACATTGGGCAGGTATTCAACTAATGTTACTTCTGTTCCAATACTTTGGTAGAAATATGCAAACTCGCTGCCGATTGCCCCTGAGCCAACTACAACCATTGATTTAGGTTGTTTGGGTAAAGTCATCGCCTCGCGGTAGCCGATTATTTTTTCTCCGTCTTGTTCCAGATTGGGTAACTCGCGTGAACGAGCTCCTGTTGCCAGAATAATATTTTTTGCTGAGTGTAGCGTACGTTTTCCGGTTTCATCAGTTACTTCAACCGAATTCGGATCTACAAGCCGCCCATAACCATTGATTACCTCAATTTTATTTTTAGTAAAAAGAAACTGAATTCCTTTGCTCATTCCTTCTGCAACTCCTCGGCTTCGTTTTACCATTGCCTCAAAATCAGCCTTTACTTCTCCTGAAATTGAAACGCCATAATCAGCTGCGTGTTTGGCATATTCCAGAGCTTGCGCGCTTTTCAGGAGCGATTTGGTTGGAATACAACCCCAGTTCAAGCAAATTCCCCCAAGGTTTTCTTTCTCAACAACTCCAACATTCAAGCCTAGTTGAGCGGCTCTGATGGCAGCTACATAACCGCCCGGCCCGCTACCTACTACTATTAAATCGTAACTCATAAATGATAGCTTCTATAGATTAAAATCAAACAGCTTAATAACATTTCGCAACCTGAAAAGTTTTCCAGAGCGTTCATATTTCAAGACTATCTAAAGCAAGGAAAGCCGCCCGTGAGCGACTTTCGCAAGTATACTATTTTCAGGTTTTGCCTGTTTATTGAGGAAACAGTTCGCTCAGTTTAGCAGCAAGTTGTTCGCTCCTTAACCCTTTGGCGATGATTTTACCTTCTTTATCTAACAAGTATGTTTGAGGAATGGCGTTTACACCGTACAAACGGGCTGCGGCATTCTGCCAATATTGAAGGTCAGAAACATGAATCCAGCTTAGTTGATCGTCTTGAATAGCTTTTACCCAATCTTCCTGGGTTTTATCGAGCGAAACGCCAATAATTTCGAACCCTTTGGCATGGTATTGCTGGTACAGTTTAACCACATTTGGATTTTCCTGACGGCATGGACCACACCACGAAGCCCAGAAATCGATCATTACAACTTTACCGCGTAATGACGACAATTGTACAGGTTTTCCTTCAGGATCGTTCATTGTAAAATCCGGTGCTTCAACTCCTACAGCTGTTTTCTTCTGTTCCTGAATAATTCCTTTCAGTTTAACTACGTATTCTGAAGTGCTGATTTCGGGAGTAAACTTGCCGACAATAGAATCCAGTTCAGCACCTTCAACCTGTCCGGCCAGCATCGCCAATGTAATATAAGCAGATACCACTGAGTTACTATGTTCCTTTACAAAGTTTTTGGTGTAAAACAGATTGTTATCCTGCATAGCCTGTCCATCAATTTTAGCTTTTTCTGCTTCACTGGTATTTCCGGTTGACATGGCGCTCTGGTATTTTGCCTGAAGGGCCATCATGTCTTTGTTTAGTTTTTCCATTTCAGTCAAATAAATCTGAAATACATCCTGAGTTGGAGAACCTGAATATTTTGAAACACGAAGGCTGTCTTTTTTTGCAGTTACAGTAATACTCGAGTTGTCGAGAAAGAAAGGAGCAAGGTATTCTTGTTCGTCCAGACGAATCAAGCGAAGATCAGGTACTTCCATTTTACCGGTGAATTCGAATTTTCCACCAACAACATCAGTGGTATCAACACTTTGAGGCTGACCGTCAACCAACTTTTGTAGATAAACTTTACCTGTTTCTACTCCGGCTATCGTGCCTTTTATTGAAAACTCATCTTTTGCCGTTTGGCACGAAAAAGTAGCCAGGGCAAGTACTAAAATTGCTATTACATTTCTCATGAATGGGATATTTAAATTGGGTTAAATTTTTTTCCTGATCTGATCGTAAAGGTCGAGTAATTTTTTTGCAGCAACAAACGATGAGATTTCTTCTTTTAAGACTTTCTCTTCTGATTCTTCCATCATCGATTTAATCTGTTCATTCTGATAAAAGTTATTCCGGAGGTGTTCATTTATAGTTTCATACATCCAGAATTTTGACTGCTCATTTCTTCGGTGCTGAAAATAACCGTTGTCTTTTACCAAGCCTAAATAGTCATCGATGGTTTCCCAAATTTCGCTGATTCCGGTTTTCATGTAGGCCGAACAGGTGAGTACTTTGGGTTTCCATCCCGACTCAGTTGCCGGGAACAAGTGCAGGGCATTCATATACTGAACACGGGCTAAACCAGCTTTTTCGATGTTATTTCCATCGGCTTTGTTTATAGTAATTGCATCAGCCATTTCCATAATACCGCGCTTAATTCCCTGCAATTCATCGCCTGCTCCAGCAAGCATTAACAATAGAAAAAAGTCGACCATCGAATGAACCGCAGTTTCACTTTGTCCGACTCCGACGGTTTCAATAAAAATATGGTTGAAGCCGGCAGCCTCGCAAAGTACTATGGTTTCGCGGGTTTTTCGGGCAACACCTCCCAACGATCCGGCAGATGGGGAAGGACGGATATAGGCATTAGTATCGATGGAGAGATCTTCCATGCGGGTTTTATCGCCAAGGATGCTTCCCTTTGTTCGTTCACTGCTGGGATCAATGGCAAGTACGGCCAGTTTTTTCCCTTGGGCAGTAATCTGCTTTCCCATGGCCTCAATAAAAGTACTTTTTCCTACACCGGGAACGCCGGTAATACCGATTCGCACCGAATTTCCGGAGAAAGGCAGACACTTTACAATGATTTCCTGCGCAATCTCCTGATGTTCGGGTTTCGAACTTTCGACCAAAGTTACAGCCTGGCTAAGTATGGTAATGTCGCCTTTGAGAATGCCATCAACATATTGTTGTACGGATAAGGAACGCTTCTTTTTGTTCTTTAAGAAACGTTTTACCGAATCTTCGCTAACCGAGGGCAATGGCGCAATACCTTGATTTACATTTAACCCGGAATATTCAGGGTTGTTTTCTATATGGTGATGAGGTTGATCTCCAATCATGTTCAGTAATTTTATGCGAATGTAATGATCGGTGAAGAATTATTTTAAGGATAAATGTAAATATTTTAAAATACTTGATTGAAAAGAAAAACGACCACTCAATTATATTTTGGAATGGCCTTCTGTCTAAAGTGATTGGTTTAAATTATCAATCGCATAACGATTATTATTATCGATTTTCTCACCATACTTAATCCCATATTTCTTATATCTAAATTGGCTAAAACATAGGTGAGATAGTATAAACAGCTATTTTAATTTTGCAAAATATTTTTCAAGATTTTTAAGAATAATTGATCCCAAAATTATTTAGTGTGTTTTTGGTTTTCTTAAATCTAATTTTTTCAACTGGTATTGGAGATAAAATTCCAATACTCGATTTCTCATAATAAATATATCATCATTAGCAAAATTCTTTAAACCGATACTATACATAGCTCTGATCTGGTATCGTTTTATTTTAGTTCCAATCCCAAATTTCAGTCCATAATCTAAACGATCATATTCATTGGGTTCGTTACCAAATTGAATTTTATCTTTTAATCTGTAACTGACTGAGTTCTCAGTTCCTTCAGCTAAACTAAATCCATAAAGCGCATTTCCCGCATAAATGCCAGCAATGGCAAGAGTTTTAGCTTTTTTGATGGGTATTGTTGCTTTTATTAAAATGGGGAGCTCCAAATAACATAAATTTTTAATGCGTAGGTAGTCTTCGTCCCCCATTATATTTCCAGATAATTTAAGCCCTTTTGAGGTAAAGAGTATCCCAGTTTCGAACGACCAAATATCATCAAATGGTACATTAACAATTGGTCCAAAATTAAAGCCTGGCTTAAGCTTTGTTCCTTCTTTACGGACAACATGATCGTCTGTACTATAAATAAATTGAGAAAGATTGAACCCGCCCTGAATGCTTATCTCCTGTGCAAAGCAACTGTAGCTGCCTGCAAAGAATAGGGCGCTAAAGATTAATTTTTTAAATACATTCATGTAGTTGTTTTAATGATTGATTAATAATTTTTGGTGTTTTGGGTAGGTAATAGCATGAATTAATTGGCAAGGGAGGAGGTCGTTCCATATGTTTTGTAGTTTTAGATTGCCTAAAGTTAAGTAAACATATACTATTGATTCTAAAAACGGTCAAAAGGTTGCTTCTGTATCCCAATGTTTAGAAACATAAATATATTTACAGAATATCATTGGCTTTGATGAGGCTGTTACAGTACTGTTTTCTAACGACTAAAACTTTAATCAGCGCCGATTTGTATTGGGGTTGGCAATAAAAAAAAGAAGCTGACCCTAATTGGGCCAGCTTCCTCCATTAATTTTGTGACTTAATTACTGAGCTAAAATATTGCTCGAAATTCGCAGAATAGTAGTCGGATTTTTTGGATCATTGGTTATCACAGTAATCGTTTTACTCTGACGACCACTTTTCCCTGTTGAATCGAATACCACTTTTAATGGAACGCTTTCGTTTGCGGCAACCATGTTTTTTGATGGTGAAACGGCTGTACATCCGCACGAACTTTTTACGTCGCGAATAAGTAAATCGCGTTTCCCTGCATTCTTCAAATTGAATGTATGTTCAACTTTTGATCCTGGTTTTATATCGCCAAAGTCAAATGATTCAGAATCGTATGAAACTGCCGGAGAAACAGCTAATTCAGCAGGTGTAAGTTTAGAAAAATCTTCTTCAAGGGTTGTGCTAACCGCGATGGAGTTACGATAATCGTCCTGGCCATCGATGTTAAGATAGATGCGGTGCATTACAAATCCATAAGCTTTAATCTTAGTGGCATCGAATGTTACAACAATATATCCTTTTTGTTTGGCTCCAATTTTTGCAGGCTTGATAACAGCGCTAAGATGTGGAGGAGGTGTTTTAAAGCTTAACTGAATTGGTTGATCTGAGTTATTGACAATTTCTACACTGTCTTTTTTTATTTGATTTTCCTTGACCGTATTGAATGCAACATGATTCGTTTTTGCACGAAGTGGGCCAATTTCATTTGGATAGTCTTCTTCAATGGTGCGAGCTTTTGGAGTAACTTCACCTAAAATTGTAAGAACAACATCTGGATTTTCAGCATTTGAAGTTACACGAATGGTTTTGTTGAATACACCCGGACGGTTTCTTGGGTCATAACTAACCTTAATAATTCCTTTTGCTCCTGGAGCAACAGGTTCACGAGTCCACTCGGGTGTAGTACACCCACAAGATGCCTGAACATTGTTAAGAATTAATGGAACTGTTCCTTCATTCTTAAAATTAAAAGCGACTGTTTGTACACCCAGTTCTTCCTTAAATGTACCAAAATTGTGCTGAACTTTTTCAAAAGTCATGCGTGATTTGGCTGTTTGTGCCTGACTTGAGAAGGACAAACAAATTAGAAAAGCCAATAAAAGCGAAATGCTAATTTTCATATAGTTTTTTTTAAACGGTAAGACATTAAAAATTTATTCAAAGATAAGACTCAATTTTAGTTTATTGTTCTGTAATGACACAAAACTAAAAAACCTTTTTTTGAATTGCTGTTAATGCGAATAAACTTTTGTTAATGAACTGTTAATGAATAAATCAGATGCATTTTTTTGAGTAGTTTCGTAAATTGAAAGCAAAATAGTTACTGCTTTATGAAGAGAAAATCGATTGGTTTTGTAATAATTATGGCTATTGTTTCAGTGCTTGGAATTCTGTTGATCCAGTTTTTCTTCCTGAAAAATTCATATGATTTAAATGAAAAGCAATTTCATCAATTAACCACCAGTGCTTTGCGAAGTGTTGCCAGCCAGATTAATGAATACAATAACAAGATTTATAATCATCCCTCGAAACCGATGGATCAGAGTCAGGTTGAGCAAATTTCGAACAACTATTACGTAGTAAATGTCAACGATGTAATTGACCCAAATTTACTTGAGCATTTTCTGACCACTGAATTTAAAAAGCGTAATCTTAATCTGACTTTTGAGTACGGAATTTACGACTGTAATTCAAAGAAAATGGTTCATGGGAATGTTTTGAAACGGGATTCAATTCAGCCAGCATCTATAAAATCAAAGGATCGCGATTCTATTTGTTGCAGTGCGGAGGAAATCATGTTTGATAAACATTATAACCGGACTGCAAAAAAGGTAGACAAGACTAAAAAGGTTTGCAACTTACCCACATGCGAAAAGTTTACCTATTATTTTGGTGTTCATTTCCCCGACCGTTCTCAGTTTTACAATTCCAGACTTATGGCCTGGTATTTTTTGAACGGAATTCTATTTTTTGTAGTTATTTTCTTTGGCTATGCCTTGTATGTAATTATCAAGCAAAAACAGCTCAGCGAGATACAAAAGAATTTCATTAACAATCTTACCCACGAGTTTAAAACACCCATCGCTTCTATTGGTTTGGCTTCAAAAGTTTTGTCTAATCCCAAAATTTGTGAACAGCCCGAGCGTTTGGCCGAATATGTTCGCATTGTCGATCAGCAAAACAAGAGATTATCTGCTCATGTGGAGAAACTACTCCAAATGGCAACCATAGAGAAAACCAAATTAGAGCTAAATCTGGAACTTGTTGAGATGAATAGCTTTATTTCTGAATCGGTTCGGGAATTTAAAAATAGCCAGAACGGAAGAGTCTATTCAGTAAACATTGAATCAACAGTCGAGAATGCTCAGGTTAAAGCTGATAGGCTTCATTTCTCTAACCTGATTTTCAATATCCTGGATAACGCTATCAAATATTGTTCGGTTGATCCTGAAATCATAATTCGGCTTGAAGAAATCGGTAATTATTATCATATTTCATTTGATGACAATGGTATAGGGATACCGAAAGATTACAGGAAAAAGGTTTTTAATCGGTTTTATCGGGTGCCAACCGGAAATGTTCACGATGTGAAAGGCTTTGGTTTAGGATTGGATTATGTACAAAAAATTGCACAAAGGCACGGATGGCAAATTAATGTGGTCGATAATTCACGGAAAGGCAGTACATTTATCCTGAAAATCAAGAAATAACTCTGTCATGAACTTTCAAGGCGAAAAAATTCTACTGGTCGAGGACGACAAAACCCTTAACTTCATTGTGAAAGATAATCTGGAACAAGCCGGCTATATTGTTATTTCAGCTGAGGACGGAGATTCTGCAATGAAAATGTTTAAATCAGATAAGTTTAGTTTGTGTCTGCTTGACGTGATGCTACCCAAAAAGGATGGATTTACTGTAGCTACTGAAATTCGGGCAATTGACGATCATGTGCCCATTATTTTTCTTACAGCACGATCGATGACCGAAGATCGGATTAATGGATTGACGATTGGCGGTGACGATTACATCACCAAGCCATTTAGTATGGAAGAATTACTCCTTAAGATCCGTATCTTTTTGAAGCGTAGTTTGTCAGTCACCGAGCCAACAACAGATCAAAACTACTACAAGGTTGGTATTTTTAACTTTTACTTCGATAGTTTGGTGCTGGAAGTCAACGGCGACCGTAAAACATTGACTTATAAGGAAGCAGAATTGCTGCGCTATTTCTGTGACAATCCAAACAAAGTATTAAGCAGATCAGATATCTTGAAACAGGTTTGGGGATCGGATGATTATTATCTGGGACGAAGTCTGGATGTTTTTATATCACGGCTGAGAAAATATCTGGGTAGCGATGAAAACATCAAAATACTGAACCTGCACGGAATAGGGTTTAGGTTTAATGCTGCGATTACTAAAAATTAATCACCTTTAATTTATGACTGCAACTCAGGCACTAATACTGATATTGATCGGATTGATTGCCGGCATTTTCAGCGGTTCGCTCGGAGTAGGCGGTGCAATTGTTGTAATTCCATCTTTAATTTTCTTTATGGGGCTTACCCAACATCAGGCTCAGGGAACTTCTCTGGCCTTTATGATTCCACCGGTTACATTGCTAGCAGTAATTAATTACTCGAAACAGGGTTATGTGAACTGGAAATATGCTGTGGTTTTGGCAATCATGTTCTTTATTGGAGCATATATTGGCTCGGTAATTTCAGTAAGTATTCCTGAAAAAATATTGAAGAAATTATTTGGGGCATTGCTGCTTTTTGTTGCTGCAAAAATGATATTCTCGAAATAGTATATTGCTTTTGAAAATAAAAACAGAAGGCTGCACTATATAGTGCAGCCTTCTGTTTTAAACAACCCCAATTGTTAAGGGTTTTGCTGATCTTTTATTGCAGGATTTGCATCTAATTCTGCTTTTGGGATCATAAATTGCCATAAAATATCTCCAGGTTCAACGGTCATCATAACTGCCAGAGCAGTATTGTGGTTTGATCCGGTACGATCGAGTTTGGCGTTTAGACGTTTAAGATCGAGGAATCTAAATCCTTCACCCCACAATTCAATTCTCCTTTGAAGCAAAATTTCATTAACCAGATCTGTTCCGGTTTTTGTTGACTTCACATACTTCGAATCACGATTGTTGGCCAAAAGGAAAAGTGCATCCTGCGCTTCAGTGTCTTTATTTTGGCGTGCCAATGCTTCAGCTTCAATCAAATACATTTCAGCCGCCCGCATGTACGTAATATCACCAACACTGCTTGCAGCAACATCCATGCTTGTTCCATTGGCAAGAAACTTACGATTCATGTATGGAGCGAGAGTAAATGTTGTTGGCAAAGTAATGGCTGGTCTAGCTGGGGTTAGCAACCAAAGACCTTTACGAACATCAGTTGCAGAAATCTGATCGTAAAGTGCTTTACTGATTTTCTTCGGATTTCCACGAATGTTTGTTGAACTGAAGTTAAATGACATGTAGGCAAAGAAGGAATAGAAGTACGTTTGTTGATCAGAAATCTGTGTTGATCCCCAAATCCATTCAGGATTGGCGGTGCTATTATAACCTTCAAGATGCTGGGCAGCACTCATAAACTTATATCCCTGACGAGCTTCATTGGCATATTTAGCAGCATCAGCCCAGTTTTGCTGGGTTAAAGCAACACGAGCTTTTATACCCTTAACTACAGGAATATCTATGTGCGATTTTGCAGTTCTTGCGGCAGCTCCTGTTAAATAAATAACAGCCGAATCTAGGTCAAGGTTAATTTGTTTGTATACATCGGCAACAGATGCACGCGGTAAGCCCTCGGTAGTATTCGTTGTCATTATCGGAACTCCCATTTGGTCGTTAGCAGTGCCAGCATCGTACCGTTTAGCAAACAATTGAACAAGTTGGAAATGCGCATAAGCCCGATATGCCATTGCCTGACCTCTGATCATTTTCTTTGTTTCTGCAGGACCAACAGCCTTATTTACATTGGTAATTATCATGTTGGCATTGGCAATTATTTTGTAATAAAAACGGTAGAAGAAATAAACATTAGTACCGTTTGCGTTACGGGTTGACGACCATTGGTAAGTGGCATTAAACCAACCATTTCCAGTGGAGTGCATAACCAGGTCTTCACCAAGCATATCCAGGTGGATGTTTATTGAACCTTGTCCGGCTTCATCCTGATTGCTATACTGCATAAACATTGAACGATGGATTCCATTAAGAGCCATCATTGCATTGGAAGTGGTCGCAAAGACTGAAGATTCTGAAACTGAACTGGTAGGAACAGTTTCTAAAAAGTCCTCTTTACAGGCACCCAGAGCTAATATTATTAACCCTGATATAATAACTTTATTTAAAATATTTTTCATTGTCGTACAAGTTTAGAATGTGAAGTTAACTCCAAATGTGATAACACGAGATGGGATGTAATCGTTCGAAGTTACACCGGTAAATGATTGTTGAACACTCGTACCCTTTCGTGCACTAAAAAGATAGAGATTTTCACCACTTGCAAATATTTTACACTCGCTAAGATCAATTTTTTTCATAATTCTAGAAGGGATTTTATACCCAAAAGTTACCGAGCGGATATTTAAATATGAAGCATCAATCAGCCATCTGTCAGAAGCAGCGCTTGCATACGATCTAACTGTAGCGTTCCCGTCCATACGTGGTATAGTTGCGACATCACCTTCTTTTTGCCAGCGATTCAAAATGTCAACGTGCAGAGCGCTACCATAGTTTCCCGGATCCATTAATGAGGCATAAGTGGCATCGTATACTTTTCCGCCAACTTGGTAAGTGAGCATGAACGACAAATTGAAATTCTTATAGCTCAGGTTATTGGATACACTACCGTACAATTTTGGAATTGCAGTGCTTGCGTAATGATACATTGCTTTGTTTGCATTAATTGTAAGTGTGTCAGCGCCCGATATGCGGTAATTGTCTGTCATCACTGTCGAAGTCGGATTGGTTTTAAGTGTAGCCAAATCAGATGCATAAGTAGTTGAATTTGCACGATATAAAGCACGGCCATCTGTAGCGTCAATACCTTTCCATTCGCGTAACCAATAGTCATACAGCGAGTGTCCAACCATTAATTTTTTTGTTCCCGAAATAATTTCTTTCTGAGGCAATTTTGTAAATTCATTTCTGAATGTAGTTGTGCTTAGGTCAACAGTCCAGGTAAAATCTTTTGTTTTTACTGCATCAACCGATAAGTCTAACTCAAAACCTCTGTTGAATAAAGTTCCAACATTTTCATCTCTATTGGTAATCCCACTTGATAAAGGTTTTGGAACAGAAAATAATAGATTGGATGATTGACGGTTAAAGAATTCGAAAGTACCACGAACCCTGTTGAATAAGCCAAACTCAATAGCAACGTCAAAGTTAGCATTCTGTTCCCATACAAGGTTTTCGCTCTTTAAGGTAGATTGAAGTGCTCCCGGTTCGTAAGCATTGTTGTTATCTAAACCATAAAGTGCCTGCCATGCATAATTACTAATTCCGGCATCATTACCAACCTGCCCATAAGAACCTCTTAGTTTCAATAAATCGATACCAGCAACTCCTGCAAGAAATGCCTCACGGTCAATACGCCAGCCACCGCCAACTGACCAGAAGTTACCCCAACGGACATCAGTGAAAAACCGTGATGAACCGTCGCGACGGAAAGAAGCAGATGCAAAATATTTGTTATCGTAATTGTAGTTAAAACGAGAAAGATATCCTTCTGAATGATAATTGTTTACGTATGATGTCAATTCGTTGGTTGTTGTAAAGTTAATTAGCTCAACATTTCCTTCAACTACAAGTCCTTGTCTGAAACCATACAGATATTTGTATTCATATTCATACGATTCATGTCCAACCAAAGCATCGAATGAATGCTTGCCTATCGATTTTGTATAAGTAAGCAACTGGTTGTATGTAACGTCAGTTGTAATTGAATTGGTCTTACTTGCACGACCTGCAGGAGAACCATCACCTACAATTTTATTATCGAAACTGTTGAAACGGTAATTGCCAAGGTCGACACTAAAGTTTGCCGTAAATTTAAACCCGTTCAGGAACATCAGGTCGAAATAGGTTTTACCACCCAGACTATTGCGTTCAGCATTACGCATATTCAGCAAAGTTTCAGCAACTACATGTCTTCCAACACTTGCACCTGCAGGGCGCGATGGCAAACCATATTGCGACATATTGCCAAGATCATACAATTTTTCTCCATTAGCATCTAAGATCAAATCTCCAGTGGTCGGATTGTGAGCATAAACAGGGTAAAGTGGTCCTATATTTCTTGCAAAATAGAATGGATTTACATAACCAGTTGAACTACCAGTACTAGCTTCGTCTGTTTCGGAAGTGGTTCCCGATATATTCAAACCTGTTTTAATCCATTTTTTAGGTTGTGTATTTACATTGATGCGACCCGTAATACGTTTGAATCCAGTATTTAGCATGTAGCCTTCTTCGTTGGTATAGCCAAGAGAAGCGTGGAAATCATTGGTAGCGGTTCCTCCGCCAGCGCTAATATTCATATCAGTGCGCTTACCAGTTCTTTTTATCGGATCATACCAATCAAGGTCATTTTCATAACCTGCAAGAATTTTAGCATTCGGATTAATTTTTCCATCAGTACCGACGATAGCATTGTTCGCTACGTTTAGAATATTGTAGCCAAGCATTTCTTTAATACCATTTTTTCCTGCAACTAAGCCTGATGCAGTTTGGTTGGCAACATCAAGAGTAGGTTTTGCTGTTGCAACATAGTACAATTGATTTCTGTATGCTTCCCACATTAATGGGTAATACTGGTAGGCATCAACCCTGTCAAATTCAGGAATGGCACGTTCGCTGAACCCTTGAGTTAATTTTACCTGGAATTGGCTTTTGCCTGAAACTCCTTTTTTTGAGGTGATGAGAACAACACCATTGGCAGCTTTATTGCCATACAGAGCTGATGATGCAGCATCTTTCAAAACGGTAATTGTTTCAATGTCATCAGGATTAATGTTCGACATATTGCCTGAGAATGGAACTCCATCAACGATATACAATGGGTCGTTTGATGCGTTTACCGAACCAAACCCACGAATACGGATTGATTGGCCAGATCCCGGCTGGCCACTGGCCGAACTTACCTGAACTCCTGCAGTTGCACCTTCTATAGCATTGGTGATGTTGCTAAGAGGCCTTAGTGCAATTTTTTCACTATTAATCTGCGTAGCTGCGCCAGTAAATGAACTCTTTTTTACGGTGCCATATGCCACCACCATAACTTCGTCAACAGCAATGTTGTCCGATTTAAGTTGGACATTGATAACAGAGCGGTTTCCGATAGATTCTTCCTGTGCAGTCATGCCGACAAAGGAGAACACCAAAGTTTTGGCATCTGCCGGAACCTTAAGAAGGTATTTTCCATTCACATCGGTAATGGTACCCAATGTTGTTCCTTTTACCGAAATAGATACACCCGGCATTCCACCTCCATCATCGGCGGAAGTAACACTGCCTGTGATTTCCCTGGTTTGTGCCAGAACGACATTCAAACCGATTGCAAAAAATGCAAGCAATAACACGATTTTTTTCATAGAGAATTATTTTAAATTAAACAGCTTCAAAAAATGGTGTCAAAATCAAAGTCGGCATTGAGCTTTTCCTTAACTTTTTAATGAAAACTCTGAAATATAACCGATTTAAGAGTTTTCAACTGATCTCTATTTGCAAAAGAGATTAAATGTAAAAAAATGTTAAAATATTTCCATTAACAATGACATAAAATATGGTTGTTGATTTATTTTTTAACATTTCCTGTAATTTATAGAGGCAAATAATTCTTAATTGGAGCAAGCTGGGATAAAAACTGTATGTTTTACCGATAGGTCGGCTATTAATTGGATAGGTACATAAAGCCATTAAATAAAAAGGCCATCTCAAATTAATTGAGATGGCCTTTCGAAATATTTGACTTCAATAGTTTATCGTTGGGCTTTATCCGGACGATTTACTGAGGGAATTAAAGCTGATTTTAATCCAGCTGGATCAGTTGTTATTTTGGCTTCAAAGTAAGGTGTTGGCCAACCATAATCCATACTAACCGTTGCAATACTTGATCCTGATTGAATAAAATCGTATTGAATCGTATAAACAGGGAATGCACCGGTATTATCTATAGTTCCTGTACCCTGAATAGAATACTCAGGCTGAGCAGCACCTTTATAAGTGGTTTTACAGTATTTCTGTAGAGGAATAGTAATTTTGCTACCCGAAACAGTATAGTTTAAAGTTCCACCCGAAACAATTATTTCTCCCCACCAATCCAACATCCAGCCAAAACCTACGCCACGCATTGTTTTGCCAGCACAACTTTCAGTACTTGTAACTTCGCTTGGATAATCAGCATCAGTACCTTTCCAGGTTAAAACTGAAGGTGCCAGATAAGAAACAGATTTAGAAATTGTATATTTTGAACCAACTTTCTTAACTGATGCCAGATAGGTTCTGTAAAGACTACAATTATTAACATTGGTCATTACTTTTGGGAATTCAAGAGTTTCATTAACCATTCCCAATTGATCGAAATGCAATGCTAAACTTAAAGAAATTGGTTTATTAAAGTCACCAGCGTTAATTGTCGAGAATATGTCAACTCCAAGGACATATTCACCATCAGCTAGTTCTCCGAAATCATGATAGCTTTCTGCAGCAGCTCCATCGTCAACAGCAGATACAATGCTCATGTCGCTTTTCTTCAATATCAAGAGCCTAAGATCGACAGTTTTGTCGGCAGTCAGGTTCAATCCAACAGCAGTTAAAACATCAGTTGTAACTGAAAGGTCAACTGTCATTTCTGCATTTGTACCGTTTACAGCTATGAAGCTATTAACCGGAGTTTTTGTAGCAACTCCGTTGGCATCAACAACAACAACTTTCCAAAAATATTCCTGTCCGTCAACAACAGGCACAGTTAAGGTTTGTGCGGTTTGTGCAGCTTTATACAAAGGAGGATTATCACTGGTTCCAAAATAGACATCCCATTTTTCAGGATCTCCAGGATTGACAGATTTCCAGGTCAGGTTAACTGTAGAACCTGTAAATAAAACGGTTCCATCAGCCCGTACAGCCGGTGAGATTATCTCAGGTTGCGTAAAAGCCTGTTCTGTAATAACCGTTGAAGCATCGTCTTTATTACAACTTTGCATTGTAAATAAGCCAGCTAAAACAAGCAACATTACTAAAATTATATTTTTTCTTTTCATATTATTTTTCTTTAAAAACATTTAATTCATTTTATCAGACTTAACTAAAAATGCTACTTTCTAGCTAAGCCTGATTTTGCAAAATCAAATATTATTACTTCCGTTTTAATACTTCATACATAATACGATTGCCTGCAGAGCTAGTGTAATAGCAATTCAAAACAAATGTTTTTGTAACAGGGTTGTAATAATTAATAGTAAGATCGGCTGGCTTTTGTGTTGCATCACCAGTCCATGCTGGCCACATTCCCCCAACAGATTCACCTGTTGATGGATCAATAGGAGTTGCAATAACTTTATTACAAGTTGTACCACCAACAACTACAGTTTCTGTGGTAACCTCAATTTTAATGTCAAAAGCGGTATAGTTACCAAAACCATTCTTTTGAACTGTTTTACAGTCAAGAGTGTTGAAGGCTTGGACTGAACCT
The DNA here is from genome assembly GCA_019163175.1 of Prolixibacteraceae bacterium. GTDB lineage: Bacteria > Bacteroidota > Bacteroidia > Bacteroidales > Prolixibacteraceae > Aquipluma. The sequence continues at coordinate 251,923 of JAFLKN010000003.1, read as the reverse complement.
GCAGTTACTTGTTCTGTTGGATTACCAGGACGAATACGATATCCAACTACTACTTCGTAGTTACCAGCATATGGATTTGCAATTGGAAGAGCCAATAAATAGGTCTTCATGTTTCCTGCCACAGGAATATCAACACCTGAAGCCGTTTTTGCTGATTCAATCGAAATAGCTGCGATAAAGTTGTCGCAGGCATTAAGGGTTTGCGCGCCCCAAACCTTGGCTTTGGCCATAGCATTCCTTGTACCTTTCGGAATAACTATTGTTTTAGTTAGTATTTCAACGTTAGGGAACGGTTTATAAGCCTTTTTAAAATCGGTATTGTAGGTGGTAACCGCAGCAGGATCAATTTTGAAAGTCAATGTAATATCCTCTGTTGGCAAAGCATCGGTAGCAATGTTAACCATAAATTCATAGTTTACATCACCGGCAACTGGTTGTAAAGCTAATTGCTGAAGAGTAGCCTTGACCACTGTAGCATACATTTTCCCAGCAACACCATCAGCCCAATATTCGCCTACGTCGTCCTTCAAGCATGAACCGAGCGTGAATATTGCGGTGAGGAATGTAACAATCAATGTTATTTTATTTTTCATACTCTAGTAATTTTAATGAATTGAATTTGTTATTAACGATTCTGCCAGAAAATCTTTGATGTAAAGGCATTGATCGTACCTACTGCAACAACGTTGTCATTGTTTACAGATATCTCACGTTGCGGATACAGTAAACGTACCGGTGGAGTTGTATTGGCTTTATTAGGATCAGCACTAAATGTTAAGAAGTTAGGAATACCCGACCTTCTGAAGTCTGTCCAAATTTCAACTGGTGCAATTCCGTTTAATGAAATCCATTTTTGCATCAAAATTAGATTGACTTTATTTGGAGCAAGGTCGTAGTTTACATTGGTTTTTTCAGAACTGGCAAAAGCAGTTGCATCAGCTGCTGGTAAACCTAAATAAACGAATGATTGGGTAAGCGCAGAATTATATAAAGCCTTTCCGGAACCAGCGATAAAGCCTCTTTCTACTGCTTCAGCCTGAACAAAAAGACTTTCGAAGTCTGTAAGAATAGGAGCAGATTTATCAAAAGTACCAATCATATGGCCTTTGCTATCTTTTACGTATCCTAATTTAGAAGTATTGGCTGCGGTAAGAGGAGCTGGTTCAGTAATACCCAATGTATTTCCGGCATAGTTGCTTCCACTATATGGGTTAAAGAAACGACCTACACGTGGATCTGCATTATCTAAAAGAAATTTAACGGCATCTTTACCGGCATTGTAATAAGTAATACCATCAGATTGTGAAGTTCCGTCAGCTTTGTAGAATGTTTCGTAGAATGTATTCATTTTCCCGGTTGAATTCAGATAACCTGGATTAGAAAGTGCACTTTCCCCAACTCCCAAATAACCAACAGAAGCAGTTGTTGCAATAGCGGCTTTGATATAGGTGTCGCGGCCAGTCATGCCAGATTGATGAACCAACATTCTTAGTTTAATTGTATTGGCAAATTTGGCCCATTTGGTCATATTTCCACCAAAAATGATATCGCTGGAAGCAGGAATCTCAGTTGCATCAACAGGTAAAGCCTGAATCATCTTAATTGCAGCATCTAATTTCAAAATCAAATCTTCATAGATTGCTTTTTGATCATCGTACTTTGGTTTTAAATTACCTTCAGTAGCTTTAAATGCTTCTGAGTAAGGTACGTTACCCCAAAGGTCAACCAGATTTTGTAAAAGATAGGCTTTCATAATCATCGCAATAGCTTTGTAACCCATATCTTTTGGGTCAATAGTAGCTTTTTCGATTTCAGTTAAGTTCTGACCTATTGCATAGCTATTTGAAAACGTACCTTGATAGGAAGCGTTAAGCAAACGGTACTGAACCAGTGCAGATGGCTGAGAATAGCCTGAACTGATACACCACAGGCCGTGCCATAAATACACGAACTCAAAATTTCTGGGGTTATTCATCATACCCGCTGTGTTGTTCAGCGTAGCCGGTAAAAGTAGTTTTGCAGGAACTTTAGAAGCGCTGTTTGGATTTACCTCGTTTACAGAGAGAAATTCGGAGCAAGAACTTCCTAAAAGCGCCAATGAAAGTAACAGTGTTAATATTTTCTTATTCATCGTGTTTAAAATTAAAATTTTAGAAAGTGAGTTTTACGCTAAAACCATAAGTTCTGGTAGGAGGTGTCTGGTTCTCTGTTGTAAAACCAACAGCATTTGTAGTTACACCAGAGTTGTTAAACTCAGGGTCAGTCCACACATTGGCTTTTGGACGCAACATTAATAAGTTTCTTCCAACGAAACCAACTTGAGCCATTTTAATAACTTTCCCGCCAAAAAGCGTACTTACAGGAACATCATAAGTTAGAGCAACTTCTCTTAATTTCCAGGCAGCAGCGCTTGTTACATAGCCGCGGTCAGTTGTGTGGTAAGATGAGTTTACCCAGAACTGGCGTGATGCCTCACGAACCAAAGCGGTAGTGTTTGGGGTATAAACGCCAGGTGATGTTTCGATTACTGAACCAGGAATAATGAATGACTGACGGCCGTTCAACGCTGAATGTTCTGAAATACCAGTAAAGTCGAGTGCATTACCAACACGGTTGTTGATAACGTGGCCACCACGATATTCTGCAACAGCTGATAATCTAAATCCTTTGTATTCGAAATCGGTATTGATACCTAAAATGTGATTTGGGTTACCATGTCCAACTTGTTGTAAGGCTGGTTCTGTTGAAGGAAGTCCGCTGTTTTTGTCAACGATGATGTTGCCATTAGGATCTCTTTTAACATCGGTAACTTTAATATTTGGGAACTGTTCACCAACAGTAATGTAAGATGATTCAGCAATTGGAATTTCATCTAATCCTTCAGATATCGATAGTACTTTTGAAGTCAGATATGAATAGTTGAGACCTCCATTCCATTTAAATCCTCCGAGTGCGATAATAGGAGTAAATTTCAGGTCAACTTCAATACCTTTATTTTCCAATTCACCTGCATTAATTAACGCAGAAAAGAATCCGGTTGAGGCCGAAATGGTTGCAGGAATAGTTTGGTCTAAAGTATTCGTTTTGTATGCATTGGCTTCCAAATGAATTCTGTTTTTAAGAAAGCTTACTTCAAAACCAGCTTCAATTTCAACGGTTTGTTCTGGTTTTAATAATGGGTTACTTAATTGTGTACTCAACGCAAAACCGGCATTACTACCATAAGGGAAACCTCCTGCTGCAGGGTATGAAGGTAATGTTCCATACCAGTTAGCTAATGCAATTTGTCCGGTTTGTGACCAACCTCCTCTTACTTTCAGGAATGAAAGTACTGGGTTGCTTACCAACGAAGGAAACATATCAGAAAGAATCACACTGGCATCAACTGCTGGATAGAAGAAAGAACGATTATTTTTAGTTAATCTTGAATCCCAGTCGTTACGACCAGAGAAATGCAGGAATGCATAACCTTTGTATCCAACGGTTGCATCAGCAAATGCTCCAATTGAGTTACGTTCTGAAGTTCCTTGACCTACAGCAGGTTCACCAACACGGTTACTAATGTTGTAAAAACCAGGTATAACTAATGCGCTTGCTGCATCTAGGATAACCTCATATTTTTCAGAATAAATAGAAGTTCCAAGAATTCCTTTCAATGAAATATCACCAAAAGATTTATCGAATGTAGCTAAAAGGTCGTTGGTAAGAATGAATGACTGATCCATAAGATCACTTGAGTTTCCGGCGTAAGGTGCAGAAACCCCCATATGACCCTGGCTCCAGGGGTCAGATGCTGAGTAGCTATTGTAGATAGCCTCATCTTTGTAACTATGGCCGATATTCGTTTTATAGGTTACACCCGAACGGTTTGAAATTTCCATCCACTCAACAGGTTTGAATGCTAGTAGTACCGAACCTAAAATGTCGTTACGTTTATCATTGTTACGTGCATGTTTAATTTGCCAGTATGGGTTTGGATAGTAAGCATTGAAATATCCATCAAGTGTAGCAAATGGATTGTTTTCAAGATCTTTGTAAGCTGTAATTGGAACGTGAGCAGGTGTATTCAAAACATTCCAGTAAACCGGACGGTTCTGGTTCATATCACCACCGGAAGTGCTGGTATTTGTCTGAGAAAAGCTCAGTGTATAATCAGCCGAGAATTTTCCATATTTTTTAGCTGCGGCCATTCTAATACCAGATCTGCTGTTGGTATCATCAGGGATTGTACCCGTAGTTCTTACATCTTGAGCTGACAAATAGAAATTGCCATTTTCGTCACCACTGCTGATTGAAATATCATTTTGGATAGAAACTCCGGTATTGAAGAAATCTCTTTTGTTATCCATTCCGGTATAAGGTACCATCTGATAACTTCCATCAACTAGTTTTCCACCTAAGATAACCATTTGTCCGTTGTATTCAGGACCAAAGTTCTGGTTTTCGTATGAGGTATAGGGGTCTGTATTCCGGTCTGGTCCAATCCACATGGTGTAGTTTGGATCTGAATTCGAAGTGGTTTCGCTTGATCCGGCACCAAAACGTTTTTGAAGATTTGGCAAATACGAAACACTTTCAAAAGTAGTGATGTTACTAATTTTAACAGTCATTTTCCCTTTTTCGCCTCTTTTGGTTGTAATAATTAATACCCCGTTTGAAGCATCGTTACCGTACAAAGCGGCAGCAGAAGCACCTTTCAGGATGTTAACATTGGCAATATCATTGGGGTTGATAGAATTAAGGTAAGTTGCACTTACCGGAACTCCGTCTAAAACTACCAAAGCCTGGTTACTGGCCAAAAAGTGACGGTTACCGCGGAGGGTAATTTTTGCATCAGGATTTACACCGTTATTAATGGTGTTAATTTGCAAACCTGATACTTTACCGGTCAACCCGTTAGTAACGTTTGAAACTCCGGCGGCAGTCAACTGCTCGTTTTCAACTTTAGCAGTAGCAACCCCCATTTCTTTGGGTTTTCTTTTGATACCCATAGCAGTAACAACTACTTCATCAACAGAAATGTTTTCAGAAGCCAACTTAACGTTAATTGTTGTTTGGCCACCGATAACAACTTCCTGAGTTGTCATACCCACAAATGTAAACATCAGTGTTTTGGCATCTTGTGGAACTTTCAATCTGAACATACCCTCCATATCGGTGATAGTTCCTAATGTCGTTCCTTTCACAGACACAGAAACTCCAGGGATAGCACCTCCATCATCAGCGGAGGTTACCTTGCCTGAGATCTCCTTGGTTTGGGCCAAAAGGACCTGCAAACCAATTGCAAAGAATGCAAGTAATAACGCGATTTTTTTCATGTAAAATAGTTTTAAATTAAACAGCATCATTTTTTAATGAAAAACGAGGTAGGTAAAATCATATTCAAATTCCCCCATTAAAAGCGATTCAACTTGTAAATTTGATTCCCCCAAACCAAATTCAACGGGAATTTTTAATCCGATTTTTTTAAGACCCCCCTTTCAAAAATCAATACTCTGAGAAAACAGATTTATTGATTGTGTCACAAATTTAGAAAAATGTATGTAGGAAGGTAGATATATAGAAAAAAAATAATTACATATTTTAACATTGTTAATAAATACTAAAATTGCAATTACGATCTTTTAAGGTTAGAACGTGTTTTAAGAAATTGATATATAGACAAGTATATTTGTAATGCCCAACAAGATGAAGCTATTATTAAGAATCAGTCTAAATTACAAAATCGCATTTAAATCGCTAATTTCGTTAATAAACCATGTTCGGGTTCCATGTTTTTGCTCTAAACAGGAATGATTTATAGTTGAATGAAGCTTTTTTATGCTCTCAGGCAACTCATGCAGCCCATTGTTTAAGAACATGATTTGGTCTATACCGAAATTGATCGCACCCTCGATGTCTGTCTCCCAGGAATCACCAATCATGATACTTTTCTTTTTCTTGGCATTGGTAGATTTTAAAGCATATTCGAAAATCTGCCTATGTGGTTTGGTGGTATGTAACTCTTCCGAAATGAATACTTTTGAAAAAAAAGCTGCAAGACCGCAATTCTTTAATTTATCGTGCTGCACCTCGCTGAATCCATTGGTAATAATATGCATCTGGTAGCCTCGGGTGCCTAAAGTTGTGAGTGTTTCAATAGTACCTGGAAATAATTCGGTTTGGAGCGCCATATTCCGCAGGTATTGCTGGTTAAGGTCAGACCAGTCTAGGTTGTAAATGTTGAAAGATTGCAATGATTTCGAGAATCTCTCGACAATTAAAGTTTGTTTGGTTATTTTTCGGGAGTGGTAATCACTCCAAAGTGATTTGTTAATTTGTTCGTAAACTTCAAAAAAGGATTCGAAAGAATTTAGCCTGGGCAAGATTTTATTTTGAACGAGTGTGATTTCCATCGCCCGGTACGAATTAGCAGTAAAATCCCAAAGGGTATTGTCTAGGTCAAAAAAAAGGTGATCGTACTTTCTCATTCCTCTTCGTTTTCTTTTTCTGCCTGATATCCTTCGAGTACAATTACGATTTCTCCTTTAATAGTTTTTGAACTAAAATATTCTATAAGTTCTTTCAATGTTCCTCTGCGGTTTTCTTCAAAGAATTTCGACAGCTCGCGCGAAACACTGGCTTTTCTGTCTGAACCCATGAATTCAGCAAACTGTTCCAGACTTTTAATTAACCGGTAAGGCGATTCATAGAAAATCATGGTTCGAGTTTCGGTCACCAAATCTTTGATTTTTTTGTGTCGCCCTTTTTTTTGCGGAAGAAATCCTTCAAAAGTAAAACGGTCGGTTGGAAAGCCTGAATTAACTAAGGCAGGGATTAAGGCCGTTGCGCCAGGCAAACATTCAACTTCAATATCTTTTTCAAGACAGGTTCTGACCAAAAGGAATCCAGGATCGCTTATTCCCGGAGTGCCAGCATCCGAAATTAGGGCTACATTTTTCCCGTCTTCAATTTGGCGGGCAATCATATCGACCGTCTTGTGTTCATTGAATTTGTGATGGGAAATCAGTTTATTTTTGATCTCGAAATGAGCTAATAATTTAGCTGAGGTACGTGTGTCCTCAGCTAAAATAACATCAGCTTCTTTTAAAATCCTGATTCCCCGAATGGTCATGTCTTCGAGATTCCCGATGGGGGTTGGAACTAAGAATAATTTACCCATTTATTTGGTGAATCTGCGTTTCAATAGATCAACAAATTTCAAACTTGTATCGTTCTTTTGGAGAGTGAGATTTGCTTTTAGGTAATCCACAGCTTCCTGAATAGTCTCCAGTTTATCGAGATGATCGATAACCATATTATACTTGTCGGTATTATTACTGAATATTTCGCGAATAAATAGGAATCGGTCGTTTAACCCGATTGATGACCGCAAACTGGAGATTGGGCCATTGCCCAAATTGGATTCAACAGATTTGTTCTCACCAATGGCATCATTTAATGAACGTTCTTTCTGAAAAGTTTCGCCCAATACTTGCTTTTCTTTTTGTGCATCTTCCGGTTTGGGAATTTCACGCATTACTGGCCGACCGGCAGGTGCAGAAGCAGAAGTAAATTGAATGGGTTCCGTTTCTTCTTCATCCAGATCTTCAATTTGAATTTCACGAATTCCGGAATGACTATCAGGTTTAAGTTCATTTACCTGTAAAGTAGATTCTGTCTGAGTGACTTGCTCTGTCTCTTCATCTTCCGTTTCAAATTCATTTTCCTCCTCCAATTCATAATCCTCAGCATCCAGATCTTCCTCCTCCTCTTCCAACTCTATTTTTTCTTCATCATCGTTTTCAAGTTCTTCCCCTTCCTCCTCGACCTGATCCATATCCAATTCTTCCTCTTCAACTAAATCAGGTTCGTCATCAAATTTCGGTAATTCTTCTTCCGGAGAAGATTCCTCCTCTTCAATTTCATCCAAATCTTCTTCTTCCGGCTCTTCTTCGTCCGAATTATACATTACTTCTTCTTCCTCATCTTCTTCATGCAATTCCTCTGTTTCAGGAAATTCGCGCTCTTCAAAATTTATAATTTCAAGCTCCGGATCAGAAAAGCTTAAATCTGAACTTTCCTCTTCAGTTTCTTCACTGATTTCTTTTTCAGCAATTAAAGTTTCTGTTTTAACTGAAACTTCTTTTAGCAATTCAATTTCCTGACATAAAAGTCTAGCACGGCTCAGCGCTAAGTCAATAATTAAAGTTGAATCGCTTTCGGATTCGGCAACCTCAGTGGTTAACGTTTTTAGTTCTTCCAGATCTTTAATGATAATCTGGATCAATTTGTGTTTGTTCATTTTTATTTTGATTTTATCGGTAATTCAAGCTTGTTTATCTCTGTAAAGATTTAAATTTATCTTTGTTTTCAATAACTACATTCCATTTTCTGAAACATCAGGTTTCTTCGTGGATGCGGTAATTGAAGCATGGTAAAAGTACAAAAATCTTTAGCATATTACCTACATGTTTATTGAAAGGGGCATCGACAGACAAAAAAAGACCGGCAGTATAGAAGTCATTGCGGGTTCAATGTTTTCGGGGAAAACAGAGGAATTAATCAGACGGCTGAAGCGGGCAAAAATTGCCAGATTAAAGGTCGAAATTTTTAAGCCTGCCATCGACACCCGTTACTCAATAGCCGAAGTGGTATCGCATGACGAGAATTCGATCATGAGCACTCCGGTTGAGACTTCAGGGAATATTATGCTTTTGGCTGGCGATGTTGATGTGATCGGGATTGACGAAGCTCAATTCTTTGACAACGGATTACTTGAAGTTAGCGTGGCGCTTGCCAATATGGGCATTCGGGTAATTATTGCAGGTTTGGATATGGATTTTAAAGGAAAACCCTTTGGCCCGATTCCGGGACTCATGGCCGTAGCCGATCATATTACCAAAGTTCATGCTATTTGCATGCGGTGCGGTGATGTGGCGCAGTTTTCGCATCGTTTCTCGAAAGCCGACAAACTGGTTTTATTGGGCGAAAAGGATGAATATGAACCTCTGTGCCGCTCCTGTTATACTAAAGCTACTCAATAATGCCTATTCTTTCAGTTGGTCAGATTTCAGCGGTATTAAACGGAGAGTTACGTTCTTCCGGGATTTCTCCGGGAAGGATGATTTCTTCCATCTCAATTGATAGCCGCACTATTTTCGATCCGGAATCGACTTTGTTTTTCGCCTTGAAAAGTGATCGGAATGATGGTCATCGCTATGTTGCTGATTTGGTTCATGCCGGAGTTCAGGCTTTTGTAGTTTCTGATTATTTGGAAGAATTTGGCAAGTTTGAACATTGCAATTTTATTGTTGTGCCCGATACGTTGAAAGCACTACAAAAACTAGCAGCATGGCACCGGTCTGAATTTAATATTCCGGTGCTTGGAATCACTGGGAGCAACGGAAAGACTATCGTTAAAGAATGGTTGTACGAATTGCTGCGTGACAGGGCAGTTATCCGGAGCCCTAAAAGTTATAATTCGCAGGTTGGAGTTCCGCTCTCTGTCTGGAATCTTAGTCCGGATTATGAACTGGGAATTTTTGAGGCCGGAATTTCGAAGTCAGGAGAAATGGAGAATTTGGCTGAAATCATTCGGCCGACAGTTGGCATTTTAACGAATATTGGTGAAGCTCATCAGGAAAATTTTATTTCAAAAAAGGAAAAGCTAAGTGAAAAGCTAAAACTATTCTTTTCGTGCCAATCGCTTATTTACTGCAAAGATCAGTCATTGGTTCATTCTGAAATCATCCATAATCTTCCCAATTCTGAAGTAAAATTGTGGGCATGGTCCTTTGTCGATGAAAATGCAGATTTATATTTCAGGAAGAAGAACCTTGAGGGAGGAACATCGATTGCAGTAGATTTTGAAGGAAAGACATATCAAATTTGTGTTCCATTTCAGGATGAAGCCAACCTTGAAAATACAGGACATTGTTTGGCTTTTTTACTTTCACAACATTACGCCGAACCTTCAGCGCTCGGGTTGTTTGTTAGTTTGCAACCAGTTGCCATGCGTTTGGAGATAAAAGAGGGAGTGAACAATTGTTTGCTTATAAACGACTACTACAATTCGGATATAAACTCGCTTAAAATCGCCTTGGCGTTTTTAAATAATCATGCCCGCCAACCTTATTTGCAGAAAACAGTTATTCTGTCCGACATTCAGCAAGCAGGTATTCCTGACGAACAATTGTATCAGGAAATTGCGCGATTGCTGCTGTTGAATAAAACGAACCGTTTGATTGGAATTGGTTTGAAAATTAAAAAGTTTGCTCACCTGTTTGAGCTCCCTGCTGAATTCTACGAATCGACAGAATTATTTATCGACTCTTTTCAGTCTGCCAATTACCAACACGAATGTATTTTGCTTAAAGGTGCGCGCGACTTTCATTTTGAGTTGATTTCCTCGGTTCTTCAAAAAAAATATCATCAGACAGTTTTGGAGATTGACTTGAATGCGATGATTGGGAATCTGAATGTTTTCAGATCGGCCATAAAACCAGATACTAAAGTTATGGTGATGGTTAAAGCTTTTTCGTACGGTAGTGGAATGGCCGAAATTGCCCGAATTCTACAGTTTCATAAAGTTGACTATTTGGCGGTAGCAGTTGCCGATGAAGGCATCGAACTTCGTCAGGCCGGAATTGATTTGCCAATCGTGGTGATGAATCCCGAAGAACATAGTTTTGAAAGCATGATCGAATTTCGGCTGGAACCGAATATTTATTCAGACGAAATTTTTAATTCGTTTGGGAAAGTGCTTCAGCAGCATGCCGTTGTTCGCTATCCGATTCACTTGAAATTGGATACAGGTATGCGCCGCTTAGGTTTTGATTCGGCAGAAAAAGTTGAGCAGTTGACTGAAAAACTATTGAAGCAGGAGCAGATGATTGTTCGTTCAGTTTTTTCGCACCTTGCTGGTGCCGATGAAGCGGTACACGATGAATTTACCCGCGATCAGATAAAGCTATTCCAAAAGCTCAGTTTAATTGTAACTGAAAAATTGAACTACAAGATTTTCCGTCATATATTGAATTCGGCAGGCATTGAACGTTTCCCGGAGTTTCAGTTTGAAATGGTGCGTTTGGGAATTGGTTTGTATGGAGTAAGTGCTTGCGAAAACAAACAAATCAGGAGCATCAGTCGGTTGAAAACCTGTATATCACAGATTCGAAAAATTGAAGCCGGAGAGACTGTTGGCTACGGACGGAAAGGTATCACAATTCAGGATGCAGAAATTGCCGTTTTACCAATCGGATATGCTGATGGCTATGACCGTCGTTTAAGCAATGGTGTGGGGAAAGTTTATTTGAAAGGGCAGGTTGTTCCAGTAATTGGTAACGTTTGTATGGATATGTGTATGATTGATGTTACGGGCCTGAATGCTTCTGTTGGCGAGGAGGTAGAACTGATGGGCGAACACATTCTGGTGAGCAGAATAGCCGAAACAATAGGAACGATTCCCTACGAAATTCTCACCGGAATTTCACAACGTGTAAAACGGGTTTACATTCAGGAATAAAAGTAGGCAGTGTTCAGTCGCACTTGGCAGAAAATCACAGAAAGACCGTTGTCCGTAGACGGAAGTCAGTAGAATTGTTCCCCGAACCACCATCAACTTAGAATTTAAACACTGGAACTTTAAATTATCCCAGTTTGCTTATTTTCTCCAGGCGGTGAATGTCGAGAATACGAATTTTACGACCATCAATCGCAATAACTTTTTCACCTGCAAAGGTTGATAACGTCCGGATTGCATTTGAAGTGGTCATGTTGGAAAGGTTAGCAATATCTTCTCGTGAAAGATAAACTTTCAAGGTTGCACCATCGTTTTCCCAGCCATATTTTTCCTTCAGCAGAAGTAGTGACTCGGCTAAGCGGCCACGAATATGTTTTTGGGTAAGTGTAACAGTACGCATGTTTGAGAACCCAAGTTCACGAGCTAATTTCTGAATAAGCCGTAGCGAAAAGCTGGGGTTTTTAAGCAATTTAGTATGCAGATATTCTGGTGAAATTACACCTACAGCTGAGTCTTCGAGTGCAATAGCAGAACCAATATGTAATTCTTCGGCAAGCAAAGCACGGTATCCAATTAGTCCGAGAGGTTTGGTCATTCGTATAATTTGTTCGCGTCCACCAACACCTTCCTTGTAAATAATGACTTTGCCGTCAAAAAGAAATAAAAAACTGTTCGGTTTTTCACCCTCCTTGAAAATGAATTCGTTTTTTTTGTAGTAGGCTAAATTAAGGTGGTTTTGCAAATCCTCTTTTTCCTCAGGAGAAAGTGTACTGAAAATTGATTTTGGATTTTCAAAAACTTCTTTCATTCCCATTTCGTGACTCGGCATAGAAGTAAATTTACATGTTCTGCAGCATCAAAGTTAAGTAAATTTGCCAAATAAGAAAATTTGGGCTGTTTATTTTCACTTTCCTGCCAATACGCTGCAAATTTTGATTGATTTGGAGTGAAAAACTGTCAAATGTCATGAATACCTTGCTACTAAAGGCATTCGGCGACCAAATCCAAAGGCTTTGGAGCTGATCCGAAGAATTGGTGGAGCCTGAAAACGTTTATATTCGTTGTTGTTTACCATCTTCACAGTTCTCAATACGGTTGCTTCGTCAAAGCCCCGGGAAATAATTTCAGCAGGTGAAAGATTCAGTTCAATATAGTCAAAAAGAATCTGGTCCAGAATCTCATAATCGGGTAGCGAATCGGAATCTTTTTGATCGGGTCTCAACTCGGCCGATGGTGGTTTTGAAATGGTGTTTCCCGGAATTATTTCGTGATCGCGGTTAATCCAACGAGCCATTTTGAAGATGTCAGTTTTATATACGTCTCCAAGAACGGATAAACCGCCGTTCATATCGCCGTAAAGCGTTCCGTAACCAACGGCACACTCGCTTTTATTGGTTGTATTAAGGAGAATATTCCCAAACTTATTCGAAATTGCCATAAGCAAAATGCCACGAGTTCGTGCCTGAATGTTTTCTTCGGTAATGTCGCTATCTAAACCGGCAAATACTCCGGAAAGGCTTTGCTCAAAGCTATCGACCATGTTCTGGATCGGAATAATTTCGTACTGAATATTCAGATTTTTAGCAAGCTGCAAAGCATCATCAACACTATGGTCAGACGAGTAACGCGACGGCATCAACAAAACACGAACATTTTCTTTCCCCAAAGCTTCGACGGCGAGCACCAAAACCAAGGCCGAATCAATTCCGCCCGATAAGCCCAGCGTAGCTTTTCGGAAACCCATTTTGCCGAAATAGTCGCGAATTCCTAATATCAACGCTTCGTATATTTTTTCGATGTATTCGGTTTTTGGCTGAAGGTTCTGACCGCCGGATTCAGTATCGATGATCCTGAAATCTTCCTCAAAATAATTGAGCTCTTCACGAATTTCGCCCGACTTGTCAAGAAAAAAAGATCCACCATCGAAAACCAATTCGGTTTGTGCACCCACCTGATTGACATACAAAATCGGAAGCTGATATTTTTTTGAATTCTTTACCAGGATATTTTTTCTCCAGTTTTCCTGGTTGTACGAGAAAGGCGAGGCCGACAAGTTGATGACCATATCTGGATTTAGTGCCGACAATTCTTTTAAAGGTGAAAGCTGGTAAAGCTTTTCGCGCCCAAATTCATTTTGCGTTTCCTGTTCATCCCAAAGATCTTCGCAAATGGTGATAGCCAGTTTCTTGCCACCAAATTCAATGACTGAAAATTTTTTGTTGGGTTCGAAATGGCGGTATTCGTCAAAAATATCATAGGTCGGAAGCAGCGATTTGTTGATTGTATGCTGAATGATACTCTCATTCATGAAAAATGCTGAATTAAAAAGCTTTTTGCCCCTTGGTTCGGGATTGATGCTTGGGCCTCCCACAATTGCTGCAATTCCGATGCAATGCGAAGCAATATGCTGCAGTGTCTGGTGCGATTGTTCAATAAACTCTTTCCTTTCGAGCAAATCGTGAGGATAATATCCGGTGACCGAAAGTTCTGAGAAAACCACCAGTTCAGCTCCTTCAGCTTTTGATTTACGAATGCAATCAATAATCTTTGAAGAATTCAGTTCAAAATTTCCTATGTGATAGTTGAGTTGTGCTAGTGCAATCTTCATAGTGCCTTACTTAAAAAATCAGTCCAATCTTTAGTTTGAGCGAATTGATAATGGTTTTATCGGAAAATGCATTGTTGGTGGTTACATCAATCAGACCGTTTTGAAAAATTATGCCTGTTGAAACTGAATTGCTTCCACCTAAATCGTAATCGAGTCCGATTCCAACATTCATGGCCAGGTTTAAAAGACCAATTTCATCGTTAATGCTTGATTTTTTCAGGAGTCCATTATCACTGGTCCCTTTCGATTCGATGTTTAGCATGGTTGACAAGCCAAACAATCCCCAGTAACTGGTTCTCTGGAAATGATCAGTTTTTAATTTGATGGCCAATGGTATTTCGACATAACGCAGACGATACTTGATTTTGCTTACTGCAGGCAATGTGACTCCGGCAAAACTGAAATCAGAGTTCCCGCGGTACGCAATTTCTCCGCCAATATTGGTTATGAGTAATCCTGTCAGGAGAGAATAGCGTTCGTCTTCAGAAAAATAAAAATCTCCATTTAGTCCAAAGTCGTAGCCAAGTATCGACTTTTCCCTGTCAGCGACAGTATTGTTTGTACCCATCCAATTTACTGAAGGACTTCCTGTAAATGAAAGCCGAATGTGTTTTTGGCCGAATCCTGCAAATACCAGGGTAAGTAATAGAAATGATAAAATAAATCGTTTCATTGTTTTTTGTTTTATTTGCTGACACACTTATAACGCGAGAATCATTTAGTTTTGTCTTTTGCAAATCTCGAAATTTTATATTTAAAATGACAATAAAAAAGCGCTTCGTGCGTAATTATCAAAAAATACAGGGAATGAAACGATTCTATTTTTGCCTTTGCCTGGTACTTGTTCTGTTTGCGTGTACCCGCAATCCATTGAAAATAAATGTGTCAGACGTTTCCATTGATCTCCGTATCAAACATCTGGATGTTGAATTATTAAAACTTAAACAAGATCAGGTACAAACAACTATTCCTGAATTAAAAAAGTCGTTTGCTGAGTTTTTCGATATTTTCACCTATCGGATGATCGCAATTGGTGGCGTTGAACAAGCAAACTTTTCTGAAACACTTTATTCATTCATTTCGGATACGCTGATACGAAAATTGGAGCTAAAAGTGGCCGAAAAGCTTGACACTACAGTACTCCGGAATGATTTGGAAATGGCATTTAAGCATTACAAGTATTATTTTCCTCAAAAAGAATTACCGGTTATTTATACCTGTATTTCAGGATTTAACCAGTCAATCGTAACATCCGAAAATTTAATCGGAATTAGCCTGGATAAGTTTTTAGGCGCTGATAGCCCATTTTACGAAAAATTGGGTCTGGCTGATTACAAACGCAAAAATATGCGCCCGGAAAAAATAGTTCCGGATGTAATGTACGCCTGGGCATCAACTGAGTGGCCCAAGACAGATCGCTCCAACAACCTGCTTGGCCAGATGATTCAGGAAGGGAAAATCATGTACTTTGTTGATGCAACTTTACCTGAATTACACGATACACTGAAAATCGGATTCACCAAAAAGCAACTTGATTTCTGTAAAAAAAACGAAGCAATGATGTGGACCTATCTGGCTGAACACAAACAACTGTACACGACTGATCGGATGAGCATAAAACGGTATATGGATGATGGTCCGTTCACGGCCTCGTTTACCAACGAATCGCCCGCGCGTACCGGTGTTTGGTTAGGTTGGCAAATTGTGCGTTCGTACATGAAGCAACATCCTGAAACTACTGTGGCCGATTTAATGAATAATCAGGATTTTCAAGCTATCCTCAATCAATCAAGTTATCAACCTTAAGACTTCCAGATTTCAATAAATGTGCTGAATTTCCTTTGCCGTCTGGTTTTAACCAACAGATAGGAAACAAAAAAGCCCCCGTTTCCGGAGGCTTTAGATATTTTCAGGTTACTTGATTATGGTAACTCTTTAATTTTTACGTTACGATACCACACATTGTCTCCATGATCCTGAAATGCAATGTATCCTTCAGGAGCAACATCAGCCCATTTTTCGTTCAGGTTAGGGAATTTGCTGTCTTTAACCAGTTTTTTCCAATCGTCGGTCCATAAATGGTATTCAAGAACAGTTTCGCCGTTTTGTTTGTGAACAATAGTACCGTTGTAGCAAATAATTTCAACGCTATTCCATTCGCCTGCTGGTTTTGCATTTTGTGGTTTTGCAGGTAGTAAATCGTAAAGAGATCCGGCCTGACGGTTACCATCTTTTCCCAACATAGCATCAGGATGAACAGCATTGTCAAGTACCTGCATTTCAGGAGCAGTTTTGTAAATCGGCCATTCCGGAATTTCCTGTCCTAAATAGAAAATACCAGAGTTTCCGCCTACCTGAATTTTCCATTCCACCTTAAGCTGAAAGTTCTTGAATTTTTTGTCGTAAATAATATCACCGCCATTTTCTGCTCCGGCTTCACCTGTTCCGGTTCCAATGCAATGCAAAGTGCCGTCAACCACTTCCCATCCTTTAGGGAATTCGGTTTTGTTGTAACCTCTCCAGCCTGTTGAAGTTGTGCCGTCGAAAAGTAATGTCCAGCCAGTGCTTGCTTCATCAGCAGTTAATTTGTTCAATTCAGGAGCAGCTTCGGTCGTGATTGTTGCCGATTTTTCTTCGGTTTTTTTCTGGCCGCTTTTGCACGACACTCCAAAAACAACGATGCCTGCAAGTAAAAGTGAATAAATCTTTTTCATGTGAAAATAATTTTAGTTTATTGATGATTTTATATGGTTTTAAGTTGTGGATGACAAAGTTAAAAAACTTCATCAAAAATAAATGTGTTCTCTTTTGAATGTTCCCTAAAAAAGAATGTAGCCTTGAGAGTTCTTTTGCAGACTGACAAAAAGTCAACCGGAAACGGTTGAATCGTATATTTCAGTTTGCATGGTAATGTTGCCAATTCGTTAAACATTTGTGGTGGTGAATAGAAACTGAATTAGTTTTTTTAACTTCGATAAGTTTTCTGAATAACTAGTTTAGAATAAATAAAAGATCATTTTATGAATCAGAGCAAAGCAAAACGGATTGGTATTTTAACAGCTGGCGGCGATTGTCCGGGCTTGAATGCTGCGATCAGGGGGGTTGGAAAGACGGCCATTGTTGAATATGGGATGGAAATAATTGGGTTTTCGTCGGGTTATACAGGCTTGATTTATAAGCAATACATCGAATTAAAAGAAAAGGATTTGTCGGGTATTTTAACCCTTGGAGGAACCATTCTTGGCACTTCGCGAGAAAAGCCTTTCAAAATAGTTACTGAGGAAGACAACGATAAACCAGCTTTGATCAAACAAAACTACGATGATCTTGGATTGGATGGGTTGGTTTGCATCGGCGGAAATGGAACCATGAAAACAGCCCATTTGTTGTCGAAGATTGGCCTGAATGTAATTGGGATTCCCAAAACTATTGATAATGATGTATGGGGAACCGACATGACTTTCGGTTTTGATTCGGCTGTGAATATTGCTACCGAGGCGGTTGACCGTTTGCATAGTACTGCCAACTCGCACGGAAGAGTAATGATTGTTGAGGTGATGGGACACAATGCCGGATGGATTGCACTTTATGCCGGAATGGCGGGTGGTGGTGATATTATTCTTATTCCTGAAATAGATTATTCTATAGATAAGGTATGTGCCAGGATTCAGGAGCGATACGACAATCACAAACCTTATTCGATTGTGGTGGTTGCCGAAGGTATTGAACACCCAAAAACAATGTCGGCTGCCCGGTATTTGTCCGAATCTATTCAGGCGAGGGTTGATGTTGAAGCCCGTGAAACCGTTTTGGGTTACACCCAGCGTGGTGGTAGCCCTTCGCCAATGGATCGCATATTGGCCACCCGTTACGGTGCTTATGCCGCCCAATGTATTGCCGACGGAAATTTTGGAACAATGGTCGCTTTAATCAACAATGATTTGACTACCGTTCCGCTCGAAGAAGTTGGTGGCAAGCTGCGTTTGGTTAATCCGGATAATAATTTGGTTCTAAAAGGCCGGAAAATGGGAGTTTCGTTTGGCGACGAATAAGGAGTCTGGAAGTTTTTCTACTGAATTGAAATATTAGAAAAAGGGTCAAACTGAAAATTTTCAGTTTGACCCTTTTTATTTGAGTTGGCCTGATAAAGGCTATTTTTTTGCTGTTTTTTGTTCGAGCATTTTCATGAAATATCCTGCTACAACCGAACGCGCCTGGAATCCAACCTGTTTGGCATCGGTGGTTTCGTACCAGTCGGTCATTGGGACGCGAGTTGGCGATTCGTTGAAACATTTGTGCAGCGGATCTATAAATTTCTGGAAGGTTTCCTTATCGCTGGCCAAGGTTGCAGTCCACATTATCCAATCCGATTTGGTGTATGTTTTCCGATTGTCCAATGGCAATCCAAATGTGTTTTGCTTAGTCAGGTAATAAGCAATTTCTTTTTGAGCCACGGCAGGATCGAAGATGTTAAATCCTAAAATTTTGTCCCAAACCAGGTTGTATTTCTGGCTCCAGGTTCCGGGCTGATCAAATGTCAGGCGGAAATGATCGCCATCATTAGCCATTTCGACCCATTTGCCAGCCATATCTTTTGCCTGAGCCGTGTACTTTTCAGCGATGTCTTTTTTGCCCAACATGTCGGCCAGTTTTCCGTAGCTGGCAATTCCCATGATGGCTTTTATCGAAAGGTTGGTATTGTGTGCAAAGTGGCCTGCAAAGTCATCGGTACACAATTGGTTTTCAGGATTTAAACCATTTTCCACCAGGTAATTGGCCCAAACAGTGAGCACTTCCCAGTGTTTTTCGGCGTAAGCGGCATTACCTTCAGCTTGCGCTATGGCAGCAGCCAAAACCAGCATGTTTCCTGATTCTTCTACCGGCATGTCGCCACCGTAAGTTTGGCCATTGGCTAATGGGTAAGTTCCCACATCGTGAGCAGCAAAGGGTTTGGTCCATTTTCCACTTTCTGAAAAATAGAAAATCGGGTTCATCATTCCTTTCAATAAATCGGGATTATAAATCAGGAACAATGGGGCAGAAGGGTAAGTTAAGTCAACCGTACCAATTGAGCCATTGCTGAAGTTTTCTTTCGAAAGGAAAATGGTATTGCCTTCTTTATCTTTAAACAGTTTATGGGCAGCAATCGACTGGCGGAAAGCCAACACGCAAAGCTCAGCGTAATTTTCGCCACCAGCTTTTACTGCCTCGTTCCACATTTCATTGTCGAACTGAGCACAGGTTTCAACCAACTGGTCGTATTCCGCATTGGCAGCTTTCAGTGCATCGTCCATCATTACTTTTCCATCTTTTTTCCACCAGGCCATCCGGTTTTCGTTGAAGTACTGAATGGAATACAAATCGTCGTATCCGATCATGATTTTGCCATTTGATCCTTTGTCGGAAACTTTGCCCAATTGCTGAGCGCAGGCCATAACAGGCATATCAGGAACCATTTTGGTGGTCATTTTTTGTTCCCTGGTCGATTCCAGAATTCCGGTGGTGGCGAAGCCCTCTTTTACTGCCTGATAACCACCCAGAGAATAACTCATTTCGGGAGTTTTGGCACCGCAGAGGTAGAAATACCCCCAGTCAATGCGAAGGTCGTCGCCTTTTTTAGCCAATATTGGTTGTTCGGTTGTTCCGGCCTTGAAATAGCTCAATCCTTCTGTTTCGCCTTTTTCAATCGAAACTTCCTGCGAAATAGTATTGACTGCCCATTCCGGAGTAGCTTCGAAATAAATCTGAACATCGTGGTCTTTGCCATCGGTCGATTTTACATTGTAGCTCACGTAGCTCACGGGGCGCGAAAGCACATCCGGATTTGTTGGCAAAAGCGGTGTCATAAATTCCAGGTTGAGGTCAACCGATCCGCAGCCAAACACATATTGTGTTTTTGTGGCCGACATAGCAACCGATTTCTGTGTGGCAGCCTGTGCAAAAATTTCCTGTTTTTCGCTATCCTGATAAATACCGAAATCGACCAATCCACCGCCGGTTTTGTTGTGGCAATGCGCTGCAATCACATTTTTGCCGCCTTTTATCAATAGGTTCTTCAATTCGTCGTCCAAAGGAAGAACTACGTTGTTTTTCCAGGCGTAACCGGTGTCAACCAGCTTTTGTCCGTTCAGGTAAAGTTCGAAATTATCGTCGTGTGAATAAATAAGGTAGAGTGGGGTATCAGCCAAATTTTCATCGACAGTAAATTCGCGGCGAACCCAGATGTTCGAAGTTTCCCACGGAGTTACCAAATCGGGCATTCCGGAAGTACCGAAAGCGCCTTTCCCGGCAGCCCATTTCGATGCATTGAAATCAGGTTTTTCCCATCCTTTGGCAGGTTGGGTTAGACTGAAAACGCCATCCCAGGCGCCTTGATTGGCCATAGGAAGTACAGCTTTGCGGGGCAATTCTTCTTTGCCGAGGAAGCGGTAAACTTGTCCGTCGACGCGAATGGCGCCGATTAGTCCGTGGCGTTTGCCTGTCCAGTGGCGAACCACATCATCATACAAATGATCGGCTTCCGACCAGGCGCTGGTGTACGGATCGATGGTGACCAGCGGATACGCCGGAGCACGCATGTTTTTGGTCATCGTGACCGGGGTGGTTTTCTTAGTTTCGGCACATGAAGCCAACAGAAATAAACTTAGAAGAACGACATAATAAGAAAGATTTACCTTCAAATTATGGCCTAAATGGTTTTGATTCATGCTTAGTTTTATTTGGTTTAAGATTAATGCAGCTATTTTTTCAAATTGTCCGCTAAATTGCTCATTTTTGATTACAAATTTTCAGTTGCGAGTTGAAAAACAAAGGCAAAAAATCATGTTCGGTTATGTTTTGCTTTGCAATTTTTGAAAAAAGATTTCAGATCAAACGCGTATTTCTGACGATCAAAGTATATTAGCCGATGATAAGTTAAGCTCTAAAAAACTTAAAACAACCTAAACAACTTCTGAAATGAAACGAACAGTTTTCTTATTTCTATTGAGCGCATGTGTGCTTCAAACCTTTGGCCAGTGGAAACCTGCCGGTGACAAAATCAAAACTTTGTGGGTCGAAAAAATTGACGTTAAAAATGTTCTTCCTGAATACCCGCGTCCCATTATGGAGCGTGCTGACTGGATGAATCTGAATGGATTGTGGGATTATTCTATCTTGAAAGCAGGAGCTGCTGAACCAACTGCTTTCAATGGACAAATTCTGGTTCCCTTCCCCGTTGAATCGAGTCTTTCAGGAGTAATGAAACCTGTTGGTGAAGGAAATGAAGTGTGGTACAAACGTACTTTTGAAATTCCGGCCAAATGGAAAGGCAAAAACGTTTTGCTGAATTTCGGTGCCGTTGATTGGAAAGCTGATGTTTGGGTAAACGACATAAAAATAGGTTCGCATACCGGTGGTTACACGCCATTTTCGTTCGATGTAACTCCTTTCCTGATCAAAGCTGGTGTTCAAAAATTGGTTGTGCGGGTTTGGGATGGAACCGACAAAGGATTCCAACCCCGTGGAAAACAAACCAGCGAACCTCGCGGTATCTGGTACACTCCGGTTACCGGCATCTGGCAAACCGTTTGGTTGGAGCCTGTAGCTGCCAAACGCATAGAAAATATCCGGACTGTTCCAAACATCGACAAGGGTCAGTTGGCTGTTTCAGTTGAAACCAAAGGAACTGCATATGGCGATGTGATTGAAGTAAAACTGTTTGAAGGAGCAAAAGAAATTGCTGCGAGCAAAGCCACTTCCGGAGAAAAACTTGATTTGACTGTTCCTGAAGCTAAACTTTGGAGCCCCGAATCTCCTTTTCTTTATACCATGAAAGTGAGTCTGATCAGTAATGGTATGGTGACCGACCAGGTGAACAGTTACTTTGCCATGCGGAAAGTTTCAACCAAACGTGATAAAAATGGTATCGTTCGACTTGAACTGAATAATAAAGTTTATTTCCAGTTTGGCCCGCTTGATCAGGGTTGGTGGCCCGATGGGTTGTACACTGCACCATCCGATGAAGCTTTGAAATACGACATCCAGAAAACCAAAGATTTTGGATTCAACATGATCCGCAAACACGTGAAAGTAGAGCCAGCCCGCTGGTACATGCATTGCGACCAGATTGGAATTTTGGTTTGGCAGGACATGCCAAGCGGCGACCGTTCACCTCAATGGCAAAACAAAAATTATTTCAACGGAAATGAGTTTAAGCGTAGCGCCGAATCAGAAGCCAACTACCGCAAAGAGTGGAAGGAAATTATGGACTACCTGTATTCCAATCCTTGTGTGGTTACCTGGGTTCCGTTTAACGAGGCATGGGGCCAATTCAAAACTCAGGAAATTGCGGAATGGACCAAAGCATACGATGCAAGCCGTTTGATAAATCCAGCCAGTGGCGGAAATTTTTATCAGGTAGGTGACATGCTCGATTTGCACAATTACCCCGGTCCAGATATGTATTTGTATGATGGTCAGCGCCCAACTGTGCTTGGCGAATACGGTGGAATTGGTTTGGCTTTGGAAGGTCACTTGTGGGCGACAGACAAGAATTGGGGATACGTTCAGTTTAAAAATTCGAAGGAAGTAACCGATGAGTATGTGAAATACGGTGAGGCTTTACTGAAAATGATCAAATCAGGGTTTTCAGCCGGAGTTTATACTCAAACCACCGATGTTGAAGGCGAAATAAACGGGTTGATGACATACGATCGTAAAGTGATTAAATTGGAAGAGCAGCGACTTCGTGAAATTAACCAGAAGATTTGCAAATCGCTGAATGAATAGGAAATATACTTTTTGTAATTTAAAATATACTGAAATGAGCGTCACTGTTTTATCGAAACTGGCGCTCATTTTTGTGCCTATTAATTTCTATGAAAAAAGCTGATTTATCATACTATAATTTCTTATCTTTAAGCGTATTAAAAAACACCAGCCATGAAATCAATTTTAATAGCATCGATCTTTACTCTTATTAGTATTTGTGCAAGTAGTCAAGAACTTACAGGACCTGTACTTAAAAAAGAACTTGCCGGAAAATACGAAGGTGAGCTAAAGAAAGGACTTGCACACGGTCAGGGAACTGCAATTGGGACTGACGCCTATACCGGGCACTTCACTAAAGGATTTCCTGCTGGCGAAGGCACTTACTCATTCAGCAACGGAGATATTTACCGGGGTGAATTTTCTAAGGGACTTTTTTCAGGTAAAGGAAGTATGACATACAAAAGAGCCAATGGCGACAGCATTGTTGAAGGCTACTGGAATGATGGTAAATATTCAGGGAAAACAATGGTTACACCGTACGAGATTTCGAATAAAACCGGTAGTGTTAATCCAAGTGTAATCTGCAATGGCGAAGGCAATAAAATTGAAATTGTGGTGATGGATCCTTTTAGCAAGTATATTATACCCCAAATTATGGCTATCGGGCAGTACACACAACAATCCTATTATGCACGTACGCTTTATGCCGATGCAGTCTTTCCAATCATTTTTGATATTCGGTATAGTTGTACTAATAAGACGAATTCGGCAACGATCAACAGTACCATCCGGATAAAAATAAATAAGCCGGGAAACTGGTTGGTTACTCTTCGCAATTAATCGGTAGAAGTATTTATCACCGCTTATTTAGCTCGTTTAAAGCGCAATTTATTTTCTGCAGTCATCTTTTCGCAGGCGTATTGAATGATCAGGCGCGGGGCGGTATCTTTCCATTTTTCGAGGAAAGGTTCAACTTCTTCAGGGCTTATTTTCCAAGCTTCGCGCAGGAACCAACCCATTCCCTGGTGAACTTCCCGCTCCGGATCAGTCATCAGCTTTTCGACAAAAAGAATGGATGGCATCACTAGCCTGGTTTTCTTTATGTGCTTGATCAGCGTAACCGGCACGCACCTACGCTGAAATTTGAAGGATGAATTGAGCCATGGACTGAAATCGTTCATCTCAACAATTTTCTTGTCCAGAAACTTAGGCAAGATGAACATTCCCATTGTATCGGCATGTGCCCAGTTATAGATACCAATAGAAAACCATTTTTCAATTTCCTGAAAAGTATCCGGAGTATATCTTTTCCAAAGACCATCTAGCAAAAGCAAAGCCATCGAGATTTCCTCGAACATTCTATTATTCATTAATTCCGGCGTGGCACCTAGAACGGTTTGTAAGTCAAAATCACCTCTTTTAAGCATTTCTTTTACCTTCGAATAAACCTGAGGTGCAGTCAAACCATACCCTACAAATTCTTCCTTAAAAAAACGCTGCGATTTCTGAAGCCTTTCAGCATCGGCATTCGCTAAGCAATACGATCTGATTTCCTGAATGATTTCGTTAGTTGTCATGGTTATTTGAAGTTAACGCGGCTCTATTTTTGATCAGGCTTTTTCTTTAACAGCAGCTTTTCAACAAATAATTCCATCCGTTTCATGCGGGTCTCTTCCTTTTTTGCTGAAGTTATCCAATTGATGTATTCCTTTCGGTGTGTGTACGACAGTTTATCGAAAAAGGTCAGTGCATCCGGATATTTCTTCAGCAAGCTTTGAATTTCTTCAGGAATAGTCACTTCTCTTTTTTCAAGGTCGTGTTCCAGTTCAACTGAAACCAAATCTCCGAATGTTTTTTCAAGTTTGCGACGAACTTCCTGTGTTAGAATTAAGATGTGGCAACCTGTTCCCATGTTACTCATCACTCCACGGTATTCGGTTTTCCCATCGAACAATGCTTTTACTTTTTCCATTCCTCGTGTACCAAATACTTCTTCAACACTAAACGGAAATTCGATATAGCCGGCATTCATCCCTTCATGTTGGATGATTGGTGCTACAAAACTGATTTTTACTGCACTCATGATTGGTTTTTACAGGCAAAATAATTTCCTACTTGCTCTTCCCTGTCAAACTTTTGATCAGGTCAACTTCTTCCTGTTTGTAAGGAGTTCCGTCCGGATGGAAAATTTCGTGAAACCACAGTTTAGGTTCCGATCCGTCAGCGATAGGCTCGTCCCAGGCATATTTGGTATTCGACTTTCCGGAAACCAGTCCCCAGTTGATGGCTCCAATGTTTTGTTCTTTCAACATAGGCATAATGTTGGTGAACAGGCTATTGTTGCGGCGGGCCATGTATTCGGTGCAAACCATCGGGCGGTTGTATTTTTTCAGGGTATCAATTGCTGCCTGATGTTTTTCGGGACTTTCGTAATTGTGATACGTGATGATGTCGGAATTTTCAACCTGAAATTTATTTAAATCAGACAATGCTAAACTCCAGACTCCGGAAGATAGTGGTTGTGATGGACGAACTTCCCAGCCCCATTCAAATACTTTTTTAAGCAATGGAAGCGATTTGTTGCCGTAGCCCGAGTTCCCGGGTTCGTTATACAAATCCCAGATGGCAATGCGTTTGTCGTCTTTAAATGTGGTCAATACATCTTTCACGTATGCTTCAAGCGTTTTAATCAGTGTAGTGTCGGTATAAAGCAATTCGCCCGGATCGCGCACCCAACCCGAGTTGTGAACGCCAACTTTAGGGTCCGGCTGTTTCCCGGCTACATAAGTTGGGTTCCAGCAGTCGTCGAAAATGCAAAATACAGTTTTAATACCGTGTTTCCCTGCAATGTCCAAATAGGTGTTCATGCGACTTTTAAAACCTTCCTTGTCAATTTCCCATGCTAGGTGGTGCAGATAAACGCGCATCACGTTCATTCCAATTCCTTCGGCCCAGCCCAGTTCGCGGTTGATGGTGGCCGTGTCGAACGATTCGGCCTGCCAGGTTTCCAGCTGATTTATGGCCGTACTCGGGTTGAAATTACTTCCACGTAGCCAGCCATTTTCTGTACTCCACTGCTTTGCTTGTTCATCAGTCCAGCGGGTTGAAACAGGTTCGGTTTTTTCAGTCTTTTTAGTCGCATTTTGGCAAGCCGCAAAAAGTAATGCTACGGCTATCAGATAAAGATAAATTTGTTTTTTCATGTTGGTATTTTGTGTTTTAATTTATTGGCAAACTGGAAATTCTGCAATTCGAAGTGTGGTACAACCGTAAGGAATAAGCGTAATTTCTTCTTCATTTTTCTCCGTTGGGCGAGGTGGCCACGATGGCGCCGGAATTTTACCGGCTGAGCCTCGTTCAATTCCCCACATTGGCATTCGTTTTCCTTTGGTTTTTAATGATATCGGGGCATTTTTCAGGTTCCACGGGTAGTCTGCAATTTCTTTTTTTACATCAGCCTTAAGTTTATTTGGCTCGATTTCTCCTTTAACCAAAGCATAATTCCACGACGATTTAGGCAGTACTTCCCAAAAACTGTTGTCGAATCCGGCTTTTGTTACTTCGCGCCATTCTTCTTCAATTTTAAGTGCATATACCAACGGACCGCGTTCAATTCCGGTAGAACTTTCATACCAATTGCTAAACCGAAAATCCATCGGCAACGACAATTCAATCTGATCGCCACTGTTCCATTCGCGGTTAATCACAACTATATTTTTTACTGCATTAACTGCTGTTTTCGCCCCATTTATTGTCAGCACCGGATTTTTACACCACTCAGGTATGCGCAGATGAAATGGGAACCGGACTTTTGTTTTGGTCTGAAATGCAAAGCTGATGGTTTCGTGGAAAGGGTATCCGGTGGTTTCGATAACTGTAACTTCTTCGCCAGCACCTACTTTCAGGTTAACTTCAGATGGGCCATAAACCAATGCTGCCAGTCCGTTATTGGCAGTGGCGAACCACATACTTTGCACAAATTTGGGCCAGCCCTGATGCATGTTGGTCAGGCAACACGGATAGCCTGAGGTAGTTCCAAAAACCAGGTGACCGTTGTAATCGTTCAGGAAATTTCGGCTTTCGTCGGTAATCTGAACCTGGTTGACTTGCTGAAAATACTGTTTCCGCAGATAATCGTCGGTAACCTGTGTAGGCAGCACATTGTAAGCAATTTTTTCGAGGTAATCGGCAAAATACACATCGCCTGAAATTGGTAAAATACTCTCGAAGCAAAACATCATTTCAACAGCAGAGCAAAGTTCCGAGCCTTGTGTAGGATCATTTCCATGCAAATGCTCGTCACTTCCGTACATGCCGTTCACAAAACCATGGCAATCTCTCAAAGCCTCCAAGCCTTTTTTCACTGCATCAAGGTATTTTTGTTCCGGATGTTGCTGGTAAAAAATAATCGGTTCTTTCAGACCCTGAGCCACATTTACACAATGCAGATCGGGCATGGGATTTAGTTTCCGGATTACATTGCCTGAATAAATTTCGGTCCAGTTAAAAGTTTGTTTATGAATAATTTCAGCCAGATCGAGTAGGAACTTTTCATTGGTCAGGTTATAGAGCCAGTAAACGATAGCCAGGTTGTCGCCACCGCGCTGTTCTCCCCAATACGTCCAATGGCCGAGCGGAAACCTGGGCAACATTTCCTGCTGATATTTAAAGTATCTCAGCATAAGTTTGATAACCCGTTCGTCTTTTGTTGCTGTATAATATTGCTGAAGGGCTTTCAGCATCACCATTTTAGGCCACCAGTCTTCGCGTTTGTCCTGTTGTGTGCCCTTTATCTTCTGATATCCTTCAGGTAAAGGTCTTGGCCCAAAATAACCATCTTCCCGCTGATTTTTGATACTCCATTCAATCCATTTCTGAGCCTTGGCTTTCAATTTGGGGTCGTTTAACTGGTAAGCCAGTGGAATCAATCCATCAATCCAATAGGGGCCACGTTCCCATCCGTCGCCGGTTCCTCCGAGCCATCCATTGTTGTCGCCACAAACCAGACTGTAAATGCTGTCAAGGTGTCCGGTTAGGCCGTCGCGCTGCAATTCAAGTTGCTTCAGCAGAAATCCTTTGGGTTTGATCGCTCCCAATGGCAAAGCAGTATATGGTTGGGCAAATAGAGGTGGCTGATTGGTGGTGTAATGCGAATTGCGGTTTTCTTTGGCAAAAGTTGCCGAAACGCAATGCAGGCATAAAAACAGAAACGGTATTATTCTCAGCATGTCGAATGGTTTAAGTTAGATTGGCTTTTCAAAGGTACTATTTCTGGCAATAGATTAGTTCAGTTTCGTTTCTCCTGAAGGAAGTTTGATGGCCTTTTCTGCAGGAATTGCTTCTCCAAAATCTGGTGTTCCATCGGCGTTCCATTTGAAGGGTTGCATTCGTACATCGCGCGCCCATCCGGGAGTCGTTGCCTTTTTCGAGTGGTAAATAATCCAGTCTTCGGTATTGTCGGGCGATTTCACGAATGAGCAATGGCCAACTCCAAAAACCTGCGAATTACCCTGAAATACCGGGCCGGTTTTCTTCCAGTTCGCCGGATCGAGCAGGTTCCCATCCGGATTTACGAGCTGAAGCATTCCCAATCGGTATTCAACCAGCCATGATTCGCGGCACGAATAAATGACAAATACTTTTTCTCCGTTTTTCAGGATTTCCGGACCTTCATTCAGGTTAAGCGGGCCACCGGTTTCCCAACTTTCAACAGGCGACGAAAGTTTCACGCGCTTGCCTTTCATTGTCCACGGATTTTCCATTTCGCAGATGTAAAGGTGTTGCGCTGTAGCATCAGTAGTTTCTTGTTTAATCCAGCCGGACCAGATGGCGTAAAGTTTGCCTTTGTGTTCAAGTGTGGTCATATCGATCGCCCAAACATTCGAAGTTGGATCAGCCGGATTATCGCCGGTGTACGAAACACCCATATCTTCGTAATCACTGAACACATCGTTGGTGGCAGAACGCAGCACTCCTGTTCGCTGATGTATAAACGGTGGCCCCGATTCCCCGGCAGCGTAATATACATACCAGCGACCCTGAATAAAATGAATTTCAGGGGCCCAAATACAGGCGCGGTTCCAACCAGTATCCGGAGCCTGCCAGATTTTCTTCACTTCGCCGCGTTTGGTCATTTTTGCCGACCTGGAAATATTGATCGAATTGTTGGCCGACCAGCAATAGAGGTATTCGTTGTTGTGTTTTATCATCCAGGGATCGGCACCATCCCAAACCGGATTGGTAAAACTTAAATTGGAATTATTCTGAGCCCAACAAATTGGTGTAGATAGAATACAAATCAGTACGAAAGTTTGAAATTTAATCATGATATGTGATTTCATTTATTTACCACAAGGAAGAATAACAGTTGTCAATGAAAGTCCGGGAGCCTCATGCAAGACCGACCTGTTTTTTAACTTGGGGGCGCTAACTTTTATGCAGTTTTCCGTGGGACTTGTTCTATAGACCGGGCTTTTTTTGCTGATTTTTGCAGATGTGTTTAAATTCAGTTTATACGTTTTGGCTCGATCAGATTTGTTTAGTACCGCAACAACAAACTCCTTTTTGTCAGGACTCATTGCTGCCAGAACTTCATTATTATCTGTTTCTATAAGCGTATACCCTTGTTTAAAGAATCGGGTAATCTGCATCCGCACATAAAAGTTCTTCACGATTTTATATTCCTGCGAACTGAAGTTGCAACGCATCAAACACCACACGTCATTGGTCTCTTCCATCAATTGCCAATCGAGCCAGGCCTGAGGTTTCATAAAGCGCATGTCGTCAAATAGCTTTTGAGCGAGTCCCAGATTCGATCCGAAACTTGTTTTGCTTTTTCCGCTAGGGCCTGTTTCCGATTGCCAGAATGGTTTTCCGATTGATTTAGTCAATTGATAAGCTTCTGTTCGCTCGTTGTTATTTCCGGAGTAGGTATGCGTGTTCAGTTGTCCAACTTTATCCAGAATATCACCTGCCGACTGGTAGGCTTTCAGAACCTTTATACATGAGGCGATATTGGTTTCGTCGGAAGCTGAAATCACCGTTTTTAATCCTGAAGCTTTAAGTTTGGGAGCTAAAATCCGGATAATTTTCATTTGAGTTTCGGGCGTAAAATGGCAACCTTCCTGGCTTCCCAGATTATACCAGTAATTCGATGTCGATTCATTAAAAGGCTCCAGCGTTTTGAATTCAATGCCGTATTGTTCCTTGTATTGTTTGCAAACATCGATCAGATAATCGCAAAATACGGTATAAAATTCAGGTTTCAGGTTGTCCTGCATGGGGTCGGTGTTTCCACCGGCGCAACCTGAATAAGTCATCCAAAAAGGAGGCGAGTTCGAAAAAGCTTCGAACACTGCATCTGGTCTTTTAGCTTTTATTTTCAACATCAGGATGCGTTGGCCTTTATCAGCCTCCCAATTGTAAGGGGCATCAACCGAATTTTTAAAACCTTCCATTTCGGCACGCTTTCCTTTGCCTTTAACCATGTGTCCGCCCAAATGCGAGGGATCATCGCCACCACCAATGTTGTAACGAAAGATGTTCATGTTCAGTTTATCCGGAGAAGTGATTAAATCGACAATGCTGTCGACTTTTGCTTCATTCCAGTTGCCAACCTGGGCTGCCCACCAGCACAACGAACTTCCCCAACCTTCGATGGTTTGAAAGGTATGGTTTGGATCAATCTTTATTTCTACAGGTTTGTTCTGTCCTATGCATACTCCACCAAAGGAAATCAATAAACAAAAAGACAGGAGATGGAAGAATCGTTTCATTTTTTTCGTTGGCTTAGGTTTAGTTTGACAAAATGGTTATTCCTTTTTCGGAACAACCAGCCGGTCTCCTGTTCCCTGAATCATGATACGTTCCCATTCTTTTCCGTAGCCTGGCTGTGCAGGCGCTTTGGGTATGTTTTTACCATTTCCGTTATCCAGCAATTTGCGGCCATCGGAATTTTTCACATTTCCATCGATGTATTTCATAAACAGGTACTGATAAAATACTTTCCAGTCGGCAACCAGTTTGTTGCCGGTATAAACCGAATAGCTGGTCAGGTAATCGGCTGCTGAAGCAGGATTCTGTTTGTAAAGTTCGGTGGCCTGCTGATCAGTTACTTTCACTTCGCTGGTAAACTGTGTTTCAAGCTGTGCCTGGTATTTTTTAATTTCAGGATGGATGAGGTTGTAGCGTGAATAAGCCCAGTTGTTTACTTGGTTGAAGGTCCAGAATGCGGAAGTTTCCGACCAGGTGATCATTGAACCGTTCCCAAGGGCATAACTCTCCGGAACACGCTGCATTCCACAGTACATAGGGGCATACACGCAACCATCGGTATCGTCAACGCCAAACCAGAAAATGCCGCCAATGGGAGCGGGGAGCCAGCTGCGCGACTGAGCCACGAAGCTGTAGCCGGTTTGCTGGGTGGCAATGGCACGTTCGCACAAGTATTCAGTGCTGTCAACTACAAATTCCATAGGGCGCCAGCGGTAAGGCGATTGGTATGGACCTGCTCCCGGATCATTTCGCATATCCATGGGTGTATCTTCGTAATGATCGCGCATAGCCGCCATCACCTGTTGAAGCGTAACTGGTGAATCTGGTTTCACCCACAAAGGCATGCGGTTCGATACATATCCGTTTGGATTTGCAGTTTGATCCATCAGTTTGCCATCACGACTGAATTTGCCCATGGCATAATTGGTGTAATCCTGGTTTTCTCTAATTTCTTTACTGATTCTGCGGAAGAACGACCAAACGCGTGCATCGCAGAAACGGGCGCCTCCAAATTTTAGCGGATTGTACACATCCGAAAAGCTGAATGATTCATCAGTTCCTTTGTAGAATCCGTGTTTCTTCGCAAAGCTGATCACGTCAGGCGAATGATAAACGGTCTGTTTTGTGTCGCTCCAATTGTTGGTTTTCTGAAACGGGAAAGTGGTGATTCGGGCCTGATTGGCGTGTCCGCTGACATATCCGTCGGGAATTAAACGAGCGACCCAAACGGCACCTTTTTCATATTTTCCCTTTCCGATCAATTCCATGATCCACGCTTCATTGGCGTCTGATATAGAGAAGGATTCCCCGCCAGTGGCATAGCCATATTTTGCCACGAGTTCAGTCATCAATTGAATCATTTCACGGGCAGTTTTCGAGCGTTGCAGTCCAATGCGCATCAGAGAGCCGTAGTCGAGAATTGCCTCAGGCTGACGACTTAGCGAATCCAATCCGCCCCATGTTGTCTCACCAATAGCCACCTGATTCTCATTCATAAACTGAATGACCGAATAAGTATGAGCCGCTTCAGGAATTGTACCGAGCAGTTTGCCGTTTTCGTAGTGAAAAACTTCGCACAAATCACCGGGTTTATGGTCGGCTGCCGGATAGAAACCCAATGTTCCGTAACGGGTATGCGAATCGGCAGCGTAGGTAATCATTACTGAACGATCGCTGGTTGCACCTTTGGTTACAATAAGGTTGGTACAGGCGATTATTTCTGAAACGCCGGAAGCAAGAATGAGTATGAGACTAAGAGTGAAAATAGGTTTTATCATGGGATTTCATTTTTCGTAAATGTAAATAAAAAGAAAGGTTGGCAAAATGAGAAAAATGAAATTAAGGCTTTTATCAAAAAAATCAGGGAAAATGTTAAACCCCTTTGTTATTGCGAGCAAAGGGGTTTTACTATAAACGATCTTTCATTTTATTATAAATCAGTCACTGTCCAGGTTGAGAGCAATAGTCATTTTTTAAATCTTCGGTATCGATTTTACTTTGCCTCGAAAATGGCTCCGTTCGTTTTCACATCTTGTTTATAAAACTGGATAGCGCTGTCGTTCATTTTGGGGAAATGCTTTTTCAACAACTCGATCATTTCTGCTCCAGCAAGTAAAACCGGACCATAGCCATGAGCTGCATAAACATTGATCGGCCTGTAGTAGTAAAATGCTGGGTCGAATCCCATTCCTGTTCCTACACAAGTACCTTCAACCTGTCCTTTTTCGGTTACTTTCGTTGCAACAGCATTCCAGGCCAGGCAAACCATCGGACCGTAAATCTGCTCATCGATGTAACCCCGATTAATAGCACGGGCAATGGAATAAGTATAAATAGCAGTTGCTGAAGTTTCGAGATATGAGTCGTTTTTGTCGATTAACTGGTGCCAGAAACCTTGTGGCGACTGGTAATTGGCTAACCCACGAATGTGTCGTTTCAGTATATCCAGAACCTGATCGCGACCAGCATAATCCACTGGTAAAACTTCGAGCAGTTCAACCATGGTCATCACACCCCAACCATTTGCACGGGCCCAATGGAACTGCGGATGTTCAGGCATTTCCTGAATCCAGCCATGCATAAAGAGACCTTTGTCGTAGTTGAACATACGTTTCGAGAATTGCAGCACTTGTTTGATGGCATCGTCGTAATATTTGGTTTGTCCGGTGTATTTGCCCATTTGTGCCAATGCCGGAACACTCATAAATAGGTCGTCGAGCCAAAGTGAATTGGGCAGTGGCCTGTTGCGAGCCAAAGTACCATCATCTAACCGTTGTTGCTTGTTGCTGATGAAATCCATAAAATTGTCAATCATCGGATTCAGGTCGGAATTGATATTGGCCTGTTCTGCTTTAATCATAGCGGCACACATAGCCCCTGCATCATCCAGCGCATGCGGGTGTATGACCGAAAACATGGCATGACGCGCTTCCGGAGTTTGTTGTTCTAATTTTAGGAATGAAGGCCGGATATCGGCTAAAAATTTTAGTCGACTGAATGTGTACCCGGCATATTTTTGATCTCCTGTAGTTTCCGAAGCTAGCAACATTCCGGCGTATGTAACACCCCACTCGTAGCTGATTAGCCTGAAATCGCCTTGTTTAAATTTTGTTTGTGCATTTATTTTGGTGAAGTCCGATAAATCGGATCCGGAAGCATCGGTCAATTGGGTTGGAGTTGATGCCTGGAGATAATTGTAAACCCGGTCGAGTACTTTTATAATCTCCGCCTTGTTTGGCACATTATAGGGTGTTTCGTAGTCGGGCTGCATCAAATGTAAGGGTGCAGATGCGTCGTTTTGTG
The DNA here is from genome assembly GCA_019163175.1 of Prolixibacteraceae bacterium. Lineage (GTDB taxonomy): Bacteria > Bacteroidota > Bacteroidia > Bacteroidales > Prolixibacteraceae > Aquipluma. The sequence goes on along the minus strand of JAFLKN010000003.1, from coordinate 217,985 downwards.
GTTTTGCCGGTTGGTTTTGAGCAAGTGCGAAAATCGGGAGCAAGATTAGTACTACAAGAATATTCTTGGTCATTGTGTTTAGGTTTTTGTTTGGTAAATCATTATCAAGTCTAGTATCAAGCCTTGATTTTATGAAGGGTAAGCTGTAAAAAATATGGAGGCACATTGTACCTCCATATTTTATGAAATAACTGAATTATTAATATCCAGGATTTTGCATTGCAGCTTTTTCAGCAGCAGTTAAAGGCAGTCCATCCTTATAGATTCCATCAAGGAATGTTTGCGGAATCGGTCTCAGATTGTGAAAATCCTTAATGTTTGCTTTTGCTTCTTTGTTGTACACTTTAACCCTTGGAACCAATGTTTTAGTCCGGCTTAAATCTTCCCAGCGGAGCCATTCACCGCAAAGTTCCCTGGTGCGTTCGTTTAGTATCAGACATAGCATTTTGTCATATTCGCTTGAATACCCCAATTTGGTAACTACAGCTTCGTCTTCTGCCGGAAATGCAGATGTACTTGCAATAGCCAAACTGGTTGCAGCTGTTGTTAAAGGAATATTGTTGGACTCGTAATACGAATTTTCTGTTATAAAAGAATTCATAGTGGCAGCCTGAACGAATGTAGAGGTAGGAAAAGATGCAGCACCATCGGTATAATATGAACGATTTTCTCCTTCTTTATACGCTGCGCGGGTACGAACGGCATTGATGTAAGGTAATGCATCGGCATAAGCACCAGTACCCGCTTTTGCCAACCGGATTTTTGCTTCAGCAGCCATTAAATAGGTTTCGGCAGAACGTGCTAAAATTTCATCGCGCATACCTCTGTTGTCATTGATGGCTGTCCGGTCTGATTCAAAATGTTTTGACAATGAAGGGAACCGGGGGTTTGCCTCTAAGCCCAGACCATCGGCAGCATAAGCTACATAAACCGAAGGAATTGTCTTTTTGGTAACGCTGTATAAAATATTAGCATCGTTGTTATTAATCGTTTTGGCGAAACGAGTATCGGTCTTCGAATTAATAATATACAGAATACCCAAATCTACTCCTGGTGTATATGTAATACCACCTGAAGCGCCAGCTTTATTTACGCGGTGTTTAGTCCTGAATACTTTCCAGAAACGAGAGTCGTTAACATGGTCAAACACATCATAAGTGAAATATGTAGGTGCCAAACGGCTATACGGGCGCATCCCGGTAAGGTCACGTTGCATAACTGGCAGGTCGTCATAACGAGCAGTGAAAAATATATGACTATTGTTCTCAGTCTTAAGCGCTGGATCACGGCTAAAAGAGGCTGATAAAATCATTTCCGGTAAGGATTCATTGGCTCCATCCGGCTTGGTATAATCCCAGAGTGCCTGATAATTACTTGCGAGCGGATGACGAGTAATCACTTCGTCAGATATACTTACCACTTTTTGCAGGTCAGCAGTCTTTGTTCCTGAGTTAAAAGAGTCGTTAATTTCACTGGCACGTGTTAAATAAGCTTTTGCCAGGAAATGTGCGGCTGCATCCTTAGTGATTTTGTTGGGGCCTCCTGTATTTCCCAACAAGTTATAGGCCTGAGTAAAATCATCAATTACCTGCTTCAATACTTCTTCAGCTGTTGCACGGGTAAACTCTAATTCAACAGTGGTGCTTGGTTTCAATTTTAAAGGAACGCCACCATATTGCCGTACCAATTTTAAATAGTTGAAGGCACGCAGAAAATACCCTTCGCCCAATGCCGTTTTTTTGATAGCATCATTGGTAGATACAATATTGGTTGCTGATTCGATTAACTGGTTGGCCAATCCAATTCCAAGATAAGCATTATCCCAGGGTTCCTGTGCTGTGGTCCTGATGGTTGTTATGATGGAGTTGAACCTGCTGTCATAATTGTTCCATTGGCTGTTGGTGTCGTCACCACCCACATGGAACTCATCAGTACCATAATTGGTGGTACCAAATTGATATTCTGTAGAAAACGGAGATGCAAAAACCCGATAATAAGCACCAACGGCTAATTGCTGAATACCAGCTTCAGTATCGTAATATGAAAAGTCTCTTGCAGTTTCCAATTTTTCGTCCAGAAAGCTTTTGGAACAAGATGTTACACCCAATGCGACCAGTGCCAGAAATGCAAGCAGGCGAGTATGAAGTATTATATGTTTTTTCATAAATTATAATTTTTTGAATTTAACATTGATTAAAATTGTACGCTAAGACCTGTTACAAAACCTCTGTTCGAAGCATGGTATCTTAAATCCATGTCAATCCACGGTACTTGATTGAAAATAAAACCGGGGTTCGACGCCTGAACATACAACCGTAATTTGGATACCTTAAGTTTATTGGCAACTTTATCAGGAAAATTATATCCCAACGAAATATTTCGAATCTTTAAAAATGACCCGTGTTTATACCCAAGCGATGCATAATACTGATCACCATAGCCGGCAGAATATATTGGTTTTTGATAGTCGGAATTCGTATTATTGGGAGTCCAATAATTCACTGCTCTTTGTTGATATCGTCCAACCAAGCCTTCTCCTCCGGCACTATAAATATATCCCATACGGCCATATAATAATACTGACAACTCAAAACCTTTGTAGTCAAAGGTATTAGTTAAGCCTAAAATATATTTTGGAATCGTGCTGCCGACGATTACTCGGTCGTTGTTTGCATCAATTTTATAATCACCATTTTGGTCTATCGGTTTCACATTTCCTGTTGAAAAGGTATGCCCATTGGCATTGAATTTTGCCATTTCTGCGGCATCAGATTCCTGCCATACACCGGCAGCCTCATAGCCATAGATTACACTTTGAGATTGGCCAATAAACCATCCGTTATTCGAATCATCTTGTTTACCGTTAGCTAAGGAAACAATCTCGTTATCCTGGAATGAAGCGTTTATTGTTGTTGACCATTCAAAGTCATGGGTTTTTACGTTTACCGAATTTACGCTCAAATCAGCACCCCGTGATTTGGTTTCCCCGATGTTGGCATAAGTGTCTAAAAAGCCGGTAACCGAAGGGATTGATTTTTTTAGTAATAAATCGGTGGTATGGGAACTGTAAACATCTAAACTTCCGGAAATTCTTGAATTGAATAGCGAATAATCAATACCGACGTTGTATTGCTTGGTTTTTTCCCATCCCAAATCAGGATTTGCAAAGGTTGTAACATTTAATTGGCCGGCTGTAGAGGTGGCCCCATAAGGATAAAACATGGCCTCTAACCTTCCTTTGGTAGAATAAGGGTCAATGGCAGCATTACCGGTAACCCCAACACCAAGGCGTAATTTTAATTGTGTCACCCAGTCCACATCGGCCATAAAGCCCTCCTGATCCATACGCCATCCCAATGCAGCGCTTGGGAAGAATGACCACTTATTTCCCTCGGTCAGTACAGAGGCCCCATCATAACGTCCTGAAACAGTTAACAGATATTTATCAGTAAAATTGTAATTTAAACGGGCCATGTAGGAAAGTAATGATTGTTTGGTGATGCCGGAACTCCAACTTTCAAGTGAACTAACAGCTTTTAGCGCATTCCATTTCTGGCTTGAAAATGGAATATTATTGGCTGTCATTAAACTGGATTCTGTTTCAAATTGCGTTTGACTCTGTAGTAAAGTCATACTAACACCATGTTTTCCAATAGTTTTATCATAGTACAGCAGGTGGTCAAGAGTATAAGACAAGCGTTGTCTTTTTTCCAGAGAGGCATAGGCGGAGCCGCTTCTGATTACGGATTTGCCATCATCATAGATACCATCTCGCCAGGTCTGAATATCTGGACCAAAATTGGTACGGAATTTTAACCCTTTTAATACAGGGAACAGGGTTCCAAAATCCAGTTGGCCATATAAACTACCAAAGGTTCTGAAAGTAACACGCTGGTCCTGAGAATATTTTTCTTCATCAATAACTGTCTTAACGGCAATGTCGCCACCTGGGTAATCTATCCGGTTGCCATTCGCATCATAAGGAAGTGCGTATGTAAAAATGCCATATGCACTTTGGTATAATCCGGTTTGAGCAGACACTCCAACATTACCGGCAGTTGATTGGCCATATTCCTGAATACTGTATGAACTGTTCAGGTTACCACCAAATGAGAACCATTTTAATGGCGTAATATCTACACTTACATTGGCATTGTATCGTTTAAAGCCTTGCCCTTTTACCACCCCTTTACTATCAGTATATCCAAAGGAGCCATAAGCTTTCATTTTGTCTGTACCGCCACTTGCACTCAGTGTATTTTGTGTAGTAACACCGGTTCGGGTTACATAATCGGTCCAATTGGTAGTAGTTAACTGTGATCCATCCCAGGTACCGCTTGCCCAGCCTTTAAGTATATTGTTCCAGGCTGTGGGATCTCCGGTAAAAATTTTTTCATCATTGGCCTGTGTCGGCTGATCGCCTCTAACAACCGATTCTTTATTGTTATATTTTGCCCATCGCCGGTATTCGACATAGTCACCTGCACTAAACAAAGGCGAAAATTCATGTATCTTCTCTGAAGTCACTGAGCTGTCAAAATTCAGGGCAAATTTTCCGGTTTTCCCCTTTTTGGTTGTAATCAAAACAACACCGTTGGCTCCACGCGAACCGTAAATGGCTGTAGCCGATGCGTCTTTCAAAATATCAATTGATTCAATGTCGTTGGGGTTGATATTATCAATACCTCCGAGCGTTACTTTATTCGAGGAAGTATTTCCGGCATCGACAGTTCCGGTTACCATAGGAATACCATCAACAACATAAAGCGGTGAGTTTGATGCGGTGAGCGAGCGTACGCCACGAATGGTGATGTCGCCAACTGTTCCGGGACGTTCATTCGAAGTGATATCAACTCCGGCTGCTCTTCCCTGCATCGCTTCAACGGCATTCTTCACAGGGCGGGAACTAATTACTTCCGAACTTACACTTGTCAATGACCCTGTTACATCCGACTTCTTTTGCACACCATAACCGATGGCAACCACCTCTTCAATTCCGATGGCATCTTCAGCAAGTTTTACATTTATAGTTGTTTGCCCACCGACTGTAATTTCCTGCGATTTCATTCCCACAAATGAGAATTGCAACACTGCATTCTCAGGAATATTGGAAATGAAAAAATTTCCATCTCCATCAGTAATTGTTCCGGTGGTAGTACCTTTAACTACTACCGAAACGCCTGGGAGAGGCGAGCCTGTAAAGTCGGTTACCTTACCTTTAATAGCCTTTTGTTGCTGTAAAATTCCAGATTCATTACTGGCGGTTGTTAAAATAATTTGACGGTCTTTTACCAGATAGCTTACATTGGTTTCGTCAAAAAGTTTAGAAAGAATTTTATCAATACTTTCATTTTTAACATCCATACTTACCTGTCGTTCCACATCAACCAATTTCTGGTTGAACAGAAAGAAGAATTCACTTTCATCTTCAATCTTGCTTAAAACGTCAATCACTTTGGTGCCCTGCATTTTGAGCGTCAAACGTGTTTGTTGTGAATACGTGACTGTTGCATAGGTTTGTGCAACAAAAAGAAGTAAAAAGAATACACTTAGGCGCATAATTTTCCATAGTTTAAAGAGCACACGGTTAGGCGCCGGCGCCCCGATTCGTTTTTTTTTCATAAATTTGAATCATTAAGTGGTTAAACAATTATTCGAGCGTTATACTACTTGATTTTGACAGGAGAGTGGTACGAACACTTTCCTGTTTTTTTTTATTTGAAATGTTTAATTTTTGATTGATTCATCCTAAGCATTATCTTGCGTTTTGCAAAAACTCCTTCTGCATCACTGGCCCTTTTCTCTTCTCTAAAGCTTAAAGGCGTGGTAATCGATAATAATTTCATCACTTCATCCAAAGGCTCGTCAATGAAAGTGGCGTGGAAGGTATAATCATTGAGTAAATGATCGTCAACTATCACTTCAGCATTGTACCAACGGCTTAATCTGCGGGCAACCTGTTGCATGTTTTCGTTGCGGAATACCAGTTTACCCTCTTTCCACGTGCTGTATTGCGAAGCTTCCACCTTATTTTTTAAAAAGGTTCGTTTCTCAATGTTAAGAGTCAATTGTTCGTTAGGCGAGAGAACAGCCATTTGCTTTCCAGTTCGGGATGAAACATCTACCTTCCCATTTTGCAAAATGATTTCTTCGGTAAATTCATCTTCATTGGCAATTACATTAAATGTTGTACCCAAAACTTTAATATTCAGATTCGGAGTGTTCACATGAAAAGGTATATCTGCGTTATGAACCACATCAAAGAATGCCTCACCAACCAGTTCAACTTTTCGTTCGCCAATAAATTGTACCGGGTACTTTAACCGCGATCCGCTGTTCAGAAAGCCGGTTGATCCGTCGGGAAGCTTAAATTTGGTACGAACTCCCAATGGGCACTGGATTTCGGCGTACGAGTTGTTTACAACCGGATGCTTGGACTGGTAATAAAAATACGCCAGAAATGAAAGCAGTAAAGGAAAAATTAGAATAGCTGCTACGCGTTGAAAAGTCTGCAGCCAGCCAATTTGAGTTGTTTTGTTGGCTTCATTCAAATGTATGCGGTGGTGAACCTGATCAAGAACAGGTTTTAAATCGCGGACTGAAATGGTCTCTGATTTTAGTTGCGCCTGCCAGTCCTGATGCAGTATTTCTTCCGCATTATGGTTTTCTGCATCAGAAAGTTGTTCCGAAAGTTCAATTTGCTCCTTCAGGCTGATATGGCCATCAGAATATTTTTTAATAAGATTTTGTATCTGTTGCTTCATCGCATTAAGTTGCACAATTCATTTCTGAAAATCAAGTCCGGATATTTTAGCTTGATTTAAAACTTATATCCAATGAGGTGGATTTTCTCACGGGTAACCCTGAAATTTTTTCTGGAAGAGTTTTGAAGATATGGGAATCACCTGAATTTTGTATAGATCATGGTGATCCTTGAATTTTTCTTTGCTGGGAGATGATTTTTCTGAAATCAACTTGCATCAATACAAAAACAGAACGGCAAAAAGAAGCAAGCAAAGATTTCCTGTTTTTAATTGAGATCGGATAAAGCGGAGAGCTTCTGAAATCTGGTTGTCAACCGTTCCGGGCGAAATATTTAGTTCTAAAGCAACTTCTTTGGCACTTTTACCTCCCAGTTTGCTTCGTGTAAATATTTCACGTCGGCGTTCGGGCATTTGATCGATGATTTGGTAAATCTGGCGTAGGGTGGTTTCGTAATCATCAGTCAGTATCTGATCTGGATACTCCGGATCGTTCTGTAGGCTTTCCAAATAACGAAGCGAAGTAGCTTTTTTGTTGAAGTGTTTCCTGATTTGATTTAATGCGATGGTGAACAAGTAGGATTTGAACGAGAGTTCCGATTTCAGGCTTCGCCGGTTTTCCCAAACTTTTACAAAAACCTCCTGAACAAGCTCTTCTGCATCAGTCTCATTTCTGAAATACTTCAGTGCAAAGCTGTATAATTTCGAACTGTAAACCTCAAAAAGTGAATCAAATGCAGCTACATTTCCTTTTTGAAGCAACTCAACTAAATTAATATCGTTGCTCGTTTCAGTCATCCAAAAGATATAAAGTCAGAAATTTTCAGGATAAATGTAATAAAATATAGTTTAGCAGGCCAACCGAATTGTTTGAATAGGTTCAAATGGCTAAATTGTTGGATGGCTATTTGGTTTAAATGGCGATTTCAAATTCCATTTTCTACTCGCCTTTTTGCTTGCCAACTGCGACTGAAAACTGATCACTCATTAAGTCTTCTGTTTCTTTTTCTTGGCTGCCGGAAACAATACATTGTTCAGGATTAACCTATAACCGGGCGAGTTTGGGTGTAAATTCAGGTCGGTAACAGGATCACCCACAAAATGCTGAAAATCTTCCGGATCGTGTCCGCCGTAGAATGTCCAGAAACCTTTACCCAATTCGCCATGAATATACCGGGCTTCGTTGGCAGCTTTGTTTTCGCCCATCACCAGAACGTTGGGTTTAACCAGACTTCGGTCATAGGCGGTAGTTTGTCCCATAAATCCTTTGACCATATTGACATGGTTCTGGCACAGCATCGTTGGTACCGGATCCCATTTGGCCGAAAACTGGAATAACGTAAAATAATCCTGTTCGCGCGTAACTTTGCGACTGGTCGAAACGTCAATATTCGAGAATTTGTATTCGTAAGGATTGCGGTTGATAATAAAATTCTGAAAAGCCAGTGTGTGAGTAAAATCCAGGTGATCATTCATAGTCGGATCGGCAGGGTCGCCGTCAAACATCGATTCGCACATATCTGTTTCACCAACAGCGCGGGCAATATCGTAGGTGTCAGTAGCAGCACACATGGCGAAAAGAAAACCGCCATTGCTGATGTATTGATAGATTTCGCGGGCAACCACTTTCTTCATTTCTGAAACCTTCATGAAACCCATCTTTTGAGCAAGTTCCTTGTTAATACGCATTTCTTCCTGATACCAGGGCGTATGTTGGTAAGCCTGAAAAAACTTGCCAAACTGGCCGGTAAAATCTTCGTGGTGAAGGTGAAGCCAGTCGTAATCTTTTAATTTTCCATTCAGAATATCTTCATCGTAAATTACATCAAACTTGATCTCGGCGTAAGTTAAAACCAAGGTCACGGCATCGTCCCAGGGCTGTTTGTTGGGTGGTGAGTAGACTGCAACCTTAGGTGCTTTCTGCATACTTACTGCATCCTGATTCATATCTTCGCGAGCAATATCGGCCAGCAGATTATTGGCCTGACCATCGGCTAAGGTTTCGAAACTTACCCCGCGAACCAAACATTCGCTGGCCAGAGCCTGCTGATTTTGCACAAGGAAGCTTCCTCCCCGGTAGTTGAGCAGCCATTTTACTTCGATGCCTTGTTCAAGTGTCCAGTAAGTTATTCCATATGCTTTTAAATGGTTAGCTTGCTTTTCATCCATTGGGATGAGAATGAATGCTGCGTTTGCTGTTTGAATCAACAAAACCAACAGCACTGCCACCAACCATTTTGAGCAACAATCAGAACGGAATATGTTCGCCTCCCGAATTTTCATAATGGCTGAATTTATCGTTGTCGAATGAAGAGTTAACAGGAATGGCACCAGGTTTATTGCCGAAAGGATTGCCCGAATCTACATTCATTTTTGATTGCATTTTTTGTCCAAAATTTCCGCCGCCAATGTCTTCAGGAATAATATTTTCCATGTCGGCAAACTTGGCCAGATTCTTTTTGAACGAAAGCCATACATCGTCTACAGCACCGTTACGGTGTTTGGCAATGATGATTTCGGCAAGCCCAATAAGCGAGTTCCCATCCTCTTCGGTGATTCCGTAGTATTCCGGCCGGTGAATAAACATTACAATGTCGGCATCCTGCTCGATAGCTCCCGATTCGCGAAGGTCGGAAAGCTGAGGCCGTTTTCCTTCGCGCGACTCAACCGATCTGTTTAACTGAGATAATGCAATGACAGGAATATCCAATTCTTTGGCAATGGCTTTTAATGAACGCGAAATCATACTTACTTCCTGCTCACGGCTTCCCCGGTTGTCTGTTCCCGCAGTCATCAACTGAAGGTAGTCGACGATTACCACACCAATGTTGTGCTGCATTTTCAGGCGGCGGCATTTGGCCCTGAATTCGAATACCGAAAGTGCAGGTGTATCGTCGATGAATAAAGGGGCATCGTCTAAAATTGCCAGTTTGCGGTGAAAATGATCCCATTCCCAACCTTGCAAACGTCCATTTTTTATTTTTTCTGAACCCAATTCGGTTTCGGAGGAAATCAAACGATTGACTAACTGAATTGATGACATTTCGAGTGAGAACATGGCAACAGGAACACGGTGTTCAACCGCCATATTTCGGGCCATTGTCAATACGAAAGCGGTTTTACCCATTGAAGGACGGGCAGCAACAATAATGAGGTCAGTTTTTTGCCATCCTGAAGTAATGCGGTCAAGACCAGTAAATCCACTGGGAGCACCGCTTAATCCATCATCCCGATTCGAAGCTGCTTCGATCAAAACGGTTGCTTCGCGTAAGAGTGGTTTGATGGGCAAGGTCTCTTTCTTGATGTTTCCTTCGGCAACCTGGAAAAGTGCCGTTTCCGAAAAATCAATCAGATCGTCAACATCAATGGTATCGTCGTAGGCTTTGGTCTGAATTTCTGTTGAAACCCGGATCATTTCGCGCTGCATGAATTTCTGTGCAATAATACGCGAATGAAATTCGATGTGTGCAGCCGAGGCAACACGCGAGGTCAACTGAGTAATCATGAGAGGTCCGCCCACTTCGTCGAGCAGGTTCCGGTTTTTCAGTTCCTGGGTAACCATCAGCAAATCGACAGGCTTCTCGTGAGTCGACAGGTATTTAATAACATCAAATATCTTTTGATGCTCTTCCTTGTAAAAACTCCGGGTATCAATGATATCGGCCACAGTGATGTAGGCGTCGCGTTCGAGCATTAAGGCGCCAAGTACAGCTTCTTCCACTTCAATGGCCTGTGGAGGTATTTTTCCGTACTGCGCATTGATTTGATCGATGCTCATTTTTGCTTGTTGCTGGTAATTCTTTTTTTCTCCGGCCATGTTTCTGGAATTCAATCAATCAGATAATTGGGTTTTCCTGCACCTCGAATTTTTCGCAGGGTTTCAAAGGTAAAAAAAAGATGGAGACCTTTTGGCCTCCATCTGATATTAAGTTGTAAACAAAAATTACTTCAGTTTATCTTCAATAATCAGTTCCAATACATCACCAAGTTTGCGGTCCATGGCGGCGATTTGTTGCGGAACAAAACTGGTGGCAGTCATTCCGGGGGTCGTATTTACTTCCAGAAAAAAGAACTCGCCGTCTCTCAGAATATAATCTATCCGCACAATTCCGGAGCAGTCACACAAATCGTAAATGCGCGACGAAAGTTGCTGAACCTTTTCTGTCAGTTCCGGAGAAATGCGCGCAGGTGTAATCTCGTCGGTTTTGCCTTTAGTGTATTTGGCTTCGAAATCGAAAAATTCATTTTGCGGAATTACTTCCGTTACCGGGAAAATAAGTTCCTGATCTGATAATTTGACTAATCCGCAGGTAAATTCTTTTCCATCGATAAATTGTTCAACCAAAATGTCGTGGCTTTCTTTCATGGCCATTTCGAGCGCTCCTAAAAGCTGGCTTTTTTCTTTCACTTTGGTTACTCCAAAGCTTGAACCTCCGGCGTTTGGTTTCACAAAAAGAGGTAATCCAAGCTCTTCGATCAATTGATCGGCATCGGCGTGGTCGCCTTTAAACAGCCGAACCGATTTGGCCATTGGCACATTAAAATTGCGCAGGTAATTGCTGCAGAAATATTTGTTGAAAGTGAGGGCCGATGAGTATACGCCACAAGTGGAGTAGGGTATTTTAACCAATTCGAAATAACCCTGAAGTTTACCGTCTTCACCCGGAGTTCCGTGAATGGTGATGTAAGCGAAATCGAATTGTATTTTTTCGCCGTTTTTGACGAATGAAAAGTCGCTTTTGTCAACCGGAGCAATGAGCTGATCGTTTTCAAAGACCTCCCAGTCAAGTCCTTTGATCTGAACTTTCCAGACGTTGTAAACAGTCTTATTGATGGATTCATATACATTTTTACTGCTTGCTACCGAAACTACAAATTCGGATGAGTCGCCTCCATAAACAACTGCAATATTCTTTTTCATCTGTTTATAATTTGTTTTTTAATTGTCAGATGGAACTCGCCAATAATTATTTACCTGCCTGAGAAGTAATTCTTATGGCTCGTTTCATATTAGATTCTTTTTCAATTGTGGTGTTTATCTGTTTTAATCACGTAGGCACATAGGTCTCATGGTGTTTTTAACTTTTTCTATGAGTTCTATGAATCTACGTGGTTTTTGCTTGTCATTTTATTCATGAGGCGTTCGGTTCGATAAATAATTTCGCCATTTTACAATCACATTGGCCAAATCATTGGGCAATTCCGATTCGAAGATCATTTCTTCGCCAGTTACCGGATGTACGAAACCCAACATTTGGGCATGCAGAGCTTGTCGCGGAATCATCTCGAAACAGTTGGCTACAAATTGCCTGTATTTAGTAAATGTTGTACCTCTTAAAATTTGGTCACCACCGTAATTGTCGTCATTAAACAGCGGATGCCCAATGTGTTTCATGTGTACCCTGATCTGGTGTGTCCGCCCTGTTTCCAGTCGGCATTCCACCAAATTAACATAGCCCAGACGCTCGATTACTTTGTAATGGGTAACCGCTGGTTTGCCATGCTCTCCTTCAGGGAAGACCGTAAAAACCTGCCTGTTTTTCAGGCTACGTCCTATGTTTCCGGTAATTGTACCTTCGTTGTTTTGCAGATCGCCCCATACCAATGCAACGTATCTCCGTTTGGTTGTCTTTTCAAAAAACTGAAGCGATAAACTAACCTTGGCTTCAGTAGTTTTTGCTACAACCAGCAATCCCGATGTGTTTTTATCAATCCGGTGTATGAGCCCTGGCCGGGGATCGTCAGAATTAAAAAGTGGTAATTCTTTGAAATGGTAAGCCAGCGCATTCACCAGCGTTCCTGAATAATTTCCATGCCCTGGATGCACAACCAAACCTGCCGGCTTGTTCAACACGATCACTGAATCGTCTTCGTAAACAATGTTTAAAGGGATGTTTTCCGGAATAATTTTAAGCTCCCGGCGCGGGTAATCCATCACAATGGAGATTTCATCACCCGGTTTTACTTTATAACTTGATTTGACAGGTAGCTTGTTCACCAGGATTTTGCCTTCGTCGGCAGCAGCCTGCAAACGGCTACGGGTAGCGTTTTTTAGTCGGTCAGATAAGAATTTGTCAATTCGGAGCAAGGTTTGCCCCGGGTCAACTACCAGATTGTAATGTTCAAAAAGAGCACCGTCTTCGTTCTCTTCACTATCTTCAATGTCATCAAATTCGTCGATCAATTCGTTGTCGTCTATCATTTAAAAAAATGAGTTATCAATTTTTACAGAATCTGGTTTTGCCTGAAGTTTGGTTGGATCAATAGTGAGCCAAATATCAATTGGAGTTCCGTGTGTAACTTCAAACACTTCTGCCGGGTCGGGACTTTGTTTCCAGATTAGTCCCTTATCCTTCTGGTCTTCAGAAGTAAAAGATTCATCGTAGGTAATTGTGCCAACATTCAGGAAAGCTTCGCCAATTGTTAAGCGGGCTTCGGCCAGGCTACGTCCAAACAAGGTTGGAACTTCACTGGTTTCTCCATTGCTGTCGGTGCCTAAAACCAAATCGATTACTGTGCCTTTCGGAATCATTTCGCCCACGCGTACAGTCCGTCCGTTTGCCTTTTGTTCAAGCACCAAATTCGGAAATTCGGATGGTTTGTATTCAATATTTCCGGCGATGAGGCCCGAGCTTTCAATCAGGTTAGTAGCCTGCCGGTGTGAAATGTCGGTGAGTTGCGGCATGGGTATCATCTCCTGACTTATGGCACAGAGGGTAATAAATACGGTGCGGTTTTCTTTCACTTTCATTCCTGCTTTTGGGTAATGATCGAGAACGGTTCCGGGTGCCGTTTCCTGAGTATAAACTGAATCCTGAATCTGGAAGCGGAGATCTAAATTGTCCAGAATTGCTTTTACTTCCCGGCTTGTTTTTCCTTTCAGATCGGGTATTTCAACGGATTCGCCGTGGTCGGTATAAATTCTGAGCGCAAGCATATTCAGTACAATCAGGAAAATTGTAATTCCTACCGCAGCAAGTGCGTTGTACTTAAATGTTTTACTTTTTAAAAATTCTTTCAGGGTCATGCGGTAAAATTCATGGTTCGGTGAATGAACACAAAAATAGTTTAAAAATCGCTAGGTCTGTTTCCTGACTTCTGAAACATTTTATCTGCAGATTTCTCGTCTTCAGGCTTTCCGGTCTAAAGGAAAGACGATTTTGGTATAAACACAAAAAGGTAAAGAAAATTCATTCTTTACCTTCTGTATATTGTTAGAAGTCCGAAAGTCTTCGACTATCTTTTGTGACTTGGTTCGTCAGAAACTGTCAATTTTTTTCTTCCTTTTGCACGGCGTGCTTTCAATACTTTACGTCCACTTACAGTCGACATTCTTTCTCTGAAACCGTGTTTGTTTTTTCTTTTTCTGTTTGATGGCTGAAATGTCCTTTTCATCGGTCAATATTTTTTAATGATAGTATTCGTTTTTAATTCGGACTGCAAAAATAGTCCTTTTTTAATATTCTGCAAACCAAACTTATCTTTATTTCACTTATTTTTTAAAGTCATGTGGATCAGCCGTTTGGTTTCAAAAAATTCTTCCTGAAAAAAGCTCTGAAGATCGTACACTTTAACCTGTTGTTTGAAGGGACTTATTTCTTCCTCAAAATCTCCGCCTTTCAGGTAAAGTATTCCGTTGGATAAACTGTTGTTGTTTACACGGGCCACTTTGGTTCTGACCATAGCAACAAATTTCGGGAAGGCAGTAACGGCGCGGCTTATTACAAAATCAAATTGTTGATTTACATCTTCAACGCGCACGTGTTCGGCTTTTACATTTTGAAGGTTTAGGGCTGAGGCCACTTCACTTACAACCTTTATTTTTTTCCCGATTGAATCAATGAGCATAAATGAAGTTTCAGGAAACAGGATGGCGAGTGGAATGCCAGGAAATCCGCCACCGGTGCCAACATCGAGAACAGTAGTTCCTGGGGTGAACTGGATAATTTTAGCGATAGCCAGGGAATGCAGCACATGTCGTTCGTAAAGTTGCTCAATATCTTTTCTTGAAATGACATTGATTTTGGAGTTCCATTCTTCGTATAACGAGCCTAGCCGGCCAAACTGATCCAGTTGCTGATCGGTAAGACCAGTAAAATATTTAGTAACGATTTCCATCATTTGATTGTGGGTTGAACTATTCGTCGTGCTCGTCAATTTCAGTCGATTCGATCATTTTGAAGAGCATTTCGCGGGCTCTGAACAGTTGCGCTTTTACAGTGCCGAGTGGCAAATTTAGTTCTTTTGCAATTTCTTCGTACGAAAACTCACGAAAATAGCGTAGTTCAACCAAAATGCGGTACCGGGGTTTTAGGCGATGTACAATTCTTCGCATCAGGATGGCTTTTTGAATCCGGATCAGCTTTTCTTCCGGGTTGGGCTCTGTTGAACGAAGTTTGATGGGTGGATCATTATCTCCGTTTTCCTGGTTACTTTCAATCGACACGTATACACCGCGGCGTTTTCTCAGGAAATCAATACAATTATTAGTGGCTATTTTAAACAGCCAGGTGCTAAATGCATAATTTGGTGAGTATTGGTGCAGATTTTTAAAGGCTTTGCCAAAAGCTTCAAGGGTAAGATCCTCTGCATCATTTTTGTTATTTACCATTTTCAGGAGCATGAAGTAAATGGCATCCTTGTAGCGGCTCATCAGTTTGGCGAAAGCTTTTTCTTCGCCGGTCAGTGCGGCTTCAACCAGCCGAAAATCAAACTGAGCTTTATCTGATAAATGCGGATTTAGTTCCATCTGCTTCTCCGGTGAATTACGTACATCGACCAAAAAAACCACCAATTAATGATTGGTTTAATTAAAATGTACACTAACGAAGATAGGAAAATTTTTCGTTCGTTGAGCCGGTTTATAAGCATTTTAACAATAATAGCCTGTAGAATTAAATAAATTAAAGGAAGGGCCAAAATGATAATCCAGTATTCGGGATGAATAATGATGATGGCCGCTGTTAGCAGTGGTAAAACAATTCTGGTAAAATCGTCGAAGAACAAACTGATCTTTTTTGCCCAGGAGAGACTTTGCCTGATTTGTACCCCTTTTTTAAGTAAGCGGATATGATCACCACGGTCATCTTCAATGTGTTCGCGCACAGCCAAATCCGGATTGGTGCTTACCTTGATCCTGTTTTTCCTGAGGTTTTCATTGAAAATCAATTCGAGGTTGGCAAAATTCCGGTTCATTTTATGTCGGAATCCAAGGGTGTCGAAATACATCGATTTTTTGAAAAGAACATTGTCTTCATTGAAAACAAAGGGTTTTCCGGCAAGGGTCCAGGCTCCGCTGATGACAAATTGGTTGAAACGTTCCAACCGGCAAATCAGGTTGCGGAATCCTTTTAACCGTTCAACATTGGTATAGGCAACAACCAGATCAGTTTCAGGGGCAATTAAACCATTCATGTCGGCCAGCCAATTGGCTTTTATGTCTCCGGAAGCCGAAGTAAGGAAAATAATCCAGGGTGACGAAGCTCCTTTGAGCCCGATATTAATTATTTGTTTCTCATTGAACTGTGATTCCTGGCTAAGACTGGTAACCTTAAGCCGCGGATTGGTTTCTGTCAGTGCATTCAAAACTCCATCGGTATTGTCTTCAGAGTGAACATTAATTACCAAAATCTGATAATCTTCAAATTGTTGCTCTTTAAATTTGTCCAGAATCTCCCTGATATGTTGTTCCTCATTTCTGACAGACAGAATGATCGAAATGTGATTTGGATTTTGAGTGGCTAAACTATCTTTATGCCGGGCCAACTTTAAATAATACCTCAGCAAATAATAAATCTGGATCAAAAACACCAGTAGTAGGGAAGACAGCAGAACCATGTCGCTGATAGTGAGTATTCGAAAATCTATAATCTTCACGTCAGAATTGCTTAGTTAATAAAACGGGATACTTCAAAAAAATAACTGGCGCAAAATTAATAAACCTGCCGGTTATATCCTTCCTATTTTTAATTAGATTTAACAGTTGCTCATATCTTAAGCTTTCCGCGCATTCCACTTTTATATCTATCTTTGGGCACTCAAAAAATAGTGTTAATGCATTTTGATCTAAAACATACCGCTGACGGCAGCAAAGCAAGAGCTGGTTTCATTACAACCGACCATGGTTCAATTGAAACGCCAATCTTTATGCCAGTTGGTACAGCCGGTTCGGTGAAAGGAATCCACAAAAGAGACTTGAAGGATGATATTGGCGCGCAAATCATTCTCGGAAATACCTATCATTTATATCTGCGGCCAGGTTTATCTATCATTGAACAGGCCGGTGGACTGCATAAATTTAACGGTTGGGACGGTCCAATTTTGACCGATAGCGGTGGTTATCAGGTGTTTTCATTGGGCGATATCCGGAAGTTAAGCGAAGAAGGAGCCAAATTTCAATCTCATATTGATGGTTCGGCTCATTTGTTTACTCCTGAAAATGTGATTGACACACAGCGTACGATTGGTGCCGACATCATGATGGCTTTTGATGAATGTACGCCTGGTGATGCTGAATATGAGTATGCCCGCAAATCGATGGAAATGACTCAGCGCTGGCTCGATCGCTGTTGGAATCAGTTTGTAAAAACCTCGCCGAAATATGGACATTCACAATGTTTATTTCCAATCGTTCAGGGAGCTGTTTATCCAACTTTGCGCGAAATTGGAGCACGGAATGTTTTGCAATACAATGCCGATGGTTACGCTATTGGTGGTCTTTCGGTTGGTGAGTCGGAGAAAGATATGTATGCGATGATTGAGGTGGTTAACGAAATACTTCCGGAGAACAAACCCCGTTACCTGATGGGCGTTGGTACTCCGGTTAATATATTGGAAGGAATTGATCGGGGAATTGACATGTTCGATTGTGTAATGCCAACCAGAAACGGTCGGAATGGAATGCTTTTCACCAGTAAAGGTGTGATGAACATGCGAAATAAAAAGTGGGCTGACGACTTTTCTCCAGTTGATCCGGATGGAACTTCGTTTGTAGATCATCATTACAGTCGGGCATTTTTGCGTCACTTGGTTATTTCAGGCGAAATGCTGGGAGCACAGATTGCCAGTCAACACAATCTTGCTTTTTACCTTTGGTTGGTTAAAGAGGCCCGGAAGCACATTCTGAATAATACGTTTAAGAGTTGGAAAGAAGAAATGGTTCAGCAACTCTCTACACGCCTATAAAACTCTGATTTATGCTGAATAAAATTGATTTTTATATCATCAAAAAGTTTCTGGGGACATTCTTTTATGCCATTGCCTTAATCATCAGCATTTCTATTGTTTTCGATATTTCCGAAAAGATTGATGATTTTATGTCGAAGGATGTACCTCTGAAAGCTATTGTTTTTGATTATTATCTCAATTTCATTCCCTATTTCGCCAATCTTTTCAGTGGACTTTTCACTTTTATAGCAGTTATTTATTTTACATCGAAACTTGCTTACAATACCGAGATCATTGCAATTTTGTGCAGTGGCGTTTCGTATAACCGACTGATGAGACCTTATATGGTCGGTGCCGCCGTCATTGTATTATTTTCCTATATGCTTGGAAATTATGTCATTCCTCCGGCCAATAAAAAGCGGGTTGATTTTTCGAACATGTACATCTGGACCAAAAAGGTTGGAACTGAACGAAACATTCATCGTCAAATTGAGCCGGGGATATTCGTTTACATTGACTCCTACAATCCTTCAACCGATGCCGGCTATAAATTCACTATTGAAAAGTTTGTCGACAGGAAATTGGTTTCCAAATTATCAGCCAATTCAATTAAATGGGATCGTGAAAAGAAAACATGGGTTGCATCAGATTATTCTATCAGAACCATCGATGGGTATACTGAAAAAATAACCACCGGAAATGAAATTGATACTTTACTCAATATGGTTCCGGAGGATTATCAGATTATTGAAAATGTTGTGGAAACCATGACTTTGCCAACTTTGAACGAGGCAATAAGTACGCTAAAACTTCGCGGGGTAAATACCATCGATTACGAAATTGAGAAACACAAAAGGCGTTCAGGTCCTTTTTCTGCATTTATTCTTACCATAATTGGCGTTTCATTGGCTTCACGAAAAATCAAGGGCGGCATCGGATTTCATCTGGGGCTGGGTCTCCTGCTGAGTTTTTCGTATATTCTGTTTATGCAGGTCACTACTGTTTTTGCAACAAGCGCTTTGCTTGCACCCTGGCTAGCCATGTGGATACCCAATATTATCTACGGAGTGCTTGCTTTCTACCTCTACCGAAGGGCGGCAAAATAGGTGTTTTAAAATTCAACCTTTTAATAAAATAATTCAAAAACAAACAAACAAGAAAAAGTGACAGTATCTTAACAAATGTTTTATAAAACATATCAGGCAATAAAAATTTGATAATTTTGCCCACCTGTATGGGCATTTATTTGGAATGCGTACAAAATCAATTTTTAGATTATTTTAATCAAAAACAAATTCTATGTCACTGAAAAGAAGCATTTTAGACCTTCGGAAACGTAAGGATGAGGTTCGTCTGGGTGGAGGAGATAAAGCTATTGAGAAGCAAGTTGCTCAAGGCAAATTAACTGCGCGTCAACGTATTCTCGCTATTGTTGATGAGGGCTCATTTCATGAATACGATATGTTCGTTGAGCATGTTGGAACAGATTTCAACATGGGCAATAAAGTTTTGGCCGGAGACGGAGTCGTGATTGGAACCGGAACTATTTATGGTTCTCCGATTTGTATTTATGCTCAGGATTTTACTGTTGAAGGTGGATCTTTAGGATTAATGCATGCACGCAAAATCACCAAAATTATGGATCATGCGCTGAAAATGCGCGTTCCCCTGATTGGTATCAACGACTCTGGAGGTGCCCGTATTCAGGAAGGTGTGAATTCACTGGCTGGTTATGGCGAAATTTTCTTCCGTAACACGCTTTCTTCAGGTGTAATTCCACAGATTTCGGTTATTCTTGGACCTTGCGCCGGTGGTGCTGTTTATTCTCCAGCCTTGACTGACTTCGTTTTTGTGGTTGAGAATATTTCTAAAATGTTCATCACCGGTCCTGCTGTTATTAAGAGTGTTTTGGGCGAAGATATTTCGATGGAAGCACTTGGCGGAGCGCGGGTTCATGCCGAAATTACTGGAAATGCACACTTTTTTGCTCTTAGTGAAAAAGAATGTTTCGAGCAGATTAAAACCTTGATTACATATATTCCCTGGAACAATACGGTACGGGCCAAGGCCTTCCCTCCAAAAGAACCAAAGACCAAATTGAAAATCGAAAATATTGTTCCGCTTGATGCACGTATGCCATACGATATTCGCGACATTATTAAATCGATTACCGACAGTTCGGAGTTCTTCGAAATTATGGAACTTTTTGCTGCCAATATTGTAATTGGTTTTGGTCGTATGAATGGCGAAACTGTAGGTTTTGTAGCCAATCAACCAATGGTTTTGGCTGGTGTGCTCGATTGCGACAGCTCTGATAAAGCTGCCCGTTTCATCCGCTACTGCAACGCCTTCAATATTCCGATTATTACATTGGAAGATATGCCTGGATACCTTCCGGGAGTTGATCAGGAACATGCCGGAGTTATCCGTCACGGAGCAAAAATTCTGTATTCCTATTCGGAAGCTACTGTTCCAAAAATTACAGTGATCATTAGGAAAGCATATGGTGGTGGTTATATTGCCATGAACTCGCGCCATTTGCGTGCCGACTTCGTGTTTGCATGGCCAACTGCTGAAATCGCTGTTATGGGTCCTGAAGGAGCTGCAAATATTGTATTCCGTAAGGAAATTGCAGAAGCAGCCGATCCTGAAGCTATGCGTCAGCAAAAAATTCAGGAGTATAAAGATAAATTTGCCAATCCTTATGTAGCTGCATCAAAAGGTTACATCGACGAAGTAATTGAACCACAGGAAACACGTAAAATCCTGTTGCATGCACTTCAGATTTCAATGCATAAAGATGTGCCGGCTCCAGCTAAAAAACATGGACTTCCACCATTTTAACCAAACGATAGGATTATGGCAGACCAGGAAAATAAGCAATATATTATTGTACACAGTGCAAAATATGAAACCACTTATACCAAAAAGTACTTAAACCGCCAAGTTTGGGAAGAACCAAATTTTAACCTGATCAAATCCTACATTCCGGGAACGATCATCGATATTTTGGTGAAAGAAGGACAGGTTTTGAAAAGTGGTGCAAGTATTATTGTTTTGGAAGCGATGAAAATGTACAATGATGTGCAGATGCCTTTCAAAGGTAAAATCGTAAAGATCAATATTGAAAAGGGTCAGAAAATACCGAAAGGTTTTGTAATGATCGAAATTGAACCTGTAAAATAGAACTTGTTTCACAGTCTATAAACGAAGAGTGTTTTCAATATGGAGACACTCTTTTTTATTTCCCTGCTAACCGAGATTGAGGAAATTCAGGAGTTTTTCGCGGTATTTGGTACCCATCGGTATTTTCGTGTCCTGAATAAAAATGTGGTTATCTTCGATTTTTTGGATGTGGCTGAAATTGACGACATACGAAAGATGCACCCGAAAGAACAGGTTGGCCGGCAGCTTTTCCATTAAACTTTGAAACGTCATGCGCACAAGGACTTTCTCGTTGTTCGACACAATATTCAGGTAGTTTCCTTCGCTCTGGATGTATAAAATATCTTCGATACAAATCTTGATTTGTTTGTACCCGTCTTTTACAAAAATAAACTTGCTCAACAGGCTATCTTGCTGAAGACTGTTCAGTTGTATTTGCTTTTTCACTTTGTTGATTGCCTTGTAGAACCGGTCGAACTCAATGGGTTTGAGCAGATAGTCAACAGCCTCGAAATTATAGCTGTCGATGGCGTATTCGGAGTAAGCAGTGGTAAAAATGATGTAGGGTTTCGACTGTAGCTTTTCTACAAACTGAAGTCCTGAAATACCCGGCATGTTGATGTCGAGAAAAATGAGATCGACAAAATTGTCCTTTAAAAATGCCAATGCATCCTTTGGATTTGTGAAAGTCCGGACAAGGTCAATTTCAGGAGCTTTAGCTGCATGTATCGATAGTACATCCAAGGCTTTAGGCTCATCATCAACGGCAATACAAAGAATCATTCGTGGACAGAGTTATAAAAATAGTTTAACCTGAAAACGGATTTCCGGAGAAATCAATTTTCAGGTTAAAGGTAATGTTAGTTACAATATGTCGATGGTGAGGATGACTATAAATTTGTCGATAGTTTTTGCAATCGAGATGTTGTGCTGGTCAGGATAAATATGCTTCAACCGGCTTTTTACGTTTTCGATCCCAATACCAAAGCCTTTTTCCTTGTAGTAAGCTTCAAAATTTTCGTCAACACTATTCTCAATCACAAACTGTATTTTATCGTCTTTCCCTGTTATGTCAATTTTCAGATGCGACACTTCATTCGGGTTCATGCCGTGTTTAAAGGCATTTTCTACAAATGGGATCAACAACATGGGCGCTATGGAATAACCCTGTTCTTCATCGATATCCACAGTAACAGAAATATCGTGATCCACGGCGCTACGGATAGACTGCAACTTGACGTAATCCTCAATATAACTTACTTCCCGTTGCAACAGGATCGATTCTTTTTCCATATCGTCGAGCATAAAGCGCATCAGGTTGGCCAGTTTCGCGATACATTCGGCTGTTTTTTCGCTGCCTTCCTTCAGAGCAAAAGCGTATAAAGTATTCAGGGTATTGAATAAAAAATGAGGATTTACCTGTGAGCGCAACTGGGCCAATTCGGCTTCTTTTTTTCGATATAAACTAAATCCGGTGGTATCGAGATTTTTAAACCGCTCTTTGATGGAGTAATAAACGAAAGAAGGAATCAGAACTGAAGCAAAAAGCAACAGAAAATCGAATCTTAAATTTTTTATGCTGAAAAGCTCAAACATACTTTTATTAATGCCTAATAATTTGAGCGCTTTGTAGGATTGAAATCCATCGAAAACGATCATGCCAATTGAGGCGACCAAAAGAATTGCCAGATTAATGCCAGCAAACTGAATAGCTTTTTCTTTGCTGAAAAATAGGGGATACGAAATGAAGGCATGGAAGTAGAAAAGTAGCATCACAGCATAAAACGGAAGCGCAATGCTTAAAATTTGATTATTTCCTACTCCGGCAACAAATACGAAATTAATTAGGAAGAAGATAACCAGATTGAAAGCCAATTCAAGGTTTAAATCGCCACTCTTTACCAGATCTTTTAAGGTCGATTTATGCGAAGCCAGCAGATTGGTATAGTACGAAGCCCAGGAGAGCAGAACGATTGCACCAAATATGCACGAACCAGCAAGTACCAGTCGCGCTGCATTCATGTTGCGTTCGCACAGGTACAAACCGGCAATAGAAACAATAAATGCCACACCCAAAATCTGAAGGTAACGCAGGTAATTTCTAGCCAAAGCATATTTCGGGATTAACCGGTAGGTGTGAGCGAGAAAAAATCCCAGCCACAATACAACACCCACCAAAGCTTTCTGTCGTAACGGATTATTCATGATATAAGCTAATGCCACAAAAGAAATAAACAGGTAAAAACCAACCTTTAGCCATAAGGCTATATCAATGTTTATTCGTTTAATACTGGTTATTTTAATCAACTTCACTACCACAAATAATGCTGCAATCAAGCCAATAAAAAAAGCAATCGCAGCCAATATTCCCTGAAACATTCCACTGTTAATGCCTTGGTTACGGCTTATATACCCTCTCTGACGTTGTATTTCCTTTTTCAGTTCAGGTTCAGAGAACTGATCGGAGAAAAAGCTAAGCAGCGCCCGCTTTTCGCTCAGGCTGTGTGCCTTGTTCAGATAATTCCGAATAACTTCAAGGTCAAAAAACAGGTTCATCTCCTTGGTGTAATGGGCGTTTGCATACGCAATCTCACCTTTCAGGTCACCATCTGTTGTCCCTGAATTACGATCGACAATGTAGCGGGGCAACTTTGTAACGAGCTCCCTGAAACTACTGTGCTGCATCAAATGATCGTCGGAAAAATCAACGGCATTTAGTATGGAAGTCAGTTGAGTGGCTACATTACCGCTTGCATTTTTATGGTTCCGATACCGCGAATTGTGAGTCAGAACCTGACTTGCCCTTTCGTTAAAAATAGAGGCCTTCTCAAACTTGTAGTAACTTGAGTCGATGTCGCCCGTTTGCAGATATTTGTTCAAAAGCTCCAGTTTCCGGTCAGTCAGCGTGTTCAGGCCACTCAGGAAATAAGCCAGGTCTGGTTCGTTATAAATCTTTGATGTTGCATCCCGGTCCCAGAATTCAAGGAAAACGTCTCGCCGGTAATTGTTCCTTCCGGCGCCAAACCCTGTGTATTTAATGCTTTCGTCGTACCAAATACCATTCAATGTCATGTTAATACTATCTCCTGAAATCAGATCAAGGTGAGTATATTCATTTCCCATATGAATCCAGTACCGTGCGTAGTAATTGTCTGGCTCGGTAATTTTAAGCCGAAAAGTTCCATCCTCGGCAATCGAAAAATCAAACCGCTTCGATTCTTCGCGCAAGGATTTGGTGCTGAACCATCGTTTTTCGATGTAAGAAATCTCCCGATTGGAACAATTGTCGATTTTGCCTTTAATAATTATCGGTTTTTGGGCTACTGAAATTAAAACTGACAACAGAGCAAGGATGGAAAAAAGCAGATTTTTCATGTGTATTCGGTTTTGCTGTTATTTATTCAGCAACGAAAGTAAAGTACTGCAAAATACAAATAAAAAAAAAGGTACGGATTGGGCTTAAGATGTTATGGATTTGCCTACTCTTTAGGATATAGGCTGATATTATTCAAATTGGTACCAGTGGGTGCGAGCTTTTCAACATATCCGGTGGAGATGGGGGGAGGAAAACAAGAATAAAATTTACACCTGCGTAATATTCTTTCTCGTGTCAATTACTTTTGTCTTAGAAACTAAGTCGTGCCAAGTTTTAAATTCCTCATTTAATAAAATAGAAAACGGATCTAAGGGAATTAAACGGATCAGAGTTCTTTTAAGAACCTGAATAAACCTTTTAAGACCTTTGTTCTCATCATATCCAGTTATTACAAATTTAAATATCACTTTTCCAATTGTTTTTTCAAAAAAGAACTCAGAAAATAAAAAATAAGAAAAGGTTCCTAAGAATTGTAATAATATTGAAAGTGAAGCATTGGGTTGTCTAACGTCTTCAATATTAGTCCCAATATTCAAAAAATATAAAGTATAGAAGGTATACACAATTATCATTACAAGAACCATGTCTACATAAAACGCTGCAAATCTTCTAATTAAATAAATCATAGTAATTAGATTAATGTTTATATCCTATTCCAAGGTTACCCGCTCTTCCAGATATACCTCAATATTGTTCAAAGCGCTTGTGCTGATTTGCAATCAATACTTCTTAGTTAACGGATCTGTGATCCCTTAATGTCAGTCTGTAAAAATGTCAAGATATCTTTTTTGCCTAAAAGTCTTCAGCAGAACTTCACAAATATATAGAAATAAAAAAAGGCTGAACTCTGTTGAGCCAGCCTTTTCGGTATCATTTGTTGCGTATTAATCAGCCTTTGGTTTGAAAATAACATCAACCACATCGGCTTTCGAAGTGAATGTTTTTACGAATTTTTGAACCTGTGGAATGGTCATTTTCTCCAGGATAGTTTCGTAGTTTTCAGGAGCGGCTATATTGACATTATAAGTATAGAAGCCAGTCAAAGCCTGAAGCCAGTAACTGTTGTGGAGTTTGGACTGCTCACGGTTCTTTTGGAGGTTTTTTACCGCCTTGTCCAAATCTTCGGCAGTTGGACCGTTGGTAGCAATTTTATCAATTTCGCGGTAAATAATTGATTTCAAGTGCTGAGCTTTCTCCGGATCGGTATCAAACATCATGGTAAGGCTTTGTTCAGCTTTTGGAAATTTTGCTGAACTTGATGAAACCCTTACACCATATGTTCCTCCTTCTTTTTCACGAATTTCTTCAGTGTAACGAAGGTTCAGGATGTCGCGGAATACACTAAGTAGTACGTTTTGCTCAGGAGTATAATCCATTTTAGCATCGTATATTACATTTACAGTATTCTTCTTTACTTCCAGCGGAATTGTGATCTCACGAACCGTTTTACCTTTTGGGCCTTCCACATTGCGGTCAGTCCAGGTCTCTTTACGTGGCGAATTAGTTAACGAGCCAATGTATTTTTCGGCCATGGCCTTTGCAGTGGCTTCATCAATATTTCCAACAATAATGTAGGTAAAATCGCCGGCATCAACGAAACGATCTTTGTAAATAGTTTCCATTTGCTCCATCGATATTTCGTTCAATAATTCGGGAGTCATCAGCTTGGTGCGTGGGTTTTTGCTGGTCAGGATCAATTGCAGCGAATCGCTCATAATTTTTTGTGGATTATTGGCCATGTTGGCAATAAATGCTTTGTAGCGGCCGAGCAGAGCTTCGTAGGCTTCTTTGTCGAAGCGTGGATTTTCGAACTGCAAATACAACAGTTGCATCATTGTTTCGAAGTCTTTAGGAGTACTCGAACCATTAAACGTTTCATTCAGGTCTGAAAGGCCAACTGATAAACTCACTTTTTTGCCGGTCAATGCTTTTTTCAGAGCAGTAGCATCGTAATTGCTCACACCAAAAGCTCCAATAAACTGGTTCAGCATCATGGCCGAAGCAACTTTGTCGTTTTCCAGTTTCGAACTTCCTCCATTACTCATGGCAATAAGCGAAACCTGATCTTTTTCGTAATCGGCATTGCGGAAAACTACTTTTGTTTCGTTACCCAAAGTCCATTCAACAGCATTAAACTCCGGAAGCTTTTTGGTGCTTTTTACTTTCGATCCTTTTAGTTCTTTGCTGATCAGGTTGGTCGATACCACCTGATCGGCATAAGGTTCAATCTGGCTATTTTCGAGTTCAGTCATAATCGACAGTGCCTGTTCTTTTGAAAGGTGTTTGGCTTCAGGTTTATCCGGACCCATCACAACAATTACGCGGTTTTCGGGTGTCATCCATTTTTTCGCACGGGTCGAAACATCTTCAACCGTGATAGTAGGTAAAATCTTCTGAACAAATTCCCAATCAAAATCGATCGAAGTTATTGGTTCGCCATCAATATAATTGTTTTTGAAATCAGAGGCGAACTGGTCGTTGTTGATTTTGTCACGCTGTTTGTAGCGGCTTTCATACGAAGTTAAAAGGTTTGTTTTTGCACGGTCGATTTCGCCCTGAGTGAATCCGTGTTTGTATATTCGCTGAGCCTCAGTATAAATAGATTTAAATGCGAGATCGTCCTGATCGGGTTTTGAACTGGCGGAAACAGAGAAAACTTCGTAGCCGGATACAAAACCGCCATAACCAATGCTTCCTGAAACAAACGGAGGAACTCCTTTTTGCAGCAACTCGGTAATGCGGTCACGGGTCATCATTCCGAAAAGAGATTGAATGGTTTGTTCCCTCAGGTATCCGAGTGTTTTTTCTGAAGCTTCGGGAGCTTTGTGTTTGATGTAAAGAGAAATTGAAGAGCTGCTGGCTTCCTTGTCGGTTACCAATACATAAAGTGGTTCTTTATGCTCCGGAACGTCATAGAATTCACGTTTTGGTGCATTTTTTACTGGTTCAATTTTAGAAAATAAATCTTTTACTTTTTGCTCAACAACATTTACATCAATATCTCCTACAATAGCGATTGCTTGTAAATCAGTGCGATACCAATCGCGATAGAAATTCCGGAGTGTTTCGTATTTAAAGTTTTTAATTACATCTAAATCGCCAATAACATCGCGGTTCATGTATTTAGAACCATTCAGTAAAACAGGTAGCCATTGGCGTTGCATCCGGAATCCTGCGTCACGACGTGTGCGCCATTCTTCGCTAATTACACCGCGTTCGGCATCAATTTCTTTATCAGTTAACAAGAGGAAATCAGCCCAGTCATTAAGGACAAGCAAACACGTGTCAACCAAACCTTCATGTTTTACCGGAATGTCGCTTAGATTGTAAACTGTTTCGCCAAAACTGGTGTAGGCATTAATGTTGCGGCCAAACTGCACGCCGTGTTTTTCAAGCGTGTTAATAATTCCTTTTCCAGGAAAATGTTTGGTTCCGTTAAAAGCCATGTGTTCCAGAAAGTGCGCTAAACCATTCTGATCGTCGTTTTCGAGCAAAGCGCCAACATTTTGAATGATGTAAAAACTTGCCCGTTCTTTAGGCTCTTCGTTGTGACGGATGTAATAAGTCATTCCGTTTTCGAGCTTTCCAATACGCACTGCCGGGTCGGTTGGGGCAGGCTGGTTTAATGGATTTTGGCTAAAAACAATTCCTGAAAGCTGCACCAGAGCAATGATCAGGAGTAATCTGAATTTGATCATACATTTGTTATTTGATTGTTTTTAAAACTTTTTTGTGACAAGATAAAAAGGGTGGCTTGTCATAATACAAACAAATAGGTAAACATCAAATGTATAGAATTACATTTGCAGCGGATTATTTTTTAGCAAGATTTGGAAATGAATTGTACGAACCAGGATTGGAGCTTAATACTTGTATGTGTAGGTATTGCTACCGGCAATTCCGGATGAATTTCTGGCGTTAAGTACAAATTCGACTTGGTTTTTACCTTCTTCCCTGATGCCGGAAATATTGAAACTGTAATCTTTGGTGATCAAGGCTTTGCAGGCATCGTTGTTGGCATTGTGACGGATTTCGAAAGTGGGTGGAGGAAGTGGTGGCGTTCCGCATTCGGGTAAAATTAAAGCAAGATCAACCTGATGATCCTTGCAACCTCCTCCATACTGAAGGCTAAGCTTAAGGCAATCTCCATCAACTTTTGCACTCATTACATTTATTGCATCGGTTTTGAGACTGTCGTAGGTGAAATAGCTCAGCTTGACAAATTTTGTACAATTGTCCTGAGCAATTTCTACCTGTTCAGTGCAAGCTGAAATGAATACCAGTAAGATTGGAAATAGATATAGCAGAAGCGATTTCATAATTCAATAGCTTATTATCCGGTTTTTAGTTTGCTTTTGGATTCATTACTTTTCCAATAAACAAAATGGCTTTAGTGTCTTTTTCGCGAATTGCAAATACAAATGGGTGATCTGCCCTGAAAGAATTATCGAGCGGCATTGAAGTTACACCAATGGTAATACCTGTAACAGCAGCAGCTTCGGTTCCGCGCTCGTCAACTTTAATGTATGTTTTATGCATTACTTCCGAAATAATCAGTTTCGCTGCATCTGATATTCCGCTCAGATTTGATTTGGTATCATCAAATGCATCGGTCATTCCCAAAGCGGCAAGCTCATCTTTCAGGCTGTTGTCAAATTTAAACTCGAACTTGGGCAGATAAACTTTTTTCTTCTGTTCGGTCAATTTCGAAATCCAGTCGTTCACATTTTCTGAAGTCATCAGCGAAATCACATCATCGGTCTTTTTACCATTTACAGGAAGGAAAACGAGCATGGAATATTTTCCACTTCCATAGGGCATTTCCAGTAACTCAAATTTGGAGTGACTGTAATAATTGAAAGGCTTTTCAACGGTCATGGTGGGAACCTGTACCGTGGTTTTATCTTCTTTTGTGAAAGGTAGATCGGTAGTTTCTTTGGTGTCGAAGCGGTATTTCCATTCGCCGTTAAAATATATGGCGTTGAGTAGGTACATGATGTCATTTGAATTTACCTGTTCAATGATTTTATCAATTTTCCCTTTGGTTTTGGTATTAACCCAACCATTTACTTTATTCAGTGTTTCGGTACTTTTCGAAAAATCGAGTCCGGAAACTTCGGCCTGATAGTAATTTTTATTGGTAGTAAAAAACTCGTTTTTAATACTGAACGAATTCCGGTAATAAATAGCATTCGAAATTGAAAGCTCCACCTTCGGGTCGTGGCTGGTAAGTGCAGAAACCAGATCTTTATAGCTTTGGTTGATGTCTTCCGGAGTAAGATTCGCTTTGTGCAGCATGGTCTCCATCTGCTTTTGGGTATTACCGGCTGCACCATTGTATACCATTGCCAACGCCAGCGAAACGCTCATCGGAGAAATCATCGTATTTTTTGGTTCGTCTAAAGAAGCATTCACTTTCTGGAAGAGTTCAAATCCAAACTCATTGTCAGCAGAAATTAGTTTAGCCGATTTTTCGGTTGGAGTTAAGTTGGTTACCACCGGATCTTGGGTATCGGTATTGCAGGCAATCACCAATATTGCCATCACAAAAAATGAAAGAAATCGTTTCATGGTACAAGTGTTTTTTGATTAAGACGAAATGAACCCGCTTTGGGTTGCGTCAGCAGTCATAAATCAGGTCTGAAAGATAATCAATCCATATACAGATAAAAAATAAGGCCTGACGCAACTAAAATCCGGACAGTACCATCTTAGAGTAAATTGTCTCCTGATTTTGGTGAAACTGAGCAAAAAATAGTTTGCTAATGTTCGATTAACCGAAGCAGAAGATGATCAAAGAACTCAAAGTAGATTTAATTCAGTTTAATTCCGCTAATTTTGAGTGATTAGAAAACAGCGCGCACTTGGAAGATTTTAAACCAATCATATCTGATTGTATTGACGGGAGCCGGAAAGCTCAGTCAATGCTTTATCATCAGTTTGCACCGAAAATGTTCGGGGTATGTTTGCGTTATGCCAAGGATGCAACCGAAGCTGAAGATAATATGCAGGAAGGTTTTATCAAGGTTTTTACCAACCTTAAAAATTTCAGGCACGATGGCTCGCTCGAAGGTTGGATCAGGCGGATCATGATCAATGTGTCGCTTGAAAAGATTAGAAAACAACATCTGCTTTATCCGGTCGAAGATGTTGCGATTTATGATTCCGTTAATTTTTCGGATGATGTAATTGCAAAAATCGCCGCCGATGATTTGATGAAACTTATTCAGCAATTGCCCCCGCGCTACCGCCTGGTTTTTAACTTGTATGTGATTGAAGGAATGTCGCATCAGGAAATTGCCAAGGAAATGTCGATCACGCAGGGAACCTCTAAATCGAATCTGGCCAGGGCCAGAGAAATATTAAAAAAGAAAGTTCACGAGAACTTTGGTGAGATGATTGCCCAAAATAATTATACGGCATGAGGAAAGATAAAAATTTAGACGAATTGTTTCGCGACAAGCTCTTGAATTATGAGCAGGAACCACCTGCTTATCTTCTGGAGAATGTACTCGCCGGTGTGTCCGGTGCCCGGCGAAACAGAAAAATAGTATTCTGGAGAATTGCAGGTGTTGCCGCTGCTTTGCTGTTGGCATTTGTTGCCGGCTGGCAATTTAATATCTGGAACGGACAGGATATCAAACAACCGGTAAGTGTAAGTCAGCAAATAGCTACTGAAGTTTCTCCTGATGTGAAAACGCAACTGGAAAATGCAATGTCTGACAATCATCAGCAGGTGCCTGCAAACACTCAGCTTGCCGAACTAGTTACGGAATCGAAAGTGGCAAAAAGCAATTCGATATCGACAATAAAAACTTCAAAATCTGAGACGATTATTTCGCCTGTTGAAAAATTAACTGTTGCAGCAAGCACGGAATCAAACTTGTTAAAACCATTAAAAAGCCTCTTCGGGTTAATCCGCCAGAAAAATGAACCTGTTGCAAATTTGCGTCAGGCACAGAAATCCAAAAAAATGATGATCGATATCAATGAAAAAACAATCGATCAGCAAATCATGGAGCAAAACCAACAGTTGATGTTAACTGAGAATCAGGTAAAGGGAAAAGCAAAATGGTCGGTTGGTGCGCAGGTTTCGCCCGAATACAATGTCTCCCGAAGCAGTCATTCGCAGGTTTATGCCAGCAATATGGTCAGCGCCTCGGCCAATCCTGTTGATTTGGGCGGTGGAATTTCAGTGGAATACAAAAAGGGTAAACGCTGGAGTTTGCAAAGCGGAGTTTATTATTCAGGAATGGGACAATCTTCCGGAAATTCATCTTATTCAAACAGGTATGCAAACGCCTCTGCCGATTATGCCTCAAATCTGGGAAAGGAATATTTCAATGCTCCGGTAAATGTTGATGCAATTACAAGTAAAATGATGTTGAACAGTACTGCCGGAGTGATTCAGTTTAGCAGTGTTCCGGTGGGCCTGGTACTTGGAACCAATCTTGAAGATAAGACATTGGCAGCCTCTGCAGTTGTTATTTCTGATACACGTTTCATTCAGAATTTTGAGTACATCGAAATACCACTTTATGTGCGTTATACTCTTCTCGATTCGAAATTTGATGTAGAAATGATGGGTGGTTTTAGCTCCAACTTACTGGTCGGA
The DNA here is from genome assembly GCA_019163175.1 of Prolixibacteraceae bacterium. Classification (GTDB taxonomy): domain Bacteria; phylum Bacteroidota; class Bacteroidia; order Bacteroidales; family Prolixibacteraceae; genus Aquipluma. The sequence continues at coordinate 185,902 of JAFLKN010000003.1, read as the reverse complement.
AATGAAACCTATATGGAAAATGGTGTAGGCAGAAGTTTGGTTGGAAGTACGAAAGACATGGAAACCATGAATTACAGTGGCACCTTGGGTATTGGGCTGAAATACGGACTTTCAAAACGCATTTACCTGAATGTAGAACCGCGTGTTAAATATTACCTGAATTCACTGAACAGCAACTCATCAGTTACTTATAAACCCTACACGATTGGCGTTTTTACCGGATTAAGCTACGAGTTTTAAATTGGTCAGTGTCCAGTTACCTTTGGCAGTGAATTGCGGGTTACGTGATGCGAGTTTCGGGTTTAATGGTGCCGAAAAGGGCGTCAACGCTTAGTTCGTAAGCCTAATCCCGGAACCTGAAATTTGAAACGAGAAACTTTTTTCTTCCGCGCAACCTTTTTTTCAGTCAGCACATCTTTGTAAAAGTTAAACAACTGAAAACAGAATACAAACGTCCTCTGACGTTTAAAAACTAAAAACCAAAATCAAATGAAAAAAATTCTGATTCTATTTTTTGCCGGATTATTCCTGGTTCCGGGTTTTGCCCAAAATGGTAAAAAAGATATGGTTTATCTCAAAACAGGAGGAATTATTAAAGGCCAGTTAATAATTAATGATGGCGAAAAAGTAAAAATCAATTCAGCCGGAAATGATTGGGTATTTAAAGCAGAGGAAGTTGACAGTGTAATTAAGCATGTGAAAGCCATGCGTGAACCGAAACAGCTCCAGAATTATTTTTTTGACACCTCATTGGGCGTTTTGGTAGGTAACTCCGGAAATAACCAATCGGCTCCATTTTCATTTACAAGTTCACTAAATTACCGGGTTTTCGACAAATTGTATGTGGGTGCCGGACTTGGTGCCGAGTTCTTCGATGAATCGTACATGCCGGTTTTCGGTCAGATTCAGTATAAATTTCGTGAGGCCAGATTTACTCCATTTTTCAACCTTCAGGCTGGTTACGAGGTCGCTCTCGAAGATGGCAACCGCCAGCATTACAGCGATATTTATTATTCAAGTTCTGCTATATATTATCCTTACCCGAACGCCAGCGAAAAACTTAATGCTGAAGGAGGTTTCATGATCAACCCAACTGTTGGCTTTCAGCGGTTTACTTCCGATAATTTTGGCTGGTTCTTTTCATTCGGGTATCGCCACCATCAACTCAATTATTCCGGAGATAAAGGCTATAAACTGGAGACCAATTTCTCGCGTTTGTCATTAAAAATCGGATTTATCTTTAATTAACCACAGCCATGAAACAGACTAAATATATTTTCTCAGCATTGGTTTTATTACTGGCCTTTGCGACATCCTGTACTGATAAGGTTTTCGAAACCTTTACAGCCAATTCCCCGGTTTATTTGAGTTATACCGATTTGCGTTCTGCCGTTAAAATGACTGCAGCACATGAAATGAATAACCCCGGTAAAATCTACTTCAAAGACCAGTACATTTTCATCAACGAAAAGATGAAAGGGGTACATGTTTACGATGTGAGTGATCCGAAAAATCCGCAGAACAAAGGTTTTATTGAAATTCCTGGAAATGTTGACATTGCCATAAAGGACAATATTTTGTATGCCGACAGTTATGTTGACCTGGTTTCGATTGATGTGTCAAGCTTCTCGGCCATTAAAGAAGTTGGCCGTGTGCAAAAGGTTTTTCCTTACACCTTACCTAAATACGATGTAAATTATCCGGTTGCCAAGTTAGATGAGACACTGGGTGTGGTCACCGACTGGGAGATAAAAAGCGTTCGTCAGGAGTTGGAGCAACGTTATTACCCGACCTATTACCGTTATGAAAGTGGACTTGCAATGGATGGCAGCTATGCTAACACTGGAAGTATTGGCGGGCAAGCAGGGTCAACCTATGGTGTTGGTGGAAGCATGGCTCGCTTCGGTTTGTACAAAGATTTTTTGTACATCGTGGGTCAGTATCAATTGTATACATTTAAATTGAATTCGGCTTCTGATGCTAAATTGTTGCAAACCACATCTATTGGTTGGAATGTTGAAACTATTTTTATTACCGACAATCACTTGTTTCTGGGTACTCAAAACGGCATGATCGTACAGTCATTGGAAGTACCGGAAAGACCAGCTCAAATTGGCACTTTCTCGCACATTACAGCCTGCGATCCGGTAGTGATTAAAGGCGATCTGGCATTTGTAACCTTGAAAGGCGGAACTACATGCCGAGGTACAGTTAATCAGCTTGATGTGATTCGGATGAGTAATGGCTATTCCAAATTCACTTTGTTAAAATCGTACCCAATGTACGGACCTCAAGGTTTGGGAATTGATGATGACCTGCTTTTTATTTGCGATGGGGACGCGGGTTTGAAAATATACAATTCAGCCGATCCGTTAACAATTATAGATCATTTAATCGCAAGTTTTCCTTTAATCAATGCATATGATGCAATTCCGATGAACAATTACCTCTTTATGATCGGTGAAAAAGGATTTATTCTGTACGATTACACAAATATTCAGAATATTAAACAAATTGGCATAATTCCTGTAGTGAAAAAATCATAACAAGTCCGCAATACGGACAATCGAGTAGTCTGTGGTATCCTCTTACAAAAAAGCCAAACGATTCTTTCGTTTGGCTTTTTCTTTTTTCAGGACTACTTTTTAACTTCCCATGCACAACGGATAGGAGAAACGATTTTATCCTGTTTTTTCAATTCATTCATGGCCTTTTCAACTACCTTTTTATCCAAACCTGCTAACTCTGCAATTTTACCTGCAGTTAATGGTTTGTCTGAAGCAGACATTACGGCCAATACTTTTTCTACGCTCATATTTTCAAGTTTAAAAGTTAAAAGTACAAAGTCAAAATTAACTAAAACCGTGCTTCAACAACTCTCCAGTCGGTAATTTTCCAGAAATCGGCAATGTAAGCCGGACGAAGATTTTGTTTGTCGAGGTAATAAGCATGTTCCCAAACATCGCAGGTTAAAAGCGGAGTCAATCCATCGCGAAGTGGACAACCGGCATTGCTTGTCTGAACAATACTTAGTTTTCCGGCAGCATCTTTTACCAACCAGGCCCAGCCTGAACCGAACTGAGTAGCAGCAGCTTTGTTAAAAGCCTCTTTAAAGGCATCAAGTGAGCCGAAAGTTGTTTCGATTGCAGCCTTTAATGCTCCTGAAGGCTCAGTTGCAGGCGTTGCCGAAAATTGTTCGAAGTAGAAAGTGTGATTAAAAACCTGTGCTCCATTGTTAAAAATACCACCTTCAGCTTTTTTAATGATGGTTTCCAAATCGGCATTTTCAAATTCTGTACCAACAATCAGGTTATTCAGATTAGTGACATAAGCCTGATGGTGTTTGCCGTGATGAAATTCAAGAGTTTGGGCACTGATGAATGGTTCAAGGGCATCTTTTGCATAGGGTAATGCGGGTAATGTAAAACTCATTTTGGTTATCTTTTTGGTTAAATACTAATTTTTAGTTTTCAGAAAGATAACAGAAACGCGAATCAAAAGGTTTGGAAAATCGGTAATTCCAGTGCAATTTATACTGATTCTGAATAAGAGAGGAGATTGTTTAGTAGTCAGTATTCAGTCGCAGTAGGCAGGGGCATAAACAAAGATATTGAAAATATGCAATTGAAAATTTGAAGGCAAGAATGCAGATAAGTCCTCTGCATTCTTGCCTGAAATTCTATTGGATAATGAGTTTTCGGGTCGATTTGCTACCTAAATCATCTAAAACATTGACAAAATACAACCCCGGTTTTAAATTCAAATTAATGTGGGATGTTTGCTCCACTAGTATTTGATTAAGTACACTTTCTCCTAACATGTTATAGATTTTCAAAACGCATTCTTCAGATTTTCCTGAGAGAGAAACAATTATTTGCTCCTTAGCCGGATTTGGAAAAATATCAAATGCAACTTCATTTGAAAGGCTATTTTGAATACCAGTAATTGCAGAACAGGTTACCTTAAAAACTGCCTTTTCAGCACTGGAAGTTGGCAAAGGACTGCCAACCATAACTATTCCATTTGCGATTTTGCGAATTGAAGGTTGGGTACTAAAAAGACCAAAAGAATTGGTTTGAACGGAATAGTTATTACCATCTACATAGATTAACCGGGTTGTATTGGCTCCATTTTTTCCGGCAAAATATAAATCGTTTCCACAGGTCTCTGCACTTCCCGGAAATTGTGGAGACAAACCACTTACTTCAAAAGTAGCAGGTGGACCACCCCTAACTTTTTTTGTTCCTGCAAGAGTTCCATTGGTTACCCATAAAGCTGTATTAGTTGAATTCACTGTATAAAGCGTATCCAGTGTTCCAAAATACACCAACGATTTTGCTGATCGTGAAGAGCCCACTACAACATTTCCATAGGGCCGCGAATTTGCAACTGTATTAAAATTTAGTGATGTAACAATACCTCCGGAAATAGAAACATACTCGGCACCGACACTTACAGTTGATAGTAAAGCAATCACACCGTTAGGTGTGATACCAACAATCCGAACAAAATGTTTGTTTGAAGCGTTTTCTGAATAAATTACTGTTTTAACTCCACTGTCACTAACTTTATAAATTTTACTTTTCCCTACAGAGCCAGGTCCATAAGGAGTACAGAAATAATAATCGTTGTTATATACCGTTCCATAGTCGTACGAACCGTATGCTGATGAATCAATTTTTGCAACTTTCCCTGTAAGTAAATCAATCCGGTTTATACATGATGGAGCAATAGAAGTGCCTATTATGTCCTGAAAAAAAATTGAATTAGCGGTATGTTGCATTTCGGTTGTGCCTGCTGTGTATTTTATAGTTGCAAGAGTTTTTATACTTGCAGCAGAGGTATAGTCCGTTTTGTAGATTTTATTGCTTGTTCTGAAGTAGGTAAAATTCCCGATATGAAAATAGTCAGCAGCAATAACTTTATCGCCGGTATAACCTGCCAAAGGTAATTGCCCTCCAGTAATATCTACTTGATTTGTTCCATCGAACAATTTAAATGGTAAACCTGCCGACACTGGAAATATGCCTTTCCCTTTGTTGAAAATCATAGTTTGAAACGGATCAGCCGGCAAAGTTGTTACCAGAGATGCCTTGTTGCTGCCGTCAATTTTCATAAGCGTTAAAGCCGGGTAATTGACAACATAGTAATTCAAAGAGTCGGCGGCAACCTTCCCAAAATTTGTTGCACTGCCATTTGGCTGATAAATGTTTGTAGGTTGTGAATAACCGGAAATGACTCCAACAACAGATAGAGCTATAACAAGTAGATGTTTTTTCATATAAAAAATTTAAGTTCACTAAATACGGAGATTAAATGGCACCAAAGAATAGGGTAAACGTCGTATTTTTAAAACAAATTTATCTTATGAAAAATATTAGAAGTATGACTACCTATAAAAACAAAACCGCCCGAAACCTCTGTTTCGGGCGGAAAAAAACCAAAAATCAACTAACCTTTAAACCGTCGGGCAACTTCATCCCAATTAACCACGTTGAAAAAGGCATCAACATAATCGGGGCGCCGGTTTTGATACTTAAGGTAGTATGCGTGTTCCCACACATCAACTCCAAGTACCGGTACTCCTTTTATTTCAGCCAGATCCATTAACGGGTTATCCTGATTAGGTGTAGATGAAATTACCAGACCATCACCCTGCTTTACCAGCCACGCCCAACCAGACCCAAACCGGGTGAGCGCTGCTTTGGTAAATGCTTCTTTAAAATTTTGATACGACCCAAAAGCAGCATCAACAGCTTTCAACAAATCGCCTTCAGGTTGTTTGGCACCACCCGGAGCCATAACTTCCCAAAACAAATTGTGATTGTAGAAACCTCCGCCATTGTTGCGCACTGCAACTGACTGAGTCGATATATTTGCCAAAATTTCTTCAATTGTTTTTCCTTCAGTTTCTGTTCCCTGAATGGCAGCATTTAAGTTATTGGTGTATGCTGCATGATGTTTCCCATGATGAATTTCCATAGTTTGTGCATCGATGTAAGGTTCAAGTGCATCGTATGCGTATGGTAATTTCTGTAATTCAAATGCCATTTTGTAATTAATTAAGATTAAAGACTCTTTTATCTTCTATACAAACATAGCACCTATTTAAATTGTTTCCAAATAAGTTTACAATTTTTTACATTAAAATTTTTACTGGTTTATTGGCTGTAAAAATCAGGATTTATCCAATTATAAAGAAGCTTATAACTACCTGATTACATGAAGATAAGAATACGATTCAGGACAAACAAACTACATTAACCTGCATTTGAACTGAAGTGGTTTATTTGCTGCCAGGCATTCTTATACCGAAAATCAATAAGTAAAACTACTTCCTCCCAGAAACTCACGAATTAATGAAGTCGGCGGAATTTCCAAATCATCGACGGCTTTAAAATACGACAAGAATTTCAGCAAACGATTGCTCTCGCTGAATTCCGGCTGACTTTCGGTTACCGATTTCAGAAGTGGTTCGGCATACTTTTTTAAAACAGCCAACTCATAAACCAGGGCCGAATTAAACATGACATCAGCATTTTCCTGAAAAGGAAAAATATTTTTGTCTTCACCTGCCCGAACACTTGGATAGCGGCGAATGGTTTCAGCTGCCGAATAGTTGCGGTATTTACTGTCACGAATCATTCGGCGAATCATCCGGTTATCGGTAGTCGAAATATGATTCTGATCGTCGATGGAAATTTGAGTGAGCGCCGATAAAAATATTTTAAAGGTATTTTCAGGATTAACGTGTGGAATCAAATTCGGATTCATACCGTGAATTCCTTCAACAACCAAAATGCTGCCGGGGCCAAGCTGAAGCTTCTTGCCCGATGGAAATTTCTGACCTACCGTGAAATTAAACTTGGGTAACTCTACAATTTCTCCATTGAACAACTCCACAAGTTGCTGGTTAAAATATTCAATATCAATAGCTTCTATGGCTTCAAAATCGTATTCACCATGTTCGTCTTTGGGTGTCTTTTCTCGATCAATAAAATAATCATCCAATGAAATCATAGTTGGTTTTAGGCCATTCACTGCCAATTGAACCATTAATCTTTTGCTGAATGTGGTTTTTCCGGAAGCCGAAGGGCCTGCAATTAGTACAATTTTCACTTTATCACGGACACCGTAAATCAAGTTTGCAATCTCTGCAATTTTTTTCTCGTGCAGCGCTTCCGATATTTTAATGATGTCGCCGGCCTGCCCGTTGATTGTATTTTCATTCAGGTTGGCTACATTGGGCACATTCAAAATCTCAGCCCAGTCTTTATGCTCCTGAAAAATCCCGAACAACTTGTCGTGTCTTGAATAAGGCTGAAGTTCACTAAATTTTTTAGGCTTTGGAATACGCAAAAGCAAGCCGTCGTAGTAAGGTACCAGATCATAAACCGTCAAATATCCTGTAGAAGGAACCTGATGTCCGTAGAAATAATTGGCTTGATCGCCCATAAAATACAAGTATGAAAACAGTGCTCCCTGTTGCTCAAAAAGTTTAGCTTTATACCGTAAATTCTGCTTGTTACAAATCTCCACAGCTTCCTCGGTGGGTAAGCCAATTTTTTCGAAAAGAATATTCCTATCAACCAATAGTTGCATTTCGCTTTTAATCGCAAATATGTCGGAATCGGTTATTGGGCGCTCCAGACCAGCCAATTCGCAATAATAGCCACGCGAAATACCGTGCATCATTTTCAACTTGACCTGTGGAAATACCTCACGAACGGCCGCAAACAAAATAAAAAACAGCGAACGCACGTACAAGCGCAAACCATCGGGATGCGAATAATCGATAAACTCCACTTTTTTGTTTTTTACGAATACGAAAGAAAGTTCTTTCACCTTGTTATTTACCAACGCACCAATTATCGGGTTATCCAATTTAACCTGAAAATCATCCTTAATTTCCATGAGGGTAACACCCAAAGGATAAACTCTCTTTTCACCGGTATTGACGCAGTAAATATCAATTGTGTTCATAACAAATAAGTTTCAGGTTTTAAAAGTTTATGAAATACCCATTTCCTGTTTTAGGTAAATGGCGGTAAACGATTCCTTGTTTTTGATTACTTCTTCCGGAGTGCCAAAACAGACTACACGCCCACCCTCTTTTCCACCTTCAGGTCCAATGTCGATGATATGGTCGGACACTTTTATGACATCCATATTGTGTTCAATCACAATTACCGTATTTCCACGATCGACCAATTTATTCAGCACTTCGAGCAACACCCGGATATCTTCGAAATGAAGTCCGGTGGTTGGTTCGTCGAGAATGTACATGGTTTGTCCTGTATCTTTTTTGGCGAGTTCAGTGGCAAGTTTTACTCGCTGCGATTCTCCTCCTGAAAGTGTGGTAGACGATTGTCCGAGTGTAATGTATCCCAGCCCTACATCCTGAATGGTCTTAAGTTTATGGGCGATTGATGGAATATGTTCGAAGAATTCAACGCCCTGGTTAATAGTCATGTCAAGTACATCGCCAATTGATTTGCCTTTGTAGCGGACTTCGAGTGTTTCCCGATTGTACCGGCGCCCGTTACAGGTATCGCAATGCACGTAAACATCAGGTAAAAAGTTCATCTCAATTTGTTTCAATCCACCACCCTGACAATCTTCGCAACGGCCACCTTTTACATTGAAAGAAAACCGGCCTGGCGAATATGCCCTGATTTTGGCTTCGGGTAATTGGGCGAATAAGTTCCGGATATCAGAAAAAACACCGGTATAAGTTACCGGATTGCTTCGCGGTGTGCGGCCCAGCGGCGATTGATCGACCTGAACCACTTTGTCAATGTGGTTTAGTCCTATGATTTCGGCGTAGGATAATGGGTCTTTTACTGAACTGTAAAAATGCTGGCTCAAAATGGGCTGCAACGTAGAATTAATCAGGCTTGACTTTCCGCTTCCGGAGACGCCGGTCACACAGATTAATTTTCCAAGCGGAAAATCGACCGAAACATTTTTCAGGTTATTGCCTGTACAGCCTTTTAGTGAAAGTACTTTTCCGTTTCCTTTGCGGCGTTTCTCCGGAACGACAATCTGGTGCTCGCCAAGAAGATATTTTGAGGTAAGTGTACCCGCATTCAATATTTGCTGGGGTGTCCCGGCTGCCACCACATGGCCGCCATGCCGCCCGGCAAATGGACCCATGTCAATCACATAGTCGGCATTCATCATCATGTCTTTGTCATGTTCGACTACAATTACCGAATTGCCGGTATCACGCAGTTGTTCCAGCGAATTGATTAGCCGAAGGTTGTCGCGGTGATGCAGGCCAATTGATGGTTCATCCAGAATATAAAGTACATTCACCAACTGCGAGCCAATTTGAGTGGCTAGCCTGATGCGCTGTGATTCGCCGCCAGACAGTGTTCGCGAGGTGCGGTCGAGCGAAAGGTATTTCAGGCCGACATCGAGCAGAAAGCGAATGCGGTCGCGGATTTCTTTAATCACCTCAACTGCAATTTTTCGCTGACGATCGCTCATTCGATCTTCCAAATTATCGAGCCACAGGTTTAATTCCGAAATATCGAGCTGTGCCAACTCCGAAATATTTTTGCCATCGATTCTAAAATAAAGTGACTCTTTTTTTAGCCGATGCCCGTTACATTCGGGACAAGGTGTTTCGCGGACAAACTGGTTGGCCCATTTTTGTGCTTTTTGCGATGGGTTATCATCCTTTTGCGCATCGATGTATTTTATCACACCCTCGTAAGTCATCATGTAATTCATGGAAACTCCAAGTGGCGAGTTTTTTAGTTGAATTCGTTCGTTGGTTCCGAAAAGAATGGCATTCAAACCATCTTCAGGAATATCTTTAATTGGAGTTTTCAGGTTAAACCCGAACATCTCACCCAAAGCTTCGATCTGCCAGAAAACAAGTGTATTTTTATGCGGCCCAAGTGGCGCGATTCCACCATTCTGGATGCTTTTTGTATTATCCGGAACAATCTTTTCGAGATCAATTTCGCTGATCATTCCCAACCCGTTACACTTTGGACAAGCACCCTGCGGCGAGTTAAATGAAAAATTGTGCGGTGCCGGTTCGTTGTACGAAATGCCGGTAGTTGGGCACATCAACTGGCGGCTGTAATATTTGGCTACCTGACTATCGTGATCGAGAATCATGCAAATTCCATGTCCGTTTTTCATGGCTATTTGCAACGAATCGTGCAGTCGCTTATCGCTGGCCTCGTCAACCAGCAAACGATCGATCACAATCTCGATGAAGTGATTTTTGTAGCGATCAAGGCGCATGGCGGCTTTCAGCTCGGTAACTTCACCATCGATTCGGGCATTCAGGAACCCCTTTTTCAGGATTTGCTCAAACAACTCGCGGTAGTGACCTTTTCGGCCTTTAACCACCGGAGCCAGAATCAGGATTTTTCGTCCGGCAAACGAAGATTTAATCAGCGATAATATCTGATCGTCGGTGTATTTCACCATCTTCTCGCCGGTGTTGTAAGAATAGGCTTCGCCAGCGCGGGCATACAGCAAACGCAAAAAGTCGTAAATCTCGGTAACTGTACCCACAGTTGAACGTGGATTTTTATTGGTGGTTTTTTGCTCGATGGCAATAACCGGGCTCAATCCAGTAATCAGATCTACATCGGGCCGCTCCATGTTGCCCAGAAAAGAGCGCGCATAGGCCGAGAATGTTTCGATATACCGGCGCTGACCTTCAGCATAAATGGTGTCGAAAGCGAGCGAAGATTTGCCGCTACCGCTCAACCCGGTAATTACGGTGAGTTTGTTGCGTGGGATTTCAACATTCACATTTTGCAGATTATGAACCCGTGCGCCATGAACCGAGATCATACCTTCTTCTTCTGTTAATCCTTCCGGAGTATGTATATTTTCTGCTAATTGCATTTAGTTTGTCTTTGTGCGGAAATCTTTCTCCGGAATTTTTAAAGTATAAGTCTTTCTGGCTGTATTTTTCAGAAATGTCTCTCTCAACCAGGGATTAAACATTTTCAGTGTTTTATAAGTGATCCCTTTTCCGATGGCAAAAGCAGCCAGATCGGTAATAGGGCCTTTAACTTCAAGCTTTTCAGTTTCTACTATCGGGTAAAGGTCCTTTTTTTCAACTTTGAAACCATATTCTTCGGGGTTTTCCATTACCAGTTTGAGCGCCAGAATTCGGAAAACATACCGCGTAGTTTCTTCTACAAAAAGTAAATCATAGTAATTCTTTACTTTCTGTAAGGCAATTTTCTGGTCGAGACCAGCCCGACCGCCATTGTACGATGCGGCAACCAGCGACCAGCTCCCGTATTTCTGGTAAGCCGATTTCAGTATGCGACAGGCCGCTTCGGTAGACTTTTCGATGTGATAACGTTCGTCAATTTCAGCATTAATCTCCAACCCATTCTCTTTGGCAGCCGATTCGAGCAACTGCCATAAGCCAACTGCCTTAGCGGGCGAAACCGCACGAACATCGAAACCACTTTCTGCCACACTCAGGTATTTAAAATCTTCAGGAATACCGTTTGATTTCAAAATGGTCTCGATAATAGAAAAGTAACGAGGTGCATTTTTGATGTAACGGATAGTTTGCGAATGAAAATACACAGTTGAAAGTAATTCGCGATCGAGATTTTCGCGAACATCGTAATATTCCAGTGGAACTTTTTCTCCGGCAAATTCAAGTTTTTCAGGAAGTTCAACCGGCGTAAACAAATGAGTTCCGACAGAATCGGGCAACTGACGACCCGAGTTTGAACAGGCTGTTAGTGGAATAAGGAATACGACTGGAAGAGCCATTATAAGCCCTGATAAACGGATTGGTATTTTAAAGGTCATAACTAATTTTTCAAAATTTGACAATTTGCAAAAATAGGGGTTTTAAATTCCTCAGTCAACAAAGCTTGCTTTTATTAATCCTACATTAACAGTTTTGGGAATCTTTTTCTCAAAATGAAAGAATAAAATTTTGAAAAAAATAAAAACCGAATGAGAAGATCATCCGGTTTCATTATAAGAGGATACCACAGAATTTCGAATGTCCATTTTGTATTGCGGACTGTTATATCCTGAAAACGAAAATAGTGTACACATATTATAATTACTTAGATTAATTTAACAATTTAATATGTTACACTCCGTTATCTTTGCAAATAAAACAACCCAAAATCAACCCAAACTACCAACATGAGTAAATCTTTCTCCACCCTTATCCTTTTTCTTATCCTTCTGACTTCACATGTATTTTCCCAATCATTCACCATTAGGGGTTACGTTACTGACGAAGCGAATGGTGAACGCTTACTGAATGCGAATATTTATGAACAACATGGTTTAAAAGGAACTATAACCAACAGCTTTGGTTTTTACAGCCTTTCTTTGCCAAAAGGTAGTTATTCTATAGTTTGCTCTTTTGTGGGCTATCAAACACGTTTGCTCGAAATTAATTTGCAAAAAGATACCATTATTGATTTTAAACTGGCAACAAAAGCTGATTTAGAAGAAATTACTATCGTCGGGCAAAAGATTGACTCGAAACTTACGAGTACTCAAATGAGTAAAGTTGATCTCCAGATGGAGAAAGTACAAAGCCTGCCCGGGTTTCTGGGTGAGGCCGATGTGATAAAAACGATACAGCTATTACCCGGAGTACAATCGGGAACCGAAGGAACAAGCGGATTGTATGTTCGTGGAGGAGGTCCAGATCAGAATTTAATTTTGCTCGACGATGTACCGGTTTACAATGCCGAACATCTTTTTGGCTTTTTCTCGGTTTTCAATCCAGATGCTATAAAGAGCGTATCATTTTATAAAGGAGGTTTTCCTGCACGATTTGGAGGCAGGCTTTCATCGGTGCTCGACATCCGTATGAAAGACGGGAACGATCAGGAATTGCATGGTAATATTTCGGTTGGTTTAATTGCCTCTAAACTGAACCTTGAAGGTCCTCTGGTAAAAGGAAAAACTACCTTCAATTTATCTGCACGCAGAACTTATGCCGATTTACTGGCTCAACCTTTCATCAAACTTGGCTCCAATGGGAATGATGCCAGCGGATACTTTTTTCAAGACCTGAATCTGAAAATCAGCCATAAGTTTTCGGATCGGAACCGAATTTATTTAAGTGCCTATACCGGGCAGGACAAAGCTTATTTTCGCTCAAGTTACACCGATAATCAGGACAACGAAAAGTGGGAAAACAAAGATAAGTTTCATCTGGGCTGGGGCAATATTACCACCGCCTTACGATGGAATTACCTCATCAGCAATAAACTTTTTGCAAACACGACCTTAACCTATAGCCGGTATTTATTTGATGTTCAGGAAAACACGACACAAAAAAATCTGACAACCGGTAAAAATGGCGACGAATTCGGATTAGCGTATAAATCAGGCATTGAAGATTTTAGCCTAAAAGTTGATTTCGATTATTTCCCATCTCCAAACCACCGGGTTAAATTCGGAGGAAGTGCTATTGATCACACCTTCAGGCCCGGCATTTTGGCATTTAAAGAAAGCGATACCGGCTCGAAAATTGACACAACTTATGGTAATCCAAACATTCGGGCACAGGATATTTACGCCTACGTGGAAGACAATGTCGATCTCGGGTCCAGGCTATCGGTAAATTTTGGACTTCATGCTTCCGGATTTTTTGTTGACAACACATTCTATCCCTCGTTACAACCTCGAATTTCAACGCGATTCATGGCCTCTGATCGGCTTTCTTTTAAAGCAGCCTATTCGAAAATGAGTCAGAATATTCACTTACTTTCCTCGTCAACGATAAGCCTGCCAACTGATTTATGGCTGCCCACCACGAAAAAGGTTAAGCCACAAACCTCACATCAATTTGCATTCGGCGGAGTATATCAGGTAAATCCGGCTATCGATTTAAGTGTGGAAGGTTTTTACAAATCGATGAACAATTTGCTGGAATACAAAGATGGAGCATCGTTCGTTGGTGCAACTACCGGATGGGAAGATAAAGTGGAAATGGGTAAAGGCTGGTCGTATGGCCTTGAGTTTTTGCTTGAAAAGAAAATCGGGAAGACAACCGGATGGCTTGGTTACACCTGGTCGAAGACCGAGCGGCAGTTTGATAACTTGAATTGGGGACAGAAATATTACGCCAGATATGATCGGCGTCACGACATCAATTTTGTGCTGACTCATCGTTTTTCGAAGCGGTTTGATGTAGGCTTAACCTGGGTTTACGGCACCGGAAATGCGGTTACACTTCCAACTCAAAATGTATCATCGGCCATGCTTCCCTATGTGCCTGTTTGGGGCGATACTAGTTACGAGTATTACGGACAAAGAAACAATTACCGGATGCCAGCTTATCACAGAATGGACATAGGATTTAATTTTCACAAACAGAAAAAACACGGCATCCGAACCTGGAATATCGGATTCTACAATGTGTATTCGCGCCAAAACCCATTCTTTCTCTATTTCGAATCGACCACAGAAGCCGAATATAAGCTAACTGGAAAGTCGAGAAAGCTTACCCAACTGAGCCTTTTCCCAATTATTCCTTCCATCTCGTACAGTTACAAATTTTAAAAAACCACCTTCATGAAAAAGCTGATAATCATCTTACTGATATTCACAATAGCAGTATCCTGCACAAAAACCATTGATTTTGATGACGAAGGATATGCCAATCAAATTGTAATAAACAGCACCATTTCAACCAACAGTTACTTTACAGCCTACACGGCTAAAAGCACCTCTATTCTGACAAATAACCATTCAAGTTCTCCAGTTGAAGCATCGATGGATTTGTACGAGGATGGCACCTTGATCAGGCAATTCCCAACCCAACTGGGAGGATTCTCGGCTACCAATATTACGCCCAAGGCTGGGAAAACCTACCGGATGGTTATTACATCGGAAGGTAAAAAACTCGAAGCCGAAACAATTCTTCCCAATAAGGTCAATCTAGTTTCGGTTGACACTGCATCTGTAGAATCTTACAACAATTTTAGAAACATTCTTATCAAAATGAAAATAAAAGATCCTGAGGGTGACGATTATTATCGGATTGTGTACATGTGGGAAACAATTTCATACATGCAGGACTCTAAAGGAGCAAGAAAGTATTACAGAAGCTACAGTCAGTCTGGAATTGCATCGGACGACCCAGTCTTTAAAAGTGTTTATAACAATTTTGGCGATGAAATAATTGATGGTCCCGGAAACGATTACCACATCTTCCCCGATACTTATTTTAATGGGAAGGAGTACTCAGTCAGATTCAGAACAACTCCGGGCTATTACGGAAATACCTACTCTTCTGGCAGTTATGGGACTCAAATTTATGAGCGAAACGAAATTCACATTCAAAAGCTTTCGAAAGATTTTTACAACTACCTGAAATACCTGAAATTGTACAGATTTTATCGCGACAATCCATTTGCAGAGCCAGTTCCGATTTATTCGA
This sequence comes from Prolixibacteraceae bacterium, assembly GCA_019163175.1. Taxonomy (GTDB): domain Bacteria; phylum Bacteroidota; class Bacteroidia; order Bacteroidales; family Prolixibacteraceae; genus Aquipluma. The sequence continues at coordinate 170,481 of JAFLKN010000003.1, read as the reverse complement.
ATATTAAGAATGGCGTTGGGATATTTGCTGGTTATAACGACGAAGTTAAGCTTGAATACGAGAGAAAGTTTATTCCATTTTCGATGGATACAATAAAATTGGAGCAAGGATCCTATGGGTATTATTAAACAAAAATCTCTGAAGCTGTGGATTAACCAATCTGCGGCCTTTTTATAGGTAAGCTCAGTGTTAGTAATGTACGATTTGTAGTTTGCTTGTGCTTGCTTAAATAAATAACTTCGCAAGACCAACAACCTACTAAATTAAATTCGCATGGCAACACTAAAAAAACTTGTACTAATCTTAACACTGATATTTCCTTTGTGGTCATCTGCGCAGTTTGTAACCGTCAGCGGAAATAAATTTCTGGTCGACGGCAAAGAAATTGTAATGAATGGGGCCAATACCCCATGGAACAAATGGAACGACTTCGGCGGAAATTACATTAGCTCATGGTGGGATGCCGAATTTCAGAAAATTAAAGCTGCCGGAGGGAATTCAACCCGGATTTGGATTAGTTGCAACGGCGAAGTTGGGCTGCTGATTGCAAGCGATGGAACTGTTACCGGGGCTACAGCCGCTTTCTGGTCGAATCTGGATGACATGTTCCGGCTGGCTCAGAAAAATAAAATCTACGTTAAAGCTACCCTCATTTCCTTTGATCATTTCAAAAACAGCCACGCCAATTACCAGCGCTGGCGAAATATGGTTCTAAGTGACGAAAAAGTAACTTCATTTGTTGACAATTATGTCGTTCCATTTGCGAACCGGTATAAAGACAACCCATATTTATGGGCCATTGATGTTTGCAACGAAATTGAATGGGTGAATCAGGAAGCTGTTTGTGGTAACATTGCCTGGAATCGTCTTCAATACCTGGTTGCCCGGGTTGCTTCATCCGTTCATTACAATAGCAAAGTACTGGTTACCTTGGGTAGCGCAGCCATCAAATGGAACAGCGACAAGTTTGAAGGAAATTTCTGGAGTGATTCCCGACTGAAAGCCCAGTACAACAAAGACAACGCGAAACTCGATTTTTATTCGCCACATTTTTATGGTTGGGTGGTAAAATGGTTCGGCGATTTTGCACTGAATAAAACTCCGGCTGATTATGGAATTAACGACCGACCCTGCGTAATTGGTGAAAATCCGGCAAAAGGTGTGTTTAACGATGGGGCCAGCCCAACGCTTGAAGTGCCTGCCTCGCAAATGTTTTTAGGCGCTTACAACAAAGGCTGGAAAGGCCTGATGCCCTGGACTTCGAACGGAGTAGATTCCAATGGAAACCTGAGTGATTTCGAAAGTGGCTTGCAGGCTTTCAAAACGGCCCATCCAGAGTTGGTTGATCCAACTTATACAACCGGGATGATTCCTGAAATCAAGCGAAATAATGTCCCTTCAATTTTCGAGAATATTTTTCCAAATCCTTCCGGATCGGGTGATTTTAATATTTTATTGTCAGACTATCAGGACGTTATTCTTCAACTTACAGACAGTAAAGGTTCGTTGATTTTCAGAAAAAATGCGGGAGGTCGGGAAATAAACTTTTCTGCGAATGCACTTCCTAAAGGAACATATATTCTTTCAGCAACAAAAGCGGGGTACATTGAAAGCCGGAAATTAGTTCTGAACTAAGGGTTGAATTTTATGCTTTATTCGTTTACTTTATTCCAGATTTTCAAGTCAAACGAATAAGGCCTGTCTATGAAAAACATCTTGATTTTGCTTGCCGGTATCTTTCTGGCTTCTTGCTCTTTGGTAAAAACCAAGTCGGGCGAGGATGCCATTTTATATAAAAACATCGAAAAGCACATTGCTGAATTATCCTCCGACAAGTATTTGGGGCGGATGCCCATGTCATCAACCGAGCAAATTACAGTTGATTACATTGCTGCACAGATGAAGGAAATTGGCCTTGAACCAGCCAATAATGAAAGCTATTTTCAGGAAGTGCCTTTGCTCGCCGTGTCATCCACCATCTCGAATACCCTCGATTTTGAAACTCCCAAAGGTATTCTGAAACTGGATAAAATGGTTGATTACGTGACTTTTTCGCGAAAGATGGAAGCAGTACAATCGCTCGAACAGTCTGAGCTGGTGTTTGCCGGTTTTGGCATTACCGCTCCTGAATATGGTCGTGACGATTTTCAGGGAATGGACCTGAAAGGCAAAACCATGTTGGTATTTGTGAATGATCCGGGTTATGGAACAAACGATACTTATTTCAAGGGTAATACCATGACGTATTACGGTCGCTGGACGTATAAATTTGAAGAAGCCGCCCGTCGCGGAGCCAAAGGTTGCCTGATTATTCACGAAACCGGACCAGCAGGTTACCCGTGGAAAGTGGTTGCAAATAACGGAGAAACAACCAAACTATACCTGAAGCCTGAAAATGGATATAACGATCGTTGTGCGTTCGAAGGCTGGATTTCGAAAACAGCAGCGGAAAAGTTGTTTGCTGCCTGCGGAATGACTTTCGATGACGCAAAAAAGCAAGCTATTCAAAAGGATTTTAAACAATTTGCCTTGCCTGTAAAAGTTTCGGGCTGGATGAAAAGTACTTTCGAAATCAATGCTTCGAGAAATGTTTGCGGACTCATTCGGGGAAGCAAACAACCCGAAGAAGTGGTGGTTTATACTGCACATTGGGATCATTTGGGTGTTGGAACTCCTGTAAATGGCGATAGTATTTACAATGGTGCAACTGATAATGCCAGTGCTGTGGCCTGGATGCTCGAAATTGCCCGAGGGTTCAAGGCTGCGCCGGCACCTGAACGTTCTGTTTTGTTTCTTTCGGTCACAAGCGAGGAATCCGGATTATTGGGCTCTGGATATTATGCCGAACACCCGTTTTTCCCGATGAACAAAACTGTCGCGGTAATTAATACCGACGTAATGCTTTTTATGGGCAAATTTAAAGATGTCATGCTCACCGGATCAGGGCAATCAGAATTGGATGAGTGGGTGAGGAGAGAGGCTGAAAAACAAGGAAGATACATCGCTCCTGATCCCAATCCGGATAATGGCATGTTTTTTCGTTCCGATCAGTTTCCGTTTGTAAAGCAAGGAGTTCCTGCTATATATGCCAAGGGATATGTTGACGCAGAAAAGTTCGGAAGAGAAGAAACCATGAAGCAAGTCGACCGCTATTGGAAAGAAACTTACCACAGCCCTTTTGACGAGTATAACCCGAAGACCGACGATTTGAGCGGAATCGTCGAGGATGCCAAATTACTTTATCATGTAGGAACCAATTTGGCCAACTCAACCGAATGGCCTAAATGGAAGGCAGACTCTGAGTTTAAAGCGATCAGAGAAAATACGTTGAAATAGCAAATCATCAAATATCATTCATCGTTTCATGAAACTTCTACATACTTCTGACTGGCACTTGGGTAAGCGACTCGAAGATTTTTCGAGACTCGAAGAGCAACAGGCTGTTTTGCAGGAAATCTGCGAAATGGCCGAACGTGAGCAAGTCAATGCAATTATTGTTGCCGGTGATTTATTCGACACATTTAATCCGCCAACAGAAGCAGTTGATTTGTTTTATAAAACGCTGAAACGTTTATCCAACAATGGTCGCCGACCGGTAATTGCCATTGCCGGAAACCACGATTCGCCCGACCGTATTGAAGCACCCGATCCGCTGGCCCGCGAGTGCGGGATCATTTTTGCCGGTTATCCCAATTCGGTTGTTCCAGAGTTTGAACTGGAATCAGGCTTGAAAGTTCTGCAAAGTGAAGAAGGTTTTCTCGAATTGAAACTTCCTGGAATTGATACTCCTTTGCGTCTTTTGCTAACATCTTATGCCAACGAATTCCGACTGAAAACCTACCTCGGCCAGGAAAACAGCGAGGAAGAATTGCGAACAGTGCTTCAGGAAAAGTGGCAGGAACTGGCCGAAAAGTACTGCGACAATAAAGGGGTCAACCTTTTGGTGACTCATCTTTTTGTGGTAAAAAAGGGAGATACACTACCCGAAGAACCTGCCGACGAAAAACCAATTTTGCATGTTGGTGGAGCGCAGGTTATTTATACAGAAAACATTCCAAATCAAATTCAATACACAGCTATAGGCCATTTGCACCGGATGCATCGGGTCGATTCGCAGTCTTGTCCGGTTTATTACAGCGGCAGTCCGTTGTCCTACAGTTTTGCCGAAGCCAACCAGAAAAAGTATGTGTTGTTGGTTGATGCAGAGCCGGGAAAAGTCGCAACTGTTCAGGAATTGGAACTTACCAAAGGCAAAAGACTATTTCGAAAACGTGCTGAAGGAGTAGAAGAGGCACTGCTTTGGCTGACTGAAAACCCCGAATGTCTGGTTGAGCTGACTATGGTAACCGACACTTACCTCACTGCCCGGGAACGAAAACAGTTGAGCGCGGCACATAATGGAATTATTACGATTATTCCGGAAGTAAAAAACGCATCTGAATTTTCAGGAGGAAACAAAAAAAGCATCGATCTGACCAAAACCATGGAAGAACTTTTTACCGATTATTTCAGGCACGAAAAAGGGCAGGAACCGAATGACGAAGTAATGAAATTGTTTACCGAGATTTTGGCAGAAGAAGAGGATTAAACCACAGATAGCACTGATGAACACAGATTATTTAGGAATTTAAGAAATAGCAACCATTAAAATGATTAACCATGAATTTACTGGAATCAAACTTTGACATGGAAATCCTAAACAAAATCAGCTACGATATCATAGGTGCGGCTTATAAGGTTCATTCCGCTTTAGGGCCAGGTTTATTGGAATCTACCTATGAAGTTTGTCTGGAATACGAGTTGATAAAAATGGGCTACGAAGTTGAGCGGCAAAAGCCATTACCGGTTATTTACGATGAAATTAAATTGGTTGCAGGTTATCGGGTTGATTTATTGGTGGAGGATTCGGTAATTGTAGAGTTAAAATCAGTTACTGAAATGATCCCCTTGTATAAAGCTCAATTAATGACACATTTAAAATTGTCGTATTTAAGACTAGGATTGCTGATGAATTTCAATGTGACGGATATGAAAAAAGGGATTACCAGAATATTAATGTAAAATAAACGCTGATAAAAAGTTAAACCACAATTTGCACAGATTTTTAAAAGTTTTTAATCTGTGTTCATCTGAGTAATCTGTGGTGAAATAATTACAAATCAGTGTTGAACTGAAGAATTTATGATACCAGTAAAACTGACCATACAAGGTTTGTATTCCTATCAGGAGAAGCAAACGATTGATTTCACCCGGTTGACTTCTGCCAATCTGTTTGGCATTTTTGGCGCGGTGGGTAGCGGAAAATCGAGCATTCTGGAAGCCATCACTTTCGCTATTTATGGCAAAACCGACCGGCTAAATTTGTCGGGCGACAACCGGAATTACAACATGATGAACCTGAAATCGAATGACTTGCTGATTGAGTTCGTCTTCGAAACAGGGAAAAATCAGACGGCTTATCAGGCGGTGGTGAAAGGCCGGCGAAACGGCAAAAAGTTCGAGGAAGTTAAAACGCTGGAACGCTCGGCTTACCGAAATGAAGGCGGCAACTGGATTCCGATTGAACCGGAGCAACTCGAAAAAGCCATTGGTCTGAGCTACGACAATTTTAAACGAACCATCATCATTCCGCAGGGGCAATTTCATGAGTTTTTGCAATTGGGCAACAAAGACCGGACTCAAATGATGAAGGAACTTTTCAACCTCGAAAAGTTCGAATTGTACTACAAAGTGGTTTCGCTCGAAAACAAAAATAATTCGCAGAAGGAAAATCTGGATGGACAATTGAAGCAGCTTGGAGCGATTGATCCGGAGCAGATTAAATTATACGAAGAGCAGTTGACTCAACTTAGAACCGAAATAGGACAATTGCAGAAAAGCCTGACTGACCAGCAAAAACAAGAGTTGGAATGGAAAAAATTGCAGGAGTTAGCCGGAAAACTGGAAGATATTCAGCAGAGATTGAAGCAGTTGAAGGATCGGGAACCCGAGTTTGTTGCACTTGAAAAAACAATCCAGAATTACGAACAGTGCCTCGTTCAGTTTAAAAGTCAGTTGGATGCGCTGGCACAAAGCGATAAAAAGATCATTCAGAAAACGGAATTGATTGAGAAGGAAGCGGTAAGTTTAAAAAAGGCGGAGGAGGAAATTGCGCATTTGGAAAAGGAATTTGCCGCGCTCAAAGAAGCTTACGACCGGCGCGATTTATTGAAACAGCAAGCCGATGAACTGGTAAAAATGGCAAGGTTAAATATTTTGCAAACAGCCGCTCTGACCGATCAGGAGCGAATTGCAAAGGGAGGGCTCATTCTGGCAAAAACAACTGAATTGCTTGAAAAACTAAAAAAGGAAAAGGAAGTACTCGAACTTTTCCTGAAAACCGAAAAAGCCAAACTTCCTGATTTGGTTCTGCTTTCGCAGGTAAAAATATGGCACAACGAAAATAAAACCCTGAATAAGCAACTTGCCGAAAATAAAGTGGAAGTTGAGAGGTTTCAAAAGGAAATTCAGTCCATTGTTGATTCTGTAAAAGCTCGTTTTGCCGAACCAATTTTTGCAGGTATTCCTGCTGAATCCGATGTCGCTGCCGGAGTTCAGTTTCTGAAAGAGAAGATTGAGCGGTTGAAACAGCAAATGGCAGCTATCGATCTGGAAATGGAACATTACCGGGTACAATCGAAACTTGAAGAATATGCGGTGAATTTGCATAACGGTGAAGCTTGTCCGCTGTGCGGTTCGGTGCAACATCCGGCAGTATTCAGTGCGGCGAGTGTTGCCGGAGCTATATCGGAAGCCCAGAAATTAAAGTCTAGTCTGGAAAAGGAAAGCGCGTTAGCCAACGAACACATCGGTCAGTTGAATGATTTGGGAAATCGCTTAAAATTCAATTCTGATCTACTGAATGTAGTTCTGGAGAAACAAAAGGAACTTGATACCAAAGTGGTCAATCATACCACTCTGTTCAAATGGGATGCATTCAAAGATGAAGCTTTGGTTAATCAGGCTTTTGCTGTGGCTGAGATGCTCCAAAAAATAATTGCTGAAAGGGAAAAGGAGCTCGAAAAAGTTGCCACTGATTTGGAAAAAGAAGCATCGAACAAAGAGAAATTTCAAACTGAAATTGAAAAAATAAAAACTTCGCTGGTTGTTGCGCAAACCGAAATCAAAACGCTTTCGGAACAAATCAGGTTAATAAATATGGTGGATTACCTGAATAAAACTGCTGCTGGAATTGAAAATACAAGACTGTCGCTTTTACAAAAGCATGCTGCATTGGAAAAACTGTATAATGAGTTGACGATTAAACTCACCGAACTTCGGAAAACGAAGGACACCGTCAGCGGCAGTTTGGAAGCCAACCGGAAAGAACTTTTCCGGGAACGGGAAGCCAATTCAGCAATTCAAAATGAACTGACCGACCGCCTTAAAAAAAGCAGTTATGCGAACATCGAGGAGATCAAACTAATTCTGAAACAGGAAATTAATCTGGAACTTCAGAAACAAAAGTTGGCCGATTTCAGGCAGCAACTGATGTTGTTGCAGAATCAACTTGCTCAAACCCAAAACGAGATTGGGGCCCGTGTTTATGACAGTGAAGCTCATAAGAAATTGGTGGCGGAAATTGAATCAATCGGAGAAAGCCTGAACCAGAAAAATCAGGAATTAGGGAAAGTGGAGCAGTTGCTGAAGAAGTTGAAAAGCGATTTGGAAAGTCAGGCACAGTTGCGCAAAGAGCTTGAAAATATGGAATTGCGTGCCGAAAATATAAAAACCATGAAGTCGCTATTCAAGGCCAGTGGTTTTGTGAACTATATTTCGTCAGTTTATTTGCAAAATCTGTGCAATGCAGCCAACGACCGGTTTTTCCAATTGACCCGCCAGAAATTGAGCCTCGAAATTACCGAAGATAACAACTTCCTGATTCGCGATTATCTGAATGGCGGCAAGGTTCGCAGTGTGAAAACCCTTTCAGGAGGACAAACGTTTCAGGCGGCGCTGAGTTTGGCTTTGGCTTTGGCTGATAACATCCAGAAGATTACCGATTCAAACCAGAACTTCTTCTTTCTCGACGAAGGTTTTGGTTCGCTCGACAAAGACTCGTTGGCGGTGGTTTTCGATACCTTGAAATCGTTGCGAAAGGAAAACCGCATCGTGGGCGTGATTTCGCATGTAGAAGAAATGCAGCAGGAAATTGATACGCATTTGCGCATAGAAAATCATGAGGAAACCGGTAGCCGGATTCTGACAAATTGGGGATAGTACCGGCTATTTTGCTATTAATTACTGATTATCAGTAACATCCTATGAGTCATTCTGAAAACTGAAACGGTAATTCAAAATAGAAAGTAGAGCCTTTACCCAATTCGGATTTAACCCAGATTTTTCCGCCAAGTAATTCGACATAAGCTTTACAGATGGCCAGGCCAAGCCCGGCTCCTTCCTGATTTCGAGCTGTACTAAGGGTTCCCTGCCTGAACCGCTCGAATACCATTTCTATCTGATCTGGATGAATTCCAGGTCCGGTATCAGTAATATAGAATGTGAATGTTATATCACTGGCAGAGTATCCAAAGTTTATTGAGCCGGATACGGTAAATTTTATCGCGTTCTTTATTAAATTGGTCAGGACCTGTCCCAACTTCGTACGATCAGTTTTTATTCTTGATCGTTCGTCTGGCAGTGGACAATGGTAATTAATTTCAATACCTTTTTTACTGGCTTCAGGCAGGAAAAATGAATGCAACTCGGCCAGTAACTTGTTCAGATTTGTATCCCTGACTCGTACCGTAGTTTCGCCGGCTTCAATTTTAGAAATATCAATCAGGTCGTTGATAATGTTGAGCATGCGTTGACCACTTTTCTCAATGACATTCAGGAACTCCTGCTGATTTTCAGGAGAAAGATCTGGCTCTTTCAAAAGTTCGGCAAATCCAAGAATTCCATTCATTGGAGTTCGTATCTCGTGGCTGATATTGGCCAGAAATGCAGATTTCAACCGATCACTTTCTTCAGCTTTTTCTTTTGCCCTGATCAATTCGGCCTCGTTTCGTTTCTTCTCAGTAATCTCTTCGCCAATAGCCACAAAATGAGTTATTTTACCATGCTCATCTATGATCGGAGATATTGATTTATTGGCCCAATAGAATTCTCCTGACTTGTTTCGGTTTATAAATTCGCCAGTCCAGATTTCTCCTGAAGAGATCGTCTTCCATAAATTCGAGTAAAACTCGGGCGACATTTTTCCTGATTTAAGTATTCTAGGATTTTTTCCAATTGCTTCATTCGGCTCATAACCAGTCATTACCGTGAATTTAGGATTGACATATTCGATTATACCTTCAGCATTGGTAATGACTACTGAAACAGGATTTTGCTCTACTGCTCTTGATAGTTTTTTCAATTGATCTTCTGCCAGTTTCCGGGCAGTAATATCCTGGTAAATTATTTGGTCAGCAGCTGTTCCATTCCAGAGTATTTGTTGCCGGTGAACTTGCAAATATTTGACCTCATTTATTTTATTAATGATGCAGACCTCATAGTCAGGTTCAATAGTTTCTCCATTTCTTCGTCTTTCTTCCCGGTCCAGATATTCCGAATAACTTTCGGGGCTAAACCACGATGAAACCGGAATTTGGTTAAAATCGAGCAGGCTTTCAACTCCAAAAATCCAGAGTAAGGTTGTATTGGCGAACAATGTTGTACCGTCTTCAGACAAAATTCGGATTCCAAAAGGTGATTCTTCAATCGTTCTGGTAAGATTGGATTCTGACTGCCGGTGTTTTTCCTCTATTAATTTACGCTGGGTAATGTCTTCCACGTACCCTTCCAGAAATAATAATTTTCCTTTCTCGTTAAAAACTCCACAACCTCTTTCCCAAAGCCATTTAATTTCTCCTGAAGCGGTTTTTATAGGATATTCAGCTTCAAAAACATCCTTATCGTTAATTATTTTTTGCCATTTGTTCCAAATATATTGCTGATATTCAGGTAGAATAAGACTATTGAATGTGATTGACTTCAGATTTGTAAATTCATCAGGTGTATAGCCTGTTATTCGTGTACATCCCTCACTTATGAAATCCATCGTGTAGTTTTCGTCTAGAGCACAGCGGTATACTATTCCGGGAAGGTTACTGACCAGATTCGATATTTGGAGCTCATTTTCTTTAAGCGCTTTCTCTGCATTCAGTCTTTCAGAAATGTCAAGTAATAGAACCAAACGTGCGTTTTTCTGCCTGAAATCAAGATTATGTGAATGCACTTCAACCTGAATGGTATTTCCGTTTTTCAAACGATGATTCCACATCTCGCGGCGTTGAAACGAATTGGGGTCCTGTATTAAATTCTTCCAAAGCCTGATAAATTCGTCAGATGATTTTAAATCAAGAATTGTCATCTGCAGTAATTCAGCTTCGGAATATCCATATTTATCAGTTAATGCAAGGTTAACTGCAAGAATTTTCATCGATTCGAGATCGTAAACAAGCATGGGTTGCGGGTTTAATCCGAACAGCAACCGATATTCCGACTCACTTCTTTTTAGTCCTTCTTCTGCTATCTCCCGTCGCGTTATTTCTCTTTTTAATCGCTCATTTTTGTTTCGCCTTTTTAAAGTTACGAAAGTCAGAATTAGGATTATTATGGCTAAAATAACGGACTGGATTATTTCAAACCAAATGTTTCTTTTCCATGTTCGGGCATCATAATCCATACCCAGAACAGCTATGACCCGACCGTTTTCTGCATCTTTAATAGGAACTTCAACGCTAACCCAGGTTCCCCACCGATCAGTTACCGGACCGGTAATCAGTGGACAACCATCAACAAAAGGCTTTTTGTCGATGATTTGTGCTTCTGTAAATTCCTGACCGGGAGGTGAATACTCCGAAGATGTTTCAGGTTCAGAATCAACAATAAAAAATAGTTTATCATTGCGTAACGCATACAAATAAGCAAAGCGGGCTTGCTGATTTACTGCAATTACCTGATTAAGTATGTGTTTAAGTTGTATGAAATTTTGTTTCTGAAAGTCTTCGGGTTTATCTGGAAGGGAATAAAGTTCTTCTTTTGGAAGGCTTGATGCAACAGAACTGGCAATTTGAAGTACGTTCTTCTTTTGCTGACCGACAGTATTATTTCGGACATATAGTATATAAAACAGTCCCGAAACCACAACAAAGAACAAGATTATAAATTCTACAATCTGTCTTCTTTTAGTTAAGTTTTTGTTGGTCATAAAAGGTTAAATAATAAAAAATCAGGCATCCTGCAATCAAGTGAAATCGGTTAGAAAAATCACTTGGAGCTCCGTTATTTCCTAAGAAAATTACACTACTAAAGAAATGCAAAAATTAACAGATTTCAAATCTGATTTGAGGAGAATTGCTTTTTGATGTTTCTGTGAACTTCTCCGATGGCTTTGCGGTGATAAATGGGGTATAGGGTTTTGTCGCGAAGTGCATTTTGGGTTTGATGAATGCTCGAATGTATAATTTTAGTTTCACCTTTTCCATTGCCGATTAGTCGGATCGTTTGGGCGCCTTTTGATGATCCGGATGCCACATAGCTGAACGAAATAGTTTGCTTCCTGTCATCGATCCCAGTGACTATAAAACAGACCGGAAATTTTGCCAGCCTGAAGATAAGCCGCATTTCGACGAAGAAAATTTGCCCGACTTCCAGACCCGTATAAGTGTCTTCGGGAAAAATAACTTGTTTCTTTCGAGGTGAATAAATAAGTCCGCAAGAAACGATTCTACCTTGCCAAATTTTTGCCGGATGGGCTGATAAATATGCATTCCATGCTTCAGATCGGGGCTGTTTGATATTGAATACATGTTCATTAAAACCGAAGCTGGCAGAATCTGTCTGCGTATTCACTGAAGGTTGAAAGTCTTCGAAGTAAATAATCCCGCCTTCAATCTGCTTTTTCAGAAAATCACGGATGCTCTTTTGTTTGATTTTTGACACATCAACAGCACTCAGCTGTGTTTGTGCTTGCAGAGAAAAGCAAATCAGAATGGTAAAAACCAGAAGAATAAATAGACGGCTCATTCGTAAAAATATTTCTGTAAAAGTACCTCAAAAATGCAGATTAGAAAATAAAAAAGCCGCCCTCCCGAAGGAGGAACGGCTAAATTAAAACCTATGCGAAAGGTCTATTTCTTCCAGAGTTTTTCCATTGATTCCAGGGTTTTTCCTTTGGTTTCAGGAACCATTTTCCAAACAAATATGGCAGAAAGTATACCCATGATACCGTAAATCCAGTACGAAAAACCATGATTAAATTTTTCGGTTAACCAAACATTGTCGTTCATCATCGGGAATGTTAGAGAAACAATCCAGTTGGCAATCCATTGGGCCGCAACAGCAATTGATAAAGCTGCGCGAATCGAATTCGGGAAAATTTCAGCCAGCAGAACCCAGCAAACCGGACCCCAACTCATTGCAAATGCAGCAGTATAAACAAGCATAAAAGCCAGTGCAGCATAGCCTTGTAAAGGTGTTAACATGCCGCCGGTTTGACCCAGGAAGAAAGTAAAACCTAACAAAATCATACTGATGGCCATACCGATTGATCCGATAATCATCAGTGGTTTACGGCCATATTTGTCAACCGTCATAATGGCTACAACCGTGAAGGCTAAGTTTACTGCCCCTACAATAATGGTTTGTAGCAGCGAGCTATCGGTTGAGGCACCCATATTGCGGAAGATATTTCCGGCGTAATAAAGGACCACATTGATGCCAACAAATTGCTGGAACACCGAAAGCATAATTCCGACAAAAATGACGAGGAATCCATAAGACATCCACGGCGCATTTGCCTCATGTAATGTGCCTTTTATTTCTTCCAGAATAACATTGGCCTGTTTTTCTCCGGCAATTTTATTCAGAACCTTCAGGGCTTTGTCTTCCTGTCCGTTCAGCACAAGGAAGCGTGGTGTTTCAGGAACAAAAAAGAGAAGAAGAATAAATATACCGGCAGGAATAGCTCCTGAAAGGAACATTAAACGCCAACCATCTGTAATCAACCATTGTTCGTCGCCTTGTTTGGCAATAAAATAGTTGACAAAATAGATAACTAACATACCGAATATAATGGCAAACTGGTTGAATGATACCAATTTTCCACGGATTTTTGCGGGTGCAATTTCAGCAATGTACATGGGTGAAATCATTGAAGCCAAACCAACACCAATGCCGCCAATAATACGATAGATCACGAAGGAATAAACATCCAGAGTGCCAAAAAAATTAAATGCTTCGGGCTTCCAGGCTCCAATAGCCGATATGAAGAAAGCAACGGCAGCAATAAAAAGACCATTCTTACGACCAAGCGCTCTTGAAATAAATCCGGCAATCGAACCGCCAATCACGCAACCAATTAAGGCACTTGCAATTACAAAACCTTTTATGGTATCAACTGAGCCTTTGAGCGCTTCAGGATCGGTAGGTATAGCCTTTGAAATAAAACTGATAATCCAGATAACCAAAATTCCAAGGATAACTGCTCCTGAAATAAGGCCTTTCTTTTTACCTAAAAGTTTTACGATTTGGCCGGAAATGATACTAAATACCAAAACGAGAACCAGCGCCATCATGATTTTGTATTGGGTAATTATTTTTACAGCGTAATCGAACTGAGCAGGATCAGTAATTTTTGCAATGTAGAATTCGACCAGCGATTTTTCAGCTCCGTTGACTACCGCGGTGTCGTAACCAAACAATAAACCGCCCAAAGTAGCTACCAAAGTGAGCAATACGATGTACATCGGATTGCCGGATTGGTAGGAACTTGTAGTTGATTTTGATGATGTATCAATATAAGCCATAAATAAATTGTTAGTTTTTATTGGAAATAAAACAAACCGGAATGGGGGTTCTTCCCATTCCGGTTATCTTGTGAATCCGTTTTATTGGACTAAATGTAGCAGTTAATCAACTGTTCCAGCATTTCCTGTTTGCCACTGATTTGTTTTGGTTCGCCAACTTCTTTGGCTACGTTGTAAAGATCAACCAGGTTTAATTTACCTGCTTCGTATTCTTTGCCTTTACCTGAGTCATAAGATGCATAACGGTTAGCTTTCAGTTTCAGGTAGTCTGAATCTTTCAGCAATTTGTCAGCAATTACAAGTGAACGTGCAAATACGTCCATACCCGAAACGTGAGCGATGAAGATATCTTCCAGATCAGTAGAATTACGACGGGTCTTCGCATCGAAATTGATACCTCCAGTGGTAAATCCGCCAGCCTGAATAATTTCCATCATTGCTTCGGTAATTTCATAAATGTTGGTTGGGAATTCGTCAGTATCCCATCCGTTCTGGTAGTCACCTTTATTGGCATCGATTGATCCAAAGAAGCCCTGGTCGCGGGCAACACGCAGTTCATGAGCAAAAGTATGACCAGCCAAAGTTGCGTGGTTTACTTCAATATTCATTTTGAAATCGTTTTCCAAACCATGAGCTTTCAGGAAGCCAATAACAGTCTGAGTATCGAAATCGTATTGATGTTTCATTGGTTCCATTGGTTTTGGCTCAATCAGGAAGGTTCCTTTGAATCCCAAACCACGTGCGTGATCGCGGGCTGCGGCAAGGAATTTACCCATGTGATCCAATTCGCGTTTGGTATCGGTGTTGTGCAGACTCATGTAGCCTTCGCGTCCGCCCCAGAATACATAGTTGGTTCCACCCAAAGCTATAGTAGCTTCCATAGCATTTTTAACCTGAACAGCAGCATTGGCCAATACATTGAAATCAGGATTGGTTGAAGCGCCATTCATATAACGTGGATCGCTGAATACATTGGCAGTTCCCCAAAGCAATTTGATGCCAGTGGCAGCCTGACGTTCTTTAGCGAAGTCGATCATGTTAGCCAGTTTCTTTTCAATTTCGAAAACCGAACCACCACCAACAACATCGGTATCGTGGAAGCAATAAAAAGGAGCGCCAATTTTGCTGATAAATTCGAAAGCAGCATCCATTTTTTCTTTGGCTGCAGTCATTTCGTCAGCAGCGCCAACCCATGGGAAGATCTGTGTTCCAGGGCCGAATGGATCGCCACCGTCGCCGCAGAATGTATGCCAGTAGGCAACTGCAAAACGAAGATATTCTTTCATGGTTTTGCCTAAAACTACCTGATTGGCATCATAGTATTTGAATGCCAACGGATTTTTTGATTGTGGTCCCTCGTATTTAATCTGATCAATACCTGGGAAATACTCTTTGTTTCCTTTAAAAGCTGTCATTGTGTTTTGTATTAGTCCTTCCGAAAAAGGAGTTGTTAATAATTAATTTTCAAATAATATATTAGGAAAAAGGAATAAGAAATTGGAAAATGAGACTTCCGAAATCCTGGATTTCTTTTCCTCATTTCTCTTTTCTTATTTCTACAATGCCTTCTCCAATTGTTTTTTCCAGTTTTGGTAAGCGGCTTCGTATTCGGCTTTCTTGCTCAAATCCGGCGAAATGGTATCCAGCTTTTTCAGGCTGGCAAAAGCTTCTTTGGCCGATGCATAATATCCTGAACCAATTCCGGCTCCACGTGCAGCACCAACAGATCCGTCGGTATTGTACAATTCGATAGTTGCTCCTGAAACTCCGGCCAGTGTTTCACGGAAGATCGGACTGAGGAACATGTTGGCTTTTCCGGCACGGATGACCTGCGCTTTGATGCCAATTTCTTCCATGATTTCCATGCCGTATTTGAACGAGAACACAATTCCTTCCTGGGCCGCACGGAACAAATGCGCATCAGTGTGGGTATTAAATCCCAATCCTGAAATTTGTGCGCCAACATTTTTATTCCGGAGAACTCGTTCGGCACCGTTTCCAAAAGGCAGAATGCTCAAACCTTCAGAACCAATGGCAACTTCCGAAGCTTTCTGGTTCATTTCTTCGTACGAGAAAGCTTTGTTCCCGACGTTTTTATTCAGCCACGAATTCAGAATTCCGGTTCCGTTGATGCAAAGCAAAACGCCCAAACGGTTGGCTTCGGAAGTATGGTTTACGTGTGCAAAAGTATTAACGCGAGAATATGGATCGTATTTCACCTCACCGCTCACGCCGTAAACAACTCCTGAAGTTCCGGCTGTTGTGGCAATTTCTCCCGGATTCAACACGTTCAATGATAGTGCATTGTTCGGTTGATCGCCTGCACGATAGCTGATTTTAATGCCTTCAGCCAAGCCCAATTCGGCAGCGGCTTTGGCATTCACCACGCCCTGAACCGAGAATGTTGGAACGATTTCAGGAATGAATGATTTTTCAAATCCGTAATAATCGATCAACAAATCGGCTACCGCATTTTCCTTGAAATTCCAAAGAATTCCTTCTGATAAACCACTTGCAGTCGTTTTAATTTCACCTGAAAGTTTCATGGCAATGTAATCGCCAGGCAACATAATTTTGTCGATTTTGGCGTATAGTGCAGGCTCGTTGTCTTTTACCCATTTCAACTTCGAAGCGGTGAAATTGCCCGGTGAATTCAATAAATTGGCCAGACATTTTTCTTCGCCGATTTCGGCAAAAGCCTTGTTGCCGAATTCAGCCGCGCGGCTATCGCACCAGATGATGGATGGACGCAAAACCTGCTGGTTTTTGTCGACCACCACCAACCCGTGCATCTGGTAGGAAATACCGATCGAATCGATTGATTTCGGATCAACTTTCGATTGTGCCAACACATCGGCCAAAGCCAGTTTCAGGTTTGCCCACCATTGTTCGGGTTCCTGTTCGGCCCATCCTGCCTGAACGGCTGTGATTTTCATTTCCTGTTTAGGGTAAAAAGCTGATGCCAGGCAATCGCCTGATTGGCCATCAATTAAAGATGCTTTAACCGATGAGCTGCCTATGTCAAATCCTAATAAGTACATATATTTCAGTATTTTATATTTATAAAATTAGTGTAGCCGTTCTGTTCTGGTATGCTCAACAAAACTAGGTCATGCAAAGCCATTCTCAAAATAAGCTATACTGTTTTAAAACATGAATTAAAGAGATTTTCTGACCGTCAGTTTGCTGGGGATAACCACGTTGGTTTTTTCACCTGTAACAACAAATTCAGCTATCTTTTTGCCCATCAGTTCAAAGTCGGTTGAGATAACGGTAATACCTTCTTTTACATACTTTTTCATCGGAGTTTCATTGTACGAAATAACTCCTACATCCTGCCCGGGAATAAGATTTTTCTGTTCGCACTGATCTAAAAATTTGGCCAAAGTGCGGTCGCTCACCAATAAATAAAGCTCCCCTTTCTGAAGGTCGAGTTTCTTAAAATCATACAAGGTTTTAAAACTAATTTGATGATCAGTGCAAAATTTTTCGAAATAAGTGACAGAAATTTTTGGATGGTAGGTAAAGGATGGGTACAGGTAAATAAACTTGTTGTATTTGCGGATAAGCTCGAGGCCACTCTCCAAAGAATCGTACAAAGCCTGGCCAAAATCCTGATGAATGGAGGAGGTTCCTTCCTGTGCGTTTACATTCCAATCGATCACCAATAACTTACTTGCCGGGATTTGACTGGTAATTTCAGGAACTCGTTCATGATTGAAATTCATGATGATATACTTGGTGTATTTCCCCAGGCTTTCCTTAATGATCTTCTCGAAATCGTCGATGTTGTAGTGGTGAAAATGCAGGTCGATGGCAATGGTTTCGGGAAGATTATCCAGAAAGGAGCCATACAAAACTTCTTTATAAGCTTTGAAGGTATCCAGAAATAGGAACACCTTGGTCACCGCTTTGGCCACAAAATAGCCACGGTTGGGAACCGATTCAATTACCCCACGATTTTTAAGCTCGGCATAAGCTTTGAAAACCGTGTCGCGCGAGAGTGAACTTTCTTTACAAATCTGATTTACGGATGGTAAAATATCGCCAACCTGTAGTAAGTTACGGCTAATAGCTTCGTTCACAGAGTCGATCAGTTGTTGAAACTTCAATAAATTGGATTGAGGATTAACTGCAAAATGAAACTTACTTTCCATGCCGTACAATTTTAAAAGTGGTCTGTTCTGGTATGCAAACATACATATTACAAGCGAAAAGGCAAAGCAGAAACTTCATTGAAATACACCGACTTTTATGCTAGTTTGGTTGTGATGAAAGCTTTTCTTTCTAAATTTACACCACCTAACCAACATACAACTTACTCCATGAAAAATCTGCTTCTGCTTCTTTTTTCGCTTTGCTTTTCATTTTATGCCTATCCGCAGAAATATGTAAAAGTTTGGGGTGATGAATTTAACACGCCCGGACTGCCCGACGATACCAAATGGGATTACGAGATTGGCAAAGTACGAAACGATGAATTACAATACTATACCTACAGGCGTTCAGAAAATGCCAGGATTCAAGATACGGTGCTAATTATTGAAGCCCGTAAGGAAGCTTATCAGGGTGCAAGTTATACATCAGCAAGTTTAATTTCGAAATACAAGGGCGACTGGCAATATGGCAAGTTCGAAATCCGTGCTAAAGTTCCAACTGGTAAAGGCACATGGCCAGCTATCTGGATGATGCCAACCAACAGCGAATATGGCGGATGGCCAAGAAGTGGCGAGATTGACATTATGGAATACGTGGGAATGAATCCTTCGAATTTGTATTTTACGGCTCATTTTGGATCAGATTCGGGTACTGGCCACAAAAGCTCTGGGAGTTCAACAACAGCAATTAGTCAGCCGTACAACAAGTTTATCACTTTCTCACTGGTTTGGACACCTGATAAATTGGAATGGTATGCCGACGGTGTTAAATATCACACTTATACCAAAACCACTGACGATTATAAAGTTTGGCCCTTTAATAAAATGTTCTATTTCATTCTGAATCTGGCTTATGGCGGCAGCTGGGGAGCTCAACAGGGAATCGATGATACTAAACTTCCACATAAGTTCTACATCGATTACGTGCGTGTGTATCAGTTGCAGGAATCTGCCGGACCATTTTCATTGACAATTGAACAGGCAAATGGTGGAACTGTAGAGGTCAGTCCTTTGCAAACCAATTATCCAGAAGGAACTGAGGTTACTTTGACGGCCAAGCCTGATACAGATTATGAATTTGATAAATGGTTGCATGTAGGTTCAGCCAACCCTATAAAAATTGATGTTTCGAAGAACCTGAATATTGTTCCGGTTTTCAAAAAAAAAATGAACTGATTGTAAATGGCGACTTTAATTCAGGATTAGGTAACTGGGGTAATTTTTATTTCTATTCTGCCCAGCAAAAGGCAACGGCCACAGTACTCGATGGAGTTTATATTCTTGATGTAACCGTTCCGGGAACAGACACCTGGCATATTGTCGATCAGCAGTTAAGTCTTCCATTTATTTTAGGGTACAACTATAAAATTACCTTCGATGCCTGGGCCGAAAATCCAGGAATTATGAATGTTTTCATTTCGAAAAACTATGGCGACTATGGTAACTATTACTCAACAAACAAAAGCTTAACGTCAGTTAAACAAAGTTTTAGCTGGATACAAAAAATGGATAAGCCATCGGATTTAAACTGCCGCTTCGGGTTTGGATTTGGTAAGTTTACCGGAAAAGTTTATCTCGACAATGTGAGCATCCAAAAGATTATTCCAACCAATACAAATGAATTGACCGAAACTTCGGGCGAAATGTTTGATCTGTTTCCAAATCCAACTTCAGGTCAGCTCGATATCATTTGTAAGTCCATTGGATCAGCTCATACAACAATAAAACTATATAATATCGAGGGAAAATTAATTTCAGTTTTGTGGAAAAATAAGCCATTCGTTGAAGGACAGACTGTTCGGTTTAACCTTAATGAAGCCCAGATTAGCAATGGTGTTTACCTCATAAATATTTCAAGTCCTGAAATTTCAGTGACCCGAAAACTAATTATCAACCGGATTTAAACTTTAAACTAAATATCATGATCAAGAAAATCAATTTCATTTTTTGCCTGTTTACAGTTTTGTTATTTTCTGCCGGAACAAGGGCTCAGACTCCATATCAGGCAACCTGGGAATCGCTCGATTCGCATCGAATGCCCGAATGGTTTGACGATGCCAAAGTTGGCCTCAGTATGCACTGGGGTGTTTATTCTGTACCAGCATGGGCACCACGCGAAAAAGGCATTTCGTATGCTGAATGGTATGGCAACAAGATGCACGACAAAAAAAATCCGACCTATAGTTATCATCTCGAAAAATATGGAGATGCAGGCTATGACACTTTTATTCCGAAGTGGATAGCTGAAGCTTACAGCCCTTCAGAATGGGCTAAGTTTGCCAAAGCGATGGGCGCCAAATACATGTTTATAACTTCAAAACATCACGACGGATTTTGTTTGTGGCCCAGTAAATACACCGATAGAAATGCGATGAAAATGGGTCCGAAAAAAGATATTTTAGGCGAATACTTTGCTGCTGCCCGTAAAGAAGGATTGAAAGTTGGCTTGTATTATTCACTATACGAATGGTACAATCCGCTTTATACAGGAAAAGATATTCCTTATGCAGGCCTGAAAAAAGTGAACAACTATGTCGACGATTTTATGATTCCTCAAATCAAGGAATTGATCGATTTGTACCATCCTGATTTTTTCTATTTCGACGGAGAGTGGGATCATCCGGAGCCATTCTGGAAAATGAAAGAAGTGGTTGCTTATTATTATAATGAGGCTACCAAACGAAATCAGGAGGTATTTGTGAACGATCGTTTTGGCAAGGATGAACGCGGAAAACATGGCGATTTGTATAATGTTGAGTATAGTTACAATGATTCCAGTTTGGGTATTTTAACACACAAATGGTCGTTCTGGCAAGGAATCGCTAAAACTTTTGGGTACAACCAGGATACCGATATGGAAGATTGCCTGAGCCCTAAAGCGTTCATCGATATGGTAATTGATGGTGTGAGCCGCAATGGAAATTTTGATATTAACGTGGGGCCAACGGCTGCCGGTTTAATTCCGGAATACGAACAATATCCTTTGCTGAAGTTAGGCGAATGGTTGAAGGTGAACGGAGAAGCCATTTACGGAACCCGAATCTGGAAAACGCAGGTTGAAGGTGACGCGAGGTATACCTCAAAAGGAAACTATGTGTATGCTACTTTTTTGAAATGGGCTGGCGATGAATTTAAATTGAAAGCGGTAAAACCATTGGAAGGCTCAACAATAACTATGCTTGGCGTTCCCGGCAACCTGGATTGGACTTGGGACGAAGCCAATGGCTTAACCATCAAATATCCGAGACAAAAAGCCCGGCCGACTTTGTGCAGTTATGCATGGTCGTTTAAAATTCAGGTAAAATGAGGGCTTATTAATTTGCTAAAATAATTTTTCTGACCGTCTTTTCTTTACTGCTGCTAACATTTAAAAAGTATACACCGGCAACTTGTCCGTTTCCGAAATTATAATGGTGAATGCCCTCTTCAAGCAGGTCATTCACCATTGTTTTCACCAGCTTTCCTTCAAGAGTATAGGCCGAGACATTTATTATTTGTTTCTCCAAAACTGAAAGCTCTATTTGGACTTCAGCATGTGCAGGATTTGGAAAAACATGCAGTCCAATATTCGTTGAAAGACTATCTGCTGTGGTATTATTTCCAGAAACAACAACAAATTGTGGAGTCTCTGTCAGATTCAGTTCAATTTTGTTATTGATTAATGTAGTTTTGACGGTGTCACCATCCATATCCAGATCGGCAGGAATTACCGAATAGGCAGAATTAATTACATATCCGGGGTTAAACTGGTAAGATGTTTTGCTACCATCGTCGGTGTTTGAACCTGTCTTCCGTGTCCAAAGTGCATATACTTTTTCCGAATTTACCGGATTAGCAAATTCCATACAATAAATTTCATTGTTTCCGGAAAGTTGCTTGTACGAAACTGCCTTTGAATAATCGGTCTTTCCCAGCACATTCTGCATGGTAGCCAGGTAGTAATATGAAAGCTTTTTGGCGTATTTCGAGTTTTTATCGGTAAACAATCCGCTGGCCGAATACTGGAGTGTGCTTTTACTATTCAGATCAGTGTCCATAAACAGAAACGACTTTTCGAAGCCCAGTTTGAGCAAAATCAGGTAAGACCTTAGAATATAGTTAGCTTGCTGAAGTGGAGGCGCATAGGTGTATGAATGTTTGTTGTCAGGCGCTAAATAGGTATCCCAGCCAAATTCAGTTAGCCAAACCGGAATGTTGGGTAGATTTCGGTTTTTCCATTTGAAGAAATTTCGGAACGAAACCTCATATCCGTATTGTTCATTTTCAGGAGAATAGGCATTGGTGTGGTCATTGCAGTACCAGTGGATATTCAGTATATCAAATGGAATTCGTCCACCCGATGCCTTTAATACGCCGTTTATATAAACTGTATCGGCTCCAGCCATTCCGGCAAGTACATGTTTGGCATTGGGGTCAACCGACTTGATGCCCAGTAGTGGGTGGTCTGCATCGGTTTGTACACCAAACCCATCGTGAACGGCATTGCAGTATTTGGCATAGTTTGTCGCTGTCCAAAGTGGCGATTTCCAGGTATAGTCAGGTTCATTGTCATCTTCGTAG
Organism: Prolixibacteraceae bacterium; assembly: GCA_019163175.1. GTDB lineage: Bacteria > Bacteroidota > Bacteroidia > Bacteroidales > Prolixibacteraceae > Aquipluma. The sequence goes on along the minus strand of JAFLKN010000003.1, from coordinate 147,929 downwards.
TAGTTGACGTAATTCAGCCCGGTTGCTTTGTCGGCCGTTTCCAGAAGTGAGGTGTTTATCTTTTTCGAGCCGTATCGCGCCACCAACTGCCCAATAAATTCAAGCCTTTCTATATATTCAGAGGCATTAGAACCAGTTCCTGATGTAACCGGAATAGGTGAAGTTCCGGCCCAATCGGTTTTCCCCAGAACATCAATCAGCACGTTGATTCCCAACTTATGGCATTCGGTCATAAAATCAGTATGCTCTGGCCAGGTATATCCCTGCGGTTCTTTGGTAATGTTGTCCCATTTGTAAAAATTATTCGCCGCTTCGTAATGTGTCCAGTTGTGGTATTCTCTTATCCATTTTACGCATTTCGATAAATCAGCCAGGTATTTATTGTCGTACGAAGCAACATTGGTGTTAACCCCCATGCAATCGGCCATGCTTATTTTGGACGTATTTTGCGCCCAAAGGCAAGAGGCAAGCATAAAAAATACTAAAAGCAAAAAGCTTGATTTCATTGCAGATTTTAATTCAATTAAGCGGCTCAAAGGTAAAAATTTAGATGTTTAAGAATGGCAGTTTGCAGAAACAAATTCCGATTGCAACCGTCTGACAATTTTTTATCTTTAGGCAAACTAATTAACCAGCAATCATGCCGCTACTCATTGTCGGAATCGGAATTCTGATTCTCCTTCTCCTTATCAGTAAATTCAAAATCAATGCATTTATGGCGCTGCTTGTAACATCCTTTGCCGTTGGTTTGTTAAGCAGCATGAACCCGATGGACATACTCGATTCTATCCTGAAAGGCATTGGAGAAACCATGGGCAAAATTGTTCTGATTCTGGCGTTTGGGGCGATGCTCGGAAAAATTCTGGAAGAAAGTGGTGCGGCTCATACCATAACTTTCAGGATGACGGAATTTATGGGCTTGAAAAACATTCAGTATGCTTTGCTGATTACAGGGTTTTTGGTCGGTTTGCCTATGATGTACAATGCCAGCTTTCTGGTTCTGATTCCGCTGATTTTCACTTTTGCTACAACAACCAAACTGCCAACTATCTGGTTAGCATTGCCGTTGTGCTCAGCTCTATCGGTGGCACATTGTTTTTTGCCACCTCATCCGGCTCCAACTTACGTGTCGTTTATATACGAAGCCAATGTTAACAAAGTGCTATTATACGGACTGATACCAATGATTCCGGCCTGTTTAATTGGTGGGGTATGGTTGTCGCGCTTCTTTAAAAAGATTGATGTAATGCCGCCAAAGGATCTTTTCACTGAACGACATTTCGAAAAAAGCGAACTTCCAGGATTGGGAATCAGCATTCTCTGTGCAATTACTCCAATTATCCTGATGCTGATTGGCGCCTTGGTTGATTTGTCGGTTGGACCGCCGCCCGCAAAAACCGAACTTACTAAACTTGGAATTGAAAATATCACCGGATTCTATCAACAGATTTTTACTGAAAAGGGTTTTAGTCCGGAATCCACCAATTTGTACGCCGCAATATTGACCTTTTTAAAATTTATGAGTGATGCCAATATTGCACTTTTTATGGCAGTAATTGTGGCCATTTTTACTCTTGGTTTACGGAAAGGGAGAAGCATGGACGATGTGATGAACAGTTCGGCCAAATCAATTGGGGCCATTTCAATGATTGTGCTGATTATTGCCGGAGGTGGTGCATTTTCGCAGGTTTTAAAAGACAGCCATGTGATCGAATACATCCGGTCAATTTCCGATTCCATTCAAATGAATCCGCTGTTGATGGCATTTCTGATCGCTTCCATTTTCAGGTTGGCTGTTGGATCTGCAACTGTTTCAACACTGACAACTGCACCGATTATGTTGCCCATTGCCCAGCAAACAGGCACATCGCCCGAATTGATGGTTTTGGCAACCGGCGCCGGAAGTGTGATGTGGTCGCATTTTAATGATTCGGGATTTTGGATGTTTAAAGAGTATTTTGGTTTGAGTGTGAAGCAAACATTTCAGACCTGGACAGTTATGGAATCAACTGTTGGCATCGTTGGCATCGTTACTATTTTGATTATGAGTATTTTTATATAGTTACAAGCTAAACCTAATCCACATGACACGATTTACTTATTCTGGTATCCTCATTTTTCTTTTTAGCTTTTTTTGTACAGTTACATCTCAGGTTCAGGGCAAATCGCATGAAAAACTTCCAACAAAACTCAAAACGAGTTTGAATGCTTATTCATTCAATGGTCCGCTTCTGAAGGGCGAAATGAATTTGGATGATTTGCTCGAATTTTGTGCTGCCAATCAATTTGATGCGGTAGATATTACAGGTTATTATTTTCCGGGTTACCCAGAAGTTCCTTCGGATGAATACCTTTATCATATCAAGCAAAAGGCTTTTTTGCTGGGGCTTGAAATTAGCGGAACCGGCGTACGAAACGACTTTTCCGATCCTGATCCGGTCAAGCGCAAAGCCAGTGTTGAGTTGGTAAAGAAGTGGATCATTGCTTCAGAAAAGCTTGGAATACCGGTTATTCGTGTATTCTCCGGAAATGTTGATGTGAAAGATATTCCGCGCGAAAAAGTGTTGGATTATATGGTGAAAGACCTGAAAGAATGTGCCGAATTTGGGAAAGTACATGGGGTAGTAGTGGGGATACAAAACCACAACGATTTTCTTAAAACGGCTGATCAGACCATAGAAATTATTAAACGTGTAAATTCCGACTGGTTTGGACTGATTCTCGATATTGGTAGTTTTCGCACCGGAGATCCGTACAAGGAAATTGAGCAGACAATATCTTATGCAGTGAACTGGCAATTGAAAGAAAACTTGTTTGTAAATGGAGTGGAACAAAAAACTGACTTAGACAAATTGATGAAGATTATTCAAAAATCTGGCTATCGGGGTTACATTCCACTGGAGACACTTGGCGAAGGTGATCCAAAAGTGAAAGTTCCTGTATTCCTGAATCAAATCAAAGAATCTATGAAAAAGATCGGACACTGACCAAATGCAGTAAATTTTAAAAACTGTTAAAGAAATCTTAAAATTCAATTGGACATTAAACCTTTTATTTTCAGAACCATCCAAAGGGAAATTCAATTGCAATTTCAGAAAACAGATTTTAAAAATTAGAAATTATGAAAACAAAAATTTTAGTATTGGTAGTGTTGATGGGAATGTCAGTAGTGATGTTTGCACAACCAGGTGCAGGTAACGAAATGAGACCATTTCATGGAAAAAAGGGTGATGTGGGAATGGAAAGATCAGGTGGCCCGATGAACGGATTAAATTTGACCGATGCACAAAAGGAAGCGTTTAAACAAAGCATGCTTGCAGTGCAGAAGCAAATGCAACCATTGCGGAATCAGCTTGGAGAGGCAGAGGCACATCAAAAAACTCTAATGACTTCTGAAAAGCCTGATTGGGCTGCGATTAACAAAAACATCGAAAAAATCGGGGAAATTAAAACTGAGATTGCCAAACTTCAGGCCAAACATCATCTCGAAATGCGCGCTCAGCTCAATGATGAGCAACGATTAAAATTCGACATGTTTAAACATCAGATGAAAGACGGCAAAGGAATGAAAGGTCCCAATGGCCCTAAAGGTCAAAAAGGCGCTGGTCGCGAGATGAAACATCCTATGAATTAAGGATTCCTGCGATTTTAGAAAAAAGGCTGTTCAGAAGATTATATCTTTTGGACAGCCTTTTTTGTTGATGTCTGACAGCCTAATTTTAGAAACTTATAATGATTACGCAATCATGGAAATAATACTGCAGAAACTATATTTCAGGTTCAGTATTTATCTCAGGTTAAATAGATCATTTTTGGCTTAATTTTGCCTGAAAGTTATTACCTTCAGTCGATTTATGTGCCAAACATACGCGCTTCCAAAAGAACCTTATCGATTTGGATTGGAGTTCTTCCGGAATGGCTGAAAAAAAATAATGACTTAATAACTGATATAAATGAAAACTTCGCCTACCTTGAATTTTATTTTTTTCCTTTCCATTATACTCCTAAACGGATGCAATAATGAAGGAACATCCCAGAATCCGCCTGATCCAACTCCAGCTAGTGTTTTTGCCAAAGGTGCCGACATTAGCTGGCTGCCCCAGATGGAGGCCACCGGATACAAATTTTACAACGACAATGGTACCGAAGAAGATTGCTTTAAAATATTGAAAGACCATGGGATTAATTCTATTAGGTTACGAACTTTCGTAAATCCATCGGACGACAAAGCCAGCGGGCATTGCAGCAAAGAAGAAACTGTTGCTATGGCAGTGCGTGCAAAGAAATGGGGAATGAAAGTGATGATCGACTTTCATTACAGCGACACCTGGGCCGATCCGGGTAAACAAGCAAAACCAAAAGCATGGGAAGGACATGACTTCCCGACGCTGCTAAACGACCTCTATTCATATACTTTTGATGTGATGACGGCCCTAAAAACTGCCGGAATATCACCGGAATGGGTTCAGGTTGGGAATGAAATACCCAGCGGTTTTGTTTATCCTGAAGGAAGTATTTCAAATTGGCCAAATTTGGTACAGCTTCTTAACAAGGGTTACGATGCTGTTAAAGCTGTAAGTCCGGAATCAAAAGTCATTTTACATGTCGATCAGGGAAATAACAATGGAAGGTTCAGATGGTGGTTCGATGCAGCAAAGGCAAACGGTGCAAAATATGACATCATCGGCTTGTCATATTATCCCTACTGGCTCGAGGGGAAACCTGATTATACCTTGTCGATTGAAGATTTGAGCGCTAACCTGAAAGATATGGTTTCGCGGTATGGAAAAGAAGTGATGGTAGTTGAGGTTGGCGGTGAGGACATAAAAGTTCAAAACACATTTGACATGCTGGTGGCCGTTCAGAAGAAGGTGAAAGAAGTTCCCAACGGTAAAGGCCTGGGTGTATTTTACTGGGAACCCGAAGGAGCCCGAAGCTGGAGCCATTATGCACTGAGTGCCTGGGGTGATAATGGTCGTCCGACCAAAGCGTTAGATGCGTTTTTAGAAGAAATTAAGTGATTAGCACAAACATATGCAAAGTATAAAAACTTCCTTATTTATCCTGATAGTTGTCCTTTTTATGGCGACTATTCCGAATCCAGGCACTGCCCAAAATGAGCCGGATAATGTTTCTCGACCCTGGACGTATTGGTGGTGGATGGGAAGTTCGGTGACCAAAGTTGGGATTACTCAAAACCTCGAAGACATGCATAAGGCCGGAATAGGAGGGGCGCATATTATCCCAATTTATGGCGAAAAGGGTGACGAAGCAAACTACGTCAACTATCTTTCTCCGGAATGGATGGAACTTTTAAAACATACCATTGGCGAAGCCAAACGATTGGGAATGGGTGTAGATATGACCAACGGCACAGGCTGGCCTTTTGGCGGACCTAACGTTTCGGTTAACGATGCAGCTAAAGTGTTCTACCTGAAACCGATTAAAATTGAAGAAGGTGCCAACGTGCGCAATTATCAGAAGAAAAACGACCAGTCGCATTTGTTAGTTCTGGCTGCTTACGACGAAAAGGGAAACTATTCGGATATCACTTCACGGGTGGACTCCGATGGAAATATTCAATGGGGAGAGTTTCAAAAATCAGCAAAAGTAATTGCAGCTTTTGGTGGACTCACACAGCAAAAAGTGAAACGATCGGCACCGGGAGGTGAGGGATTGGTGATTGATTATTTCAGCAACAACTCCATTGTAAACTACATGGAATGGTTTGAACGCGCGTTTAAACTTTCCGGAATTGAGAAAGGCGGAATTCGTTCATTTTACAACGACTCATACGAAGTTTATGGTGCAAACTGGACCGTTGATTTTTTAACTGAGTTTAAGAAAAGAAGGGGATACGAGCTTTTGACGTACATTAATTTTTTGGCCGATACGAGTGAAGTAGAGATTAGACCACGGGTGGTTGCTGATTATTGCGAAACCGTTTCGGATTTGTTGTACGAGCGTTTTACTACGAATTGGGTAAATAAAAGTCATGAGATGGGCATGCAAACCCGAAATCAGGCACACGGCTCCCCCGGAAATATTCTGGATTTATATGCGCTGACCGATATCCCCGAAACCGAATCTTTTGGAGCCAGCGGTTTTACCATTCTAGGCCTCCGGCAAGATCCCGATTTTGAAGAAAACCGGTTTGGCCGCCCCAATCCGTTGACCATGAAATTTGCCTCATCGGCCGCTCATCTGGCTGGACGAAAATTGGTTAGTTCCGAGTCAACAACATGGTTGGGCGATCATTTTAAAGTGGCGCTTTCTCAGATAAAACCGCAAATTGATGAGCTGTTTGTATCTGGTATCAATCACGTGTTTTTCCACGGAACAACCTATTCTCCTAAAGAAAAGCCTTTCCCCGGACGACTGTTTTATGCTTCGACCAATTACGGGCCATCGTCTCATTTCTGGAATGAACTGCCTGCGTTGACCGGATACATTTCGAAATGTCAGACTGTACTTCAAAATGCTCATCCCGATAATGATATTTTGTTGTATTTCCCCATTCACGAAGTTTGGCGGAAGCAAAAGAACGACCTTTTTATCCGCCTGTTCGATGTGCATAAATCAAAAGACTGGCTGCAAAGTTCCAGTTTTGGTAATCTGGCTCAGCGCCTTTGGGATAAAGGTTATACCTTCGATTATATCTCCGATCGGATGGTGGCCGGATTAAATGTTGAAAACGGAAATCTGATTTCGGGGAAAGCTAAATATAAAGTGATTGTTGTTCCTCCCATTCAGCACATTCCACTGGAAACCCTGAACAGCTTTCTGGAATTGGCAAAAAAAGGTGCTACCGTTATTTTTGAAAACGATATTCCAACGGATGTTCCCGGATTGTTTGACCTTGAAAAGCAAAGAACCTCTGCCGGAACAATAAAATCAGAAATGCTTCGGTTACCACTCCGGATAAAAGTTAGCTCTAATGTGCCCGAAACACTTTATGAAAAGAAGATTTACGCAGAAGAAATGGCATCAAAAGGACTTGAGTTTATCCGCAAACAATCGGGCGATTCCACTATTTATTTCATTTCCAACTTGTCGGATAAATTTAGTAAAGACTGGGTGCAACTGGCAACCCAGGCAAAATCGGTGGTGATTTATGATCCACTGAGCGGGAAGCGTGGCAGTGCTGCAACCCGGACGGCAGGAAAAGGCACCGCAGTTTACCTGAGACTACTTCCGGGTCAGTCATGCATTCTGACTTGTACTTCAGTAAAACCTGACCTGGGGAAATGGGATTATCTGCAACCGAATGCCGAAGAAAAAAGTGTCGTTCGTGGAAACTGGCTTTTACAACCAACTCAGGGAGGACCTGAAACTCCTGATTCGGTTACGGTTGATCATCTGGGTTCCTGGACAACTTTGGGCGAAAAATACCAGACTTATTCGGGTAAAGTGGTTTATTCAACTTCGTTTCATGTTCCTGAAAAACTTCTGAATGGACAGGGTTTTCTACTCGATTTGGGCATTGTACGCGAGACTGCTAAGGTTAAAATCAACGGTGTTGATCTGGGGCTGGTGTGGTGTTTACCCAATCAGCTTATTATCCCCGCGGGCGTTATTTGCGCGAAAAACAGGATTGAAATTGAGGTGACCAATCTTTCGTTTAACCGGGTGATTGATCTGGATAAAAAAGGAATCAACTGGAAAAATTTCAATGAGATCAATTTTGTAAATATCCGTTACCAACCGTATAATGCTGCGAACGATAAGCCTCTTGATTCTGGCTTATTATCCGAGATTTTACTAATCCCCTTAAAATCTAAATAAGTAATCATTGAATAAATATGGTTTAGGCTTGCGACATACAGAAAGTATAAAAGGCTGAAGGATCTTTAAAATCCCTCAGCCTTTTTATAAGGTATCATTGCTCTAACACACATTCCGATTCTTTACCGGATACCCAGAATAATCTCATCCAGCGCTCGTTTCGGAACGTGATGAACCTGATTTTCGTCGCGCCAGTATTTCACATCACCGTTTTGCATTTCCTCTAAAACCACAGTTTCTTTGGGTTTGCCCAGAGCCAGCACCTGAATTATTTCATATTGATCAGATAAATTCAGCAGTTCGCTCAACTTGTTCCGATTTACCGAATAAATGATGCATCCGCCAAATCCGGCTTCCGTTGCGCCAAGCAGAATACTTTGGGCCGCAATGCCATCGTCGCACAGGTAATTTCCTGAAATCAAAGTATCGTGCAGCATGATAATGTATGCAGAAGGTCGTTCTCCTTCTTCGGGTCCCGACCAATAACTCAGATAACCTGCCCAAGCCAGATATTTAAATAGTTGATCGTTAAAAGATTCGCTCGTGCTTAAAATATATTTGAGTGGTTGAGCATTGCGGGCAGATGCCGAGTTCCGGGCAAGATCAATCCATTCGCGCAGTTGGTTTTCCGAAATCCGCTCCGATTGGTAAAAACGCCTGCAACTTCTGTTTTTTAGGATAAGTTCTTTTAGCATGTCAATAGTTTTTTATTGAAATTAAATCAGACATTCAGTTTAAAGGCTTTTTTCTGTGCAGCCAAAGCCAATTCGGTGGCCAGAAAACAATGATCCTGCGACATCGCTGTTTCGGTGCGGTTTACTATATCGCTGACCAGTTGCTCGCCATAAGGCATATATACCTGAGAACAATCGTAATATTTCGTCTCCTTTTGGTTGACCAAAAACAAATGATTTTCTCCTTTGCGACCAGTAATGTCAATGTATTTTCGCATTTCAATATAGCCCTCGGTTCCTAAAATAAACATTCGGCCATCGCCCCAGGTGTCAAGCCCTTCAGGCGTAAACCAGTCGATCCGGATGTACCCAGTTGCGTGAGGACTGCGAACGGCCATATCACCAAAATCATTGTATTTTGGATAGCTGGGGTTATTGAAATTTCCTATTTGCGAAAAGCTAACTTCTGCTTGTTTGGAGCCGGTATAAAAGAGAAACTGATCGCATTGATGGGAGCCAATGTCGCATAAGATTCCACCTGCTTTTTCAGGATCAAAAAACCAATCGGGACGGGTTGCTGGTCGCATTCGGTGAGGTCCGATTCCGAGAGTCTGGACAACTTTACCAATAGCACCGGCCTGAACCAATTCACCGGCCTGCACTGAGGCTCGATTGCCCAACCGTTCGCTGTAAACGATGGAATAGATGCGTTTCGTTTCTTTCTGTACTTTTTTCACTTCTTTGAATTGGTCGAAAGTCAGTATTCCGGGTTTGTCGGTCATGTAATCCTTTCCTGATTTCATGACCCGTATGCCAATGGGTGCCCGGTCAACCGGAATAGCGGCACTGGCTACCAGTTGAATGGAATTATCCTCAAGAATTTCCGACTCGCTTTTTGCAACTTTGACGTTGGGGTATCGTTTGGTAAAGGCGGTCAATAAATCCAGCTCTTTCGAATAAACTGCGACCAGACTTCCTCCACCCTGAATAATTGAATCTACCATGCCATAAATATGCCCATGATTGATTCCAATCACCGAGAACCGGATGGATTCTTTGGGGGCCGGACGTTTTCCCGGCTGAATGATAATCTCTTCAATCGCGTTGGTATTGTTCCTACTTCGTCCAAACATTTCGGTTGGTAACATGCTCGCAGCAGCTAGGGCTGAACCTGAAGCAAACGACTGCTTCAAAAAATTACGCCTGTTCGATCCCATGGTTTGTATTTTTTAGATTTTATGATAGCATTTAAGGTTCGCCTGAAAGGCGGTGAATTTAATTAGAATTTAGCAGTTTGATGAATTTGTAAGAGGCAATAAACTTAAAAATTACACGCTTTAAAATCAAGAAATCAGCGTTCTGATTCATTGTTCAGAAACGGAATGGATTTATGAATTGAGGTATTGCGAATAAGTTTACTTATTTGTTATCAGATTATTGAATTAGATTTAAAAAACCTGTACCTTTTGAAAACCATTTTTGATGTAAAACATAAAAGGTTAAAAAATCTGATTGATGGACAGTAATTCGGAAATTAAGGAAACCAATACCATTTTTCTGACTGGACCAGATGGCATATTGGGGAATAATCTGATCCCGATTTTGATCGGCAAGGGCTATCAGGTAAGGGCATTCATTCAGAAAGGAAGAAATGCAGCGTTTACCGAAAGCCTTGGAGCACAAATTGTTTATGGCGATATTCTGAATCGAGAAGATATCTCCGAAGCTATGGTTGGATGCGATTATGTCATTCATGCTGCTGCAAACACGAACATCTGGCCCACACGCGATAAAATGATTTGGGAGGTGAATGTTGAAGGTACCCGGAATGTTGTTCAGGCGATACTAGCCAATAAGATTACGAAAATGATCCACATTGGCACTGCCAATTCGTTTGGATTCGGTTCAAAGAGCAATCCGGGAAACGAAACTATGCCATATGCCTGTGCGCCTTATCGGCTCGATTACATGGATTCTAAATACGAAGCACAAAAGCTGGTTCTAAACGCAGTAAAAGAATCGAGACTACCCGCTGTAATCCTGAATCCAACCTTCATGATTGGTCCATACGATTTCAAGCCCAGTTCAGGACAGTTGATTCTTTCGGTATATAAAAACAAAGTTCCCGGATATACCAATGGCGGCCGAAACTATGTGTATGTGAAAGATGCTGCTACCGCTATTGCCAATGCCCTTGAAAAGGGAAAAGTTGGTGAATGTTATATCTTAGGAAATGAGAACCTGAGCTATCAGGAGATTTTTGATAAAATTTCGAAAGCCACAGGTGCAAAACCAATAAAACGATCGATTCCTTCGGTTGGAACGATTGGTCTCGGCGCAATTTTATCGATAGTCGGAAAAATATTTAACTACAATCCCGGAGTAAGTTTGCCGGTTGCGAAAATCAGCGTTCACGAACAGTATTATTCCAATGCGAAAGCGGTCAGGGAATTGGGATTGCCACAAACACCCATTGATTTGGCATTGCAGGATGCATTTCAATGGCTTAAAAATGCCGGATATTTATGAAATTGACATGATTTAGCAAATCCAACAGCAATCGATAAGATTTTCAAATCATGTCAATTCCATTTGACCATTAAAAAACAAGTTATGTACAAATGAATAACAAAGCATTCTATAAGGGCAGAGTTGTTGTGATTACCGGTTCGAGTAAAGGAATTGGCAAAGCGATAGCCCTGAAAATTGGACAATACGGAGCCAAAGTAGTGTTGAATGGCCGTTCATCGGAAGCACTTTTAAGTACGGAAGAGGAATTGAAACGTGCAGGAATCAATTGTCTGACAGTGCAAGCCGATGTTTCGCTTATTGAAGGTGCGAAAAAACTGATTGAAGAAGCTGTAATCGGGTTTGGAAAAATAGATGTTGTTATAAATAATTCAGGAATAGCCGTTCATGGACTTTTTACTGAAACTGAACCAACAACATGGCAAAAGGTAATTCAGTCAAACACCTTAAGTTCCATTTATACAACTTACTTTGCCATTCCATATTTGAAGAGTACCCACGGAAGTATTGTTTTTATTTCAAGTATAGGTGGTCGAGCCGGATTGCCAGGGCATGGCGCTTACAGTTTTTCGAAAATGCCCTTGACTTCGCTGACTCAGACTTTGGATGTTGAATTGCATGAAGATCAGATTCATGTTGGAATTGTGTATGTCGGATTCACCCGCAACGATCCTAACAAAACCATCACTGATGGTACTGGTAAAACCAAAAGACTTCAGCCGCGCAATATGAACCTACTAATGGAACCTGAAAAGGTTGCCGAGGCTGTAGCAAATCTTATCCGGAAAAGAAAAAAGAAAAAGGTTTTAACGCTCATAGGACACGCTCAGACCTTTTTCTATCAGTTTCCCCTAATCAGACGACTGATCATGAAAAGTATGCTGAAGAAATACTACAACATGTATGCTGACTAATTTTACTTTTTCTCCCTCGAAAACGAATACGGGAAATCACTTTCGTTAATTCCTCTTTTTGTATTAGGAGTTGCTCCCATCTTAAAATCGATAACTGCGCCTTTCATCAGTTCCGAATGGCTTAACCAGTTTTTGCTGTATTCTTTTCCATTGAAACTGGCCGACTGAATGTATTTGTTTTCGGCATTGTTTTCAGGAGCATTAATCACAACTTCTTTCCCATTTTCGAGTTTCATTGTGATCTTTTTGAACAGGGGTGCTCCCAACACATACTGGTCGCTTCCTGGTGTAACGGGGTAGAAACCCATCGCCGAAAATACATACCAAGCCGAGGTTTGTCCATTGTCCTCGTCACCGCAATAACCATCAGGAGTAGGAGCATACATGCGGTTCATTACCTCACGTACCCATTTTTGGGTTTTCCAGGGTTGTCCGGCATAATTGTACAGGTAAATCATGTGCTGAATAGGCTGATTGCCATGTGCGTAATTGCCCATGTTCATGATCTGCATTTCGCGGATTTCGTGAATTACCTGTCCGTAGTAGGATTCATCGAAAATTGGCGGAACCACAAAAACTGAGTCGAGCATACCTACAAATTCATTTTTGCCACCCATCAGGTCAACCAGTCCTTGTACATCATGAAAAACTGACCAGGTGTAATGCCAGCTGTTTCCTTCGGTAAAGGCATCGCCCCACTTGAACGGGTTAAAAGGTTTCTGGAAGGTGCCATCCTGGTTTTTACCGCGCATCAGCTTGGTTTCCGGATCAAACACATTCCGGTAATTCTGGCAGCGTTTGGCAAATAAATCAATTTCAGCCTGAGGACGTTTCAGTTCAATCGCTAGTTTGTAAATGGTCCAGTCTGCAAAAGCATATTCGAGTGTGCGTGCTGTGTTCTCATTGATTTTTACATCATAAGGAACGTATCCCAGTTTATTGTAGTAGTCAACTCCCTTCCGGCCAACCGACGACATTGGACCTTCGGTTTTCGAATTTTTGATAACAGCTTCGTAAAGGGTGTTGATGTCGTATCCGCGGGCGCCTTTCAGGTAGGCATCAGCAATCAGCGTTGCGGAGTTCGACCCGATCATACAATCGCGGTGCCCAGGGCTGGCCCACTCCGGAAGGAATCCGCTTTCTTTGTAAGTATTCACTAAACCTTCCTGAATTTGAGCATTCAGGCTTGGGTACATCAGGTTGAAGAAAGGGAAAACAGCGCGGAACGTGTCCCAGAAACCGTTGTCGGTAAACATCGCACCGGGCAAAACCTCTCCGTTGTATGGGCTGTAGTGAACCATTTTACCATCTTTGTCAAATTCGAAAAATTTGCGTGGGAATAACATGGTGCGGTATAAACTCGAATAAAAAGTACGGATTTGGTCGGTGGTTCCACCTTCCACCTTGAGGCGCGAAAGTTCTTTGTTCCAGCTATCTTTTCCTTTTTGGCAAACCTGGTCAAAATTGTCTTTACCCAATTCTTTCAGGTTCAAATCGGCCTGTTCGAAACTGATAAACGAAGAGGCTATCCGGGCATGAACCTGCTCACCTTTGCCAGTGACAAAGCGAATGGCTGCACCCACGTGGTTATCCTGCAATTCAGTCTTTTCGGCAACAGTTTCCTTACCGCTCCATACCCGACTTTCAGCAAATGGTTTATCGAAAACCACCACAAAATAGTTTTTGAAGTTCTTTGGAACGCCGCCACTGTTGCGGGTTGTATAACCAATTATTTTATTCTCCGAAGGGATCATTTTGATGTAGGATCCTTTATCAAAAGCGTCGATGACTACCCACGATTTTTCGTTCTGCGGGAAAGTAAAACGGAACATCGCAGCCCGCTCGGTTGGGGTGATTTCGGTGGTCAGATCGTAATCAGCCAGGTAAACGCTGTAATAATGTGGCCGGGCAATTTCCGCCTTGTGCGAGAACCAGCTGGCACGCTCTTCGCCTGCAATTTTCAGTTCTCCTGTCATCGGGAATAGCGAAAACTGGCCGTAATCGTTAATCCACGGACTGGGCTGATGGGTTTGTTTGAAGCCCTGAATTTTATACGCATCGTAAGCATATACCCAGCCATCGCCCATTTTTGCGGTTTGCGGAGTCCAGAAATTCATACCCCAGGGCAATGCGATGGCAGGATATGTGTTCCCGTTCGAAAGTTTGAACTCTGAGTCGGAACCCATTAGTGTGTTGATGTGATCAACAGGAGATAGCTGTTGAGTAAAAGAATGTAATGAAATACAGAGCATTAAGCTAAATAATAAGATTTTCATTTTATGTTGATTTAGATGATGATTTATTTACTCCACGTTTCAAACATCGTAATGGCTTGATACAGCACACCGGCTTCGCCCCTAAATGTGCCGGAACCTCTGGGTTTGTTGTCAATCGAATACCATTCGTAAAATCCATTGTTGTCTTTTACCCGTTTAACCATGGGTTGTACCTGTTTATATGCTTCCTGAACAAAACCGTTTTTAATTAATTCCTGAATCATTCGGCCTCCAAACCAGGTCCAGTCGCCCCCATTTTGATAGCTGTAAACCGGATTCATGATTTTATTGGCAAAATATCCTTCAGGATAAGGAGGATAAAGCGTGAGCCCGATGGATGCAGCCCCGGCCTGTTTAACCCGGCTGATCATTTCGTTCAGCGATATTTTGATTTCGTCTTTACTCAACAAACCTGCCTCAATGGCAATCGCTGTTCCGCCGAAATAGTAAATCTGGTTTTCATCAAAATCGTCCGGAAACGGAGATCCTTTTTCCAAATAGATGTGAGGAATGAATTTTTTATTCTGATTGTCCCAAAGGTGCTTTCTGCTGTTTTCGGCGATGTCGTTTCTTACTTTTCCCCACTTCTCTTTCGTCTCCGGAAGTATTTCCATCAAATTATTCAGCGCAATGATAAACATGGCATTGTCATATATATCAATGGCCGGATGGGTATTTTCATCCAGATCGACACCCCAGCCATGTTCGGGCTGTACATCGCCCCAATCGGCAGTTGTTGCGCCAATAATCAATCCATATTGCTGATTGTACCGGTGATTCATCAAAAAATCCATGGCATCCGTCAGGCGCACAGCCACGGTTTTATCTCCAATTTGTTCATTTAAAATGGAACTGTCACCTGTTATTTTAATGTATTTGTACACCGCCTGAACCAATGATGATTCCTGATCAGTTTCTACTGAATTTTTATGTCCGGCATAACGCGGTTCAAGCTCCGAATACGAAAAATCGGTTTCTCCTTTTCCAATTTTTTCGGCAGGTGTAAAACCATCAATAATATTTCCGTCTTCTCCTTGCATCCTGAAAAAAACCAGCAGATTTTCTTTCAGTTCCTCCTTCGGATAAACCTGTCCGGCCAGTTCGATAAAGGTATTGTAGTCGCGAATCCACACTTCACGGTAGCCATCGCCGGCATTAAAACCGGTTTTAATTATTTCAAGCGCCTTTTGTTTGGTAAAAGCGAAATATTCATCATTCATGATTTTAGTCGCCAATTCCTTGTCGGCTTTATTTTTTACCTGGGCAGAACAGCCAAAGGTAAATGCCAGTAAAAGACAAATGGATAATTTTCGTTTCATGTTTTTTCAGATTATTGGTTTATTTCTCTGTACTCATTGATGGTGGAGCGTTAATTATTCCCCAATTTGTGTTGGGCAGTGCGCCCATTTCGAAAACCAGCGTGCCTCCATCTGTCAGCTTTTTACGGTCGATCCAGCAATTTTCTACCTTCCCGTTGTTGAATGAAGCTGACTGAACATAGCTATTTTCTTTCAAATTGTTTTTGGTTTCAATCACCAGTTCTTTTCCTGAATAATATTTCGGATCGAGTTTAATCGTTACTTTATCAAACAGCGGACTTCCAAACTGGAAAGTCGGATTCACATTGGAATGACCCTGAACATCAAAAATTCCCATAGCAGCCATCACAAACCAGGCTCCTAATTGCCCCTGATCTTCGTCCTGACCAACACCATAACCACGCAACGGTTCAGTTCCGTAAAACTCGTTGCAGATGGCACGTGTCCATTTTTGGGTTTGCCACGGCTGACCGCTGTAATTAAAGAGCCATGAATCGTGCAGACAAGGCTGATTTCCGTGGTTGTATTGTTTTTCTATTCCGGAGAAACTATGAATTTCATCTGATCCTCCGCCAAATTGACTTTTTTCAGCATTGATAAACATCTCGTCCAAACGCCGGTTAAATTCATCTTTTCCCATCAAACGTATAAGTCCTTCCACATCGTGGGGAACATACCAGGTGTATTGAAAAGCATTTCCTTCCTGAAATCCATCCCATGCCTTCATCGGATCGAAATTTTTAATGAAAGTACCATCTTCATTTTTGGGACGGATGTATTTTGTTTCAGGATCAAAGATATTCCGGTAATTGGAAGCTTGTTTCATCAGCTTTGCGTAATCGTCCTTGTGACCGAGCGCTTTTGCCATTTGAGCAACAGCATACGAACTAAATGTGTATTCCAGCGTATGCGAAGTTCCGAAATTGAAAACCCAACCATTTGATATCACGGTGTCTTTATAAGGAACATAGCCACTTTTTACAAAATAAT
This sequence comes from Prolixibacteraceae bacterium, assembly GCA_019163175.1. Classification (GTDB taxonomy): domain Bacteria; phylum Bacteroidota; class Bacteroidia; order Bacteroidales; family Prolixibacteraceae; genus Aquipluma. The sequence continues at coordinate 131,442 of JAFLKN010000003.1, read as the reverse complement.
TCAGATCATATTTCCCATTTCCAAGATCGCGGCCATGGTATTCCAGCTCATTCTTCCGGGCAGCTTCGTAGCCGGGTTCAACTTCAAAATCACGGATTCCGGAGTTATAGGCAGAGGCAATGAGCAATCCCTGAAAATTAGTTTGTACTCCATTTGTATAAACTCCGGCAGCCTGCCCATCGTGTAACCAACCGCGATTTTTGTAAAAATCAATGTTCGACTGAACGTATTCACTTAAATAATCGGGATATGCCAAAGCCCAAAGCTGACTTAGATTCCAGAACCCGCCCCAGATGCCGTCGGTGTTGTAATGATGGTATAAGGGAACTCCCTTTTCATCGATTGGAATTTGTCCGATACCATTGTCCACCATAGGGTACTGTCCATTTACATCGTTGGAGATTCCACGTCCCAGAAGGGCATGATACAATCCGGTGTAGAATTTCACCTTATTTAAACTGTCCTGATCTTCTACAACAATCCTCCCAAGTTTTTCGTTCCAGGTTTTTTTTGCTGAAGTTCTGATTTCATCAAACGTTTTCCCATTTGATTCAGCCAGGAGGTTTTTCCTTGCATTTTCGATGGATGTATAACTCAGCCCAGTGGCAATTTCCAGCACCTCCTCTTTTTTCATCTCAAAATTCAGGAATAAGCCATTGCCTGTACCTTTCGTTTCCGAAACGCCGGGTTGGGAAATGGAATCGACAAATGCTCCGGTTTCCATGGGCTGTTTGTTCATTCGGGCAACGAAATACATTTTAACCCGTTTTCCCGGATCGCTAAATTTTGCGTATTCCGGATAGGTTTCAATGTAGCCTTCCACTTCATTTCCGTTTACCACTTCGGCAAACGCATTGGTTACATCGCTGCTTTCGCCCTGTTTATGGCCAATGTCGATAATCAGGTGTGCTTGTTTGGTTTCAGGAAAAGTGTACCGGTGAAAACCTACCCGTTCAGTAGCTGTCAATTCTGCCTTAATACTATAGTCTTCCAGAATTACCGAATAGTAGCCGGGTTCAGCATGTTCGCTTTCTTTATCGAATCGAGAGCGGTAACCTTTGTCCGGATTTTCGAGCGTACCCGGAACTGTTTTTAATTCGCCAACAGTTGGCATAAATACGAGTCCCCCAATCTGGAATTCATGAAAATGACCAAATCCTTCAATCGATGCATGCCGGTCATCGTATCCGCAAGGGCCCCAACTTCCCATACTTCCGTAAGCATTGGTGTGAGGCGCCAACTTAGCCATTCCAAACGGAAGCGAGGCCGGCGTGTAAAAGAACCAGCGACCATGAACAGATCCTATCTGCGGATCGACCCATGCTGTTGCATCAAAAGTTGTTTGTACAGGAGAATTGCAGGCAGCAAAAAATATTAAAACGATGAATGATACTATTTTGATTGGTCTGAATTTCCGATTTGTCCACATAAGCTATTTTATTTTGACATCTTTAAAGTTGTCTTGATTACAATCCATCGTTATCTATAAATTCTACTTTCCTGTATTAATTCCCCACTCCATGTTAGGTTCAGGCCCCATTTCGAGAACCAGTGAACCTCCTTTTAACAGCTCGCTTGCAGGAAAAAAGAATGACTGCAAAGGCTGACCATTTAGCGTGGCATTTTGCACAAATTTATTTAATCGTGAAGCATTTTTTGCTTCAATAACAAACTTTTTGCCCCGGCCAAAGCGTTGTCCAAGATCGATTTCTACTTTTGGATACAGTGGGCTGGCAATTTCATACACAGGATCAACCCGGCAACCGCCATCTGTCTGAAACAATCCAAGAGAGGCCATAATGAACCAGGCACTCATTTGTCCCTGATCTTCATCACCCAAATAGGCATTGGCCAGACCGTAACCGTAATAACGATCGACAATGGCACGACTCCATTTTTGGGTTAACCATGGGCGATCGACCCAGTTAAAGAGAAATGCAAAATGCATGGACTGTTGATTTCCCTGAATGACCGGATAATCCCAGTATTGGTCGTTTGGAGCATTGAACCGGAGTTTGTTGCTTTCCTCAAAGCCCCAGTCGAGTCGCTTGATAAAGCGGTCTTTGCCAATTATTTCTGCCAAGGCAGGAACATTTTGCGGAACAAAAAAGGTGAGTTGCCAGGCATTTCCTTCAACATAGTGATGGTTTGCCCCTGACTTGTACGCATCAAAATCGGGTGCCCAATTTCCGTCAGCCGTTTTCAGACGGGCATAACCAGTTTCAGGATCAATTACATTCCGCCAGTATTCTCCACGCTTTTTAAATTCCTGATAGTCTGATTCTTTTCCAAGAGATTTGGCAAACTGACTTACAGTCCAGTCGTCGTAGCTGTATTCCAGCGAGTTTGAAAAGCGGCCTTTGTCCATCGGAACAAAATGATACTTCAGGTAAGGAACTAAATCACGGTTTCCGGCAAAACCGCCGCCAACTTTCTGAGCCGGTGTTGTCTGCATTTTTTGTACAGCTTCAAAAGCTTTTTCAACATCAAAATCGCGTATTCCCATTTGGTAAGCTCCCACAATCAGCGGAATTTCGTGTTCGGCTACCATTACCGGAATATATTCCATCCCGGCAGGACCTTTGGCCAGCCAGCCTCCCGCATCGTACATGGCCAGTTGCGAATTCACCCAGCGGTTGCTCCATTCAGGAGTAACCAGATTCCAAAATTGGTTGAGATTCCAGAATGTATTCCAGAATGCGTCACAACCCAGTGCCGGAGAATGGGGATCAGGAAGTTGCCTGATTTTTTCGTCGGCATCCACCCATTTTCCATCTACATCGCTGAAAATATTGCGGCTACACAATGCACGATACATATTGGTGTAAAAACGCATTTTTTCGCGGCGGTCGTTACTGGATATTTTTACGCGACCGAACAAGTCGTTCCAGGTGTTGATATTGTTTTGCCGTACTGCTTCAAAATCCCAGGCAAATGGTTTGCCAATCTCTGTTTCCAGATTCTTTGCTGCATTTTCTACACTGACATAAGATATTCCGGTCCGAACCTGAACCTCCGCATTTTTATGGGTGTCGAATTCTGCAAAAGCACCTGCATCTTTACAGTTCTTCAACTGAAGAATTTCGGTTTTGTCCAGAATCCCATCTTCTGACCAAACCCCAAAATTTTTGATGGGCTGATCGAATTCAATCACAAAATGAACGATGTATTCCTGTGATACTCCGCCAGACCAGGTGTTGGGAGACAGCTGTTTGCTGAATCCTTCAACACGGTAATCATTCACCTTTTTAATCTGAACTTCCTCTAATTGGTAGCCATATTCGGCAGGGTTCTGCAAATCTATCAGCACGCGCGATCCTTCTTTGTCTTTTGGAAATGTGTATCGCTGAAAGCTGCATCGGGTGGTTGCAGTTAGTTCGGCGGTGATTTCGTAATCAGTCAGCTCAGCTTTGTAATAACCTATCGGAGCTTCTTCTGTTTCTTTGTCGAGTCGTGACCGGTAGCCTTCATCCGGTTTTTTCTCATCTCCAATTTGTGTCTTTAATTCACCGTTGGTTGGCATTAATGAAAGTCCGGCCATGGTCCATTCATGGATGTGGCTGAAACCGCCGATGGTTTCGAAAATAGGATCGTAACCGGCTTGCCAGCCTCCGTTTTGATTGTCAGGACTTAGTTTTACCATACTGAAAGGCATCCACGGGCCGGGTGCGATCATCCATCGCGAGTGGGCAGTGCCCATTTTTGTGTCGGCATAATCTGCCGGAGTGATTATTTTTTGAGGGTTGCGTTTTATTTTTCCGGATTGCAGTTTATTTCCGTCAATCCTGATTTCGTATTTACTTTTCCTTGAAGTTTCAACGGCAGGCATGGGAGCTTCAAAAATATACCGGCCTGTTTCAATCGTTTCCGAGAATATATCTTTCCCATCCAGTAGTATGTTTAATCTTGGTTTACCAGAAAGATGTTCAATATCAACCAAAAGCGGTTGTGATTTTCCAGAGGATGTTTCAATTTCATAATTGGCAGCCTGCACATTTCTCAATAATACATCACTACTATCAATCAGCCTGATGTTGCCGGGACTCTCCAGTCGTACCTGATCAAACATGACCCACGAACCCTGGATGGTTGTCAAAGTAATCTCATTGCCGCCTGCTTTTATAAGTTTGTTGTCAATCGGAATTTCAATCAGGAACTCTTTCCCTGAAGAGGTACTGTCTTCAATGGAATTATTCCCTGAACCTTCCGGCAATTCATATTTCCAGTGTTTCCCATTAATGACAATCTTGAAAACAGGAGGATTTTTGGAGTTATTATCCAACAAATCGACAATTAGTTTCCATACTCCATTTTTAGATAATTTGTCAACCGCGAAAAGAATATTGATGCTGTGTGATCTCCATCCTGCTGTTGACCAGGTGCCTCCCCACTCATCTGAAGGTCCGGGCAAAACATATGGAAAGTCGTTTTTAATTGTTGATTTTCCAACCAGAAAAAAACGGTCTTCCCAACCAAAGTCTTTTTTCAGAAAACGTTTGTAACCATTTGGAGCAAGCGAAAATTCAGCAGAACTATTATCTGCATTACCGATTTGCCAAAGAATTTTATTTTCGGATTTGCACGATTGCAGAGAAATGAATCCTGCCAATAAGAAAAATGCAATAATCGGTTTCATACTGCTGTTGAAAAGTTTGGATTTACATACAATCGATAAAAAGAGAAGACCATATTAAAAGCATTTTGGTTTAAAATTAATGCTTCTAATACAGTCTTCCAAGGCAACTTAATTTAGGTTAATATCCGGTATTTTGAACGAGTTTCGGATTTCTTTGCATTTCGTCGTTAGGAAACGGAAGAAGAAGGTTCTTTGCAGCGAATGTTTTACCCCATGGATTTTGAGCTCCAACAAATGGAACAAATGTAAACACTCCATTTACCGCTGTTGGATACATCCTTGTACGGGTAATATCATTCCAGATTTTATTTTCGAAAATCAACTCGCGAAGCTTTTCTGTCCAGACTTCCTTAATAAACTGATCTTTTGACAAGGCCAAAAGTTCAGTTGTGATTTGAGCTTTGGTTTTGTTCATTGATGCACGTGCTTTAATTGTTGCCAGATAATCGGCAGCTTCAGCATTAACACCACTTGCCTGAGCAATAGCTTCTGCTGCTATGAGGTACATCTCTGCCAAACGATAATGAACCTGATCTTTTTGCGATTTATTGGTGGTGTAAAGCGCTTCAGGCTCAAACCAAAAATAAGGAGTTACATCAACAAAATTAACCGTTTCGCCCTTTCTATTCCCTTTTGTGAAGGTATATTTCGTATGGAAATATTGTTTTTCCTGAGCACGAAGATCATTGAGTTTATCGTATGCAGTCAGAATTTGTGTTACGGGGCGATACGCATTGTCACATATACTGTAGGTAAATTCGCCCCATGTTGCTGCTTCGTTAGGGAAACAGTAGGTTGGGCGCCAGCCTCCATTTGAAATAGTTGCATCATATTCAACTACATAGAGATACTCGTCTTGATTGTCTGAGGTGCGAAGTACATTGTAAGCACTTTGTTCGGGGGTAGCTCCATTCTGAATTAATGCGTAAGCCGGATTGTTTATCAGTGATTTTGCCACGGTTACTGCTTCGGCATATTTTCCGGCATTTAGCGGGAAACCACTCATATTCAGATAAACATCAGCCAATAATGCAGAGGCACTTCCTTTGGAAATACGAAAATTGTTTTTAGCCATAGGAATATCAGCAAGGCCACCTTGTTCGATTGAAAACTTTAAGTCGTCAACAATGAAATTATAAATTGTTGCCTCCGGACTTTTTTCAATGTATAGATTTTCCAGTGATTCATATGGTTCACTTACAAGTGGTACTCCTCCGAATAATTTGACCAGGTGGAAGTAGTTTAATGCACGGAAGAATTTGGCTTCAGCAGTTAATCTATTGATTTCTGCAGGAGTTAATCCGGGTGTAGTAGGAATGTATTTGATGGCATTATTTGACCGCCCGATTGCTACATAACAATTTTGCCATACAGAGAGCAGGTTGCCATTGTTAACCACCGGGTCGATTGCAAGGTTCTGACTGTCCTGTACAAATTTTTCCTGACCTTTGTATTGGTTATCGAACAGACCAGAGATATAGCCTCCATACATAATTGTTGGACCCATGTATGCTGATCCTGCATTATAAAATGACGGGAATCCGGTTCTGTACAGGTTGTTTACCGCACTGGTTGCATCAGCCGGGGTGATATAGAACTGATTAACACTGATCTGTGATCGGGGCTCTTCTTTTAGAAAATCATTGCAGGAGTTTAATCCTGTAAATGAGAGAAGTAATAGATTGTAGTATATTATTTTTTTCATTGTTTTTTGCTTTTAAGGTTAAATTAGAAGCTTAGGCTTACTCCAAAAGTAAATGTCCTTGGTTTTGGATATTGATAAAAGAAAATATTCTGTCCAAACTGGTCGGAGTTTGAAACTGCTTCAGGATCGTACCCAAGAAAATCTTTTGAATTAATCAGAAATGCATTGTTAACACTTCCGTATGCTCTTAATTTCTTAAATCCAATTCTTCCAAGAGTGTTGTTATCAAAAGTATAACCTAACTGGAGTAAATTACCGCGGATGTAAGATCCGTCACATACCCAATGTGAGTCGGACTGACTATCCTGACCACTGTAATTTTGCTGTCTGATTTGCTGAACCATTGTATTTTGGTTGGTTTCAGTCCATCCATTGTATAGGATTGTTGAGAATCCATTGGCAATGCCACTTCGGTCTTCCATCGAGTGGAAAAAAAGCTGCCAGGTGTCAACACCATAAACAAATTGTAGATCAATAGAAAAATCCCAGTTTTTGTAAGTGAAGGAATTGATCAAACTACCTGTCCAATCAGGTAATCCTTTACCAAGTATTTCTCGTGCTGTTGAACGTTTTGCCTGTCCGGGAACTGCTCCTACTTTAGCAGCTTCGGCCGCCTCACTTGTTCCCCAGATGCCTAATCTTTTATATCCATAGAATGAACTTAGCGATTCTCCTACACGAAGAATGACGTTACCTCCAACAAAGCCAGGGCTGGTCAGGATGTCTTCATTATTTGCACCCAATTTTTCAATGCGGTTGGTATTATAATTAGCATTGATGGTCGTTTGCCATGTAAAATCCTTTGATTTAACGTTTTCTGTTGTTAATAAAATATCGAGACCTCGATTTGAAACTTCTCCAATATTATCAGTTACCGAACTAAATCCTGTAGTATATGGAATCGGACGTGCTAATAATAAATCAGATGTAAGTTTATAATAGTAATCAAGGTCAAGAGAAACCCTGTTATTCAATACACTCAGATTAAATCCAAGATCGAATTGGTCTGTTTTTTCCCATTGCAGGTCGGGGTTTGCTAACCGGGCAACATTGGTACTTGCACCACGTCCGTTATTTAGCAATACTGTACCCGATGAAATCGTTGCTAAAGTACTGTAAACACCAATTTCAGAACTACCTGTACGTCCGTAGCTGGTATGCAGTTTAAGGCTGTTGAGCCATTCTGAATCTTTCAGGAAATCTTCATTGGAAATAATCCATCCAAGTGCAGCTGAAGGGAAAAATCCGTAATGATTATTTGCACCGAAACGTGAAGATCCATCAACACGTGCGGTAACTGTTGCCAGATATTTATCGTTGTAAGTATAACTTCCGCGTAAAAAGTAAGAGTTCATTGCCCAACGGCTCCAGTCAGAACCCGGTGCAGATGGTGTAGTACCAGCGCCAAGGTTATTGTAACCGAAGAAGTTTGTGGCAAAACCACTTACATCACCAGTATTTGATGTTGCTGCAGTTAATTGTGACCAAGACAAACCAGCCAAAGCATTAATCCTATGTTTATTAATTGCTTTGCTGTAGGTTAAGAAAGTTTCTTCTTGCCAGTAGTAGCTGTCGTATGTTGAAATATTGGCCCTTCCATTTGGAGACGAAATATTAATCAGATCATTCGGACTGAAATTTTTGTCTTTATTCTGGTTGGCATCCAATCCGATTTGGGTTTTAAGATCCAAACCTTTGGCAATATGGAATGTTAACGACGCGTTTCCGAAAATTTTTGTTTTAAAACGGTTCATCTTCCTTGTTGTTAACTCATGAACAGGATTGGTCATTGCCTCAACTCCTAAATTTAGTTTATTCCCGGTAAACTGCGAATTAGCCCATGTTCCGTCAGGAAATTTCACTGGATAGATAGACGGCATTTCCCACATTGTACGTCTGGCAGTTTGTCCACCACCGGTTTCGTCCAAATCGTTGGCCCATATATGATTTACCATCAGGTTCATGCCGGTCGATAGCCAGGGTTTTGGATGTGCATCGTAGGTTAATTTTGTATTTATACGCTTCATGAAGCTATTTAGCATAATTCCTTGTTGATCTGTATAGTTCATAAATGCGCCAACAGATGAGTTTTTCGACTGTTGCTGAATGCTGAATTGATGGTTTTGAGAAACTACATCTCTTGTAGCTTCATCCTGCCAATCGGTATCGTACAAAGGTTTTCCCTGCGCATCAAAAAGGCGTGGATCTGTCCGGTTAACCGGAGTACCTACATATTTTACACTTTGGGCATATTTTGAGAAGTTGGAGAACCCGATTTCTTCCATTTTCATAAATTCTTCCGAATTCATCAGATCAACTTTTTTAGCCATCGTTCCGAGACTAATCCAGCCGTTGTAGGATACAGTGACTCCTTCACCTTCACCAGAACCTCTTTTTGTAGTAACAAGAATAACACCATTAGCTCCACGTGCGCCATAAATGGCAGCTGCCGAAGCATCTTTCAATACTTCAATACGTTCGATGTCGTTCGGGTTCATGAACTGAAAATCTGACATCTGAACTCCATCAACCACATACAATGGATTAGAGTTGGTACTTATTGAATTGATTCCGCGGATTATTACACGAGTATTTCCAGAAGGATTTCCAGAGTTGGTAAAGATGTTTACACCGGCAACTTTACCTTTTAAACCTTGAAGTGCGTTGAATGATGATGATTTTAAAATCTGATCAGCAGTGGCGACACCAACAGATCCGGCAACGTCAGATTTACGCTGAACACCGTATCCAACAGCCACCACTTCTTCCAATCCAAATGTCTCTTCAGTAAGTGTAACATTAATAATTGCTTTACTTCCAACAGCAATTTCCTGCGGTTTCATACCAACAAACGAATATACCAAAGTTGCATTTGAAGATACGTTCGAAAGGGAGTAGATTCCGGCACTGTCAGTAATGATTCCATTAGTTGTACCTTTAACCATAATGGAGACACCCGGAATACCGATACCTGAAGAGTCAGTTACTTTACCAGAAACAGATTTTTGTTGTTGTGATGTATTCTCCGACATATCTGCCTGAAAAAGCATAATATGACGGTCATTCACCGAATATTTAACATCTGTTCCATCAAAAATAACTAATAAAGTTTGTTCGATACTTTTTCCTTTTACATCAACACTTACTTTTCTGTTCATATCAATGTATTCGGCGCTGTAGGCAAAGCGAAACTCGCTTTGGTTCTCAATTGCTTCCAAAACATCCACTACGCGGGCATTTCGAAAGTCCAAATTAAGTTTGGTTGATTGACTGTAAAGGCTGGCAGAAACCTGCATCAAGCCTAAAAATAGAAATAGAATAGTTAGTCGCATAATTCTAAAACATTTTTTGTTCCAGACCGGAGGAATTAGTCCTCTGATACATGATTTTTTCATAGTTTTGAATGATTTTGTTATTAAACATCGCCATCACTTTTGATGGTGTATCTTTGACCGAAAAGCGTTGCCGCGCTTTTCGGTTTTTTTTTAATGTTTCGTATTTATTTGAAATCGGTACTATTTGTTTTTGTCTATAATTTTTAGTGTTAAAGTGTTGCTTAAACGTGTTGCTTTTATTCTTGCAGGCATTCAATTGGATCTCATTTTAGCCTGATTTTATTTTTATTGAACTTTAATTCAATTACATTTTCTTTTTGAATGGCATCAACCGGAGTGATTTTTTCCATTAGACTAAGCAGGCTGCTTAAATCTTCATTTTTAATGGTAAACGTGTAGGGTAAATCTTTTATCCGGTCATCAACCAAAAACTTCTGGTTGTATCTCTTTTCCAGTTTAATAACCACTTCACTGAGCGGAAGATTATAAATGTTAATTAATCCATCTTTCCATGAGGTGAATAAACTGGTGTTTACAGTGGCAAGCGCCAGTTCTTTTTTCGTTTTACTGAAGGATGCCATTTCTCCGGGCTTCATTTCCTGCCGGAAACGGGCATTACATGATGAAGTCAGTTCAACCTTTCCTTTTTCGAGTATCACATGAATATTGGGTTCTTCAGGATAGGCCGAAACGCTGAATTCGGTTCCCAACACCATTATATTTAAATCCGAACTACTTACAATCATTGGCAAATCCATATTTTTAGTCACTTTGAAAAAAGCTTCTCCTACCAGTTCTATGTCGCGGTTCGAAGCTGAAAACTGATTGTTGTATTTAATAGTAGAGCCTGAATTGACCCAAACCACTGAACTGTCAGGCAGTACCACTTTCGAGATTTGTCCGTAATCGGCAGCAACAGTTGTGTAAACAAGTGGGGCCGCTGGCTGATTTTGCGAAAAGATGTAAAGAAGGGCGGGTACGGCTATCAGCACCATAAAAATGGCTGCATACCTAAAGAAATTGAGAGTACGCTGTTTCTGTTGAACTTCCTGCTGCAACTGCGCCATCATTTTACTTTGGATAGCTTTCCAATCCTGGGCAAATTCTGAAGGAATGGTTTCTTTTCTTACCTCCGTGGTCCATTCCTTTTTAATGCATTGAAACTCGTTCAGATTTTCTTCCCGCCTGATCCATTGCAGCAGGTCTTTCTGCTCTTCATTCGAGCTTTTTCCTGTCAAATATTTTTTGATGATTGATTTCATTTTATAAAGTTTCATGATGAGTACACAAATTTCAGAAAAACCCTACCCCAAATAATAAAAAAGTTTCAGGCTCCAGGTTTCAAATTTCAGGTTTTGCTTTTTGGCATTGCCAAATATTTAGATGACAACTTGGGAATTGTTAAAATTTGGGTGATCTTATTTCAGGAGAAGGGTAACTAAAACCGATAACAATGGGAATTTCAGTAACATTTCTTTGCGGATTTGTTCTTTGGCCTGGTGCAGGTGTTTTTCTACCGCTTTAACCGAAATGTTCAGTTCTGTTGCTACTTCTTTATTCTTTTTACCTTCAACTTTGGTTTTCACGAATACCAATTTACGTTTCTCCGGAAGTTTTTCAACCGATTCGCGGATGGCTTCAATTAGTTTTTCTTCCAGTGTTTTCTCTTCTTTCCCGGCAAAATCTAATTGGTAAAGGTGTTGGAGCTCGTTTTCGCCAACCAGATTGATGTTTTTATCAAATACATGTAATTTTTGGTCGCGGAGATAGTTGAGGCAACGGTTACGAAGCATCACGAACAATAAACTTTCAACCGATTGAGATGCACTAATCGTCGAACGTTTTTCCCAAAGCCTTACAAAACATTCCTGAACCAAATCGTTGGCTTGCGATTGATTGTGGATAAAAAGGCTGCAATATCCGAGTAATCGCGGATAGGTTTGTTTAAACAATTCTTCGTACGCCAGCGAATTGCCTTCTTTCAGCCTAATATTGAATTCGGTATTTTCCATAGCTTACAAAGAAAATTGAAAATTCGATTTTATTACCATTTAAATGCTACCGAAATTTAAGAAATACCGGAAACGCGGCGCTAAATAAAATGTCAACAATTCTGCCTACTTAACTGTTTCAGAAGCTTGAACATTAAAACCTATCCAACATGAAACTGATTTTAATTTCCGGTTTGTCGATTCTTTTCCTGACCGGTATTGCTTTTCTCTCTCCTGACGTTGACTCCTCAGTTGCAGGAAACCCGGTGGAAACCAATGTTGGCCAAACTTCAGCCAAAGACAATTTCCTGAAATATTGTGCCGGATGTCACGGTACAAAAATGGAGCGTTTTGCCGGAAATACCTGGGAAGCTTTTAAAGCTGGCGGCGATTTAACTGGTGTGATACGCAGCGGATTGCCCGAATTAGGAATGCCCACATTCGAGAAAGCATTCACAAGTGCAGAAATGAAGGCTATTTCTGATTACATCCTGGAGATGAAAGACAAAAAAGTTGCACCTGTTGTTACAAAATTTCCTGCAATAGTTCGTTCCAAACATCAGGCATTCCGTATTGATACCATTGCCAAAGGTCTCGCTGTTCCATGGGGCATAACCTTTTTGCCCGATGGCGATATGCTGGTTACTGAGCGAAGTGGACAATTGTTCCGTTTTAGTAATGGCAAACTTAAAGCAATTATTTCAGGAGTTCCAGAAGTTTACGCGCAGGGTCAAGGTGGATTGATGGACGTTGTTCTGCATCCAAAATACAAAGAGAATGGCTGGATTTATATTTCGTATTCGCAAAAAGCTCCGGATGGAGTGGGAGGGAACACTGCTATTTTCAGGGCTAAATTAAAAGATAACAAGTTGGTTGAGCAGCAGGAATTATTTAAAGCTATGCCAAATTCGACCAAAGGTGTTCACTTTGGTTGCCGGATGGTATTTGACGATCAGGGCTATTTATTCTTTTCGGTTGGCGAACGTGGTGAAATGACAAATGCTCAAACTTTAACCAACCATTGTGGTAAAATCCACCGTATTTTTGACGATGGACGCATTCCGAAGGATAATCCGTTTGTAAATACTGCCGGAGCTATGCCAACTATTTATTCATACGGGCACCGCAATCCCCAAGGAATTGATATTCATCCGGTAAGCCGCCGGATTTACAACAACGAACACGGACCACGTGGAGGCGATGAAATTAATTTGGTAGGTAAAGGCAACAATTATGGTTGGCCGGTAATTACTTACGGAATTAATTACGACGGAACAATTTTGTCAGAATTAAAAGCCAAGGATGGTATGGAACAGCCGGTTTTTCAGTGGACTCCTTCGATTGGACCGAGCAGCATGAAATTTATTGTTGGCGACCGTTATCCAGGCTGGAATGGCGATATTCTGAGCGGGTCGCTGAGTTTTAAATACCTCGAACGTGTTCACCTGGAAAACGGAAAAGTAACTGAGCAGGAAAAATTGCTTGAAAATGCCGGCCGTGTGCGCAATGTAACAATTAGCCCCGACGGTTATATTTATATGGCAGTTGAAAATCCTGGCATAATCGTTAAACTGGTTCCGGTGAATTAATCTGAACAACAAAAAAGGACGTAAACTACTGAAGTTTACGTCCTTTTTCTTTAAGCACATTTCCATGCTTACCATACAAAAGTACCGACTGCACCTTGGTCAAGTGAAGCCACAACATATTTTCCGTTCGATTTGATATTGAATTGTTTGGTTGCGCCTGTCGTATTTAAAACAATCAAAACTTTCTTTCCTTCAGGTGTCTTAAAGGCCACATTAGGTAACTCACCCGAAGTATTTGATTCGATACGCAATGATCCAGGACGGACAAATTTTGCAGCATGTGCAATGATGTAATAAGCAGGATTACGGGTTACAGTGTTTCCGCTGATAGTTACAGCACCTAAGCATTGATCACATCCTCCGCGATCGGTATGCGGGTCGTTGCTCGGATTTGCAGCCAGGTTCCATTCCAGTACTGTTTTGCACCAGTTGCGCGATGCACCTATGGTTAGCATTTGCGTATGCCAGGGCAGATCGCCTGCAAGGTTTCCGGGAGCGCCTACCCACTGCTCGGTAAAATACAGGTTTTTGCTCGGAAACTTGTTGTGAACTTCTGTCAGTGCGTCAATTGAACCGCCGTATAAGTGAAAGGCCGACCCATCAACATATTTGGCAGCATCCGGATCACTTAAAATACTCATAGGGTAGTCGGTGCGGTCAGCATTGTGATCGTAAACGATGATTTTTGTTTTAATTTGTGCAGCTGCAAATGCAGGTCCCAGGTTCTTTTTTACGAATATAGCCTGATCGGCAGCAGTCATGTACATGCTAGGGTTATTTCCCGGATGAAGTGGTTCGTTCTGAATGGTAACTGCATCAATCGTAATTCCCTCTTTGGCCATTTCCTGAATATATTTCACAAAATAGTTGGCATAAACTCCAAAATATTCAGGTTTTAAACTGCCTCCACGCGAGTCGTTGTTGTCTTTCATCCAACTTGGTGCCGACCATGGCGAGCCAAGAATTTTGATTGCCGGATTAATGGCTAGAATTTCTTTCAGTACAGGAATGAGGTCGGTTCGTTCGTAATCGATTTTGAATTTTTTCAACTCCGTATCGGTTTCTCCTGAAGCAAGATCATTGTAAGTAAAAACTTTGTCGCTAAGATCTGACGCGCCGATACTGATGCGCAGATAACTTACTCCGATATTCGCGCCATCGGTAGCAAAAAGTTCTTTTAGTAAGGAAGCCCGACTGGGTTTGTCCATTTTGTTGATCCAGATAGCGCTTCCTCCGGTGAGGGTATAGCCAAAGCCATCCATCTCCTGATAAGTAGTTGACTCATTCACATCAATAACCGGATGTTGAGCATTTTGGGTGCCAAACTTCAGGCTGACATTTTGCTCTTTAAACAGAATTTGACGGACCGGACTGGTCATCCAAAAACTGACATCGGAATCCAATACGGGTTTTGTATAAGGTGGTTCACCTGCCGAAGAATTGGTGTCGCAGCCTGAGCAAACAGCAATCAACAAAAGGATTGCCAGTAAATTTTTGGTTGTTCGTTTCATGATATTGAGAATCGGTTTAATTGTTTTCTGAAAATTTGTTTTCATGCCAAAATTCCGGATTGTTTAGTCGGAGGTCAAAGATATTGTGTTTTCCTGATAAGAACTTCAAAAAAATAAAAAACCGAGCCTATCTTTCGAAAACCAAGCTCGGTCTTTATCCTCAGAGATTATTATTTGTTCAGAAAATCTGCGAGTTGCTGAATATGGTCGGTATTGATAAAATCAATATTCAGATTTTTGAAAACTTGCCAAGCTTCGGGTGTATCTGGCGAATTCCAGAATCTAATGGGCTTGTTTAATCTGTGCATCTCGCCAATTAGCTTATTTATTTTATTCAGATCGTCCTGAGAAATATTTCTTTTCCCTCTCCACGCAATCTGATTCGCAAGGTTGTCGCTGATAATCGCCACCCGTTTCAATTGTTCCGGAGTAAATTTTTGGTTAGGTCGTCCGTCAAAACTTATTATAGCCGGATAATTGCTGTATTGCGAGGGCTCGGGCTGGTTTCCTGAAATCACGATTCTTACAGCATTTGGATTGGTAGTCTGGTCGAATACTTCCGGATACTTTTTAAGCTTTTCGGCTAATAGGCTCAAGGTTGGTTCCACAGGCGTTTTCAAATCGATTAAAAGCTGAAAAGTGCCCTCGCGCTCTTTCCAGGCTTTCCCTTTATTTTCCTGAAATTTGGCTACAACAGGCTGAATGTATAGTGCATCCAATGTTTTTTCAGGAGTTATCTGGTCGCGGTTGTGAGCAACAAACAGTTCGCCGTTCACTTCCCAAATGTCAGCTTCAATCGATCCAAAATGTGCGCTATAAGCCCATTCGAATGGAACTTTTTGCTCGTAATCGTTGTGCGAATGCGCGTTTAATTTGGTATAACTGATTTGAGCCGAAAGAATACTGCAAAAGAAAATCGACAATAAAAACAACAATTTTTTCATGATCGGTTTATTTTACTTGAACGATTGTTTCTGCAAATTCCAATCCTGCTGATTCAGCTTTCAGTTTTATTTCTCCAACAGTTCCTGTAGGGCGCAAAATTACCAGGCATTTCCCCTTGAAGCTCTGGACTTGTGGCTGACGGAAGCTTTTCATATCAGTTGGATTGCCATTTTCAACAGCAGCCATTTCGCCTGAACCTTCCACTTTAAATTGGATGGGAAAAACGGCATCGGGTACCAAATTGCCAGCTTCATCAACCAATTCAATGGTCACATACGATAAATCGTTTCGGCTGGCATTTATTTCTGAACGATCGGCTGTTAAACGAATTTTGGCTGGTTTGCCACTTGTTTTCAACGTTTTTGTTCCCATTTCTTTTCCATCCTGAAGGGCAATGGCTTTCAATTCGCCAGCTTCGTAAGGAACTTCAAAAGTTGCGGTCAGTTTGGTATCTGCAGAAACCGGTTTGGTGCCAATTACTTTTCCGTTCAGTTCCAACCTTATCTCAGGATAATTGGAATACACATTTACCTGAAGTTTTTTGCCTTCGCTGCCGGCCCAGTTCCAGCTTTGTTGTTCGTCTGCCCAACCCCAGAAACTTACAATTTCTTTCATTCCTGAAGGAATAGGTGCATGAACTGCCATTTCCAGATTGCTGATTTTCCAGACAACATCGCGGAAGTAAGACTGAGGTTTCTTAAACCCGCAAATATCGATGTCCCCACAATAAGCATTGTACCAGGGCCATCCCGGCGAGAATTGCGGCTTGTCAGTTGGTGAAGTCAGCAGTGCATGACCAATGCCCGATTCACCCAGGTAATCCATGGCAGTCCAAACGAAATCGCCCAGTACAAACGGAAATTTTTCAACCATTTGCCAATTTTCGAGGGCTTCTTTAGCCACCGATTCGGTGCCAATCATTGTGCGTTGCGGAAATTTTTCGTGATCACTTTCGTAACGCTCCCATTGGTAGTTGTAACCGCCAATATCAAGGAGTTCAAAAGCAGGATCGGTGTCTTCCCAGGGCTTGCCTTTGTGATCCCAAAATTCGCAAATGGCAGCAGTAACGGGTCGGCTTGTATCGATAGTTTTAATTATAGCGCTCAGCTTTTTAGTGATTTCGAGACCCGAAGAGTCGGCACGCTCAGGTATTTCGTTGCCAATACTCCAAATAATTACTGATGGATGATTGCGGTCGCGCATAACCATCGCTTCCACATCGCGTTGGTGCCATTGGTCGAAATACAGGTTGTAATCTTCCGGGTTTTTGGGGCGCTGCCATTGGTCAAACGATTCATCAATGACCAAAACACCTAGCCGGTCGCAGGCATCCAAAAACTGCCTTGATGGTGGATTGTGACTGGTACGAATGGCATTGAATCCGAACTTTTTCATCAGCTCCACGCGGCGTTCTTCGGCGCGATCAATGGTGGCAGAGCCCAATGGACCATTGTCGTGGTGCATGCAACCGCCTTTAAGGAGTATTCTTTCACCATTCAGTAAAAAGCCTTTTTCAGCGCTGAATTCGAGCGAACGAATCCCGAAAGTGGTGGTTTGTTGGTCAACCACTTTGCCCTTAAAGGAAACTTCGGTAACAGCATTGTACAAAACTGGTGCATCAACCGACCAAAGTGATGGTTTTAAAATCTCGAAGATTTGCTCAGTATCATGATTCTCATCTTCAAAAGGATTAATAGTGGTTTTTGCATTGGTTATCGTTTGTCCTTCAGGAGATACAATATGTGTGGAAATCACAAGCTTGCCTTTTTGCCTGGTTTCATTATTTACTTTGATCTTAAATTTAACCAAAGCTCTTTCAGTAGTTACTTCAGGAGTAGTTACAAAAATACCCCAAACTGGCAGATGTATTTTTTCGGTGACAATCAGATCGACATGACGGTAAATCCCTGATCCGCTGTACCAGCGACTGTTTTTGCCTTGGTTGTTTACTTTTACTGCCAGCAGATTTGGTTCCCCGACTGGTTTCAGGTAGGGAGTGAGGTCGTAATAAAACGGGGTGTATCCATAAGGGTGCACTCCCAGCGACTTACCATTGATCCAGACTTCTGAATTCATGTAAACCCCATCGAACAGGATTTGCACTTTTTTAGTTTCCGAAGATTTGTCGAGCGTGAATGTTTTGCGGTACCAACCGATTCCTCCTAACACATTTCCGGTGGAGCCTTTGCCCGGACTATCTTCTGAAAACGGACCAACTTGCTTTTTACCTTCAACAGTTGCTAAATCTTCGATGCTCCAGTCGTGTGGAAGATCGAGTTGCATCCATTGGGAATCGTCGAAAGTGGTCGTTTCGGCACCGGTAGCGTCTCCCAATTGGAATTTCCATCCGGAGTCAAAATTCTGATTCCGGTTTGTAAAATCAACTTTTGAGTTGCACGATGCGAACACGAAAATGGCCAGCAACATCAGAAATGTTGTCCATTTGCTCTTTTTATTGAATGTTAGTTTTCTCATTGGTTAGGTTTTATTTAAATTCAAAGATATCCGATTCAATACCTGAAAAAAGTATGTAACGTTGGGGCTTTGCCCCAAATCCCCAAATTCTTTTTTGTCTTGCCACAAAAAAGAATTCAAAAAAAGTCAAGGCTTAGCCCGCTTCGCACGAAAAACTGGCGTTTGACGGCTAAAATCTTTTAAACTCGCCTTCGGCTCAAGCAGAAAAGATTTTTTAACGCAGTCTTCACTTGTTTTTCGGCTCACCGGCCCAGGCCAGTCGCGCTCCTATTATTTATTTGACGAGGGAACGAATACTCATCTTTTAACTTTAGGCACTCAGAACTCTAGCTCACTTTAGGCACTTTTTTCTACCACTTATCAGTCCGGAATGGAGCAAGTGGCAAACCTTCGTTGCTGAACACATCGGGCATCGATGTGTCGTCGAAACAGAAGCGGACAGAAACCGGTGTCTTTACCAGTTTAGAGGAAAGGATGACAGTACTTCCTTCAATTTTAGCAGTAGCGGGAACAAATTTTTGGTCGTCACCGGCAATCAGGAATTGTGCAGGTGTTTTACCAGTCGATTTTAAGCCTGTCAGCACATTGCTAAACGACACCCGAAGTTTATCTTTTTCAAGCTGCATCGATTGATAGGCCGGGCTTTTGTAGGCGCCTATATTTTGCTTGTAGGTTTCGGCCAATGCATAATTAGCCAGCCGCTTGCCCACATCAATTTTATTGCGGGGGTGTATGTCTTTGACATTGTCAACCAAATCGGAAATCACTATCATTCCAGTATTCGGAACAGTTCTGGTGATCAATTCCTGCTGCTCGCGGACAAATTCCGAAGTGCCTTTATCACCGTAGGTATAAGGCGCAATCTGCACCAGATAGAAGGGGAATTCTTTCTTAAAATCGGCACGCCAATTCTCAATCAGAGTTTTCATCAGCTCGCTGTAAATTTGATGGTTGTTGCAGTTCGATTCGCCCTGATACCATATGGCCCCTGCAATTCCGTAGGGAACAAATGGTGCAATCATCGAATTATAAAGGGTTCCGGGAGTCCCGGGCCACCAATCGTATTTTTCATTGTACTTGTGGGCATTCAGCGTTGCATTCTTTTCGATCCGACTTTTTTCAATCCAGACTTCAGCAGGTGTTCCGCCCCATGCTGAAACGATGATTCCAACCGGAACATTCAGTTTTTGCTGTAATTCGCGGGCAAAGAAATAGCCAATTGCGCTGGTTGAACGCATGGTCTCGGGAGAACAAACCGTCCAGGTGGCGTTACAGTTTTCTTGCGGATATTGGGCTCCAATTTTCTGCACATGAAAAATCCGGATGTTCGGATGGTTTGCTTTAGCAGCTTCTTCTTCCCCATTTATAATTTTAGCATTTACACTCCATTCCATGTTCGACTGGCCGCTGCAAATCCATACTTCGCCCAACATCACATTTTTTAGTTCCACGCGGCTGCTTCCTAAAATGCGAATGGAATAAGGACCTCCTGCAGCAATTGTTTTTATTGAAGTGATCCATTTTGAAGAATTGTCAGCTTTCACTTTGATGGTGTCTTTGCTGTTCCAGCCAGCTACAATTTTAACAGTTTCACCCGGATCGGACCAGCCCCAGATGGCAACAGTTGAGTTTTGCTGAAGGACCATGTTGTCGGCAAATACCGATGGAAGAATGATTTTGGCAAACAAAGCAGAGTTGAAGGCGATCAGTAGGAAAAGAATAGTTAAAATGCGTTTCATTGTTATCTTATTTAGGTTGTTACGAGTAATGGGTTGCGTGTTGCATGTTTAGAGTAATTCGGGATTCCAATATTCAATATTCTCAATTCAGGCTCCATTTATCTTGCCAATACATCTTCGGTGCGCCGTTTTCGAATTTAATGGGCAGCCAAACGTAGCGGCCATCAATCGGATTATCCGGAGTCCAGCGATCGCCCATAAAAATATAGCTGTCATTTTTACCCTGAACTTTTAGTACATACGTACTTTGGGAGTGAAATGTAAGCTCCGAATCTTTGCCCACTGCCGGATTACCGAGTTCTTTCCATTCTCCGAAAATTTCATCGGCAACGGCAGACCGGGCAGCGTTTGGATTCCAACCTGTACAGTCGGAAGCGATGATGTAATATTTTCCACAACATTTAAACAGGGTTGCGCCTTCCATGTATCGGCCAACAAAAACGCGGTAATATTCTCCGGAACAGGAGAGGTAATCATCAGAAAGTTTCGAAATATGCAGGGTGCTGTTTTCTTCAGAAGAATAGATGTGGTAGGCAGTTTCATCATCGTCAACGAACAAATTCATGTCGCGGGCCATTTGTCCACCTTTGAAATCCCGACCCAGCAGGTTAACCGAATCAACCGGTGCTGACAGACAGCCTTTCCCTCCGCAATACGAATCTTTTACATCAGGAGAAACCGGTTTTTTGTGACAGGGCTGAACGTTGACCGGCCAGAAACCGGCATTGGGCCGAAAGCTTTTGAGGAAAGTGAACGGACCTTCGGGTTTGTCACTTACAGCCACGCCGCTGCGCGCTGCATAATAGCCTTTCCCTTTCAGTTCGAGGTGAAACCACATCACAAACTTTTTCGTTTTGGTATTGTATATTACTTTGGGTCGTTCGAGGGTACAGCCTTTGGTAATGTCGCTGTTCGGATCTTCATCCACCTTCAGGGCGATGCTTTCGTCTTTCCAGTTGTACAAGTCTTTCGACGAATAGCAGCTAACGCCAACTTGTGCTGAGTTCCCTATTTTGCCTGCAATTTTATGCTCGCCATACCAGTAGTAAATGCCCTTGTGAAACAAGATTCCGCCGCCATGCGCATTGATGTGTTTACCGTTGTTGTCGTTCCAGATTTCGCCGGGTGTGAATTGTTTGGTCTTTTGTGCATTCAGGCATAAAGTGCAAAACAGGGCAATAAAAAGCAGGTAGATTCTTCGGATCATTGCGGGTAGGTTTAGGTTTAAATTTCGACAGGTAAAGTTAAAAGCTTCAAAGTAAAAGACAAGCTTAAAGTGTGGAATGTCACTTAAAATAGTTTCAGGTTTCAAGTTCCAAATTCTAAAGCGAAACTTGAAATTTGGAACTTGAAATTGTTATCGGCGCTATTACTTAGTGCCGTTGAAATGATTGCTCATAAACAGCATTTGAAACTTCACCGAGTTAGTCCAGTATGGCCAGCTGTGGCCTCCGGGTCGCGTATAGTAATCGTGCGGAATGTTGAGGTATAGCAATTGCTGGTGCAGGTTTTCATTTACCTTGAAAAAGAAATCGTCAGTTCCGCAATCAATGATCAAGGCCAGCGAATTGGGCATCAGCAGATGAAGCAAGTTGATTACCGTATTCTTTTCCCAGCGCTCGGGTTGCTCGGCATAAGTTCCTAGACGTTTAGCCATGTCCCAGTTATTTGGGAACGGACGAATATCTACTCCTCCACTCATGCTACCCGCAGCGCCAAACACATCCTGATGCTTTATTCCAAGATACAGTGCTCCGTGTCCGCCCATGCTCAGGCCGGTGATTCCGCGCCCTTTACGATCCTGAATGGTTTTGTATTTGCTGTCGATTGCTTTTACCAGTTCCGAAGAAATAAAAGTTTCGTATTGCGATTTTGGATCAATCGGACTATCCCAGTACCAGCTGCTGAATCCCCCATCGGGACAAACAATAATCAGGTTGTGCAAGTCGGCGGCTTTTTCAAAACCTTTGGCTTTGTTAATCCAGTCGAGGTGGTTCCCACTATACCCATGCAACAAATACACCACCGGTAATTTCTGTACCGAAGCATAATTGTCGGGAGTGACTATTACAGCTTTAATATTTTTCTGCATCGAGGAGCTGAACACTTGGATGGTATCGACGATGGCGGCCTGAACTGATGAAAAAGTCCAAATAACAAGTAGAAGAGAAAGAATACGTTTCATTTTGGGTTTATGATTTTATTTTGACAACAAATATAATTCACTGAGCAGCAAAAGAGACATCATATTCATATTCTTGTCGAGTTTTGATTTGTTTTCGTCTGTTAAGGTTTTGCCAAACAGGAATTTTTGATGCCAGACAGCGCCCAGCGCAAATGAAACAATGGTCATCACAATGACCGGAATCCAATGGAAGTTGGGAATAAATGTTGCTAAGTTCATGTGTACGGATTTGTTGAATTGATTTAGGTACAACCTGAATCTACTTTTGTTCTATTTGTTACTTCCCAAATGGAAAAGTTACTTTCTGATGACGATTACCCAATCTTTTCCATCCTTGACGGGAGGCAATCCAACGGAGACTTTTCTACCGCCGGTCAGTGTTGTCAGCTTACCATCCTGTAAGTTTCCTCCTGTCCTCGGGTTGAACCATTTCACAGAGTATTTTCCCAATGGCAGTTCGATTGTTGGGTTTCCTGTCTGCGGAAGATAAACTACATACGTTTCACCGGCTTTTGCAAGACAAAAAGCATCTTTAGCGTCAACCAATTCGTTAGCTGGTTTCATTTCGGCAAGCGGAAGATTGTTCAGGAAAAAATCAGTGGCAATTCGGGTTTGTTTCCACCACAACTCGCGGCTGCGGAAGTCTTCGCACATCAAATCGTTGTGCGGATAGCGGTATCCAAAATACCACTCGGCACCGGCTGCACCGGCCATCAGGCTGCCCCACAGTGCGTAATGGCGAACCGTGTCGTGCTGTGCATCGAACTGATCGGGCATTACACCTTTGTGTGCCGGGCCAAGTTCATCGAACATGACCACCCACTGCTTTTTCGTTTTGGACGATTCGGCAATAAAATGAGCTATCCGGTTATTGGCATGTTCGGCACTGTGAATTTGCATCGAAGGACCATCGAGCGATTGAAACCCCAGCAACGGATTGAGTACTAAATCCTGATGTAAATCGTCGGAATGCGTATGAACGACAACAAAATTTGGGTAAGGATTGATGGTTTTCAGGTAGTTGGCCATGTCTTTGCGCATTTGGTCGGTTTGTGCAACCGGAGTCCAGTCGGCTGGGCCGTTTTCTTCGCCCATATTCCAGGTAATTCCTAAATGGTGACCAAAGCGGGCGACCAGTTCGCGCAGATATACTTTGCGTTGTACAGCAGTGTGTCCGCCGTCGAGCAAACATTCGTTTTCGGTTTCCTGAAGCACGAAATGCATCATCATTCCAAGCCGGTCCATGTGGTTGAAAACAATGTTCCACTGTGCCAACTTCGAGCAATCAAAACGATAGCGTTCGTTGTGGTCGGCATAAGGCCAAACGTCTTTGCCATCGCCCTGAATATTCATGGTAAGCATGTATTGCGAGTTAACGCCTTGCGAAGCCAGATAATTCAGAGCGCCAATAATCCCTTTGCCTTTACCACTTTGCCAGGTCGGATCTCCGCTTTTCCAGTCCTTGATGTGCGATTCGTATTTGTGACAACTTTCCTTCGGGTTGGCTTCTCCTTCGCGGATTATGGCTTTATTTCCGTATCGGTAGGTTTGGTCAAAATCAATATAGGCCAGAAAATTCTCCGGACTGTCGGCCCCGTTTTTCAGGAAATATTCACCTGTTCCGGCAAATTTCAGGTAACGTTCTCCCAAAGTTGGAATAATCCGTCCTTTGGAAAGGAATCCTGAAGCTTTTGGATCAGCATCAGCCACCTGAAATGATCCGGAAATTCCATCCGGAGCGATGATTTTCCCATTTTCAGGTTCATCGCTGATGGCAATGTCTTTCCCACTTCGGAACGAGACCCGGTAGTTCCAGCTTCCGGCTTCATCGGGAACAAAGTTGACCTGCCATTTATTTCCTGAAGTGGCCGATGTTTCGGCAGCATTTCCGTCGGCAGCAAAAAATCCGGGTATCTTGTATGATTTGTGGCCCTTTGTGAACGTAACTTCAACCCGGTAATCAAGAAAAGGATTGGGGCTGAAATCGGTTTCGCTGCATTGTGGCCCGTCGAATTGCAGACTGATGGTGTGCCATTTTTTAATCTCGCCCTGAATTTTGGAAGATTGGGCAAAGAGCATGGAACCGAGAAGCAATAAGACGAGGGTAGTGAAATTGGTCTTTTTCATATCAGGTTTTGTTGGGTTAGGATAAACCCAAAAATACGAGATTTTTTCAGGAAAAATAAAAATGGGTGAAACATGTAATAGAATGCTTCACCCATTCGTGCTAAAAACAAAATCTCAAACTTACAATTTACCGACTAGCTTCCAGTTCCCACTAAAATATGCCTTATCCAAACTGTTCAGAAATTCCTGATTTTGTTTGCGGACACCGAGTTCCATCAGGTCGCGGTAAATGTAGAATTGCAGCCAGTAACCATTGCTGTATTTTTGCTGAAGGCTTTTCGGGCTGCGCAAAAGGCTGTACCAGCTCAGGTTAATGCCAGCTTTTTCAGCAACAGCACATGCCTCCAACGCGTTTTTCCACATTTTTTCTGAAACGGAAGTATTAAGGGTAACCAGATCCTTGTAGGCCAATCCTTCGGTCTTGATAACTTCGGCTTTGTCGTCAATTCCCAGTTTTAGGAGTGAAATGCTGTGTTCAAATAAGGTGTCGCCATCCAGATCGAAAGCCAGTTCATCGATAAAGCCGTTGCTGTTGGTGTCGGTGTATTTCACTGTTGAGAAAACTTTAGGCTCAACCTGGGTGCGACCAGGACCATAACCATCGTACAATCCTCCGATTGCCTGAAATGAAAAGGCATTCTGATCGACCCGCCATGCGCCCCATTCGGCTCCGTATAGGTGGATTCGACCATCGAATTTACCTACATAAATGTTTCCTTTTCCTGAGTTGTCTATGTCCCATTCACCACGGTCACCGGCGGCATCGGCTTGTGGATTGTTGTCAATTCCGTTTTTACGCGCGCCAATTTTAAATATGCTGCGTGGCTCGTACAATTCAACACGTTCCCAACGGGCACAATCGTCGTCTTCGTCGAAAGTGAAATAAGTTGATTTCCACTGACCACGATTATGGATCAGGTTCCATGCCGATTCGTGATCAGGATAGATAAGTTCCGATAATTGACGCCAGCGGGGATCCATAAACATGGTGTCGGTGGCTTGAAGGCCGCGCATGTTAGCAAATTTGTGCACTTGATCCATGTAATCGAAACCACCACCACGAAAATGTATAGTCATGTCAAGATCGAATTCATTTTGCGGCGCATTGTCGTTATCCAAATCAAACGACATGGATGCCCAATCGATTTTACCCGTAAGTTTGCTATTTTCAGGAATATTGGCAAGGGTGCGATCGTTTACAATGGGGGGCGAATCGCACAGACGGATGGCCATTTCTGTGAGGCCGTCGTTGTCGGTATCGTAAAAAAGGAATGGATTTTCCCAATTCAGGCGCACATCGTTCATTTTTTCGGTAGTGGTATGCATTTTCAGGAACAGGCTTTTACCGTGGTAATCTTCGAAGAAATCCGACATCCCGTTGTGGATCCAGCAACGCAATTCGAACGTATCCCAGTCGATGTAATTGAAGATGTTATCCAGTTCAGTATCGAGTACCCACATATAATGACCGGGGCCCCAGGCGCCTTTGTCCATCGCCACATAATCAACTACCACCTGCATATCGGCTTTCTGGTTGCCATCGGTGTCGTTCCAGTCGATCACCAAATCATTGTAACTTCCGTATTTGCCATTTTTATCGCGGTCAATCATCAGGCAATCGCTGTCGGTATCGCCATCCATATCAGTGGTTTTCATGTCGTCGTCATCGTCAATCCAACGCACCGGAACGTTGTTGATAGTCAACGTTTCCAATAAGTCTGGGTCGCCATCTTTGTCGAGGTCTGTAAACTTAATGGGTGTTCCGGCGGATCCCATTGGCAATCGGTATGAGTTCAGAGGAATATTGGTATTCCAATAAGTTTTCGGAGCCTGAGCCATCAGAAATGTGGCTGAGAGTATGAGTAAAATGGTTAAAATGGAGTTTTTCATACGGTTATTTACTTGGTTATGGATTGGATGGAATTCATGGCAAAGCTATGTTTATATTATTTCATTAAAAAACCAGTCCCCGGTTAAAGGAACTGGTTTTATGGTTGATTTGGTATAGGTTTATTTAACTACTATCTTTCCTGAAGGAACTACCACCTGTTGGAATTCAGGGCCATTGTATCCGTGATTGGTGACCACAATCGACAGATCAAAAGTACCTGCTGTTTTGTAGGTATAGGTACAATACCAGCCACCGGTAGTCTGTGAGGTTTTTAACCCTTTGGCCCCAACCAACCCATAATCGATGTAAGCATCGCTTACTTTGATAACCGGATGGTTAAAAGCATCAATAGAATCAGGAAACGAAACACCACCGTCCAGACTTTTCTTCTTTTTAAGAACTTCACGGCTACCTCCAGGCCAAACTGAACAAATATCAGCTTTTGTGATTACCACAAATTTGAAGGCTTTCCCTTTGGTGGGTTGGGTAATCAGTGAATCTTTACCGTTTTTTGCAGTCATGTACATTTTAACTTCGCTTACCGTTGGCGCTTTTATATTATCTTCTTTCAGGCAGGAAACTAAGGAGAGGGAAACAAACATTCCCAGCGTAATGAAATATATTATCTTCTTCATATTTTCTTTATTTTACTGGATTAGTATCCACTGTTTTGAGTTAATGTCGGGTCTTTTTCAATTTCACCAACCGGAATTGGCAGAATCAACTGATACTCTGCAATAGGTCCCGTAATGTAGATTTTGTCATCGTAATCTACTTTGGTCATTAACGATTTGGTTAGTACAGAAACTGCTTTGCCAGTTCTTACCAGATCGAAATAACGATGACCTTCAAAAGCCAGTTCCATACGGCGCTCGTGTAAAATCTGATCAATATTCAGTTCTGCTTCTGTAATTAATACAGTTGGTCTGACGCGGGCACGAACCAGATTGAAATAGGTTAAGGCTTCAGTCTTTTGTCCTTGTAGCATTAATGCTTCCGAGTACATTAAAAGAGCATCGGCATAGCGGGTAACCATGTAATTGTTGTCGGTTCCTGTATTTACATAGTTTTTTACAGTAGCCGAAGCTGGGCATAGTTTTGAAGCCCATGCCTGAATGGGAGGAGTGTCGCCCGGACACTTTCCTGAGTCGATGGAAGCAGTGTAGCGGGTTAGTTCCTTGCTATTTACGAAGTCGCGCATCAGGTTGTGCTCTACCAGAAGCTGGTTGCTCGATGGAGCCAACAAACGTTTGCCGATGTCAACACCCATCCATTTAAACCAGTAACTTGGTTGTCCGGCTGAAACATTGAAGTTCACTTCAAAGATTGATTCAGCATTGAATTTGTTATTGGTTGCAAAAATACTTTTGTAGTCAGGAAGCAGAGAATAAGTTCCTGCAGCCTTGTCAACAACCAGTTTTTTTAATGTCTCTGCTGCTTTGGCCGGGTTATTCATTGTTAGGTAAACTTTGCCCAGAATGGTGAGTGCTGCACCTTTTGTAGCGCGGGCTTCTTCGTTTTTCAGGGCTGCATCACCTTTCTTGTAGCAATTGGCAAAAGCATATTCCAGATCAGGAATAACTACAGTATTATAAATGTCGGTAACCGAAGCACGACCAATACCGAAAGCTGTATTTGGATCGGCAAACGGGGCAACGACTTTGGGCAAATCGCCATAAATACGGGCCAGATTAAAATAACCCAAAGCTCTCAGAAATGAAGCCTCACCGCGATAAGCTTTTACCAGGGCGTCTTCGGTTGCGTCCTTCGGTTTGTAATTGTCAATAATTGCAATCACATTATTGCAAGTTACAATCATTTTGTAGCAGTTATTCCAGATATTTCCTTGAGAGTTGCTATTGGTTTTTGTGAAAATATGCCATACACTGCTCCAACCAAAGTCTTTACCATCATCTGACATTAGTTCAAGGATCAAAGGTAAGTCGCCTTGGTTATAGATGTTCTGCAAGTTCTTGTAACAGGCCACAAGCCCGGTTTTTATTTCAGCCGGATTGTTGTAGTATGCTCCGGTTGACAATGCATCTTCGGGTTGTTTGTTCAGGAAATCTTCTGAACAGGCAAATGCAAGCATTGTCAGTATTATCAGTGAAAATATTTTTTTCATGTTTATCAATTGTTATTCAGTTTACAATGAAATATTTAAGCCAAAAGAAACTGTACGAGCCAATGGGTACGCGCCACGGTCGATACCCTGTGAAGTGGTTTGATCTCCACGGTAGTTAGTTTCTGGGTTAAATCCGGGAAATTTGGTAATAAACAAGGCATTCTGAATAGTAGAATAAACCCTGATGTTGGAGAAACTGGCTCTTTTTACCAAATGTTTTGGCAGCGTATATCCAAAGGAAATATTCTGAATATTCACGTAAGTTCCCTTATAAACAAGCGTTCCGGAGAGGTCAGTTCCTTCGTAGTTTTTACGTGAAGGTGCCGAATATTTGGCATCGGTACGGGTTGGAGTCCAATAATTGTTGTAGTATTCGGCAGTGGTATTAAATGTACCAGTTCCACGTCCAAAAACGGAAGTATATTCCAGCATGTTAATATCGCCACCTTGCACCCCATTTACTTGTACTGACAAATCGAAACCTTTGTATTCGAATGAGTTAGTCATACCCCAAACAAAATCTGGAATCGACGATCCAATGATGGTATTGTCGCTTGCATCCAAAATGCCGTCGCCATTTACATCGGCAACTTTTGGTGTTCCAGGGTTTGAGCGGTTTTTCCAAAGCGGATTACTTGCATTAAAGATTGGCGATGTTTTTACATCTTCCCAGTTTTTATAGGGGCCTAGATCAACCATTCCCCATAATCCGGCCAATGGTTTACCTTCTGTGGTGTAACAGTTGTCAATTATAAGCGGACGTTTATCTTTTCCAATGTTCAACACCCGGTTGCGATAGTATGACAGGTTAAAATCGGTAGTCCACTTCAATGGTCCGTTCAAATTCCGTGAGTTGATGGAATATTCAAATCCACGGTTGCGCATGGCCCCAATGTTGGCCATATACGAACCAAAGCCAGTAATTGTTGGCAATGGCATATTGAATAACATGTCAGTTGTTTCACGGGAGAAATAATCTAAACTGAAAGTGATACGGCTGTTGAGGAATTGCATATCTGCCCCTGCGCTGTAATCGGTAGTTGTTTCCCATCCGAGTTTCGAGTTGGCAACTTTACCATCAACATATCCGGCAGTAACTGTAGAGCCTTGCCCAAGAACATACGAAGTCGAATTCAGTGTGCTTAATGCCAGATAATTGGCGATTCCGGCGTTGCCGATTACGCCCCAACCTCCCCGTATCTTAAGGTCACTTATGTATTTTTTCATCGGTTCGAAAAACGACTCATCAGAAGCGCGCCATGCAACCGACATGGATGGGAAAATACCCCATTTGTTATCCTGACCGAAGCGAGAAGAACCGTCACGTCGAACACTACCTGTGAAATAGTATTTTCCGCCATAGTTATACATAACACGCCCAAAACTTCCAATCATGGTTTCACCCGAGCGGTTGGTTCGGGCATCATTTTGCGAGTTAAGAATAGTTGTCGCCTGATTTAATGTCGTAATCAGATCGGTTGGATAATCGTACTTGTTGATGTAGTTGCTTCTGTACGATGATTCTTCGGTTGAATAGCCCGCCATTGCAGTAACAGCATGTTTGCCAAAGTTTTTCTGGTAAGTCAGGAAGTTTTGTGAGTTCCAGTACAATCGGGTGCTCGTTTGGTTGATACCCTGCGACCGTGAGAATGTTTGTGATGCTGTTGGAGTTGCATTGGGTAAAAAGAAATTTTGCTCCCAATACCTGAATTCAGTATGAAACTCAGATCTGAATTTTAGGTCTTTCAAAATATTGATTTCGCCATAAAGAGTTGAAAGGTTTTTGGCTGTTCGGCGGTTATCTTGTTTCATAAACTGGTGAAGTGGATTCACAAAAGTATTCAGATTCCAGTCGGCCCAGTTATCCAAAACAGTTCCCCAGTAAACCGGAACTCCATTGTCATCGCGTGCATTTAAAATGGGTGGCATAGCTACCGCATTGAAAAAAGGATTGCTGTTGCTACCGCCTTCTGTGTTCGATAAAACATCAAGGTTTTCGATGGATGGCGCTAGTAACAAGCCAAATTTCACATTGTCGTTTATTTTTAAATCAACATTGGCACGGAACGAAAAACGATTATAACCAGAAGTTGGAACAATCCCTTCCTGATCAAAATATCCACCTGAAACCATGTACGAAACATTGTCAGTTCCGCCGGTAGCCGAAATTTGCACATCGTTTACTTTTCCGGTTTGGGTTATCACATCCTGCCAGTTGGTATCGTAAGGCATTGCCTTAGTGGCATCAGAAACGGTGATCCAACGGGCATGTTTTGCTCCAGGTTGAGCCATTGCAGAAGCATGTTGCGAGTATTTTGCCCAGTTGGCAATACGGGTAGCGTTAGAATCGGTCCATTGCCACAGCGGCAGACTTGTATTGTTGGTACCGAAATTCGGATCTTCAATGATATAGGCGTTTGCGCGGGCATCGTCCATATATTTCAGAAAGTCCTCGCGGTTTAGTACATCAATTTTATTAATCATTTGCTGCATACCAGTGCTTACATTCACGTTGATGGTTGGTTTGCCCGATTTACCTTTTTTAGTGGTAATCAGGATTACCCCGTTGGCAGCTTGTGTTCCGTAAATTGCGCTCGACGAAGCATCTTTCAACACTTCGATAGACTCAATATCAGCTGGATTAATGGAGTTAAGAGGATTGTCATTTTTATTAAAACCATCTTTCATCGGGAATCCATCAATAACAACAAGCGGACTATTGCTGGCATTGATAGAGCTTACTCCACGGATAACAATATTAGTACCTCCTCCCGGAGCTGCATTTGTATTTGAGATACGAACACCAGCCATTTTACCGGAGATGGCCTGGGCAAAGTTCGAAACAGGTTTGTCTTTCAAATCATCCGAAGAAACCGAAGATATAGCGGTAGAAATGTCGCGCTTTTTCTGCGCTCCATAACCAATTGCCACAACTTCTTCAATACCAATGGTATTTTCTTCCAGGGTTATGTTTACAATTGATTGGTTTCCAACTGCAACATCTTTGGTATTCATACCAACAAATGAGAATTGCAGAACTGTGCTGTTGGTAACATCAGTAATTGAATAATTACCATCCTGATCAGAAAGAGAGCCACGGGTAGTACCTTTTACAACCACCGAAACTCCTGGGATAGGCGCTCCGGAAGCATCTTTCACAGTTCCTTTTACTGATTTTTCTTGCTGACTTCCGTTCAGCTCTTTCGCTTTCACGTTTGAGATGACTACAGTCTTGTCGATCACACTGTACTTCAAAGAAGTAGGATCAACGATTTTTTGCAGTACTTCTTCAACCGTGGCATTGCTGATTTTTAAATCAACTTTTGCGTTGGTATCAAAATCATCGTTGCTGTAAAAAAACTCAAACTCGCTCTGGCTCTTAATGTCCTCAAGAATCTGCTTGATTGAAGTGTTTTTGTACTTAAAGTTAAAACGGGTGTTTTGCGAATACGAACTGGCCTGAACTCCAAACAGCGCCAGCAAAAAACAAAATAGAGTTAATCGCATAAAAAATAAAAATTTAGACACACCGGTTTTCTTCCAAACCGACGGATGAACCATTTTTTTCATAAATTTGCATTAGTGGGTTAAACACTGAGTGCTTTCTATCCTGCTAAGACTGAAGCACTTTTATTAACTAACAATTCCGGGGTTTGTGTCCAGCAAATCCCGGTTTTTCTTTTTATTCTGTTATTATAATTTTGTCCTGTTCTTTTCTGAATTTCACTTTGTTTGTTAACTGAATGATTCTTAATGAATAGTCGAGCGATTTATCTTTGTTGATAACTCCTGTAAATTTGTATGATTTAATATTTTCCTTTTCGAACACGAACTCCATATCGTACCACCTTTCCAACCTAAGCGATAAATCTTCCAGCGATTCGTTATCGAAATAAATTTTTCCGCCAATCCACGACGAAAAGATAGATCCATCAACCTGATCAATTACAGTTTCTCCCGTATTTTTATTCTCGGTAATACGTTCGTTTGGTTTTAGAAATACATTTTTCCCCTGATTCGAATATTCAATTTCCCCTTCCAATAAAACCACTTCTTTTTCGGCGTGATAATTTTTGGCATTAAAGATTGTCCCGTGAACTTTAATCCTTGAGCCATCCATGTTCACAATAAATGAATGTTCTAAATCTTTCTGCACTTCAAACAGAGCTTCACCTTCAAGGCTAACTTCCCTTTGACCTTTCCCAAACTGATTGGAATATTTTAAGGTTGAACCGGAATTGAGCCAAACGGTAGTTCCGTCAAACAAGGTCAAACTGGTAATTTGTCCTCGTGGCGAACTGACCGAAGCAAAAACTTCCGATCTGGAAGAAAATTTGTCGGCTGAATAGAAATAGTGGAAGGTGGTACTTAAAATAACAGCCCCGATAAAAACAGCCGCATAGCTCATCCATTTTTGCCAATCGATTGCACTTTTTGTCAAAATTCTTGGTCGCAATTGTTTCCATGCTTCTTCTTCCGACCTTAATTTCCCCAATTGGGCAACCTGATCTTTTACTGAATAAACTTTTCCTGTTTCCGAAAAATCCTGATCCTCACCTGTAATTTCAGGTGTTTCCAGCTCCCTATCAATTTCTTCGTTGTGGAGAATGGAGGCAATCAGCTCGAATTTATGTTGGTCGTTATTTTTCATTGATAAAAGTATGACACCGTTTTCTTGAAAAGGGTGAAATGAAATGTGAAAATTTGGTTTTATTTTTTTAGTAAAATATTCAGGAATGTAATAACCAGTGAGTTCAGTTTTTGTCGCAGTTGTTTGTAGGCAATACCCATTTGAGTTTTTACTGTATTTTTTGAAATCTGAAGGGTATCTGCAATTTCCTGGTAGGAGTAATTTTGCTCGTATGCCAGTCTGAAAACCGTCTGGCAGGCTTGCGGTAATTCCTGAATGGCTTTGTAAACCTTCACGGCTAATTCTTCCTGACTGAAAGAATTTGAAGTCTCTTCTTCCGGAAGGTCGATAAATAATTCGGAAAGGGATGTGGTGATGCTTTTGTTGCGCTGAATCAGGTTGATGGCATGATTTTTAACCGCGGTAAGGAAATAATTGCGGAGGTTGGAATGTACATTGGCGGTTTCTTTTTTCTCCCAAAAAGCTACGAAAACATCCTGAACCAAATCTTCAGCAATGCTGCTATCCTTCACATACTTTAATGCAACCAGACAGGCAGTATGGTAATTCTTTTTGAAAAAATCACCGAATCGCTCTTCAGAGCTCAGGTAGAATGGTAATTCAGAAGCTTTCGTCATTCAGCAGGTCAGGTTTCTTTAGGCCCGACAATTTTATCAAAACAAAAGATGATATGCAAGTTCCTGTAATCCTGATTCTAAAATACCTTTCCCTCTTTCTGATATTCCCGCTCGATTCCGGTTTTGATTTGTTCTACAGTAATTTCTTTTGAGTTACTGGCCAGCGATTCCAGGCAGCAATATTGTACCACATTGACAATTCCGGCACCAGTTATTTCATATTTCTTGGCAATAGCCGACAAGTCAGCATCCGAAGGGCGTTTTTGATCGGCTGTTGATGGCAACGTTTTTTTCCAAAGCAAAAGTCGCTCTGCGGCTGAAGGTAACGGGAAATAGATGACCGACTGGAACCGTCGAATAAAAGCTTCGTCGATATTGATCTTGAAATTGGATGCCAGAATAATCAGGCCATTGTGATTTTCAATGCGCTGGAGCAAATAAGCGACTTCCTGATTGGCATATTTATCGTGCGCATCGCGTACATTGGTTCGTTTTCCGAACAGCGCATCAGCCTCGTCGAAGAACAAAATCCAGTCTTTATTCTTGGCACGGTCGAAAAGCTGCGAGAGGTTCTTTTCCGTTTCGCCAATAAATTTCGACACCACCATAGAAAGGTCAATCCGGAATACATCGCGGTTTGTTTTTTTGCCTACAATCAAAGCAGTCAAGGTTTTGCCAGTTCCGGGAGGTCCGTGAAACAAGGCCCGATAGCCGGGTTTTACCCACCGTTTCATGTTCCATTTGTTCATGATGGTGTCCTGATGTTTGACCCAATTCTCCAGTTCTGCAATTTGCTGGTTAGTAGCCTGAGGTAGCACCAGATCGTCGCTGGTCAGTTCGGTGGTAATATACTCGGCTGGAAAATCCATGCTAAACTTGGGATGCGAAATTCTTCCGGAGATAAATAACTCGATGTATTCTGATGCCATAATCAGTCGGCCACTGAATTGCGGTTCACCAGATTGCGCATCTTCAATAGAAAGAACAGTAAGGGTAGCAAGTTTATGATCTTTCTCGAACAAATCCAGGTAAGCAAATCTTTTTTCAAGATCATCGCCTGCAAGAATAAACAAGGCTGTTTCTGCGGTTGGCAGAAAGCCGCGA
The DNA here is from genome assembly GCA_019163175.1 of Prolixibacteraceae bacterium. Taxonomy (GTDB): domain Bacteria; phylum Bacteroidota; class Bacteroidia; order Bacteroidales; family Prolixibacteraceae; genus Aquipluma. Next base: position 96,816 of record JAFLKN010000003.1, on the reverse strand, counting down.
TGATTTCTTCCGCGAACACCACCGAATTGAGGAAAATCGCCTTTGTCAGGAAGGTGTTCTTGTATCAACTCATCGAAAAATACCGGATCGACATGCGGTGCAAAAGTCACCAGAAGAATGATTATTTCACTGGAATTTAGATTGTTATTCCTGATGAAAGTTGGCAATGGAGTTTGGTCCGAATTATTTGCAGGCAATTGAATGGAATCAACGCTGAAGTTTGTTCCCGGGGTGAAATGTTCGGTTAAACGTCCTTGTATTACCTGTCTCAAGTAATCCAGATAGGTGCTGATAGCTGTGCTGGTGTCCATGAAGAATCGTAATTGTTTGATGTTTACTTAGTCGTTTGTGTTCGCATTTTCCGGTTCCGGATCCGGACAATTGCAAGTTACATTAAAAATATTTGCCCCGTTCGCATCAAGAGCAGAACTTCGTGCATCGGATGCAGTTTTTCGGGCCGATTCGATGTTGTCATGAATTTGTTGGGTGTAGGCATCCAGTCCACTTGCACAGCCCCGGTAGGTGTATGGAGTCCGCACCGTTCCCCGGTAAGTATTGAATGCTGCAACATGTTGGAGCTCGTGTGCCCGAAGGGTTGTATTTATAAATTGCTGAACCGCATTTTGTTCGCATTCATTTAATCCTGAAGGAGCAGCAGGCAGCGTTATTTGTGGATTGGCGGTAAAAACAGAGACCACAGTTCCAGTATTTACCACACAGTCTTCAGCGGCGCAATCGGTGCAATCGCTTGCAGGCGTTGAAGATCCGGGAGAAGAATATGAATTTCCGTAATTAGCATCCGCATGCCCCTCCACACTTACCCCATTGCAGTCGGCAAAATGCCTGGTATTTTGCTCAACAACACTGCGCTCTGAAAAAGTCGGTATTCCCGATTTTTCTTTTTCCGGTTCTTCTGGAAGGCTTTTTCTCCTCAACTGGGTATCGGAATTTTGCTGTAAAACATGGGTAAGTTCATGTGCCATCAACTTTTTGCCCTCGGTTGACTCCTGGTTGTATTGCCCCTCGCCAAAAACGATATGATTTCCAATGGTGTACGCCTTGGCATTCAGTTCTTTGGCCGAATCGGAGGCCTCTTTGCCGGTGTGAACTTTCACATCGCTGAAATCGTAACCCATTCGACTTCCATAAAAAGATTGACTGCTGGCGCTCATCGCTTGCCCCTTTCCATCAATTGAACCAATGTAGTTGGCCGATTTTGAAGTTACTGTCGCAGTGGGAGCTGCACTTTCTTTTTTATGAATTTTATCTTTCTCCTTTTCATCAGCTTTCTTCATGATCTTTTCTTCTTCCTTTTTTTCAGGTAGCTGCTGATTTTTTGTTTCTTTCATGTTCGGTTTTTGCTGCAGCTGCTTTTCCTCTTGTTCACATTCGGCACATTTTCGCTGCACGTTTCCTTCGGCATGAGAAGAGGCAAAAGGTTTAAAAAACGGTTCATGAACTGGTTCGCCAAAAAACTGCTGTTCGCGTTGGTTATCTTTTTTCAAAGAACCGGTCTCCCTGCTTGCAGGGTGGCGGCGAATACGACGATAAGTGGTTGTTTTCATGATGTTTATGTTTTAATTGTTACTGTCAAATTACTGCTTATTCCTGAATGTATTCTCTATTTTGGCTATTTCAGAAGCTTCATCAGTATTGGCTTTAAAGTTTATTTTCTCAGCAATCTTAAAATCAATCCAATTCATATTTGAAAAAGCATTGGGTTGTGCACCTTCTGCTTTGGTTTTTGCCGCAGAAATAGCACCATTCCGCAATTCGGTTTGTTTGGAATTAAATGCAGTTTCTACCTCGCTGTATGCAGCATCCGTTTTGATGTTGTAGAATGCACGTCCGGCAGTAAAGGCAATCCATGTGGTTATTTCATCAGAAATTCTGTTCAATTCTTCCTTTCTGGCATTGTCTCTTTCCTTTTCTGTGAATATCTTTTCAAGTTCGCCCACCTTTGCCGCATCCAACAGGCCAATACTGTTCTCGTGTATTTTGTCCTGATTTCTGAACTGGGTATATGTGAGGTTCGACTTTATAGCTTCTTCTTTAAGTTTTTCCAAGTTTAAAGTTACTGTGCCACCTAATTCACCCAATTCATAATCAGCGTAATCTCCCACATTAAAGGTTATCGTATCGGTAACAATTTCTTTATCTTTTTCCCATACATCCCCATTCTTCTTCATGGTATACGCTTCGCAGGCGAGGCTTGTCGGGACTTTAGACTCAGCTTCCGTTATTTGTTCGAGATAAGGCAAAGCTGTTGCAAAATCAGCTATTTTAGGAAACTTGTCTTTATCGTCAGCTGTCACCTTTTTTACATTCTGATTACCTGATGCAGTTACTTTATAACGGATTACTGCACCTATATTAAATGAGGCTTTTACTTTGCTTTCCACTTTTTCTTCGTGTTCATGATTGGCAGTCCTTGACAGTGCTGTCATGTTATTCCATTTTCCTGGCCCGCCAAGGTTATCATTGATCAGGTGCCCTCGTATATAATAACTGCCACCACCTTTTTGCCTGAAATCAATCTTGTCATATATCGCATGTTTGGCGCTTGTATCCGGTCCGGAACCATTTCCTTTAACCTTTGGTGTATTCCATATCAGATTGACTTCCTGAGTTGTTGCAAATTCATTGGTATTGGAACCAGCCGGTATAACAATCTCATCATCTCTTGGTTTGTCCTTTGCTACTCCAAATAATGGAATTGAAAGTGTGGCCAGTTTAGTCAATAACGTGTCAACAGCTGTTTTTTTAGTTGTTTCTTTTGCTTTATCATCAGCTCCATCGTATTCAGCAATTTTTTTCTTTTTTTCTGATTCAATATCGACTGCAACAACTTTTGCTTCTGTTATTACCTCCGATTTTGTTTTTCCAGAAACAGGGTCAACTTCCGATTCCTGTCCATCCTTTTTTAATTGTTCCAGATAGCTATTCAGGAAATTGGTGTAAGGCTTCGGATCGCTTTTAATGATCAGCACAGCACTTTCTCCTTGTCCCTGGAAGAATATTTCATGGTGTTTGCCATCGGCTGCTGTAAACTCCTTTTTTCCTTTCCACCATTCGACTAACGAGGCAACCGCTGCTTTCCCCATACTTACCAGCTTTTCAATCAGCGTTACCAATTTATCAATCACCCAGGTAAGGCCTTTATCTACTTTTTCTCTGACCATTTCCAGTGCATCTCTCAGGCGTTCGCTTAAATTCAGTCCAACCTGATTGGCGAGGAAGCCGATCACAATAGGAACACCCCGTGCTAATGCACCTTCGAGGAAGTCAGCTGCTTTTTTGGTTGCACCCTGAGCAATTTGCAAGGTTCCTTCCACAAATGAATTGACAATCTGAAGCATCTCTCTGAGGTACTTCAGGAACGATTGAATGGCTTTGTACAAAGCAATCGCACTGTTAATTACAGCCATGATGCCGGTTGGGTCGAGCATGCTCAACAGCTTCGTGGTGACTTTTGTAATGATCTGGTCCATCACAAAACTCTTTACCGAATCGAGTACCATTTCCCAAACGTTGGAGAGTTGCTCTTTCACTTTATCGATCATTACCGCCATAAAACCACGTTCCTGAACGTCTTTCATAAACTGGTAAGCTTCTCCGGCTGCCGATGCAACATGTTCTGCTGTTTCGATCATCTTTTTGATCTTATCGACTTTGGGTTTACCAATACGTTCTTCCAGTTTCTTCCAGATCTTTTCCATGGTAATATCCAGCACAACAAGCAGCCATTTAATCAGGCCCATCACCGAGAAATCTGTGGGTATGGGAATGCCGGCATCTTTTACTTCAGATAAGAACCAAGCCTTTAGTCCATTAAATAGATGTGTCAGAATATTTTCAAAGAACTGCATGAAACCTTCCTTAATCGCCCGAAGCAGATTTTTCAGGAAGCCAATGGGGTCTCGCTTAATCAAATCGATGGCCTGCATGGCTTTGGCAATGATGTTGTTGATCAGGTCGAACGGGAAATTCATGATTTCCAGAATAACCACCACCACAATTTTCACGATTTCCACCACAAAAGCAATCAACCTGCCAATGGGTTCCCCGAAAGTGGCAATGATCCGTTGGAAAGCTGCAATCGGATGAATCAGATCGTTAATGCTGAAACTGTTCCATAAGTCAATGAACAATTGCACAATAGCGGCAGGAGTCATGTTTAACCGCTCCACTGCAGCATCGATGCGTTGCGTTGCCCGTGCAATGCTTCCGGATTCCTTCATCTGCTGGAACTGCTCTTCGCCGCCTTCCATCAGGCTCATGAATCCGTGAATAATGTTTTCTGTGTTCCGTTCAACGATAGCTTCGGTAAACGGATCTTTTCCAATAATTACCGTTACGAGGAAATAACCTCTTGTTCCCCTGGCCCATGTGCTGAGCCGCACCATCAGTACCTCTTTGATGAATTTCAGGATGATGACTGCGGTATCAGCCATAAACTTCAATACATCGGCTACCGGCCCTGCAAACGTGTTGTATATCTCGTTAAACTTATCTATCGGATGCATCAAAGCATCAATAGAAACAACACTCCAGATCAGGCCGAAATTATTCGTGATCGTTTGCAGCAAATTGCCAAACACACTTATTCCGCGGTCAATCCAGTCGGCAGCTTTCTGGAAGGTGCCGGTTTCCTGCATTTGTGTGCGCTGCTGAATGCCCACTTCACCGCCCAGTTCGAGTATGGCGCTCAAAATGGTTGAGCCATTTTTTTCAACTCTTGCCCCGGTTATTGGATCTTCGCCTAAAATAACCGTAAGCAGAGGATAGGCAGTGGTATGCTCTTTAATAAAATCGACCAACTGCGTGAGCAGCCATCGTTTTACAATTTCGAGTAACTCTGTTGCGGCATCTTTGGCAAAATTGACAATGTCGCTGATGGTGCCATGAATAATATTTCCGGCGTCTTCAAAAATCTGCGTGGGCGAGGCGAGGCTTTCCAGTGTTAAGCCGTTCCAGAATGTTTCCACCCGGCTCACTACATTGCTCACCAAATTTTCTATCCCGACAATTCTCCGGTCAATCCACTGTTCGGCTTCAGTCAGCGCGCCAAGCTCATTCAGCTTGTCGTACAGCAGATTGCCGCCGGGCATAATATCAAATGCCGCTTCAATAAAATTGTGGCCGTTGCGTTCAATCTCTTCGCCCGTTATCGGGTCTTCAGCCAAAACAACACGTAAAGCTTTGTAACCCGGAATGGCCATTACGAAGTCTCTCGCTTCATTAAGCAACAAACGTTTTCCGGCTGCCAGACCTTCGGCCACGAAATCGATGGCAGAATCTACAAACGACAGTGCATCGTCGAACCAGCCACCCTGAATAATATTTCCATTGTTGTGTAACCGGACCGGGGGTCCACGGCTGTGGACATCGGCTGATAGCGCAAGAGTATTGCCAGTTGTTGTTGAATAACTGGTGTTTGTATTTTCAACTTGTTTCGTTTGCACTCTCGCTGTAGAAGCTGAAGGAGTGAATTCACTTTGCACCTCCTCTTTTTCGACTTCGCTGCCATTGCTTTCCTTTTTCTGAACTGAAAATAATTTGGGCGAAACTACTTTTTCTTCTTCCTGCGTTTCCTCTTCTTTTTTCTGTAATTCTTCGGGTTCTGTCTTCTGCTGAATTGTATTATTGGTATTTAAAGCTCCATCAGGGCCAATCGACCATGTACTCAATTCTGGTTTTGCCTGAACGCCAGTCTCGCTGGTATCTTCAGTTTTTTCCTGTTCAGAGTCTTCCTTTCGACTGACATTAAACAATTCTTTCCTTAATTCTTTCAACGTTTTGGGCTTTTCTTCAACAGCACCTTCACCACTACCCAAACTGCCCTGCATAATCAGAAGTGGATTGAAGAAGGCTGTCCAGTCGCTTAATGGATTTTCCTTAGTTTGAACCTGGCCGCCCAGATTGTCTTCACCAGCCGTATTTCCATTTACAGTTTTGACCGTATTTCCGGACGCACTTTCAACAAGAGCAAAATGAGAATAGGCATTCCGGTAGGCGATATCGCCTGGCATAGGGGGACTGCCCGGAAGTCTGGCCGCTTCGGGTTTAATCATCCGTTCGCCCAATTTCCATTTAGGCATCGGTACGCCCGATTTGTTTAAAGCCCAGAACGCAAATATGCCACACCAGCTTGGCATCGCATCCCGTGATCCGGTTTTTGTTTTGGCTATTGCATTACTGGTAGTTACAGTGGTTGAATCAACGACCATTACACCATCCTGTTCGCGTTTCTTTTTAATGTCCTGCTCGGCTACAGCACCTTCCACAGAGCTTCCGCCTCCACCGCTGATCACCTTGTCTTCGCCAAATGTTGTTTTGAAAATATCGACCAGATGCTCCCAACCCGTGCGGAAGCCATCGGCTTGTGGTTTGTTGGCATCTATTTTTCCTTCAACGGTTTTGGCTTTTTCAACGGCATTGGTTAGCTGAACCGGAACTCCGGCAGAGCTTCGCTGAATACTATTTTTTCGAGCAATAGTTTTCGGGGCAATGCTGGTCGACGTCTTTGCCGGACTGGCACCCTGTTGGATGGTATGTGTTAACTCATGGGCGAGCAAAGTCCCGCCACTCTCTGTTTGAGGTGAGAATTTTCCTTCATTGAAATAAATATCGTTCCCGTGTGCAAAAGCCTGGGCATGAATGTTGCTGCTCATGGCCTGTGCTGTTGCACCGGTGTGTATGCGCACACCGCTGAAGTCGGCATTAAACCGGCTTTCCATAAACTCACGGGTATCGCCTGGCAAGGCACTGCCAGACCCTTTGGAAGATGATAAAGTTTGTTCGAATGGAATGGATTCGCGCGGGGGACTCCTTCCGCTACGCTGAATAATATCTGAATGATATGTACCCGATTTTTTTCTGCTGATCGTTTCTGTGGCACTGCCCCCATCCGAATCGCTAAATCCGGAATCCAAACTTTCTTCCGACATTCGGTAAATGGTCGAAATGTGTTTCGCCTGAATCTCTTCGCCTTCCTCTTCTTTTCGGCTTATTTTGCTTATTGCCGGTGCTTCAATTTTAGCTTGAATTTCTTCTTCCTCTTTCTTGTCCAGTTTTTCTTCACTGCTGGCCGAAATGGATGTTACCGGATCGGGCATTCGCATTACTGTTTCGGCAACTGCATCGGCTTCTTTTTCCTGTGGGTCGTCGGGACTGCTTACCGCTAATTTGGCCTGAACGGGTTTGCTAAAAAAGGATGGACGTTCGTTGCTGCCAAAAAATGACTCTTCCTCCGCCTTTCTGAAAAAGGATTGCTGTTGTGCTTTTTGTTGGACAACAGTTGCGGGTTGATTTGTCTTTTCAGCAGTTGAAGACATCGTTTCATTTTAAACCCATTCGGTTAAAAGGAGCATATTCATCCATGGCAGTTTGATCATTGAAACACCCCATGGTAGTTGCTGCAAAAGCATATCATAAGGTCTTTGTTCGATCTGGAGCAGCCAATTGTTATTTTCAATTGACAACTTTCCACTTCGCTTAAGGAATGATTCTCTCAAACCATCGATGGAGGTGTTTTTAAGTACCGACCAATGCTCAATTAATGCCAGAAGCATTTCATCGGCTTCCTTCATTTGTTCAGTAGTTATTTTGGTATTAGTATTTACCGGAAATTCAATGTCGATGCCACACAGTAATTTGGGAAGCACCAATTCGTACTCAGCAACTATAGCTTTACCTGTAGTGCAATATTGAATAAGCATTGCAGCCAAATCAGGATTTTGGAGCACACCGTCATTTTCCAACTCCAATTGCTTAAACAGGGCAGGGAGAAAAGCTGCAAGAATTACTGCTCCGGCATTGTCAATGTATATGCCTTCCTGAAGTTCGGTCACCAAATTGTCCTGGTTTTTATTTGCAGAATCAGGATTGGTAAGCCTGTCAATTAATTTATTGTATTGAAGTGTTTTCTCTTTTTCAGAAATCGTCAATATCTCAAAGTCTTCCTGAATTTGATCTTGGATTGGATTTTCAGGCATTTCATTTCTCTGCTCTGTATCTTTTAAATTTGTAATCTGTTGATACTGGAATACATCTTTATGATCAGACAATCTCTTTTCTTTTTTCTTAGCGGTTAAAAGCTTTTTCCAGGCTAGTTTTACAGGATTAGTTTCCCCAACGATTTTTACCGAGGCTGGTTCTAGCATTTTGGCAAGGCCTTTCATGCTTTTCACTTCATCATAAAGGAACTGTAACATTAAATCAATATTCATGATGCCTTCGCTATCAATCAAAATCATTAACAGAAAACTATTTACCTTTTTAATAATGTCACTTTTATTCGCGGTTAAATTATTATTAGCGCTTAGATCTTTAAAAAAAGATTCAGTTTGGCTGATTAATTCAGTTTCTTGTTTGTAAATGTTTTTCAGGAATGTAAAAATGAATTTCTGTGGGACCAGATTGATAATTCTTAGAATCTGGTTATTGGAATCTGTTTGCTTTAATCTTTCACTAACAATTTTAGCTCGATCAGGCGACATTTCATCACAGATCCAATTAAGCAAAACAGCTTCAAAATCATCTTCTACCAGCGCTTTTTCCCACCATGGCAAGTATCCATTTTCAAAATAATAAATTATAAGCTCGTCCAGTTTTCTGGCTCTTTTTTCGCGTTTGTTGCCGGATTCTTCTTTAAACTTTGGTTTATAGTCGATTAATTTTTGCTTCAGGCTAAAAATAAGTTCATCCCTGATTTTTTGTTGCCAGTCATTTTTATTGGCTGTTGCCTCAATTTTAAGTTTATCAATGGTGAAATAGTTTTCACCGAGATCAAAAGAATCAAGTTGCTGTTCTATGGCAGGTATCAAATTAAAATTACACCATTCGCTCAATTCTTTTTGCAGCGCAAAGCCATCCGCATTTCCATTGTATTGAAATTGTACGACTTGTTTACGGATGGTATGAAGCGAACTAGTCATATTAAACGTTCATAGCTTTTAAAATACTTAAGATTGATACAAGAATTTCAACATAAACTGGCTTTACATTTACTTCATTGTTGGTTTTTACTCTGTTCCTTTCAGCTGTGGTAACTGTACGAAGAGTTGTTAGTATTTTTCGCAAATCATCAGGGAAATTGGCCACAAAATCAGTTATATCGCTCAATAAGTTGGCCTCTGATTTTAACGCATCAGCCATTTTTACATTCGCTTTGCTTACATCGTCTTTTTGAATACAGGCGATGTAGTAGGCAAGTTCAGAATGTATGTTGAGCATGAGCAGTGACAGACGCCTCAAATTCTCAAATTCCTGGAGAACAGGTTTTAAATTGTTTATCCAGACAGGAAGTTTCGAATCAATTTTCTGCTTGATAAAGAAATCTATCTGGGCTTCAACCGACATGCTTGGAACATTGGAAGAAATCATCAGATTATAGAACAGCCTGATTTCTCTATAGTCAACATAGCGAGCTGTAAATAATTTAAAATTCTCAGCAGTATCAGCATTGGCCAGTTCACTAAAGCCTGAAATGATGCTATCAAGTGGTGCACATGTTTTTTCAACAATTATTTCCTGAGTAACTGTAACTGTCACAGCTGTTGAATTGCTTGCTCCTTGTTTGTCGGTTACAGATAATTTGAATTCGTAATTCCCGGGTTGGTTAAACGAAACCTGAGTGGTTACTTCATCCGGAGTATCAATTGTCACACCGCTTGTTGGTCCGCCGGATTGTGCCCAGTTCATGCTGGTTATTTGGCCATCAGGATCAGTTGATGCACTGCCATCAAGTGTTGAGAATACATGTTCGTCACCCACCAAAATTAAGGTCGAAGGGTTTGCGGTGGCCACTGCTAGAGGCGGTAGATTTTGTTTTTGGACTGTCACATTCACTGTTGTTGTGTCAGTCGCACCCCGGTCATCTGTAACAATTAGCTGGAATACATAAACCCCGGGTTGGGTAAAGGTAACGAGGCTTGTTTCACTTGTTGGATCGGCTATGATTGCTCCTCCGGTTGGGCTGGGTTTAAGCGACCACTTGAAGGCTTTGATTTCACCGTCAGGATCGTTCGAATTACTACCTGAGATTTCAGCAATTCCTGCACCATTAGCTGAAAGTGTCAACTTATCGGGGTTTGCTGTTGCGACGGCAATCGGAGAAACATTGACTTGTGGCAATACAATAACAGAAACCGTTGCTGATGATGAAGCTCCATCATTGTCGGTTACAGTTAAATTGAAAACATATGTTCCTTCATTAAGGCTTGAAACTTCGGTTATACTTTCGTTCGGCTTTTCGATCTTAGCATTCGTTCCCGACTTCAATTCCCACAAATACGAATTTATGGTACCATCCGGATCAGAAGATTTACTTCCATCCAACTTAGCAAAATTCACCGGCAATTGTATCGAAATGGTGTCGCCTGGTCGTGCAACCGGTGGCTGATTTGGTTTCTCGGGTCCGCCGGTTACAATCATCTGTATGGGCGGACAATCGGAACAACATTGATATGGCAGATAAAAATCTGCGATCACTATGCCATCGTTAAATTCGGAAATAGCTTCATCAAGTATATCGGCTTTGCGGTTTTTAATATAGGTTGCTGCATCTGACAGATAATTTAGAATACGCTCATTAATTTCCTGCGATTTTTCGGCATTAGAAATGGTGCTTGTTGTTGTTGTGTTAACAGCAGCGGCAGCAGCAACGGAGTCAGCCGCTGAAGCTTTTACTTCTGTTGGCTGAAATGCAGCGGCAGCAGCAGCTTCTTCAACAACTTTCTTAGTTCCCAGATTTTCTACATTAATCGTTTTCTCTAGTCCGGAAATGACTCGGTCTCTGACGAATCCCACTTTTTCATGTACATCTGCCGTAAGCAACCTTAAATGATCCTGGGTTGAGGCTTCTGCATTTAACTTCTGTGTTCCTGAATTAATTCTGGAGGAGTCGATTTTTTCATTATTCGCTTTAAATGCCAGGTTTTCCTTAAAAGTAGTGTTAGGCTTAACAGCGACTTCTACTTTTTCGGCTTCATGATAAACCACTACAAAAGTACCACCAAAAGGCACACCTGCTTTGTGCTGAATTCCGGGATGGCTGATGGTGTAAAAACCTGCCTGCTGCATAACTTTGATTTGCAATAACCTGCGAAGGAATTCGATGTATAACTGAACCATTCTGTTGTCGGCTGTTATAGATAGAATTGCATCGAGATGATCGTTTTCTTCTTCACTCAAAGGAAATTGCTCACTGAAGACCTTGTTTAGAAATTTTATATACCTGACGGCATAAACTAAAGAATAATATCGAATGTAAAAATCAAAGAAGGTAAAACTGCTGAGACTTGTAGTTACTGTTTCATACAGCATTTCGATGTAATAAAGCACTGCTTTAAAAACAAAATCCATGACGTCATTACTTCCGTCCTGGCCGAATGATTGGAAAAATACAAGTATCGGAATATAAGGAACATCTTTTACATTTTCATAGAATAGCTCAAACTCATGGCCGATGCTATTGGTGGTGAATTGAAAGGCCGCATCGGTATTCTTCAGCAAAGGCACCTTAGGAATATTATTTGCAGGCTCCTTAAGAGGCGGACGTTTGCCATCCCGTTTCAAATCATAAAAGAATTTCATTTCATTGCTCAGTTTTCCGGTGAGCTCAGACATGATGGCATCATAAAGCAGTTCCAGATCGTTAAAATGGCAACTGGTTCCCATGAGCGATTCGAGAGTGGGTTGGGCATTGTTTGTACCCGAGGCCATTAATTTGCCCAGCTCTTTAATAAATGTAGTAATTGCCGAAACATCAGCGTTGAGTGCAACAACTTCAAAAGGCAAGCGGTTTTTATTCCGGATATCGGTGATGGTTTTTACCGCATTCAGGTAGGATTTGCCAATATGTCCTTCAATCCGCAAAAAATTATAGGATTCCAAATCATACAACAAAGGCTCAAAAATTTCTTCATCGGTTGAGTTGTATCTTTTTGCATGGTATGACAGGTTTCTATGGCTTTTCCCCTGTGCATATTTTAATGGGCTCCAGTTTCTTAACAATTCGTCGGATAGATTGCTAATGTCGTAATAAAATGGAATTGACTTATTGGAGAACGGAACATTAGCCAAAACCGACGGAGTAATCCGGATGGTGTTGTCTGTCTTTTTACCGAATCCCTTAGTTGAAAGTGATGGCAAATCAAATTTATTCAGCAGCAATACCATTTTTTTGAATAGTATCCTAAGTTGTGAAGCTGTTTTTTCCTGATTGCTTAATATGGGCGATGGAATAAAATAATGGCGGTAACTGCTGACATCAACCGTTGTATCCGGAATGGCCAGATCGAGCAACAGGTGTCTCGGGAACAGGTCGTCGGGGCAGCACATTCCAATAAATTCAATTCCTTTTTCCTTGAATTCGTTGTAAGCCAGAATGAGATCAGAAAACAGATCGTAATAGTATTGCATGAATATTAACTGTTCCGGAGTAATGCTGCCATCATTCAGAAATTTGAAATCGTTGGCTAATGTAGAAAATGGGTTTTTCGGAAAGTCTTCAGCCAGTAAGGGTTGTAAAACATCGTACGATTGGCTTAGTGAGTTTTGAACCTGATCAATGAATTTACTATTTAGAATTTTCCGGTAAGCATCAAAAAAGTTCAGGCATTCGAATAGTGGAGTGGCGGTTACATCAAACCTCTTCATGGTCAAGTCGGGCAAAGTCAACCACGGGCTTGCAGGTGCACCGGCTCCGGTTAGCAATGCTTCTATATTCGCCTTTTCGATTAATAAGGGTCTGAAGTTCACAGTTACTCTAATGCCTTTATCGTCGCAGGAATTCGGATCGCAATTCTTGTTGTTTTCTTCCAGAAGCTCAACAAATAGTAGTACAATTTTTTCTCCTGACGAAAGAAAAGTTTTGGTCAAAGCGGTGCTCCCTTCAGCTTCAGCTTCCTGCTTTAACTCCCATAAATCGAATTTTTGGGTTTTCGAAGCGATATTTACAAACCTGTTGTAGTATTCGCTTTTTACCGCATTAAAAATAGCCGAAGTACGTTTGGTATAGGTTATTTCGGGCACGGTGACCATGTAGCCCGAACTGGTTACTCCAACACCTTTGGAGATGGTTATACTACTTCCATCGGCCGCAGTTTTAACTTTTAATCCGCACACAATACCAATACCCGATAAATTGGTTCGTGTCATTCGTCCCTGTTCATCCAGGTAGCCGAATAAATCATTGAGGTTGTCAGATGTTAGCACCTGATCGGCTACAAATTTTGGATAATCTGAATTGGCTGCTGAAGGTATCATAACTGTATATTTTTTTTCGTTAATGCGGATTGTGAAACTTAAAGACTATTTTTCTTTTTAATCTGTTCATCCAGTTCTTCATCGCTGATGATTGCAGTGTGCCCAAGAAGTACCCGGTTACTGTCATTGCCATCAATGCAATCGTGCAAGGTAGCTTGTGGATAAACATTATTAAGATTGGTAAATACTTGAATCAAAGCATTGAGCCGGTTGCGTAATAATAAAGCGTCTGGCTCAGGTTTGGCAAGTTCTGCAAGCCATTTACAATATAGATTGCCGAATTCTTTTAAAGATTCCTTGCTGACCCAGCATATTTTTAATCCAAGATGTGCGGGGGTTTCCATACGAATTGTTTGCTCAGCAAAGCGGCGAAACTCAATACCTTTATTGGCCAATCCGTCTTCACCATTTAAAACCAGTGTAATCCGGAATGAATATGGATCGGTTTCATCACAATCGCTGCATGAGGGATCCAGGCAAACCGAAAGCAATGGATCGCCAATGGCTCGCGGTCGTAACAGAACATGCTCTACAACAAAAATCTGCTCGCCGGATATTGTTTTTTTTGCAAATGCAATAATCTCATCTCTGGCAGCTTCGGCTTCTGCTTTGGTTTTGAAACCCTGTTTTCGGGTGGCTATTACTTCACCGGCATCGTTAGTCAGGTTAAGAACCCAGGTTTTTGTTTTTTTTATGGAATAAAATGCTTTCTCTGTGATGTATTGATTGACCTGATCTATTTCTTTCCAGGCTTTTTGCTCAGCATTCGGAAGTGCCTCGTCAAAGTATCTGGTACTGCTGCTCAGCATTATTTTTTTCTTTTCATCAACTAGTCGCCAGCGTTGTTCATAGGATTTTCCGTCGGTATCTTTTTCCTCATAAAGTTCTACCAATCCCGAAGTGGCAGTGCTGTAACCCAAAAGCAGTTTTATTCGGTTTGCCAACCCAGCTAAATTGTTGCTGCTGCAAACCAAGTCCGGATTTTTATAATTGAACGATTTTGCGCGGTTGCGGCTCAGCTCCGGAAAGTTTTGTAAAAACGAAATTTTGTTATCAATCAACTGGCTGTCGGCAATGTCTTTATCCTCGGTATAAGAATAAAGCATCAGGGCATAATCGTTAAATGTTTCGGCAAACCGGGCCAGTAAATGATCCAGAAATTTATTGCGTCGTTCTAGAAATGTATCCTCATTTTCGATCAATCCCTGCAAGGTGGCAGCATCCAATCCGTTGTACAAACTGGTAATTCCATCAATTTCTCCTGAATCAAGTAAACGCGAAAAATAGGTTTGTTTTACGGTATTGTCAATTGCAAACAATTCCTGTGTATTGGCTAACTGAGCAAGATAGTTTACCAGCAATTGTTCGAAAAACAGCAAATATGCTTTTAGCTGTTTAGCCTGTGCTTTACGCATTTCGGTAGCTGAATCGGGCAGCCCGTCAGCACCAACACCATAAGTTAACGGCAAAGTATTCTGTACCGCGTAGTACGATTCAATTTCATAGTAACTGCCATGTGGAACCGGCAAGTCGTTTTCAAGAACAGAATATTTGGGTTGTGTATGTTTCCCTTTTACCACCTGAAGGGTATCGCTCAGTTCGTTGGCATCGGCCAAAAAGGGCAATCCATTTTTATAAACCAGAACCTTACTTCCTTCAATGTATAATCGGGGTTGGCGATTTGGGGTTACCGGTAAACTCCACGATTGGCTTTCGGTTAAACGTCCGTAATCATCATATCGCGCAAGTACCAGATTGGTGACTGATTTGACACCCTTTATTTCCATGATCAGATTTATAATATCTGAAGTATAAAGGATCTTTCGCAAAGAGGCCTGTGCCAGTTCATCATTATCGATAAAACCATTGCTCAAAGCCGGGCCTTCGAAAATCTCATCCACAGGCTTTTTTGCGTCAAGCAATTGTTGCAGTGAATAAAATTTAATGTCGGGACTCATGTATTGGTCGATGAGGTAATAAGCTTCCGACAAAACAGCTTCGATATCGGCTGAAGGTTCAACTTCCATGTCGGCGCAAATGGCAATGTCTTCAACTTCTATGGCTTTTATGGTGCAATAATCTTCGGCCAGGTTTCGGTGGTTGTGCAATACTTGTATCGTTTCGGCAATTACAGCATCGGCTCTTTTAATCTTTTCAAGGTATTTCGGAAAAATTCCTGAAACCGTTTTGTCCATAATGGCGGTTTTCAAATCTTTGAGCTCAAGGGCCCTTCTTTCAGCTGTATTTCTGAACCATACATTGATTGGGATATCCTGAAAATCTAAATTTTCGGTGGCAACTTGATCTTTATCCGGTTTAAAAGTGATTTTAACATTTGCAAAAACCGGTTTACGCAAAGCACTGTCGAGCACTTGTTCCGGAGAAGTGGGAATATCGGCAACTACAGGCATTGAACCCGAAATATGAATAACCTCCACATTCGTAATCTCGCTTTTTGCATTCCTGAAATTTTTGTAAACGGCTTTATTGGTTTCCAATTTGGCCCATGAAGGAAGCCGCATTTCAATCGAAGCATTGGCTAACTGAAGCCCATTTTTATAGCTGAAATTGTATTTTATTTTACCACTGTTGAGATTTCCGCTTTTTTCTTCTTCTTCAAACTCGAGCAAAATATCGTAAAGGCCACGTATGGTTACCTTATGGTCGGAAGGATTTATCGGCGCATATTGCAAAACGCTTTTGGTGCAGTTGGCATAAAGGTAAATATCGTCGCAGGCACATATTTTGCAATTCAGCCAACCGTTTTTAATTCCATCGATATTGATGAGCAATTTTCGAAAATCGTCGCTGGTCCATGGATTTACGGTTAGAATGTTGCGTGCTGTATAAAAAGCCTGACGTTTATCTGCCGGGAATTGTCCGTCTGCATCCGCGGTTTCAGGAGCAGGTAAGGCTAACAGGTCTTTGATGTCGAGCGAGGTGCGGAAACCTAAATCAGTGAGTGCATAAGCCAGCGCCTCCAACATGGTTATACCCGGATCGTGAATGTTGAAATCGGTCCACAACTTGCTTCCAAGTTTCTCGATATATTCCAGGCCCTTTTGCCGCAACAGTTCGTAGTTACTGCTGTCAGTGAGAGTTTGAGTCTTTTGTATGGTTATACTTTTGGCCATGATCAGGCATTATTTTACATTGTTTTTGTCAACACAATTCTCAATTGCATTATTTACAGTTACCGTTACGGGATCGATGGTGTGCATCGATGCAGGTGCAGACACCAAAATGCTTCGGGCAGTTGATGCACTTATTTCTTCCATATCACCACTTGCATTGGTAGTGTCGTCAACCTTCACATACATGAACACATCGGTTATAAAATCTACATAATACCTTTCCTCTATGAAATTGATAAGCACCGATTTATATATTTTTCCACCAAAATCGATCGTTGAAGGATTTCCGTAGGCCCAGGGTGAGAGGAATTGTGTTATTTCTTCCTTCAGCTTTTCAGCGTAAAAAGTAAAATCTTTATACTGATCGAACAGCTTAAGGTTAAATTCAAGCCTAACTTCTTCAAACTGTGGCTGACAGGCATGCAGGTTTACGAAACAGGAGATGCGTTTACGCAAAAAGTTTTCGATATTGGTTAAGGTACTTTGTTGTGTAAAAGGTTTTAGCGGATTCGCATCATTATGGTTTTGTTGCGACGGGATAGTAATGATGCTTACATGCCCCGGCTTAACTTCATGATAAATTCCGTCTTCAATCTGCGTGTGATTCAGGCATTTTACCTTGTAAATTTCAGGAAAAGCTTCCAGAACCAGGTGTTCGTAGTCCCACACGGTAATGGCCCGGGCTTTATGGCGCAGCCGTTCGCTTACCCTGATGTAAAAATGATCGTCGTTTTCCTTTGGCCGTCCACCAAAAGAAGAATAGGGCTGTGTAATTTTTTTAACCGAAGCATCCGGAATTCTCAATTTGGCGACGGTTCCGGCAGGTAAGGCGGTATTTAAAAAGTCATCGGCATTTTCGTTGTTTACAAAAGTGGCCACTGCAGCCTGTGCATCAACCGAAATCAGGTCGCAAACAGCTTCAACAGCTTCAGAAACTGCTGCCCGAAGCCAGATATATCCGCTTGGTAAAATGGTATTTTCGGTTGTTGCTTCCGCAGGAATGGCAAAAGAAATAATACCCGACTGAACCAGTTGCAGAGTATTGTCGCTGTAATCGGATGAATCAAATTCTATCCACTTGTTTTGGCTCAAAAAAGCCCAGTAAATATGCTGATCCTTAGGTTTTACGATCTTGGGGTTTGTAGTTCCTTCCATTAACTGAAACAAAATGTTGACCGCTTCACCAGGATTTAAGTTTTCGATACCGATGTAAAATTCTCCGATATGTGGAATAATTTCACTCTTAATTTGATGTTTGAACTGTGGCAACAGGTAAACATTTCCTGAAGAGTTTAAATAGTTATGCTGTTCGCCATCGCCAAACGGATAAATGTGGAAGAATCTGATTTCACGACTGTCGAATCCCGCAGCAGATGTAGCCATTAAATCGCTTAAAGAATAAGCATAATAGCTGGCATAGATGGATTTTATTTTTGGTGTATAAGGTTCAAGTGGTTCAACAGTTATTGTATCAGCTATACCCGGACTTTTTTCCATAATATACTGGGCAAAATCCCTTAAATACTCATTATGGCCAAAACTGCTATTCAGTGATAGCCTGATAAATCCATTGGCAGTAGATGAATTCAGATTTTCATAGGCATCGGCATAATTTACTAAAACGTCGTAAGGAATATCCTGCCCATAAGGGAATAATTGTATCTGCTTGCTGACTCCATTAAACAATGCTGCGGAAGAGGCAATAGTGCCATTTTCTGCATGTGAAAGCCACCTTCCACCTGAAAGCATTTGGGGAAGGCATGATGGTGTTTCGGTACCTGAACTGTTCTTTTCATATTTGATTACACTTGCCGAATCAGGTAACTCTGCCCATTCAAGACTAACTTGAACAGACACATTTTTTTTACATATGATCTCTTTACTGCCAATTACAAATCCAGCATCTTTTTTGGGTTGAGAACCAAATGGCATAAATGGTTTTGAAGCATCCAACACGCCAAAATCGTTTGACAACTGAAGATTTTTTAATCCTTTCTGGCTGTAAGTGCTGTCCATTCCCACTTCAACCCTGATTTCTGTTTTGGTGATGGTAATATCTTTCAATGCATCATATTCGTATATGCTGGCATCATCGTTTACCAGATAAATTTTTAATATTGGCAAAGCCACATTGAAAGTGCCACCATGTTTGGCTGCATTATAATTTACAATAGCTGGTGCCGATCCCGGAAGGATGAATGATATTTCGACACAATCTGTATTTCCTTGTATTATTTGTTTACCTAAAGTAGAGATAGTAGGTGATTCAACTTTGTACCATTCTTTTTCAGCCGTGAGGTAACATTCGATATGTTTGCCTTCGAGCGCCGAATTATTATTTAGAACAAGTTTTACAAATACTTTCCGCTCACCTTCGGTCAGGTATAAATAATGCGAAGCCAGTGCAAAACCAAGCTGTGCTTTTGGCATGGATATACTTTCAAGTTCCGCTTCTTTATATACTTTGTGAACATAGGGCTGCCATTCTTTATTGGCGCTGGTTAGTTTGGCCTCAATTCCGTCGTCGGTATTCGTTGCAGGCGATGCAAATACACGACCGGTATTATTTTGTTTTACGGTTGAAGTTCCTGGTTCTTTAATACTATCGTCAACAGCAGCTATATAGAATGTTTTCAATTGGGCAACCTTTGCTTTATTGAAAACCGAATCAGCATCAAGCTGGTAGTTCACATCCTTTTTCAGACTGTCCTTTCCGGCTTTCAACAAAGTGCCCTGCTTCAGCAAATAACTGTCAACCTGCTTGGCCAATTCGCCCAAAACATGAACCTTATTGGCTTCGGCAGCCCGCGGTTGCAGGCGCAATACTTCTTTGTAATAAAAATCGAGATGCCTTTGGGTGATTGTATTGATATGCGTTTGAGTAAATCTGAACAACATTAAAAAGCTGAGGAACAAGGCGTAATGCGGTGTGTGTTCATCGTAGCTTTCCAGAGTTTTTAATAACTCAGCTTCAGCCTCCTGAATAATTTTGGTGTAAATCGACAAGTAAGTATCGAATACGCCCGTAAACAGGTTGTGATTTGCCGCATGTTCGATGCTCAGAAAAACGTCGGTAAAAGCTGTTAACGGATTATTAAAAATACTTTCATCCGGAGCAATGTCAGTTACATAGGCGTTCCAGTCAGTATAAATCGAATCGTCGAACCAGATTTTACTTAGTCCTGAATTGTTTATGATTTGACTGGCATCAGTTAGTGGTTTATTAAGTATTTTCCATGAACTTAAAGTAGAATGATTCAGGTATTTTAGTGGCACATTATCAGCCGCTTCATGATAGGCGATAAGCTTATTAAGTGCCGGGGCTAATTTTGTTTTAACAAGGTTTTGAAGTGTAGATTTTAAACTCGCTTTTTCAGGAAGTTTAAGGATCGAATCATCAAGCGCCTTGCTTAAAGTGAGAATGGCGCTGAACAACTCATTTAGTTTAATTTTGATGCTTTCTAAAGAATCTTCATGATCATCGTTTCTGATATAGTCGAGTCTTTCTTTAATCTCTATTCTATAGCGTTCGATATCCTGGATGGCGATTAATCCGAATTGTGCTGAAATATCACTGGAAAAGAAGGCCTGCCAATTTCCGGAGATTTTATTGGAGCTATTGTAATAGTTTATATAAGCAGCAAATTCATTGGCAAACACGATCCAGTCGGCAAATTCTTTTTCGTCAACCAGTGCATATCGATTCTTATCCAGACCAGGTAAAAATCGTTGGATTTGACTGGTTCCGTTATTAATCAGTGGGTTTTTATGTTTGCTGCAGTTAGCCATTATTTTAGACTGATTTATTGGTGGTTAAAAAATTCAGTTCTGTTCCTTCGTTGATGTAATAAGGGAATACAAAATTGAATCGGCTGTTGGTTGCCCTGACGATGTATTCGATTTCTACCAGTACTTCTCCTTCCAATTCGTTCTGCATATTCAATGAAATCTTTTTCGCATCAATCCGGGGCTCAAAAAACAGGATAGCTGTTTTTATCTTGTCAATCATGATTGTTTTCACTGTGGTATTCAGCGGTTCAAACAGCAAGGTATTCATGTTGCAACCGTATTTAGGCTGCATCACCCTTTCTCCAATGGTTGTTGTAAGCAGTATTTGCAAACTCCGCTCGATATCAATTTCCTTTTCGGTCATTTCAACCGCTTTGGTCTGTGCATTAAATGTTGGCGGAAAACTCCAACCTACACCCAGAAAATCATTGCTTGTAAATTCGTTGCTCATCGTTGTAATTCTTAAATTGACTATCTGTTTAATTTTCCAGTTTGCAATTTTCTTCAGTCAAATGTTGTCATTGTCATTTATTGTTTTCCCCACTTAACGACCACTTAACGACCACTTAATGACCATTTAATGACACTTTCTATATCAACCTCCAATATTTACGGTGGGGCAACCCATAACAATTGTTCCGCCGTGTGCTGTGCTGTCGCCCATTCTGGCTGCCGGGGCGCCGCCAATAAAAACTGTTCCTGAACCTTTAGCAATCGAATCCGGAGGTCCAACACAAAGGCACATGTCACCAACTTTTGCAGCAGGCATTCCGGCAATCATCACTGTTGGTGTTCCCGGTGGCAACACCGGACCGCCCACATGCGGCACTACTCCGGTAACCATCGGACAAACATGCATGTCACCAACTCTTGCTGCCATTGGCATAACTCTTCGTTTTTAGTTAATTAATATTTACTATCGAACCTTTTACATTCGTGGTTCCGCCACTCGAAACTTCGGCACCGGCACTTCCTTCTACTTTGGTCTGTGCGCTTCCTTTGATGTTGATGTTTACCCCTTCAGCATTGATATCTTTAGCCGCTTTCAGGATAATGTCTTTAATGCTTTCTATTTTTATTCCGTCTTCGTTCATGGTTATTTTATTCCCATTCTGATCTTCAAGATGAATTTTCTTTTCATCTTCGGTGATGATGAATTTGTTTCCTGCGGGAGTTTCCAGCGAGAAGCTTTTCTTGTCATCATTAAAGATCATTTTCATTTCGCTGCGGCTTACATAACCTTTTTCGTGATTGTCATCGGCAGCTTTGAGAGGTGCTGGTTTTGCACTGCTGTTGAGCATTCCGAGAACCACTGCATGCCGGGGATCGTTGTTGATAAAACCGACAATCACTTCATCCGAAATTTCAGGCCTGAAAAAAGTACCTCTTTTTTCACCGGCATCCAAGGTTGAAACCCTGCACCAAATGCCATCTTCCTCGTTATTGATTACCGGTATTTTTACCAGTATCCGGTCTTCGCCATCCGGATCGCTTTCCAACTGCGTAACAATACCAATATGCAGACCTTGTATGGCTGGCAACATGGCGCCACCCAAGGGTTGTTGCACGTTGTAGGTTTGTACAAACCATTCGGGATTAATTCCGAACTGAAAGGTGGTTTGCCACAACCCTTCGGTAATCTGATGCCTGATTCCAGTCACAAATAATTTGCCTTCGAACCGGTCGCCCACACCGTTTAGCTGAATGAGCTGACCCGGCAAAACGTCTGCGGTTCCGTCAGTGGTAACTTTTCCACGGATTTTGGCCAACCTGTTTTTCATCATCGCTGCATTTACCCAAGCCTGCAATTCCGGTTCTTCAATTTTGGCGCTGTTGAATAAACGATATTCTGTTTCTCCAATCACATCTGCCAAAGCATCAGCAGATAAATTGCCTGCATCGGGTACACCGGGATCTTCGGCCTCTGTGTCTTTTACCAATTCCTGATCGGTGTAATTCCAAACTGATCCTTTTACCGATTTGTATTGCAGCCGGGCATCTATTTCTGCATCCAGATTATGCACGGTGGCTCCGTATTGAATGGTAAGAGCCGCATCTCCCCCAAATTCAGGAGGAGCGACCGAAAGTTTACCATCGTTGGGAATGCACAACAAACCATTTACATCGGCACGACAAAGCATAAAATCCCAGTCCGTGCAATTGTATTGTACTATTTGTTTGTGTGTTACGGTCGTGGTTGCCACATCTTTTTCCAAACCATAGGTGTCAATGAGCTCTTCAATAATGTCGCTGTCTTTGGTGTCAAGCGCGTATTTGTTTTTGCACGCGGCGGTCATTTTAACAGCTTTGTCTTTGCATTCGATAATCAGCACCGAATTTTTATTCCGAACCCGGATGCTGTGTTTGATGACGATGCCTTTGAACAGGAGTTTTTCGTCGCTGCTATAGCCAGCTTTTATTTCGATTTCCTTGCCCGGTTCAAAATCAGCTTTACCACTCAATTCAAACGATTGTTTGCTGGGTTCACCATCGGTATAAACAAGCGTGGCCATCGGAATACGGTTAACCTCCTTATTTACAATGATTGATAAAAGCTGATACTGCTTGGAAACTTCCGTACCGCCGCTGATAATCGTATGAGTAAC
Organism: Prolixibacteraceae bacterium; assembly: GCA_019163175.1. Lineage (GTDB taxonomy): Bacteria > Bacteroidota > Bacteroidia > Bacteroidales > Prolixibacteraceae > Aquipluma. Next base: position 74,015 of record JAFLKN010000003.1, on the reverse strand, counting down.
TACACTCTTCGGTTTATCGGATGGTATGTTTCTTTCGTTTGGCATCTAGTTCTTCGTTTTATCAAATGGTGGAAAAAATATTTCATTGCCCACAGCGAGGTTTCTGAAATTATTTAGCTTATTCACTTTGGCAACCTGTATGTAATATTTGGAGTCGCCATAAATTTTGAAACACATGGCCGGCAGCGTGTCTCCTTTTTTTACAATCCTGAAATGGGTGAGATCGGGCGAATGATTGTTTTCTTCCAAAACTCTGGCCTCTTCTTCCACCACTTCGCGAATGGTAACTTTGCAGATGGCGCGGATTGGTTTTCCGTCGGGATTAAATAGCTTGTATGTGATGCTTAACGACGAGCAAACGCCTTTCATTAAGCTTGTCCCCCAAACAAATTTGAAAAACCGGGTCTGATGAATATCGCCATCGTAGCCCATCAGGAAATCGTTCAGCTTTGCCAGATCTTCCGAAATATCTTCTCTCGGGTTGCCGTCAATAATTCCGGTGTTGTCGTACAAAAATTCAAATGCCAATTCGCCTGGAGGTTTCTTCTCGAAGCGGGGCTGGCTTCCGCTTGTCCCACCAGCCTGCCCGTTGTTAAATTCCACTTTTGTTTCCAGGGTATAATTCTCCGGATTGATCATTGCTGTGATCGGATTCTCATCCAATGCAGCCAGTTGATCGTCTCCGCAACCCGGATCGGTATAGGCATAGATTTTTAATTTTTCGAATTCACCGGTTGGCATTATCGTTCTTTTTTGCTGTTTAAAATGTCCATGATATCGTCAACACATTGCTGCAGCAGGGCTTTTTTATCCTCTTTCGATTCCTGGCTGCCCGGGGCCGCATTCGCTGCATCTTTGGCCTGTTGTTCATTTACGACAACACTGATCTGCAATTCTTTAATTTCGAGTGGCATTAACTTTTGTTTATGGTAAAATAATTATAGCATAAATCGAGTGTTTCAATAACCACCGAGTTTTCCTGTGCATTAAAATCGCTGACACTCCATTTTTTTGGCCATACATTAAAGAATTGCCAAGTTGTAATGGGGTCGTGCCTTTCATTTAAAAGCGTAACATTTACCTGCACCGGACGGAAACTGCGGTTTTGCAAAGCGTCAATACACCAGTCGATAACTGCTGAGTTGGTGAGCATTCCCCTTTTCAGGGACAAATCAGGGTACTTGGTGCGTACCGGTAATTTGTGCTCAAAACGATTTTCACCGCCTTCTTTAAACGATTCGGTATCGTATTCAACATTCAAACCGGTAACACTTTGGAAACGCTGATCGTTATTATTGCCCAGGTTTACAAACTCAACTTTAAAGTGAAATCCAACCGGCGGGTAATAACCGCCTGCAACAGGAGTAGCCATATCATTTACTTAAACGATGAACAAATCATTGCAGCACTCTCATTTCAGGAGAATACTTTTAATTTAAAATATTCAATCCTTCATGCGCCAGTTCAAGTGTTTCGATAGCTACTTCATTACCGTCGCTTTTCAAATCACTGGCCTGTACTTTCACGGCAAAAGCATTTTTTGCTTTCCATGTCATTACAGGGGCGTGTGTTTCATTTAGCAGACTGATAATGATGTCGCGTCGTTCAACTGTATTCAAGCTGGTTGTATTGATCCATTTGTAGAAGTCGGAATCACTGTTCATACTGCCACGCTTTAAAGTGATATTGCTGTATTTAAGCATACCCGGCATCTTAATTTTTGAATACTCGGGGCTGCTGCCCTCTCTGTATTCAATTGCTTCTACCTGTATATCGAGTCCGGTAACTTCGGTAAACCCGATACGTTCACCGCCCCATTGCACCAGGAAGTGAAATTTGGGAAGAGGATAGTTTGCCATATTGTTTTATTTTAAGAATGAAAATTGTTTTTGAATTAAACATTTACTGTAATTTCGGGACTGCTAACTTTCAGCCAGTTTATGAGAGAAGCGTAAGATGATGAATTCAGCAGGGCGAACTACAGCCATACCTATTTCCACAATCAGTCTTCCTTCAAGAATATCAAGCGAAGTCATTGTTTTACCCAGGCCAACTGCAACATAAAATGCATGTTCGGGTTTAACACCTTGCAATGCACCTTGTCTCCATAAAGTGGTGAGGAAGTTTTCGATCATTCCCTGAATTTTCACCCAGGTATTGGCGTCATTGGGTTCGAATACGAATGGCTCGGTAGATTTTTTACAGCTTTCTTCCACCATGTTGAAGAAGCGACGAACCGGAACATACCGCCATTCATTATCATTGCCGGCAAGTGTCCGTGATCCAAATACAAGTGTGCCCTTTCCGGTGAAATAGCGAATTGCATTGACCGATTTTCCTGCAACAGCATCCACATTCAGGTTATCAAGCTGAGTGGCGGTAAATACAGTTGCCGGTGCCAGTACATTATTTAAACTGACATTGGCCGGAGCTTTCCAAACACCACGGGTACGGTCAACCTGTGCATACACACCAGCTACAGCGCCGCTTGGAGGCATAACTGTCATGCTGCTGCTTACCCCGTTCAGTATATTTTTATAAACCGGGAATACCAATGCCAGCGAAGCATCAAGTGTCTTGACATAAGTATTACCTGCATTTACAATCAGATTCAGGTAGGCCGTGTTTAATTCATCAAACATAGGCTGTAACAGATTTACCGCGGCAATCCTTCTGCTGTTATCGTTGCCTTCATTGATTGATCCGGGAGCAGCTGGCGCTACTGCAGCAACCGTCTGAGGCCAACTGCCTACCGTTAATGCAGTAAAGTCAGTTCCGGCAAGTGCGACAGTAATATCTGCAATGGCTTCAAGATTCAGCGCTTTGATTTTTGCAAACAACAGATCAAAATTTGAAGTAATACCTGCCTTTACATCTGCTAGAAAATCAGGATGGGTTAGAACATTTGGAGCAACTCCATTTGCCATCAACTGAATTTGGTTGCCTATGGAGGCAAGATAGTCGAATATATTTTTAAGATTCGCATTTGTATTACCTAATGGCGCATTAAATGCTGCAACCAACGAACTAAATCCATCAGATAAAACACCATTTGGCGGACTTAAAACCTTTGTTTTAGCGGTCACATTGGCGACATCAACATTGGCTTGCTCCAATTCAGTGATTAAACCCTGAACTTCAGCATCAGCGGTAAGTCCTGAAAGCGGAACGGATATACCTGCACGCTTTATCACACTTTTTACATCGGTGTATTTGATTGCCTTTGGCAGGTTTACCTTTAACCAGGGCGAATAAACTGCTCCGTATTTCAGGTTGTTTATGCCAATGTTATTCCTGAAATTAGCTCCCAGAGAATCGTCTTGTCTTACGTCAAAAAGTCCGACACGATCACCCAAATCGGCACATTGAAGCAAGGCTGCCTGCTGAACTTCTGCCAGTTCAGCATTTCCTAGTGTTGCTGCGTCCGGAAATAAGATGATGGTTGGGGCATCTTCTTTACGCAATTCCTCAATACCAGTGGTAAAATTGCCCTTTGAAATTGTGGTGGCTTTTTCGCTTTTGCCAACTGAAACAATGTAACAATCGCCGCCGCCATTGGCATAAAACATGCGCAACGAGTCGTACATGAAGAAGGTGTTTTTTACCGTGGCAGAAGTAAAATTGTTATTGCTGTCAATATTTACCTCTGTTACTTCAGGCGTTGGCCCTGTGCCATAAAACTGTTCGAACTCAACCAAAGACCCAATTCGTTTTGGCTTGTTGATCAAATCGCCGGGAGCGATTTCGTCTGCTTTATTTGTGTAGCCGACAAAAGCAGGTAATGCTGTTTCAACCTGGGCTACAGACGGTGGTAATTTGGGAATTTCTTCGACAAAAACACCGGGAGTTTTGTAAGTAGTTGCCATGTGATTTCCTGTTTAGAATTAATTAATATGAATTTCTGAATAGTATTTTTTCTCTTCCGTATGGATTAAAGCTTCAGCTTTTATTAAGCTAACTGATGGATTCGGAAGCATAATCGTTTTGGTATCTTCCGGTTCGGGAGGTTTCATGATCTCGATATTTCCGTAACGAGTAAGTGGCAGTGGATTTTCGAGTACATAAGGAGAATCGAAAAGCTTACCAATGTACTTCCAGTGCGTTTTCCGGTTTCGGAAACGAATTTCAAAGGTGGGAGAAAGCAGATCTTCCTGATCAAACAAATTATATGCTGGCTGATTACTTTTTACTTTAATTTCGATTAGTGCAAATGGTATTTCACTTCCCTGAAGAAGATAGAAGGTAACATCGTCATGATAAGTCGGGTTATCACTGTCAATATGAATGGAATAGATTCCTTGCGGATATTTCAGCAGATCGACCTGTAGTGTTTGAAAGTCACCGGGAAGAACTTCCATTTTAGGCTGAATTGTGAAGCCCGATGAATTCTTCAGTGTTGCAATTGGTTTCGCATCTTTTACCTTCATGGTATAAGTAAAGAATCCGTTTGCAACCGGAAAACTGTCATTCACATTCACATAACTCAGGGGCGTAGTGATATTTCCAATTTCGGTTTGCCAGTCAGCAGATAGGGTAGGGTTGTTGCCGGTTTTTACAAATGCGGTAAATAACTTCGTTGGGTTATTTGAATCATCAGTAAGGATATCGCCAGGCATATAAGTATTCCCGGATTTGAAAACCGGAGGAATGGCGCTTAATGCCGGAAAGCTATTTGAAGTATTGTTGAGGCTGTTGCTGAAAACAAAAATTTTGCCTTGGTTTCCCTTAAGCGGTAGTGCGGTGTAATTCATGAAATTCAAATCTTTCAGCCTTAGCAGAAACCGGAAAGTCAGATTATCAGCCAGTGGAACAAAAGAGTTGAACTTCCCCGGATTTAACTGATCAGGTTTAGCCTTAATGCCCACCAAAATACCAGAAGATGTTTTTTTGAAAATACAGCTATGAGAACTCAATGACTTTATGCTTTCCGGTGTTGGCGTTATATCAAAAATCTCCCGAATGTCATAGTTTGACTCCATCTTATCTTTATCCTCCTGACTCATCTTGTCCCATTCCTGTTCTCCTTTATTCAGGAAAAAATGGTGCAGGATATTTACCTCAAAAAGACTTTTATATAGAAGACTCTGACTCATTGGATAATTTGATTTACATGATTTATACCTTACTTTTTATTTCGACCATCAATCTGAACTTCTTTAATCACTCCATGAATTTCTCGTGTACTTTCACGTTCCATCTTAATCAGCCTGACTTTAAAACATACAAATGGGTGTTGCTTGCCGCCAAAAGTGCTCCACACATAGTTTAATTGTTCAAAACCAAGGTTGTACAGATCGAGGATGATATGAAAATCATCAGGCAAACCCTCCACTTCAGTGGTACTGTCTTTTAGCGTAAAAGAGTATTTGCCCTGAAAGAATGTGATGGCATGCGAAAGGTAAATGAGCGCATTTTCATAATTTGTCATGAATGAAGTAATCATGATAAATAAGTTCAGGTTGATTGGTGGATTGTTGTAATTGACCAGATTGTTTCTGGTCAAAGCATAATCCGGATTATTTTTCATGGTCGATTCTTCTGAAATATTCACCAGAGAAATCAAAACTTTATTGGTATTTTTAATAGCATCTTCATCCAGTCTGGAAATGTTCTGAAGTATAACGTATGGCGCTTCAAGTATATCTCCGGGTTTTTTAACCTCTTCGATGTAGGTATTTAATTGTTCTGCCAAAAACTTAAGGACGGGATGTATCATGTCAAAAATTGCATTTTATCATTTTAAAATTTCGCTTAACTAAACCCGATCTCAACAATAAATTGATCAATAAGTCGGTCTAAATTTTATAAAATATAAACGGATGATTATATCTATTATTATTGATTTCAGTTTGAAAAGTAAATTTCATTCCGAATAGATTTTTTGTTTGCGAAAAGGAATTCCTGAAAGAGAAAATCCCTGTGTAATAGATTTTAGTAGAAAAATTTGGATCGTTAATCCAAATTGAGACATTAATTACCAATGTCAAGAGTTTCTGAAAATAGCATTTTCAGGGTTTTGGAGCGGTCTACTTCTTTATTCCTTTTTCGAAAATTAGGTAACCCTGTTTTTAGCACTATTTTATTTCATTCTAATTAAATATTTTTAATCTGCATTAATTCAGATTTTTACGGCATTTACTTTTGTAAAATCTAAGCCTGAAAGTTTAATATAAATTCATTATTAAGAAACATATTAAATAATCTAGATATGTTGTTTTGTTTTGAGTTTAGCCTTATCTTTGCTTTACGAAAAACTGAAATACATGAATACAATTGAAATAGCTGGAAGATACTCTGCATTAGCCAACGACACTTGCTGTTTGTCATGTGGAGGAGCGGCTCAGAAGAGCGAAGCAAAAACCGGAGAGGTTTGTATTGATTTGGGAAGTGGTCGAGGAACTGATGTTTTGCGCCTGGCCGAAGAAGTTGGAGAAACTGGTTTTGTATATGGAGTTGATGTTACTGAAGAAATGATTCGCAAAGCAACTGCGACCGCAGCCAAAATGGGCGTTGAAAACGTAAAATTTATTCAGGCCGATTTAGAGCAGATTCCTTTGGAAGACGAAACTGCAAACCTGATTATTTCGAACTGTACCCTGAACCATGTTTCAAACAAAGCAAAAGTATGGGCCGAAATATACCGTTTGCTGAAGAACGGTGGTCGGTTTGTGATTAGCGACATTTATTCGAGCGAACCCGTTCCTGAAGAATATGCCAACGACCCTGAAGCTGTAGCCGAATGTTGGGCAGGTTCGATTACCAAAGCCGAATACGTTGAAATTATTAAACGAACCGGTTTTAAAGATTTCCGAATTCTGGAAGAAAGTCAGCCTTATCCAAAAGGTAAAATTGAAGTGTCAAGTTTCACAATTGCAGCAAAGAAAGACGAATTTAGTTGCTGCTAAAATGAGTTTCAAGTTTAAAGTCTGGCTCGATAATATATATATTGAGTATTCAGTCGTTAATATTTTTTGAAAAGTCTGAGAGTATTTATATTGAACTTTAGTTCAAAACACGTACTTTTATTCTCTATAGTTTAATCAAAACAAAATTCTCAAGAATGAAAAGTTTAGTAAAAAAAGCCCGCAAGGGTCAGATTAAACAGGCGCAATGCTGTGCCAAACAATCACAGATTATTGCCGGATGCCACGATTAAGGCATTTTAAGTTGATTACTGATTAACGATTAACGATTGATGATTGAAGAAGTATTTCGATATCTGAAAATCAATAATCGTTAATCTCTAATCGTTAATCTCTAATCGTTAATCTCTAATCGTTAATCTCTAATCAGTTTTTCCATGCAACTCTCCAAATACAACATTACTTCAAAGATTAAAGACTCTGACAATTGGTTCATTGTGAATTCATTGTCGAGCCAAGCCGATATTCTCGATCAGGAAACCTTCGGGCAACTACAAAATGTTGACGAAACAAATCAGGAACTGATTGAGAATGGCTATATCGTCGATCCGGCTCAGGAAAAACGTTTGTTCCGCGAAAAGTATCTGAAGTTTCTCGACGACCGTGAGAAGGATGAAGTTCAAATCTTTTTTGTGACCAACTACTCGTGCAATTTCGATTGTTCGTATTGTTATCAGGCAGGTTACGAAGCTTTACCAGTCGCCTTGTCGAAAGAAGTTACAGACTCGTTTTTTGATTACATCCAGAAAGAGTTTTTTGGGAGACGCAAATACATCACCCTTTTTGGTGGCGAACCATTTATGAATGCCCCGCGCCACAAGGAAAACATCGAATACATTATTGAACGGGCGACCGCATTGAATCTCGAAATTGCCACGGTTACCAACGGGTACAATTTGGAAGAATACATTCCTATTTTAAAGAAAGGTATTATTCGCGAAATTCAGGTGACGCTCGACGGAACCAGCGAAACACATAATCAACGCCGTTACCTGAAAGGCGGAAACCCGACTTTTGATCGCATTGTTCGCGGAGTAGATCTTCTAATTGAGAACAATTTTCCGGTCAATTTGCGCATGGTAGTTGACAAACAAAATATTAACAATTTGCCGGATCTGGCTCAGTTTGCCATCGATAAAGGCTGGACTGCTTCACCATTATTCAAAACCCAATTGGGTCGGAATTACGAACTCCACGAATGTCAGGCTAATCAACAAAAGCTTTATTCAAGACTCGAATTGTATCAGGATTTATACAATCTGCTGAATCGGTTTCCTCACATCGGCGAATTCCATAAACCTGCATTTTCTGTGGCGAAATTTTTGTTCGAACAGGGCGAAATGCCCGCACCTCTTTTTGATGCCTGCACCGGAACTAAAACCGAATGGGCCTTCGATTTTACCGGAAACGTATATGCCTGCACGGCTACTGTCGGAAAGCACGGCGAAAGTCTCGGTACTTTTTATCCTGAAGTCAGGAAAAATACCGAAGCTGTTGAAGAATGGCAGGAACGCGATATTTTATCGATCCCAAAATGCCAAAGTTGCAACCTGAGCCTGATTTGTGGCGGGGGCTGTGCATCGATGGCAAAAAACTACAATGGAACACTGAACAGCCACGATTGCCGCCCTGTTACAGAATTGCTGGAACTGGGTATTGGTCATTATTTCAACGAATAAACGATGGACTGCACCAATTGCGCTTACGATAAACAATGCCGGGAAACGGCAACCTGTAAAGCAACTTCGTTTGATTACGATGAGGTGATTCAGAAGTATGCCGAAGAATCGGAGATTGTTCAGGCTGCAGCGGAATTGGTCGATTTTGGTCGTGCCGGAACATTGTCGAGACTTCAGGAAACCATCGCTTTTGCCAAGAAAATGGAGTACAAACGAATTGGTTTGGCTTACTGCTACGGAATGGAAAGTCAAGTGAAACAAATTACTGAAATTATCCGGCGTAATGGATTGAATGTTCGACCTGTGTCGTGCACCGTTGGCGGGCTTCCTCAGAATGAAGTAAATCCTGAAAGTTCAATATGCAACGTTTCCTGCAACCCAATTGGGCAGGCGCGACAATTGAATCACGAAAATGTTGATTTGGTTGTGATGATCGGACTTTGTTTGGGACACGATATTTTGTTTCAGCGCGAAGTGAAAGCAGATTGCACCACGCTGGTTGTGAAAGACCGCGTTTATGATCACGCACCTTTAAATGAATTAAAAAACATACACCCATGAAAGAAATTAATGCATCAGATTTTGAAACCGAAGTATTAAATGGAGGCAATGTTTTGGTTGATTTTTTCTCAACCGAATGTGCTCCATGTGAGGCTATTGCACCGAAACTGGAAAGTCTTGAAAAGCTATTCGGGAAAGAAGTTAAATTTGTGAAGATTTTTCGTCAGGGAAACCGCGAACTGTCGGATAAGTTAATTGTAAAAAGCTCACCGACACTTTTATTTTATCAGGATGGTGAAGAAGTTTCCGGTCGTTTGGCAGGTGGCGTTAAGCGCTCCGAAATTGTTCGCGAACTGAAACACATTCTCGGTAAAGAAAAAGTAACTGATATAATGTCAACGCAGCAACCTTTTGTAACGGATGTTGACGTGGCTATTTTGGGTGCCGGTCCGGGCGGATTGACCGCAGGATTGTACCTGTGTCAGGCTAAAATAAATACTGTTTTAATCGACATTGCGCTTCCAGGTGGATACGTTTCAACCACCCACATGGTGTCGAACTATCCCGGATTTATTGATCCGCAGCCCGGATATCTGCTTGGGCACAACATGTCGGAGCAAACCAAACAATGCGGAACAACCTATAAAGTGGCAGTTGACGTAACCAAAATCGATCTTCTGAAAAAGGAAATTACCATCGACAACCAGGAAACCATTCGCGCCAAACGAATTATTGTTGCCACCGGAACTTCGCCTAACAAAATGGGCATTCCCGGAGAAGTGGAATACCGCGGCAAAGGAATTTCGTATTGCGCTACCTGCGATGCCAAATATTTTGGCGACAAGGAAGTGATTGTTGTGGGCGGAGGAAATTCGGCCATCGAAGAAGCTGATTTCATTTCGAAGTTTGCTTCCAAAATTACCATCGTGCACCAGTTCGACCAACTTCAGGCCAACAAAACAGCACAGGAAAAAGCGTTTGAGAATCCTAAAGTTTCGTTCATGTTATCGCACGAACCACGTGCGATTAAAAAAGATGGAGATAAAATGGTGGTTGAAGTGGAAGATATGAAAACCAAAGAGATGAAAACAATCACTGCCGACGGTATTTTTGTTTTTATTGGACTAAAACCCAACCTCGAAATATTCAACAATCAGTTTGAACTCGATGAGTGGGGCTACATCAAAACTGATGAGGATAAACGCACCAACATTGATGGCGTGTTTGCCGTGGGCGATGTGACCAGCAAAAAGTACAGGCAGATTACCACAGCCATTGCCGATGGAACTATTGCAGCCATCTCAATCACCCGCGAAATCGGATAAATTGTAAGTTTTAAGGGATTAATATAAATTCAGAAATTCCGGTATTCGTTTTCCTGAAAAGGGGAGTGAAGCCGGAATTTTTTTTTGTCAACACTTGTTTTATAAATTTCAATTATTAACTTTGTATTTCAAAGTACTTTTAAATGAAAACAAATTCGACCAATCCCAAAGAAGATCTTCAGGCCATCCGCGAGATCATGGAACGATCTTCCAAGTTTTTATCATTAAGCGGTTTATCGGGCGTCTTCGCAGGCGTATGTGCTTTGATTGGCGCAGCAGTTGCTTATTTTCTGATTCTGGATTCGGGACATGTGCAATACGACGAATACTTGCGTAGCTTGGGCGATTCACCGACCAACGATATCCGATTTCGTTTAGCCATTGATGCGTTACTTATTTTGGTTACTGCATCTTTTGGGGCTTTTTACTTTTCTTTCAGGAAAGCAAAAAAAGGAGGTCTTTCTTTTTGGACGAGTTCGACCAAACGCTTGCTGTCGCATTTGTTCATTCCTCTGGTTTCAGGAGGGATTTTCGCAACTATTCTGATATTCCGGAACAATATTGAGTTGGTGGCTTCGGTAACACTCATTTTTTATGGCTTATCATTGGTGAATGCCGGTAAATTTACTTTTGGCGAAATTCATTATTTGGGTCTGACCGAAATCGTATTGGGAATTTTGGCCGGAATTTTCATTAATCATGGTCTGCTGTTTTGGGCTGTAGGATTCGGTTTAATGCACATCATTTATGGAATAGTGATGTATTATAAATACGAGCGATGAAGAACCCGATAGGAAATCTTCAGAAAGTATTTGAAAGCCGCATCAGGCTTGGAATCATGTCGGCACTTATGGTGAACGACACGCTCGATTTCAATGCTCTGAAAGACTTACTTGAGTTGACTGACGGGAATCTGGCCAGTCACCTGAAAGCTTTGGAACAGCAAGAGATTATTGTGGTTTCCAAGCAATTTATTGGGCGGAAACCCAGCACTACCTACCGTGCTACAGATCTTGGAAAGAGTTTGTTCCGTCAGCATCTGGCGGCATTGGAAGAACTAATTGGCAATCAATAATTTTTTTATTTGTACACTTTGTAATTCAAAGCACTTTTAAAATTTTAAACAATGGAAACAAAACACATTCAACAATTCATGAACAGTTACAGTGTGAAAATGATCATCGTATCGGGCTTGGCGATTCTATTGCTTATTCCGTCCTTCTTAATTATGGAGATTATTAACGAAAGAATCGCACTCAGCGAAAAAGTAAAAAGCGAATTGTACGCCCAATGGGGCGGAAAGCAAGTAGTGGCCGGCCCGGTGCTGAATGTTCCATTCTCGGTTCAGGAGCAAAATGAGAATAACCAAGGTGCGATTGAACGGCATGGAATTGCCCATTTTTTGCCTGAAACATTAAAAACAGATGGGTCCCTGTCTCCGGAAAAGCGTAAACGTGGCATATACGAAGTGGTGGTCTACGAAGGCCGCATCAAGCTGAAAGGCAAATTTGCCCAGCCGGATGTTTCGCAGCTGGATATTCCAAATGCTCAGTACAACTGGGATGCAGCCTATTTTACCCTGGGTATTTCGGATATGCGGGGCATTAAAAACCTGCCCGAACTGGTTATTAACGATCAGAAATGTAAGGTCGATCCTGGAGTTGCTGATACCGATTTATTTCAATCCGGAATAACGGTAAAGGCTGATGAAATTAAACTAAACCAGCCAATGAACTTTGAGATTGAATTGGTTTTGAATGGTTCTGAAGATTTGTCGGTAGAAGCACTGGGTAAAACATCAGAAGTTGTTATGAAATCAGACTGGGCTTCCCCAAGTTTTACCGGAGGATTTCTTCCTTCAGACCGGAACGTTACAGCTAGCGGATTTACTGCCAACTGGTTGGTCACTCATTTAAACCGTAATTTTCCGCAGCAATGGGTTGACCGGAAATACAACACGCATGAGGCTACTTTGGGGGTGCAACTGCTCATTCCCATTGATCACTACCAGAAATCGATGCGCTCGGTGAAATACGCTATACTTTTTATTGCACTTAATTTTATCATCTTCATCTTTATCGAAATGAAAAGCAAAACACGGATTCATCCTTTCCAATATTCGTTGGTAGCTTTTGCCTTATTGATTTTTTATGCTTTGCTTACTTCTATTGGCGAACAGACTGGTTTCAATTGGGCTTACCTGATTTCGTCGGTTGCAGTTACTTCGCTCATTTCGTGGTATTCGTATTCTATCCTTAAAAATGTACGGATGGTTGCATGGGTAAGTTTACTGCAAATTGGATTGTATATTTTTCTTTTTACCATTTTGCAGTTGCAGGATTTTGCGTTGTTGGCCGGAAGTGTCGGGCTGTTTGTGATTCTGGTAATTATTATGCGGGCATCTCAGCAGATTAAATGGTATTCAGAGGCATAAATCCAGAAGTTAAAAAATAACCCAGAGGATTCCGCTGGGTTATTTTTTCTACCTTCACGCATCCTCATGCTTATGAAACAGTATATACTCTTATTTGGTATCTTCCTTCTTTTTGCTTGTCAGCCTAGGCTAAAAAACAAAAGGGTGGAATCACTTACATACCTGGAACTTCGAAAAGCCGGATGGCTTTTAGGTTGCTGGCAAATAGAATCGAGTAAAGGTATTTTAACCGAAAGCTGGCAACAAAAGGACGATTCAACATTTGCAGGCAGGAGTTTTTTTGTGAGTAAAGGAGATACTGTTTCATTAGAATCTATCCGTTTGGAGCAGAGAAGGGGTAAGTTGTATTACATACCAACCGTTCCCGATCAGAATGAAGGGAAGCCTGTTGTGTTTGTGCAAACCAGCCTGACTGACAGCACGGTTGTCTTTGAAAATCCGAAGCACGATTTTCCACAGAAAATCACCTATTCGTTTTTGGTAAATGATTCGCTATCTGTCGAAATCGCTGCTATTGTTGATGGAAAGCAGAAAGCCAGAACCTTCAGGATGGGCAAAGTAAAGTAAATAATTCTGAATTTAATATTAGTTCATTTCGTCATCTTTTGTATCCTGATTTGCATCAGCCTGTCATAATAAAACCTAACTTTGGAAGTCTTTGGTATGACCAATTATTTTGAATCAAAAAACCAATCAGAATGCAAATTACCCAAATAGAAGTTTATCAATTTCCAGTCAAGCTTAAAAAGGCTTTTGTGATTTCGCTTGGTTCTTTTGAATATGCTGAGAACGTTGTGGTAGTAATTCGAACGAATGAGGGGCTGAGCGGATTTGGAGAATGCAGTCCGTTTATGCCTATTAACGGCGAAAGCATGGAAACGTGTTATGTGGTAGCCAACTATCTGGCTAAAGCTTTGCTTGGAAAAAATCCGCTCGATATTGAGACTTGCTCAGAAATTATGGATCGTACGATTTTTGGCAATTCGAGTATTAAAAGTGCATTTGATATTGCACTTTACGACATTGCTTCGCAACAGGCAGGCCTTCCGTTGTATGCTTTTCTGGGCGGACAAAACAACAAAGTTTTAAAAACAGACTATACGGTCAGTCTTGGAGATTTGGAGCAGATGATTTCGGATGCTCAAACCATTCGGGAATGTGGATTTGAGGTTATTAAAGTGAAATTGGGAGATAATCCGAATAAAGATATTCTACGGGTTAAATCTATTCGGACCCAGATTGGTGACGAAATTCCGTTGAGGATCGATGCCAATCAGGGGTGGGACGTTGAGTCAGCCATTCGTGTTTTAAATGAATTGGCTCCATATAATATTCAGTTTTGCGAAGAACCGATTCCGCGCTGGAATTTCATGGAATTATCACGAATTAAGAATAGTGTTCCGGTAATGATTATGGCTGACGAATCCTGCTGCGATCATCACGATGCCAAACGTCTGATTGAGTTGGAAGCTGCTCAGTCGTTCAACATCAAACTGGGAAAATCATCAGGAATATTTAAGGCACAAAAGATTATTCAGTTGGCTGAAAAGGCTAACTTGCAACTACAAATCGGTGGATTTCTCGAATCGAGGATTGGATTCACGGCTTCGGCACATTTGGCGTTGACCAGCGATCAGGTTCTGTTTTGCGATTTCGATACACCTATGATGTTTAGCGAAGATCCGGTTTTGGGAGGAATTCAATATGGGAAAAATGGACTGGTTACGATTCCTGAAGTTCCGGGTCTGGGCGCCAGTTTAGATTCTTCGTATCTGAAAAGATTAACCGGATTCGTAATTCGTTGAAAGAATATAGCATCATTTAAAATCATATCTCTATGGATTCAAATCAGGAAATTAGCGCAGTTGAAGTTTTTGATGGTAATCAATGGGAAGCTTCATTGGTAAAGAGCCTTCTGGATAATGCAGAAGTTGAGTCTTTTCTGAAGGATGAGCGTATGGGCGTTTTAGCTCCGTGGAATGTTGCCGGCGGAGGAGCCGGATCAGTGAAAATTTTTGTATCAAGTCTCGATTACGAAAAGGCCAGAGAGGTGATCGATCAATATGAAAAGGCAGAAGGAATAAAAGAATAGATGGAGAACTTTGAACTTTCAGTGCAGCGGTTCGATGAATTTGCATCTGAATACGCGCTGCGGTTTGCTGATGTTGGAGGATATGAAGATTCCATCCAACGTTTTTGTAATATAATTAATAACGAAAACCCTTCTATTTTAGAATTGGCTTGCGGTCCGGGAAATGTGACACGATTATTGAAACAACGTTTCCCGCAAAGCCGGATTTTAGGATTGGATTTGGCTCCCCGCATGATTGAACTGGCGAAACAAGCATTACCGGAAGTTGATTTCCGGGTAATGGATGTCCGTGATATTTCTATTCTTCCTGAAAAGTTTGATGCGGTAATGTGCTCTTTTTGTCTGCCATTTTTGTCAAAGACTGATGCTGAAAAACTGATTGCTGATTGTGCCAACAGATTAGTTTCCGGAGGTGTTTTGTATCTCAGCACCATGGAGGGCGACGAAAGTCGTGCGGGATTTGAAACAACCAGCTTTTCGGGAAATGCCGAAATCTACTTTAATTACCACAAGCAGTCTGATTTAGAAGCAGTCTTTCTGCACTATGGATTTGAACTTATTCAGGCAAAAAGGCAAGACTACACCGAACCGGATGGTAGCTTAACTACCGACTTGATTTTTATAGGAGTTAAAGCATAAAAAAAAGATGAGCGAATTTTGGGATAATATGTTTCAGAAGATAGGGATGATGTGGCAATTTGAACCTGCAGATTCGACCTTATTTGCACGGGATTTATTTGCTGAGAATAAGCTTCAGAAAATACTGATCCCCGGTGTTGGCGATGGGCGTAATGCCAAATTGTTTGTTGAAAGTGGTTTTGACGTAACTGGAATTGAAATTTCGGGAACTGCTATTCAACTTGCCCGTGAGAATGGACTGGACTTTCCGATTTATCACGGATCGGTCGCTCAAATGCCTTTCGATGATTTGCTTTATGATGCAATTTACTGTTATGCGTTGATTCACTTGCTCAATCAAAAGGAGCGCAGTCAATTCCTGAAAAACTGCTACAGCCAGCTTCGGACTGGCGGAATCATGATTTTTGTAGTAGTCTCAAAAGGTAACACCAAATTGTATGGAACCGGAAAACAAATCAGCAAAGACCGATTTCGGATTCAAAATGGACTGAAAGTGTTTTTCTATGATTTGGATTCGGTAGAACGTGAGTTTGGGAAGTTTGGATTGGTTGAATATTGCGAAATTGACGAACCGGTGAAACATATGCCAAACGAAGAACCGATGAAGTTTTGGATGAATGTTTGTAGGAAATAGTCGATATAAGGCAGTAATCAGCTACAGTTTTCAGTCCCATATCGATTGCCAGTGGAGACTGATCACTTACAACTTTTATCCAATTACGTTCACTTCGCGTTCCAGTTCCATGCCAAACTTATCATGAACCGATTTTTTTATTTCTTCTGAAAGGTTGAAAATTTCTTTACCGGTGGCATTTCCATAGTTAACAAGCACCAGTGCCTGCTTATCGTGTACGCCTGCATCGCCTCGTCGAAAGCCTTTCCATCCACATTGCTCAATCAACCAGCCGGCTGCCAGTTTGGTGTATCCTTCAGGAGCCGGGTAATGCGGCATATTGGAATAAACGGTTATTAGTTGTTCTGCAACTGATGTTTCGATTATAGGGTTTTTAAAGAAACTGCCTGCATTTCCCATTACTTTAGGATCGGGTAATTTCGATTCGCGAAAACTGATCACCGTTTTGCGAATGTTTCGAAGATTGACAGCTCCAAGTTTCTCGGTTTCAGCTTTCAGATCGCCATAATTCAGGATAAACTCCGGAAACTTATCAAGCTTGAAAACCACGCTGGTAATGATAAAACGGTCTTTCATTTGATTTTTAAAAATACTGTCGCGGTAGGCATATAGGCATTCCGAAGCTTCAAGGGTATATTCAGTTTGAGTTTCGAGGTCAAAACCTGTGACGGACTCAATCTGGTTCTGGATTTCCATTCCATAGGCACCAATATTTTGCACGGCTGCTGCCCCGACTTTTCCGGGAATCAGCGATAAATTTTCAATACCGCCCCAGCAGTTAAAAACCGAGTATTCTACCAGGTCGTCCCATTTTACTCCTGCGCCAACTTCAAGCCAAATGTTATTGCGGTCTTCATAGGTGATTTTTATTCCGGGAATATTCGGGTTAATAATCAGTCCCTGAAAATCGTTTATAAATAACAGATTGCTTCCCTCGCCCAAAATCAGAATTTCTCTGTTTCTCCATTCATTGGTAGTCTCCAGATAACCTTTCAGGTCTTCGGCTTCAGTAAATTCAAAATAGTATCTGGTGATGGCATTTGTGCCAAAAGTATTGTGTTTCCGGAGTGAATAATCGGTGTACGAGCGGATCATCTGATTTATTTTTCAGCAAATATAACAGAAGAACTAGCTATTTCGTTTAACTTGGCGGTACTAACAAATAGAAAAGACCTTGAAAAAAGTATCACTCAGTGTAATCAACGATTTGGTAACCGACAACCGCATACACAAAGTGGCTGTCAGTTTGCAAAAGATGGGTTTTCAACCATTGATGGTAGGACGATTGCTTCCTGAAAGTCATTCTATTGAGCGTGATTACCAAACGCACCGGATGAAATTGTTGTTTCGTAAAGGCCCGATGTTCTACTTCGAATACAACTTTAGACTGTTTTTCTATCTCCTGAAATCTAAAATTGACGTGTTTGTGGCCAACGATTTGGACACACTTCCGGCGAATTACCTGGCGTCTCGAATTAAACGAAAACCCTTGGTTTATGATAGTCACGAGTATTTTACCGAAGTTCCTGAATTAATTGGTCGACCAGTTGTTCGGGCAATCTGGACGGGACTGGAAAAACTGTTGGTTCCCAAAGTAGATGCTGCCTATACCGTGTGCGACTCGATTGCCGAAGTTTATCGCGATTTATACAAAGTTGATTTTAAAGTAGTGCGAAATCTTCCGGTTTGTTCACAAACTAAAAAGCCTGACGTTGACGAAAAAACAGAGGATCAACCGAAGATCATTCTTTATCAGGGAGCGCTTAATTTGGGAAGAGGCATTGAAGCAGCGATTCGCGCCATGTCCTATCTGGAAGGAACTGAACTTTGGCTGGCCGGGGATGGAGATATTACCAAACAGCTTGCGCAAATGGTTGTTGAGTTGAAATTGGAAGATAAAGTAAAATTTCTGGGACGTTTACCAATTGATCGATTGCACAAAACAACCCGAAAGGCAGATTTGGGAATTTCGCTTGAAGAAGATTTGGGCTTGAATTATCGATTTGCTTTACCCAATAAATTGTTTGATTATATTCAGGCAAGTGTGCCGGTTTTGGTTTCTAATTTGCCGGAAATGAAACGTGTGGTTGAGCACTATCAAATTGGAATAATTGCTGAAACCCATCAGCGAAGAGAGCTGGCAGAACTCATGAAAGTTGCACTTTTTGATCTAGAGAAAAGACTAGTGTGGAAACAAAACTTGATGAAAGCGGCCACAGAATTGTGTTGGGAGAATGAAGAAGAAATACTAAGGCAGATTTATATGCGATTCCTTTGAACCATCAGAAAAATCAATCTTCATTTTGAAATGCATGACCATTCCTCTTTCCCGGTTCCTCTTTTCTAGCCTTGGTCTTCCTTCCTTTTAATGACAGTCTCGTAAATTTTCTGATCATCAACGGTTATAATTCGTGCAGGGAACTTGCGGATCAACGGATAGTCGTGCGTGGCAACAACAATCGTTTTCCCTTGTTCGTTCAGATTCTTGAAAATCTGCATCAATTCAATCGAGGTATCCGGATCGAGGTTTCCTGTAGGTTCATCTGCCAGTATAATTTCAGGGTTGTTCAATAATGCACGGGCAATTGATATGCGCTGTTGTTCGCCACCCGATAGCTGATGAGGCATTGACTTGGCTTTGCCAAGCAATGCAACCATATCAAGCACAGTAATTACTCTGTCGTCAATTTCTTTTTCGTCCTTCCAATCAGTCGCTTTCAATACAAATGCGAGATTGTCGTAAACATTTCTGTCACTCAAAAGTCGGAAATCCTGAAATACAATTCCTAATTTACGTCTCAAGAATGGAATATCACGGGTTTTAAGTTCAGCTAAATTATAACCAGCTACCTTCCCCTCACCTTTGTCGAGAGGCAATTCAGCATTAAGCGTTTTAAACAGGCTCGATTTTCCACTTCCGACTTTTCCGATCAGGTAAACAAATTCGCCGGTTTTAATTTCAAGGCTGATGTCTGTAAGTACAACATGATCGCGCTGAACGATGTCGGCATTGACAAGTTCAATGATATTTTCTTCTGACATTGGAATAACGAATTGGTCTGCTGCAAAACTAGTTTTTTTTTATCCTTTACCAAGAAGTAAATTCCGAATGATTATGGTTTTGGCAATAAAAGTTGAATACTATTTTTCAACTTTCCGATGGAGATTGTCCAGAGGTATCTTGATTCCGGCACCAATTGTTGGTCCAACTTCAAATGACCAACCAATCCTTATAAATGTTTGTTTATAAGGCATAATGCCAACACCAAATTCTTTTCTGATATTTGCACGATTCACTTTACTTAATACTCCGTAGTTCCCAAATAAGCCAATCCCGCCAAAAAGATTTACATATCTGTGCACAGATGCGGTAATCCCTAATGTATTTGCCAGGTAGCTGGAATCAAATCCTTTTTCGATTGAGGTGTATAATCCAAATCTCTTGAAAATAATGTTGTTGATAGAAATATTAGCTTTTATTGATTCATAACTTGACTTTGGAACATAACCAATAGAGAGATCCAGATTGGGATATAAGTCGACAGTTTTTATTATAAATGATTTTTTTGTGCTTTTTAAATTAACCTCTGGTTGGCCTTGTATGCTAAGGGAAATAAAAAATCCAAGCACAACAAGGAATAGTGATTTTTTCATTTTGGTTCTTTTTAATTGATAATATTTGGGTAGCTTAAAGATAGCTTAGTTTTACGCAAAACTACATATTGGAGAATAAATTCTTCTGAATTTCACCAATTCAGATAATAATTCAACTCAAATAATAGTTTTTGTTTAGAATTCAGTTCAAAATTCCGAACAGAGCTTTAAGGAATAACTAATTTTACCCCTGCAACTTTGTTCAGCAAATGTTGTCACTGATTAAAGATGGTACAATTTGTGTATCGAAATAATCTGAAAATAAACATCCGAAATAAAATATCCACATATAAAATGAAAACAAACCGATTCGTATTAATTCTGCTTTTGCTGGCTTTTGCGCCAGTTCTGATACAAGCGCAGCAAACGGTTTATTATCAGTCAATCAGTCAGGAAATTCAGAAGGCAAAAGAATTGTACCTGGCTCGAAATTATATATCGGCGCTAAATCAATTTGAGCAAATCGCTTCAAAATCAGGTAAGAATTCAGACATCCGTGCCGAAGCCATGTTTTACAAAGCGCTTTGCGGACTGAAACTCGATAATAGCAATGCAGAAGAACAAATTGCTGATTTTATGAAGCAATTTCCTGAAAGCTCTTTCCGGAATCGGGCATTGTTTGAACAGGCCGTTTATCAGTTTGATAAAAAGAAATATTCAGGAGTGCTCAAAACTTTGGATGGATTCAATAAAGCAGAATTGACGAAAGATGAACTGATTTATTTCTATTACCTAAGAGGATATTCGAACTTTGAGCTTGAAAAAATGGATGCAGCAGCTATCGATTTTGCCGAGATAAAAGAAGGAAATTCGTTGTACGCAGCTCCTGCACAATATTACTATGGTCATATTCATTACCTCAAAGGAAATTACGAATCGGCACTTCAGGAATTTCTGAAACTTCAGAAGAACCCGGTTTTCGAAAAAGTGATACCATTTTATATCAGCCAGATCTATTATAAACAGGGTAAATATCGCGAAGTAGTAAATTATACTGCGCCACTAATAAATAAAGTATCAGCTGACCAACAACCCGAAATGGCTAGAATTTTGGGCGATTCGTATTTCCATTTGCGCGAGTTTAAAGATGCCATTCAGTTTCTGGAATTTTATTTGTCGGATAAAAATAACCGCGGACGCGAAGAGAATTACATGCTTGGTTATTGCTATTACCTGAATAGCGAAGAGGTAAAAGCCATTCCTCATCTTGAAATTGCTTCGAAGGGGAAAGATGCCTTGGCGCAAAATGCCTATTACCATTTGGCCGATTGCTATGTGGCCAATTCTGATAAAAATAAGGCCAGACAAGCATTTGAAGCCGCATCGGAATTCGATTTTGATGCAAAAATCAAGGAAGATGCCCTGTTCAATTATGCCAAAATAACTTACGAATTATCCTATTCGCCGTTTAACGAGACCATCAAGGCTTTTGATAAATATGTGGCTTCGTATCCAAACTCGGAGCGTAATGATGTGGCCTACGATTACCTTGTGAAAGTATACATGAGCACCAGCAATTATCGCGATGCCATGGCTTCGATTGAAAACATTAAAGTGAAAAGTCCATCGGTTAAGAAGGCCTACCAACGTGTGGCATATTACCGCGCTATGGAATGTTTCAATAATCTGGATTACGCTGCTGCTATCGACAATTTTGACAAATCGGTTGATGCCGGCGATTTCAATAAAAACTACAAGGCTTTGGCACTTTTCTGGAAGGCCGAGGCTTATTATCGCATCAATAATTTCAATAAGTCGATTTCTGAATATACAGGGTTCCTGAAATCACCTGGTGCTTTTTCGCTTCCAGAATACAAAACTGCACATTACAATATTGCTTATGGCTATTTTCAGTTGAAAGATTATGAAAGTGCAGCTGATTATTTCCGGAAATATCTGAACCTAGAAGCTGATCTGCGCTCAGAAAAAGTGGCTGATGCCAACAACCGTTTGGGCGATTGTTATTACATCAATCGGGATTACGCTTCGGCTATTTCAAGTTACGATAAAGCAATGCGAATCAATCTGTATGACGCTGATTATTCGCTCTTTCAGAAGGCTTTTTGCCAGGGATTGCAGCGAGATTATCAGGGAAAAATTACCAATTTGCTTTCACTTGTTCAAAATTATCCGCAATCATCTTATCAGGATGATGCATTGTTTGAGATGGGACGGACGTATGAACGAATGAATCAGCCACAACTGGCGGTAGGGTATTACAAGGATGTAGTAAGTAAATTTCCACAGAGTAGCTTTGTAAACAAATCACTGGTGCAGTTGGGCTTAGCGTACTACAACCTGAATGATTATCAGGCTTCGGTGAATTATTACAAACAAGTTGTCGATCGTGCACCGAATAGTCCTGAAATGCAGTCGGCTTTGTCAGGAATGAAAAATAGCTATGTCGAACTGAATGATGTGGATGCTTATTTTGCATACACTGGCAAATTAGGCTCAGACGTTCAGGTTTCTGTAAACGAACAGGATTCCCTTTCATATCAGTCGGCTGAGAAATTATACATGGCTCGCGACAAAAAAGCACGATTGCAGTTTGAGCGCTACCTTAATCAATTCCCCAATGGCAGTTTTGTGTTGAACTCACAGTTTTATCTGGCCGAGTTGCAATATGCCGATGGAGAATACGATAAGTCACTGGTGGGTTACGATTATGTTTTGGCTCAGCCCGATAATTCGTTTACCGAAGCTGCTTTGTCGAAAGCTGCTGGGCTGCAGTACAATGCTGAGAATTATGCAAAAGCGCTTGCTTATTTCGAGCGATTTGCCAAGGTCTCCAATTCAGGAAATAATTTGCTGAATGCCCGAACCGGAATTATGCGGTGTCAGTTTAAAATGAAAAACTATCAGGCATGCATTGATGCAGCGAATCTGATTTTGGGATCAGAAAAGGTTTCCGACATTCAGAAGCGTGAAACAAATTACAAACTGGCTCTGTCGTACTACAATTTGGGCGATAAAGACAAAGCTTTCCCGATTTTGTCGAAACTTTCGGTAGATACCAATTCAGGCGAAGGTGCCGAGGCTAAATTTCTTGTTGCTGATATTTTGTATGAAAAGCAAAAGCTAAAAGAAGCCGAAAACGAAATCATGGATTTTATCGATAAAAATTCTCCACATCAGTTCTGGCTGGCAAAAAGTTTTATGCTTCTGTCTGATATTTACCTGAAGAATGGTGACGAATTTCAGGCCAAACATACCCTTAAAAGTATTGAAGAAAATTATCCGGAACAGAATGATGGGATATTAGATATGACTCGCAGAAAGCTTCAGATGATCGAAGCCGCAGAAGCCGACCAAACAAAAAATCAAAGCAAGCCGCTCGAAATTAATATTGGTGGCGAAAAGAAATAATTCAAAAATCGGATAACCCATTCGGCCAATTTCAAAAACTGAAGAACATGAAAAAACAATCCTATATCGCTGCATATTTAATCGTTTGTGTTATTTGTTTAAGTACATTAAATGCAGTGGCACAGAAAGATACCACTAAGCTTAAACAAGAGGTTGAGGTGACCAAAGCTTATCAGCCAACTATCAACGATGCCCTTAAAATAAATGATATTCCGAAAATCAAAACCGAGCCAAGTGAGACTCCGACTTTTGATTATTCGATATATAGCAAACCTATTTTTTCAACTTTCGATGTGAAACCTGTTGAAGCGGCAAAAATGGTTGGCGAACCAACACCTGAAATGGGGCTGGGGCTTCTTAAGCTTGGTTTAGGGAATTACCTTACACCTTATGGAGAGCTCTTTTTTAATGCAAAGCCCGGAAAAAAATCAAATTTTGGCATGCATTTCAGGCATCTTTCGTCATCCGGAAAAATCAAATTGCTGAATGATGACAAAGTTGAAGCTCCGGAATCGGAAAATACGGCCGAAATTTTTGGTAAACATTTCTTTAGGAAGTCAACTTTGTCCGGAAATCTGGCCTATGATCGCAGAGCATTTGCATACTATGGCTATGCAGGCGATATACTTACTGATGCAGAAAAGGAACTAATGATACCCTTTTGGCAGGATAAGCAATACTTCTCGAAAGGAACCGCCGATATTCATTTGAAAAGCGAAACCCTTGCTGCATATGATCTGAATTATGATTTTGGGATCAATTACCAATTGATGAAAAGTAAGACTGGTCAAACCGAGAATCAATTTATTTTATCGGGCGATGTGAAGAAAAAATTTGGAAATACATTTGGCTTGCTCAATGCTTCGCTTACTTATTACACTGTTGATAGCATTCAGAAAAATGCTTCGACTGGTTACGGAAAAAAGAATCAGATTATGCTTCGGGCGAATCCTTCAGTACGATGGGAAACCGATAACAGCAGTTTACAGGTTGGATTAAATTCCACCTTATTCCTCGACAATGATGCAAGTGCCGATTTCTTTGTTTATCCGAAAGTTAAGGCCGAATGGTCGCCTGTGAAGCGCGTGCTTACTCTTTTTGCTGGTGTTGACAGCTATTTGCAGCACAATACTTACTCTGGCATCGCTGCTGAAAATCGTTTTGTAAATCCATATCACGATGTCAAAAATACTTTGTACGAGTATGTTTTGTCGGGCGGATTCAAAGGGAAATTAAGCTCAAAAACCAACTATGTAGCTGAAGTAAATTATTCAGTGGTTAAGGACCAGCATTTTTACGTTATTCGTTCACAGGATTTAGGCAACACCATTGGCTTACCGATCACATTCAACAACACATTTGACTGCATTTATGATGATGTCAATTTATTGAAGTTATCTGGAGAAGTACTTCATTCAGTTTCTGATGAGTTTTCGATTCATTTGTTGGCAAATTACTATTCATATGATCTTCAGGAGCAAGTAAAAGCCTGGCAGATGCCTGATTTTGATTTTACACTTTCAGGAATATATAGGCCAACACAACAACTAAAATTCACTATTGATATTTTTGTAGAAGGAAAACAAACAGCTTTATTGCTCAACAACAAACAGTCAGAAATATTTGGTTATGGTAGATCTGAGATCCCAACTACATTTCAAATGGATCCCATTATCGATTTAAATGTTGGTGCAGAGTACCAATTTTCGCCAAAACTGAACTTCTTTGCCAAGCTCAATAATTTTGGGTTCCAGCGGTACGAACAATGGTTGGGATATACCAATAAAAGCTTCAACTGGCTGGCCGGAATCAGTTATTCGTTCTAAAATAGTTACCATATTTGATTCCCGGAGACTATTCTCAATCCTGAATTTGAACATCGCGTAACTAATTGTTTTTCAGTATTTAAAAAGTTCATAAAATGTTTAAAAGTTTAACATTTTATGAACTTTCTTCACGTCGGTTAGTACAACTTTTTTGTTATATTTGCGACTGATTTTGTTGAAAAGAATCAAGCGTGAAAAATTTACTGAAAATCAAATATCTGTTTTTATTACCCAATCCGAAATCTTTCGAAAAAAACAGAAAATCGAAGTTTTTCTGTAATTGATTTTAATCCTTCAGCATAGGATTGGATGGGTAAGGTAATGGGATAATTTAATATTTTGATCGATGAGCGAAATTGAAGAAACCCAGAATTGGGGAGTACAAAATGCAAATGGAAATAATTACGGCGCCGATAGTATTCTGGTGCTCGAAGGTCTGGAAGCGGTTCGTAAACGCCCGGCCATGTATATTGGCGATGTAAACGAAAAGGGTTTACACCATCTGGTTTACGAGGTAGTTGACAATTCGATTGACGAAGCGTTGGCGGGTTATTGCAATAACATTGACGTCTTTATTAACGAAGACAATTCGATAACAGTGATTGATGATGGTCGTGGTATCCCGACTGAAATTCACACCAAAGAAAATCGTTCTGCGCTTGAAGTTGTAATGACTGTTTTGCATGCTGGTGGAAAATTTGACAAGGACAGTTACAAAGTTTCCGGAGGTTTGCATGGGGTAGGTGTTTCGTGCGTAAACGCACTTTCTATTCTGCTTACTGTTCAGGTTCACCGCGAAGGAAAAATCTGGCAGCAGGAATACAGCAAGGGTAAACCTCTTTACGATGTAAAAGAAGTTGGAGTAACCGACCGGACCGGAACAACTGTAACGTTCAAACCAGACGATTCGATCTTCCTGGTTACTGAATACAAGTTTGAAATTTTAGCTGCACGTTTGCGTGAACTAGCTTTCCTGAATGCCGGATTACAACTGAATATTACCGATAAAAGAGTTAAACTCGAAAGCGGTGATTTCCCTTATAAACACGAAGAATTTTTCTCGAAAGAGGGATTGAAAGAATTTGTTGAATATCTGGATAACACCCGCGAAAGGCTTATCGACGAAACGATTCATATCACGTCAGAAAAGGCTGGAGTTCCGGTTGAAATAGCCCTTCATTACAATACTTCTTTTACTGAAAATATACATTCGTACGTTAATAACATCAACACTATTGAAGGAGGTACTCACCTTACAGGTTTTCGTCGTGGTTTAACCCGTACACTGAAAGCTTATGCCGAAAATAGTGGGATGTTGGCTAAAATGAAATTCGAAATCAGTGGCGATGACTTCCGTGAAGGTTTGACTGCTGTTGTTTCGGTAAAAGTAGCTGAACCACAGTTTGAGGGTCAGACCAAGACCAAACTTGGCAACTCTGAGATCAGTTTGCCTGTAGATCAGGCCGTGAGTGAGATGTTAGCCAATTATCTGGAAGAAAATCCACGGGCTGCACGAGCCATTGTAAATAAGGTTATTTTAGCCGCTCAGGCGCGTCATGCAGCGCGTAAAGCAAGAGAATTGGTGCAGCGTAAAAATGTACTTTCAGGAGCTGGGCTTCCGGGAAAACTTGCAGACTGCTCCGAAAAGGATGCTTCTCAATGCGAATTGTTCCTTGTTGAGGGAGATTCGGCAGGTGGTACAGCGAAACAAGGACGTAACCGCCATTTTCAGGCTATATTACCGCTTCGTGGTAAGATTCTGAATGTAGAGAAGGCAATGGCTCACCGAGTGTATGACAGTGAGGAAATTCGGAATATTTACACAGCTCTTGGTATTACTATTGGAACAGATGACGATTCGAAAGCGATTAACCTTGAGAAATTGAGATACCATAAAGTGGTAATCATGACCGATGCTGACGTGGACGGTAGCCATATCGCCACATTAATTATGACTTTCTTCTTCCGCTTTATGCAGGAGTTGATTCAGCGCGGACATGTTTATATTGCAACTCCTCCGCTCTATTTGGTTAAAAAAGGAAAGCGTGAAGAGTATTGCTGGACTGAACAACAACGTCTTCGTTTGATCGAGGAATGGGGCGAAGGAAAAGAAACCGGAATTCATGTACAGCGCTACAAAGGTCTTGGAGAAATGAACGCCGAGCAGTTGTGGTCAACGACAATGAATCCTGAGGTACGAACACTCCGTCAGGTAACCATCGAAAATGCTGCTGAAGCTGATCATATTTTCAGTATGCTAATGGGTGATGAAGTTCCGCCACGCCGCCAGTTTATCGAGGACCATGCAGTTTATGCCAATATCGATGCATAATAAGATATAGAATCCCGGCTAAAACCGGGATTTTTTTTTATTTAGTGAAGAATTAACTTTTTCATTTTAACTTTTAACTATTGCCTTGTTATGAATATTTGCGTTTTTTCTTCTTCAAGTAATGCTATTGCTGATGTTTATGTGAATGAAGCAATTGATTTGGCAAGACTAATTGGACAGTCAGGCTTTTGCCTTATAAACGGTGGCTCAAATGTTGGAACAATGGATGTAATAACCCGTGAGGCAGGAATAAGTGGTGCCAAAACAATAGGTATCATTCCCGAAAAGCTTCGTGATTTTAATCTGGCATCGGCGCATGCTCACGAGATTATTGTTTCGGGCGATATGATGGACCGAAAGTTTAAGATGAGAGAATTGTCAGATGCTTTTATCGCATTGGCTGGTGGTTTTGGTACACTTGAGGAGATTTTAGAAGTAATTACATTGAAGCAATTGAGTTACCACAATAAGGCTGTAGTTTTTATCAACACCAATGGTTTTTACGATGATCTTTTCAGACAATTTGAGAAATCGTACGAAGAAAAATTTGCAAAAGAGAGCTACCGGAGATTATATTTTGTTGCAGAAAATTCGCTTGAAGCAATGAATTACATTCGCGATTACCAGCCAGAAGAGTTGGTAAATAAATGGTTCGAAGTTCCTCGTCACTAATTAGCCTGAATGTAAAAATCAAATGTTGAACCTTTTGACGGTTCCGATTTTACATGAATTGTGCCGCCCAGCAATTCGATCAGATTTTTCGATATGGCTAACCCCAAGCCTGTGCCACCTAAATTCATTTTATGTCCTTGCTCTGCCTGAATAAAGCGTTCGAATATGTTTGCCTGCTGATTGTGCGGAATGCCTATTCCAGTATCAGAAACACTGAAATGCACCAATTCTCCATCCATTTTAACATCTACTGAAATTGTTCCTGAAGTGGTAAATTTTATTGCATTCCCAATCAGATTATCAAGAATTTGCTTCAGTCTCATTTCATCGGTTAAAATGGCTATCTCTGGATTTACTTCATTGTTTAATTTAAATTCAATGGCTTTGTCTTTTTTCGATGCCAGTATTTCGATGTAGTAATTCTTGATTTCATCAAGGAATTTATCCAGCTTGACAGGTTTTCTCCGCACAGTAAGCAGATTAGCTTCTATTTTAGAGATATCAATAATATCGTTGATTAGATTGAGAAGTACATCGCCATTCTTTCGGATTAATTTGACGAATACAATCCGATCTTCATCATCCTGACCATCATCTTCAAGCAATTCAGAAAATCCGATAATGGCGTTCATCGGCGTCCTAATTTCGTGCGACATATTTGCAAGAAATGCTGATTTTAAACGGTCTGATTCGGTAGCTTTTTTCTGTTCTTCAATTAGCCTGCTTTCAATTTCTTCGCGTAGAAGAATCATTTTATTTGCAGCAACACCAGCCCGTTTAAACTCATCAAAGTAAAACTTCGACACATTAAGTTTATTAAAACTATTTTGCGAGAGATAAAAGAAATTGAAGAAGCCGTCAAAATCTGATTTGTATCGTTTGTTGAAATGATAGATAATAAGAGCTTCACAAAACAATAGTATAACTAGAATTAAGAAAATAATAAATATACTTTTTTGTTGATCCTTGCGAAGTGATCTTTGCTGTTGACTTATATTTTCATGGATTTCATCCAGATAAAACCCAGCACCAATGAGCCAGTTGAAGTCTTTAAAAAGTTGAACGTAAGCACATTTCTCAGATGGGATTGTATCGTTTATTTTATTCCATTTGTAATTAAAGTATCCCCCATCCGGATTTTTGGTAGCAACTTCGAGCTCCTGGAGAAATACTGAGTGCCTTTTATCATTAGTCTGTTCAAGTAAATTCAGATTGCCTTTATAAACTTTGCCATCCATAACAATCGGAGTTCCGTTTGTATGATTTACAAAAATGTAACCTCCATGCTTGAACCTTACTGAACTTACTTTTTGAGCAATTTCTTCGGAGAATTTTGGGAAATAATCATCGACATATTGCTTTGACCCAAAGTACCAATTGAAATGACCGAATTTTTTTACAAAGGTTATTTTTTTGTGTGGTGAGGTTGTTGGAGCTAATTTTGAGTTGATGTTGTAGTCTAAAAATCCTTCATCCTTCGTTTTTAACAACCTTATTTCTTCAAGAACCACCGACGTTCCGTTTGCATCTTTAAACTGATTCATATCTCTTCCTGTAAACTCAGGTTTCCTCGGATAATATATGCCGGTTCCGTCTAATGTTGAAATAAAGACTTCTTCATATTCCATCTCAAATTTTAACGAGGAGATAGTGGCAATAATCAGAACTTTAATTTCTTCTTCCGATTTTTTTTGCGCGTATTGGTTGTAAATCGATTCGGCAGTGAGTAAAGCCTGATTTACATTTTGCCTGATTTTGGCATTTATATTTTGTCTGAATATTTCATTTTGAATTCGGATATATTCGAATTCGTTCTTTACGATCTCCTGGATGTAAACTTTCTGATCATTTATATATTCCTGGCTTTTCTGCTGGCTTATTTTTTTGAAATGAAGAGTCTGTGAAATAACGAGTACTCCACCAATCAAAAATGTAGTCGCAACTGTAATAATTATCAGTGTACGGCTTAAATAGGTTGATATGTTGGAAGGAATTGCTATTCTTCTAAAAAAACTTCGGGGCATTCTTTATTGTTTTATTAGTCTGACGAGGGTTGATTACCAAGCCAACAAATATAGTATAATTGATTTTAATCAAACTATTTTGACGAAATACCTTTTATTAATTTGACATATGTTCAGTCTTTGGAGCTATTTCAACAGACCAAAATCTGTCATAAAAACAGCTTACACAACTATGGACTTTGAAAAAATGTCATTTTTTCGTGGATTTTATGTGGCAAAATCATGTAAAACTTGACTTGGTATTTTTTTTGAATGATTGCTATGCGTTTAAGTGCTGTTAAAATCTGTTAAACAAATTAAACGAATTGCAAATGGAATAACACTTTTAGAACTGATACGTTATATTTAAAATTCAATTTAAAAGTCAAATAATTTCTAACAACAAAACGTAAAAGCGATGAATAATTTTAAGAAAGGATTGTTTACCTTGTTGGTGGCATTGGTTGGCGGTTTTATAGCCTTGTGGGCTTATACACGCTATTTTGATGATCCAAAAATAGTTACAGTACAACCGGATCAGGCAATGCGTTATGCGAGTTTACCAACCTCAAATTCAGCTCCTTTGCCTGATTTAACTTTTGCTGCCGAAAATTCTATTCATTCGGTAGTTCATATTAAGGTAAGTCAGAAAGGGAACTATTACAGTTCAAACAATATTTTCGATTACTTTTTTGGTGATGGAGGTGCTCATTCGCAGCAGATGCCAATGCGTCATGGGGCTGGATCCGGAGTTATTATTTCTCCTGATGGATATATTGTTACCAATAATCATGTTGTTGACGAAGCTGACGAGATTTCAGTTGTATTAAATGATAAGCGCGAATTTAAAGCCAAATTGATTGGTACTGATCCGTCAACCGATCTTGCACTTATAAAAATTGACGAATCAGGATTGCCAACTCTTAAATTTAGTAACTCCGATGATCTTAAGTTGGGCGAATGGGTGTTGGCGGTTGGAAACCCATTTAATCTTACATCAACAGTTACTGCAGGGATTGTAAGTGCAAAGAGCAGAGATATTGGAATTAATCCTGATCAAATGCGTATTGAATCTTTCATTCAAACAGATGCAGCAGTAAATCCAGGAAACAGTGGAGGTGCATTGGTAAATACACGTGGCGAACTTGTTGGGATTAATACGGCCATTGCTTCACAGACTGGTTCATATAGCGGATATTCTTTCGCAATACCCGCCAATATTGTTCAGAAAGTTGTTTCTGACCTGAAAGAATATGGCGATGTACAACGTGCGTTGCTAAATGTGAAAATTGGTTCTGTTGACGCAGAGACTGCAAAAAAATATAATTTGGATAAAATTGAAGGTGTTTTTATTGGAGAAGTTCAGCCAGGTGGTGCTGCAGAATTAGCTGGAATTAAGGATAATGATGTCATTATCAGTGTTGATGGGGTGGATGTAAACTCAACAGCAGAGCTTCAGGAGCAAATAAGCAAACACCGTCCCGGAGATAAAGTTACAGTTGTAGTAAAAAGAGACAATAAAAAGAAACCATTTAACGTAACGCTCCGTAACAAGCACGGAGATACGGAAATTGTGAGAGGTGATAATCCCGACGATATTTTTGGTGCAAAATTTGTTGTGGTTTCCGACCGCGACAAAGAAGAATTGGGAATTCGCTATGGTATAAAAATCACTGAACTTGGAAATGGTAAATTTAAGGATGCCGGGATAAAAAAAGGATTTATTATTACTCAAGTGAACAAGAATGCCGTTTCTGAGGTTAACGAGTTTAAACGAATTATTAAAAATTCAAGGGGTGGAATATTAGTTGAAGGAATATATCCGAATGGAGAGGTTGCTTATTATGTTTTTGGAATTGATGCAAAATAAGCCTTTTAGTTATAAAATTGTAAATAATAAACCTTTATAATAAACCATTTGAATTATTGACCTCAAAAGCCTATATTTGCACGCTATTTTTTTGAAGGGTATATGAGACAATTAAAGATTACAAAATCGATTACCAACCGTGAGAGCGCTTCTTTAGACAAGTATTTGCAAGAGATTGGCAAAGAAGAACTTATTACCGTTGAGGAAGAAGTGGAGTTGGCGCAGCGGATTAAAAAAGGTGATCAGGCCGCACTGGAAAAACTAACAAGAGCTAATTTGCGTTTTGTCGTTTCGGTGGCTAAGCAGTATCAAAATCAGGGTTTAAGTTTGCCCGACCTTATTAATGAAGGTAATTTGGGACTAATTAAAGCAGCCGAAAAGTTTGATGAAACAAGAGGGTTCAAGTTTATTTCCTATGCCGTGTGGTGGATTCGTCAATCTATCCTTCAGGCTTTGGCCGAGCAATCCAGAATTGTTCGTCTTCCCTTAAATCAGGTAGGTTCGTTGAATAAAATCAACAAAGCATTTTCTAAGTTTGAACAAGAACATGAGCGTAAACCTTCGCCCGATGAACTTGCTGAATCATTGGATTTGCCTGCTGATAAGGTAGCTGACACACTTCGTGTTTCAGGTCGTCATATTTCTGTCGATGCTCCTTTTGTTGAAGGAGAGGACAACAGTTTGCTTGATGTACTTATCAACAACGATTCGCCAAATGCTGACCGTGCTTTGATGATGGAGTCATTGGCTCGTGAGATTGAACGTGCATTGGCAACTTTGACCGAGCGCGAAAGTGATATTATTCGCATGTTCTTCGGAATTGGTTGTCAGGAGATGACACTGGAAGAAATTGGTGAGCGGTTTGGACTTACCCGTGAACGTGTTCGCCAGATCAAAGAAAAAGCCATTCGCCGCTTGAGGCACACTTCAAGAAGTAAATTACTGAAAACATATTTGGGTTAATTCCCATAAAAAAAACCGCCTTATAAGCGGTTTTTTTTATGCAATGCTGTAATATCTGAGTCCTATTTTTTCAGTTTGATTATCTCACTTCCAGCCAGTAGAAATGCTCCGGTACCATAAACCTCCCAGCTTTCAGCATTAAAGTTTTTCTTTGGGTCGGCTCCAATCGGTTGACACCAGCCTACATGTCCATCAGGTTGAATTAATGTATTCAATCCTTTCCATGCCTTTTTAACTGCTGGAAGATACTTGTCAGCACTTAGTAATCCATTGTTTATGCCCCAAGCCAAAGCATAGGTGTAAAATCCTGAACCACTAGCTTCTCCACCTGGATAAGATGCCGGATCGAGTAAACTTGCTCTCCATAGTCCATCTTCCTGCTGAAGACTAACAATTTTCTCTGCCATTTCTTTATATACTTTTTCATAGAGTGGGCGCTCTTTGTAATCTTTAGGAAGTTCGCTCAATAGCAAAGTCAAGCCACCCATTACCCAGCCATTTCCTCTCGCCCAGAAAATCTTTTTCCCATTAGCTTCGCGACGATCTGAAGCATCGCCTTTAATTACGTACATTAAGTCACGGGCAAAAAGATGCTCTTCTTTGTCGTAAAGCATATCGTAACACTCGTGAAACAATACGTCACTTCTTTCCATGTATTTTTTGTCTCCGGTAGTCATCGATAATTTTACCAATGCCGGTGGAGCCATAAATAATGCATCGCACCACCACCATGTAATTTTCTGAATTCCTTTTGGTTGGTATGGTGTTGCCAGAAATTTATCCATTTGTGCTTTGAACGGATCGATCATTTTCTGATCTTTTTTGATGCGGTAAACATCAATGTAAGTTTGGCAAATGGCATGATCATCGGCGTGTTCCAATCGGGGACCGGGCTTCCATTCGTTTTTATCCCCCATTTCAATCATGGCAGTCAGTAATTTTTTGTCGCCGGTAGTTTTGTAAGCTGCAGATATTCCTGCATAAAATGCTCCATTAGTCCAATCATACAAATTGTGTTTCGGATTGGCTAACTGCCACATTGCTGCAGTTGTCATTGCCTTTTTAATTTCTTTCGGCTTGAAACATTTGTCTAACTTACTTTTTGAAAAAACGGTCATGCCGATAAGCATGAAAACGAGAAGAAATGAAATGGTTTTTTTCATATTTAATTGATTTAAGTTTAGGTTTGCAATCGATTGTACAAACATACACATTCCTTTTAAATTATTAAATAGAGGAAGAATTTATTGTAGTTGTTCTAATGACAAAGCTCATGAGTAAGCTGAATTTTATATTAATAAAACGTAAAATTCTAAAAACTGTAATCAGATAAGTTGTTTTGATTTCATTTTATAACTATAATTGCACTTTATAAATAAGAAAATGAACAACACAATTACACATTACGGCCATCATCATTTGAATCTATCAACCGGTAGGCAGTAATTGTTTTGATGTTTTTTAAAAGATATTAACCCAATAAGAAGGCTTACCAAGATGGTAGGCCTTTTTTGCTTTAAATAGAAATTGAAATGGAAGGACTTTTAAAAATTGCCGTTCAAACGAAGGGCAGATTGAACGAAGATTCGTTAAAACTGATTGATGAAGCCGGAATCAAACTCCCCCTAAGTACAAGAAAATTGATTTCGACAGCTACAAATTTTCCGCTCGAAGCTCTTTTCCTGCGCGATGATGATATCCCTCAGGCAGTTGCGATGGGAGTGGCAGACATAGGAATTGTTGGCGAAAACGAAATGCTCGAAAAGAAGGAAGACGTGGTTATTGCCAAACGCCTCGGATTCAGCAAATGCAGACTTTCTTTAGCTATTCCAAAGGACGATTTTTACAATGGAGTTGAATATTTCAATGGAAAGAAAATTGCGACCTCTTATCCAGAAATACTGAAAGGCTTCTTTGCTGAAAAAAATATTTCTGCCGAAATTCATGTAATCACTGGTTCTGTTGAAATTGCTCCCGGAATTGGATTGGCCGATGCCATTTTTGATATTGTCAGTTCAGGGAGTACTTTGGTGAGTAATCGATTGAAAGAGGTTGAAGTGGTTGTAAAATCTGAAGCTGTTTTGATTGCCAATCCTAATCTTTCGGAAGTTAAGAAGGCAATTTTGGAAGAACTGATTTTCAGGATGGAATCGGTGCAGCGCGCCGAAAAGAAAAAGTATATTTTACTGAATGCTCCCAACGAAAAGCTGGCTGAAATAGAATCGTACCTGCCGGGAATGAAAAGCCCAACAGTGATGCCTTTGGCAGAAGAAGGCTGGAGTTCGGTTCACTCAGTGATTGAAGAAAAAGACTTCTGGGAAATAATCGGCAAATTGAAAGCTGCCGGCGCTACTGGAATTCTGGTGATTCCAATCGAAAAAATGATTTTTTAATACCTCAAATGAAACTCAAACAAATTTTATATTTCATTCTTCCATGTCTAATCTGGGGTTCAACCTGGTTTGCCATCAAATTTCAGTTGGGGCAGGTCGATCCATTGGTCTCGGTAATGTATCGTTTCCTGATAGCGGGTTTGTTGTTAATTGCTTTCAGTGCTATACGGAAGCTGAACTTAAGATACACTCTTCGTGAGCACCTTTTGATGGTGCTTCAGGGAATGATTTTGTTTGGGTTTAATTACTGGCTGGTCTATCTGGCCGAAGAAAATTTAGCTAGTGGAGTAGTTGCTATTATCTTTTCATTTTCAATTTTCACCAATATCTTTTTTAATTATTTACTGCTGAAAGGAAAGATCAGAAAAGAAGTTATGGGCGGAGCCGTGCTCGGGATTGGAGGAACACTTCTTATTTTTAGCCATGAATTGCAGAGTTCGGAACAAATAGCTATAGGGTATCAGGCTATACTTTTTTGTTTCGGATCCATCGTTTTGGCATCATTAGGAAATATCCTTTCTAAATACAATCAGAATCGAAAACTACCTGTAATTCAGACTAATGCTTTTAGTATGACTTACGGAAGTTTATCAATGATGTTAATGGTGCCACTTTCGGGAAGAAGCTTTTCATTCGAAGCCACATTTCCATACATCGCTTCACTTCTATACCTTTCAATATTGGGCTCAATTGTTGCCTTTACTTTATATTTGAAACTTGTTGGCGATATTGGTCCTGATCGTGCCGGATATACAACTTTGATTGCACCGGTTATTGCATTGATAATTTCCTCATTTTTTGAAAATTACCAATGGGGTCTGGCTGCAGCAATCGGTATTCTTTTACTTTTTGCAGGTAATTTTTTAGCACTGAAACTTAAACCATTGAAAACTCAATGAGTATGAAGACATATAATATTCCCCCAAAAGAAACATGGGCAGAGTTGTTGCAGCGTCCACTTTTTAGTGTGGCCGAGCTCGAAGCTCAGGTACAGGCAATCCTTGCTGAAATAAAAAAAGGTGGCGTTAATGCGATTAGGAAATACACCGAAAAATTTGATGGCGCTTTTATTCAGGATTTTGCCGTTCAGGAGCAGGAAATTGCAGAGGCCATTTCTTTAGTCGACGATTCACTAAAAAATGCCATACAGGTTGCCGCTCACAACATTCAAAAATTTCACGAATCGCAGGTTCCGGCAATTAAAAAAATAGAAACAACTCCAGGTGTAATCTGCTGGCAAAAACCGGTGGCCATCGAGAAAGTTGGATTGTATGTTCCGGGAGGTTCGGCTCCGTTATTTTCAACGGTTCTGATGTTGGCTATTCCGGCTAACATTGCAGGTTGTAAAGAAATTGTGTTGTGTACGCCACCAAATAAAGAAGGCAAAATACATCCGGTGATTCTGTTCGCGGCGAAGTTGGTTGGAGTGACGAAGATATTTAAACTCGGCGGTATTCAGGCGATTGGAGCAATGGCTTACGGTGTTGATGTTGTTCCGAAAGTGGATAAAATCTTTGGCCCCGGAAACCAGTATGTGATGGCAGCCAAACAGATCGTTAGTCGCGGAGATGTTGCTATAGATATGCCAGCAGGTCCGTCTGAAGTAGCTGTAATGGCTGATTCAACTGCCATTCCAGCTTTTATTGCTGCCGATCTGCTTTCTCAGGCAGAACACGGACCCGACAGTCAGGTTGTGTTGGTAACGAACGACAAATCATTGGTTGATAAAGTTGATCAGGAATTGGCCCGGCAGCTTATTGATTTGCCACGCAAAGCTATTGCTGAAAAAGCTTTGGCAAACAGTCAGGCCGTTGTGCTGGAAAATGTTCAGGAAATGATTGACCTGATTAATGGATATGCGCCTGAACATTTGATTATTGCCATGGAAAACTATCTTCAAGTGGCCGAATTGATAACCAATGCGGGATCCGTTTTTCTCGGAAATTATACTCCTGAGAGTGCTGGCGATTATGCATCGGGGACTAATCATACTTTGCCCACCAATGGCTGGTCCCGTTCTTTTAGCGGAGTGAATATTGATAGTTTCATTAAAAAAATTACTTTTCAGGAAATATCTCCGGAAGGCATGAAAAATCTCGGACCTGTTATTGAAACAATGGCAGCAGCCGAACTTTTGGATGCCCATAAAAATGCCGTGACGCTTCGATTAAAAGAAATAAGAAATAACATATAAGAAATATGGAACTTGACAAATTACTTCGCAACAACATAAAGGCATTGAAACCTTATTCATCTGCTCGTGACGAGTTCTCAGGCGAGGCTGATGTGTATTTGGATGCCAACGAAAACCCGTTCAATAAGCCATACAATCGCTATCCGGATCCGCTTCAGTGGGCTGTGAAAGAAAAGATTGCAGCTATAAAGAACGTTGCTCCTGAAAAAATTTTCCTTGGAAATGGTAGTGATGAGCCAATCGACATTATTTTTCGTGCTTTTTGCGAGCCTGGAGTCGATAACATGGTTTCAATCGACCCAACTTACGGCATGTATCAGGTGGCTGCCGACATCAATAATGTAGAGGTTCGCAAGGTGAAATTGAATGAAGATTTTGGATTTTCGGCACAGAAATTACTGGATGCAACGAATCTTTATACAAAAGTTATCTTTGTGTGTTCGCCCAACAATCCGACAGCCAACCTGTTAGATAAAGCCGAAATCATTAAATTAATTACTGATTTTGATGGTTTGGTTGTTGTTGATGAGGCATACATTGATTTTTCGCCTGAGAGTAGTTTACTACCCGACTTGGATCAATACAAGAACTTGATTGTTTTGCATACGTTCTCAAAAGCATGGGGAATGGCCGGCATTCGATTGGGGATGGCTTTTGCACAGCCGGAAATTATCCGGATTTTCAACAAGGTAAAGTATCCATACAACATCAATATTCTGACACAGAAGAAAGCATTGAAGCTGATGGATAAGATTCAGGAGAAAGAAGAATGGGTGAACGCGATTCTTGAAGAGCGCGGTAAAATGGTGAAAAAGTTATTCAAATTGCCATTTGTGCAGGTGGTTTATCCTTCGGATGCCAACTTCATTTTGGTAAAGATGAATGATGCAAGAGGTATCTATGCGTATTTGACCGAGCAAAAAATTATTGTTCGCGATCGCTCCAAAGTTACCCTTTGTGATGATTGTTTGCGGATTACTATTGGTTCGCCTAAAGAAAATAAGAAATTGAGAAAAGTGTTGAAGAAACTTGTTTAAACTTAGTGTCCTTTGTGAAAATCCTTGATGTTCTTTGAGGTAATATCTTACCGCAAAGACCGCAAAGAAGAGCGCAAAGTCACGCAAAGAAACATCATGAAAAAAGTACTATTTATTGATCGCGACGGAACATTGATTTTTGAAACGGAAGATGAGCAAATTGATTCGCTCGAAAAATTGGAGTATTTGCCCAAAGTATTCCGCAATATGCATTTCATTGCTAAAAATCTTTCGTACGAATTGACGATGGTTACCAATCAGGATGGTTTGGGTACTGACAGATTTCCTGAGGAAACATTTTGGCCGGTTCACAACAAAGTCCTCAATGCCTTTGAAAAAGAAGGAGTTATTTTTGATGAAATATTTATCGACCGGCATTTCCCGCACGACAATTCGCCAAACCGTAAGCCTGGCATCGGGATGTTGGGTAAATACCTGGATGGAAGTTACGATTTAGCCAATAGCTTTGTTATTGGCGACCGGCTGACAGATGTTCAACTAGCTAAAAATCTGGGGGCAAAAGGCATCCTGATTAACGATGGCTCGTTGGTAAACGAACTTCAGGAAAAGGGATTGGCCGAATTTTGTGCCTTGATTACCAATGACTGGGACGAAATTTATGCAAAAGTAGCTTCTCCTGATCGCACCGCTGTGGTTTCGCGCAACACTAAGGAAACCAAAATCAGGGTTGAGCTGAATCTGGATGGAACTGGTAAAGGAAATATTAGTACGGGATTGGGATTTTTTGATCACATGCTCGATCAGATTGCCCGACATTCCGGAGTTGATTTGAATATTCAGGTAGACGGTGACCTAAATGTTGACGAACATCACACCATTGAAGATACCGGGCTTGCTCTGGGCGAGGCTTTCAAACTTGCTTTGGGCGACAAACGGGGCGTTGAACGTTATGGCTATTGTTTGCCAATGGACGATTGTCTGGCTCAGGTGGCTATCGATTTCGGTGGCCGGCCGTGGATTGTTTGGAAAGCTGATTTCCTACGCGAAAAAGTAGGTGATATGCCTACCGAAATGTTCTTTCATTTTTTTAAGTCGTTCTCCGATACTTCGCTCTCAAACCTTAACATTCAGGCGGAAGGAACGAACGAACACCATAAAATTGAAGGCATTTTTAAAGCATTGGCCAGGGCAATTAAAATGGCAATTCGAAAGGATGTTTTTAATTTTGAATTGCCAACAACCAAAGGAACTCTATAATTCTACTGAAAAACTACCAATATGACTATTGACCAAAGTAAATCAACCGCTATTCTCTTGATCCATTGCCCTGACAAGCAAGGGCTTCTGGCATTGGTAACCGAGTTTATTAATACCAATAACGGAAATATTCTCTATCTAGATCAGCATGTCGATCGCGAAGAAAAGCTGTTTTACATGCGCGTTGAATGGGATCTGAGCAATTTCAACATCCCGAAGGATAAAATAGCTGACTATTTTGCGACCCTCATTGGGCAGAAAAATCAAATGACCTTTGAAATCCATTTCTCGGAAGAAAAACCTCGCATGGCCATTTTTGTCTCGAAGATGTCACATTGTTTGTTTGACCTGTTAGCGCGTTATACCTCCGGAGAATGGAACGTTGAAATCCCTGTTATCATCAGCAATCATCCTGACATGGCAGATGTGGCTCGCCGGTTTGATATTGAATACCATGTTTTTCCGGTGAATAAAGACAATAAGGAAGAGCAGGAAGCCCAGGAAATTGCGTTGATGGAAAAACACAAAATTGATTTTATTGTGTTAGCGCGATATATGCAAATTATCAGTGACGATTTCATAACGCATTATCCGCACAAGATCATCAATATACATCACTCATTTTTGCCCGCATTCGTGGGGGCAAAACCTTATCATGCTGCATATGAGCGCGGGGTAAAAATCATTGGGGCAACCAGCCATTACGTTACAACAGAGCTCGATGCCGGGCCAATTATCAAGCAGGAAGTAGCACATGTTAGTCACAAAGACACGGTAAACGACCTCATTGCCAAAGGTAGAGATTTGGAAAAGATCGTTTTATCAAAAGCAGTTGATAAGCATATTGAGCGAAAAATTTTGGTTTACAACAATCGTACTGTAGTTTTTAGTTAATCAATACACTATGAGAAAAATTATTATAATTCTAATGATAGGAATAAGTATTAATGGAGTGTTTGCACAAACACCGGCCAAAGAAATTCCGGCTGATTATGGATATATTGTAAAAATTGGCCAGCAAGTTCCCGATTTTTCGATGACCACTGCAGATGGCAAAACTGTTCGCATGGCTGATTTGAAAGGAAAAATTGTGATGTTGCAGTTTACTGCCAGTTGGTGCTCGGTTTGCCGGAAAGAAATGCCGCATATCGAAGCTGATATATGGAAAAAATACCAAAGCAATCCAAGTTTTGCTCTCTACGGAATTGATCTGGACGAGCCAGTTGAAAAGGTAAAAGAGTTTGCCAAACTGATTCCGGTCACTTATCCGTTAGCGCTTGATCCCCAAGGCGGTATATTTTATCAGTTTGCTGAAAAGGGAGCAGGAGTTACCCGCAATGTTATTATCGATAAAACCGGGAAGATTGTTTATATGACTCGACTTTACAAGGAAGAAGAATTCGCTGAAATGAAATCGGTGATTGCGGATTTGATGAAAAAGTAGTTGTAGCGCGTAGCAGAATCGAACTGCCATCTCCGGATTGAGAAACCGGTTTCCTAACCGTTAGAAGAACGCGCCGGACATGAATTATCTATATAAAGGTACAACAACAAAGCATTCATTGTCATTGAATTGATCAGAAAAATATAGAAAATAAACATGAGCATCGTCATTATCAAATATAACGCTGGAAACATCGAATCGGTGAATAATGCCTTGCTCCGGCTTGGCGTAAACGCTGAAATTACAGGCGATCACGAAAAAATTAAAGCTGCTAATAAAGTGATTTTTCCGGGAGTGGGAGAGGCCAGTACCACGATGGCCTACCTGAAAAAAGAAGGTCTGGATCAACTTATTCCGCAATTGAAACAACCAGTATTGGGAATTTGCCTTGGATTACAACTCATGTGCAGCTATTCCGAAGAAAACGATACGCCTTGTTTGGGAATTTTCGATGAACAAGTGAAACGATTTATTCCTGAACAGGGAATGGAGTTCGTGACCAAGGTGCCTCATATGGGATGGAACAACATCACAGACTTGAGAAGTGGCATTTTCGATCCGTCACTCGATAATCAGTTTGTCTATTTTGTGCATTCGTATTATGCTGCAGTTGGTAAAGACACTGCAGCTGTTTGCAATTACATCAATCCATTTAGTGCTGCTTTGCACCGCGACAATTTTTACGCTACCCAGTTTCATCCTGAAAAGAGCGGAACGGTTGGCGCCAAGATACTTGAGAACTTTTTGAAGTTGTAAAATTGATTAACGATTAGAGATTAACGATCAACGATTTTAGATTTAAACTATGACACCACGTGAATTAGAAGATCGACTTATTTCTTTTGCTGTGAATATTATTCGATTGTCTGATGGAATTAAACCAAGCATTGCTGGCAATAACCTTTCAGGGCAGATTGTTCGGTCTAGTTCATCTACTGCGTTAAATTATGGCGAAGCTCAAAGTGCTGAATCCCCTAAAGATTTTGTTCATAAACTCCGTATTTGTCTGAAGGAAATGCGCGAAACTTTTATAAATCTTAGGATTATTGATGGTGCAAAACTTCATGCAGACCAGCAACTGCTAAATCAGTTAAAAACGGAATGCAATGAACTTGTCTCAATCTTTGTCAAAAGTATTGAAACAAGTAAGCGAAAACAAGGTACTTTGCCTCCTAAATAAATCGTTAATCTTCAATCCATAATCTTTAATCGTTTATCAAATATGATCACAATTATACCAGCCATTGACCTAATCGACGCCAAATGCGTGCGCTTGTCACAAGGCGATTACAACCAGAAAACGGTTTATAACGAGAATCCGCTCGAAGTGGCCAAAATGTTTGAAGATGCCGGTATCACCCGATTGCATCTGGTCGATTTGGATGGCGCTAAAGCAAAGCATATTGTCAACTATAAAGTTCTGGAAACGATTGCCTCGAAGACCAGTTTGGTGATTGATTTTGGTGGTGGATTGAAGGCGGATGAAGATTTACGCATTGCGTTTGAATGTGGTGCACAAATGGTTACCGGTGGAAGTATTGCAGTAAAAGACCGCGAAACTTTTCTACATTGGATTGAAACCTACGGTGCTGAAAAAATCATTCTTGGTGCCGATGCCAAAGACAAAATGATTGCCGTTAGCGGCTGGCAGGAAGTTTCAGAATTATCTATCCTGGATTTCATTGAAAGCTACACCAGCAAAGGCATTCGGCAGGTTATTTCAACCGACATTGCCCGCGATGGAATGTTAACCGGCCCAAGCATCGATTTGTACAAAGAAATCATGGAGCGCTTCCCCAGACTGGAACTCATTGCTAGCGGAGGAATCGCTTCAATGAAAGACATACATGAACTCAACGAAATGGGCATTCCGGGAGTAATTACCGGAAAAGCGATTTATGAGAATCGGATTAGTTTGGATGAGATAAGTAGATTTATACTAGAAGGCAGAAGTTGAAACAGGCAGTAGGCAGAAGTGAAAAATTGAAAACACAAAATTCAAGAATATGCAAACATATCGGGATTTGATCGTTTGGCAAAAGGCAATGTCACTTGTGCTTAATCTTTATGCCGAAACGAAATCATGGCCTAAAGAAGAAATTTATGGTTTGACTTCCCAAATTAGAAGAAGTGCGATTTCAATTCCAAGCAATATTGCCGAAGGATATGGGCGAAATAGTTCTGGTGATTATATCAGATTTCTTCAAATTGCTTCGGGCTCATTGTATGAGTTTCAAACTCAACTGGAAATTAGTTTCCAATTGGGTTATTTGAGTGAGGAAAAATATATTGAGATTAATTTACTCAGCATAGAAATTGAAAAAATGCTTTCTAGTCTGATATCTAAGATTAAAAAGTAGAATTGGCTGAAGTAATCAATAAAGAAAATGAAAATTAATCCGACAAGTACTTCTGCCTTCTGCCTGTTAAACCAATAAACTAAGGAAATGTTAGCAAAACGAATCATACCATGCCTTGATATTAAAGACGGTCAGACCGTGAAAGGCATCAACTTTGTGAATATTAAAAGCGTTGGCGACCCGGTTGAACTGGGTGCGCTGTATGCCGAACAGGGAGCTGACGAACTGGTTTTCCTCGATATCACTGCCACGCACGAAGGTCGAAAAACCTTTGTTGAATTGGTGAAACGCATTGCCCGCGAGATCAATATCCCGTTCACCGTTGGTGGCGGAATTAGCGAACTGAAAGATGCGGATGCTTTACTTAGTGCTGGTGCCGATAAAATCAGCATCAACTCCTCGGCTGTGCGCAACCCGAAGCTGATTGACGATCTGGCGCTGAACTTCGGTAGCCAGTTTGTGGTGTTGGCCATTGATGCCCGCGGCGAAAACGATTACTGGACTGTAACCGTGAATGGCGGCCGTATTCCGACCGAAAAAGAACTGTTCTCGTGGGCAAAAGAAGGTGAAAGTCGTGGCGCAGGCGAAATCTTGTTTACCTCGATGAATCATGATGGAACCAAGGCTGGTTTTGCCAACAAGGAACTGGCAAAAATGTCGGATATGCTGCGGATTCCGATCATTGCTTCTGGAGGTGCAGGCAACATGGAACATTTTGTGGATGTGTTTACTGAAGGAAAGGCTGATGCAGGATTGGCTGCCAGTATCTTTCATTACAAAGAAATTGCCATACCCGATTTGAAGAGCTATTTGAAAAGTAAAGGAATTGTCATACGATAAAACTTTGTGCATCTTTGCGCTTTGACAGCAAAGACAACGAAGAAAAATAAGATAAAATACGATGGAAAATACAGAATTAGATTTCACCAAACTGAACGGTTTGA
This sequence comes from Prolixibacteraceae bacterium, assembly GCA_019163175.1. Lineage (GTDB taxonomy): Bacteria > Bacteroidota > Bacteroidia > Bacteroidales > Prolixibacteraceae > Aquipluma. The sequence goes on along the minus strand of JAFLKN010000003.1, from coordinate 29,509 downwards.
TACCGGCAATTATTCAGGATAATACAACCAACGTTGTGCTGATGTTGGGTTTTATGAACGAAGAAGCAGTTGCCAAAACTGAAGAAACCGGTCAGGTTACCTTTTTTAGCCGCACCAAAAACAGACTTTGGACCAAGGGAGAAGAATCAGGAAACTTTCTGAATGTGGTTTCGATTGCGGCCGATTGCGATAACGATACTTTGCTGATTAAAGTGAATCCTGTCGGTTCGGTTTGTCATACCGGCGACGACACTTGTTGGGGCGAAACAAACGAAGAAAGCGACATTCAATTCATCGAATATCTTCAGGATTTTATTGACCAACGTAAGCAGGAAATGCCGGAAGGTTCGTACACTACTTCTTTGTTCCAGAAGGGGACGCGCAAAATTGCCCAGAAAGTGGGAGAGGAAGCTGTTGAAACTATTATTGGAGCGATGGCCGATGATGATGAGAACTTCATTTATGAAGGTGCAGATTTGCTGTATCACCTCATTGTTTTGCTTTCGCACAAAGGTTACCGCATTGAAGATTTAGCACGGGAATTGAAAAAACGACACAAATAATCGCCGTTTAAATGAATTTTAAACGAGATATAAGGCGGAGGATTCTGTAAAATGAGTCCTCCGTTTTGCGTTTTAATGTGCCTAAATTGTTAAAATAGTAGTATTTACATAAACTTAACCTCTACCTAACCGTAAAAGCAATTTTGATTGGATTATTCGGCTATCTTTGCGCCTTCATTTTTGGAACCTATGCAGAAGATTAGAAACATTGCGATTATTGCCCACGTTGACCACGGAAAGACAACATTGGTTGACAAGATGATTTACTATTGTAACATCATGAAAGAACACGAGAAGAAACAAGAGTTGATTCTCGATAGCAACGATTTAGAGCGCGAAAGAGGAATTACCATTCTGGCAAAGAATGTGTCCGTCATATACAAAGATGTTAAGATTAACATTATTGATACTCCTGGTCACGCCGACTTTGGTGGTGAAGTAGAGCGGGTATTGAACATGGCCGATGGCGTTTTATTGTTGGTTGACGCCTTTGAAGGCACAATGCCACAAACCCGTTTTGTATTGTCGAAAGCTTTGGCTTTAGGCCTGAAACCAATTGTTGTGGTAAATAAAGTTGATAAACCAAACTGTCGCCCTGAAGAAGTTCATGAACAGGTTTTCGACCTGATGTACAGTTTAAATGCTACTGAAGACCAGTTAAGTTTCCCAACTGTTTATGGATCGGCCAAACAAGGTTGGATGTCAGATGACTGGAAAGTCCAGACTGACAACATCGAGGCTTTATTGAATTCAATTATTGAATTTATTCCAGGTCCGGTTCCAAATCCCGGAACTCCACAGGTTCTGATTACTTCGCTCGATTATTCATCGTATGTTGGCCGTATTGCTATCGGTCGTATTCATCGTGGCGAAATAAAGGAAGGAATGAATGTTTCGCTTGTAAAACGCGATGGCTCAATTAAAAGAACCAAAGTAAAAGAACTACATACATTTACAGGCCTGGGACGTCAGAAAGTTGAAAGTATGGTTTCCGGCGATATTTGTGCCATGGTTGGAATCGAAGGATTTGACATTGGCGATACCGTTTGCGATTGGGAAAATCCGGAACCACTGGATCCGATTGCAGTTGATGAACCAACAATGAGCATGACTTTCATGATCAATAACTCGCCTTTCTATGGAAAAGAGGGCAAATTTGTGACTTCGCGCCATTTAAAAGATCGTCTGGAAAAAGAACTGGAAAAAAACCTTGCTTTAAGGGTTCTTCCTACCGATTCGGCCGATTCGTATACTGTTTACGGTCGTGGTGTACTGCACTTATCGGTACTGATTGAAACCATGCGCCGCGAAGGTTATGAACTTCAAGTTGGTCAACCTCAGGTTTTGTATAAAGAAATTGCTGGAGAAAAGTGCGAACCAATCGAAGAAATGCATGTCGACGTTCCTGATGAATATTCTGGCAAAGTGGTTGAAATGGCCTCTCAGCGTAAAGGTGAGATGCAAAATATGGAGCGCAAAGGCGACCGCATTCATCTCGAATTTCTTATTCCTTCACGCGGTATCATCGGAATGCGTACAAATATGCTTACAGCTACGGCTGGCGAAGCAGTTATGAACCATCGTTTTATCGAATACCAGCCTTACAAAGGACCAATTGAAACACGAAACAATGGCTCTCTGGTTGCTTTTGAAACCGGAAATGCCTTTGCTTATTCCATTGGGAAACTTCAGGATAGAGGAATGTTCTTTATTGATCCGGGACAGGATGTCTATGAAGGACAGGTAATTGGCGAAAATACGCGTGCTGATGATTTAACAATCAATGTTACCAAACCGAAGAAATTAACGAACATGCGTGCTTCAGGAACCGACGAAAAGTTGAGACTGATTACTCCAATCAAGTTTAGTCTGGAAGAAGCGCTCGAATACATTAAAAGTGATGAGCTGGTTGAAGTTACGCCAATGTCTATCCGTATGCGAAAAGTAAATTTGAAAGAACACGAACGTAAAAGACTGGCGAAGAATAGCTAAGTCATCTTTTGCTGAAAAATATCGAAACCCTGATTCGTTTAACGACTGATCAGGGTTTATTTTTTGTTGTAATCACAGGTATTTGATTACTTGATTTAAACTTAGGCTCAATTAACTGTTGTGAGAGGTTCATTTGCTGCAATTGTTTTCTACAACATTATTCTAAATTAACGACTTAAAGCATTCTTTTTCAGGTTTAATTGTCGTATATTTTAGTAACTCTTATTTAAATTCTTGCGATTATGAATGTCATATCAACTTGCCTGACCGGAACTGCAACTATTTTGACTTGCAGGCAAATCGCTCAATCATTCAGCGAGAACATCTATGAACTCTCTTCCATCCGGCGAAATTGGTCGCCTGATTACGCTGGCAATTTAAAAGAAAGGATTGATACAATCATGAATCATTATTTTACGCATGATTCATTAGTGGAACACCTCGAAAAACATAGCCAGTTTTATGATTTGATGATTGCTGCCTTGAAAGACATTACTGTTTTCCGTGCTGAGCTGAAAGTTGATTTCAGCCACGACAAAGAGTTTCTGAAAGAAACTTTTGATGATTTGGGATACGCCGATTATTTCAGCGATGCAAAAAATGGCGATCATTTCAGCTTGTATAAAATGATGGCTACATTTAAGCGGAACATGACTCCCGAATTGCTGCAGGTCGTTCAGGCCCGTGGCATCGATAAAAATCTGCTTTCACGTTTAATGGCTTACAAAGAAAAGCTGGCTGAATTGAAGAATTGCTTCGATATTTCACATGGAAGTGATCAGCTAAGTCTTGACCTGAAGAGGGAAATCAATGCGATTTATTCTGAAGTGAAAGACATTTGCCGGATTGCCAATGCATACTATGAATTTGACCCGTTGCAACGCGATAAATTCAACTTTTATAAGGTCATGATTAACCTAAAGAAGTCTTCGCTCGAACTGGTTCACGATTGAATCAGAACCTAAAAACATCAAATAATCAAGCAAAGCCTTGAATTTTTAAATCATTGTTAGTTGCAAGTTTTGTACTGAACAACTAACAATGATTTTTTTTATTTATTCCTGATCGTCTGTATCTTCTTCGATATCTTCTTCCTCTTCATCGGCAGAGTACACTACATCGATATCTTCATCTTCAAAAACCTGAGTTTTTGTAACCTGAGCCAATGGCTTTAGATTGGCAGGAATGGGTTGATTTACGCTGTCGCCAAAATAGGGGAAAACATCGATGATGTTGCAAATTGCCAGAGAAGTTGTTTGGTAAGGCACCAGAATGTATGAAAGTCCATCTTCTAAACGTTGAAGCGCCTGTTTAATGTCGTCGGCTGCAACCAGAAAATAGTTGTTTATTTTCTTCTCTTTACCAGCTTTTTCGTCGATGGTCACAATTCCAATTTTTGCTTTGTACCACCATTCGCCATCCTCATGCGGAAAGATCTCGATGATATTCGATTTCTTAATGTTATCGACAACAAATTCGCCGCGAACCATTGTTTGCACGTTCTGTATGATACGTGTTTCTGCATCGGTAAAAGTTACCGCATCAACCAGATAAACCTCGTTGACTTTTCGCTCACGGCCATCGTCATCAACTTTTACATATTTTACTTTACACTCGAACCAAGTTTGCATAGTCTAAATTTTTTGAATTGCAAAGATATTTTCCCCGAGCAGATTTCCTTGGGAAAACACAAATAGTTATACACATTTTTTCAGGATAAGCGCCAAAAAGAAAGGGCCATTTGTCGATTGACAAACGGCCCATTTATATTGTGTACTGATATATTATTCCAGTAGCTTGTCGGCAATTGCATTAGCCAGTCCAACATACCGATCAAAATGATCTACTTTCATTGCACCTTTTTCTTCCAATGGTTCTCCAACCATTTCCCATTGAATTTCTTCGGCAAATTTCACCAGGTTTTTAACACCGCCGCCATTCCAACTGTACGAACCAAAAATGCCAAGCAAGTGGTTTTTTATTCCCATGTGCTTGATGGTTGTAAGCAATGTTTCAACCGTTGGGAACATGGCATTGTTATAAGCAGCACTTCCAAGAATTAAAGCCTTGTATTTAAATATATCGCTGATAATAAACGATGGATGTGTTTTTGACGAATCGTAAACCCGAATGTTTTTTATACCCCTTACGGCCAATTGTCGGGCGATGATTTCAGCCATTTTTGCCGTATTTCCGTACATCGATCCATAAACCACAACGGCTCCGGGTTCTGTTTGGTAAGTACTCAGTTGTTGATACTTTTCGAGTATGTAATCAATGTGCGACCGCCAAATCATACCGTGCGTAGCTGCGATCATTTTAATATCGTATTTGGCGATTTTTTTCAAGGCGCGCTGGGTATGCGGGCAGTATTTACCAACGATGTTCGAGAAGTACCTAACAATTTCTTCCTCGTAGAGCGTATAATCCAATTCATCGTCAAAAATTCCACCATCAAGGGTGCCATAACTTCCGCAGGCATCGCCAGTGAAAAGGATTTTATTGGTTTCTTCGTAGGTAACCATGGTCTCCGGCCAGTGTACCATCGGGATGGTTGTAAATTGAAGGTTACATTTGCCAAGTGAAAGTTCTGAATCGTCATAAACTTCAAGCGATTGCTGGCTAACCTGATAAAAATTGGCCGCCATTTCGAAAGTCTTTTTATTTCCTACCAGCGTGATGTTGGGGTAGCGTGAAATAACCGCCTTTAATGCTCCTGAATGGTCAGGTTCCATATGGTTGATGATGAGGTAATCAACCTGCCGACCCTCGGTTAATATTGCAATCTGGTCAAGATAATCATCAATATATGAGCGTTCTACAGTATCTATCAGCGCGATTTTTTCATCAACAATAAGGTACGAGTTGTACGAAACGCCTTTTGGAATTGGCCAGATATTTTCAAAAAGGTGGGTTTTACGATCATTAAATCCCACGTAAAAAATGTTTTCGGCTAGATTAACCCTATGCATACAGAAATATTTTGATGAAGTGTTTAATATGGCTCAAAAATAAGCAAATTCAGCCAAACCGAAGAGGTCAGAATTTCATTACTTCAGAAATTAAGATAAAGATTACAAACAATTATTCAGGGATTTAGGCCTGAACAGGAACAGGACCTTTTAATTCAGTTTAGGTACTTTGAATGAAATGATTATTTTTATACAAAAAAACCGAAATGGATATGGATTTAATCAAAAAAAGCAGGTTTATGCTGTTTCCCCGATTGAATAAATGGATCACTATTTTTTTTGTAGTCGCAATTGCTGTTGCCGGCTTACGTGGTTATCAGTTGTATAAATATATTTTTGACCCCAATATTCAAACTCCGGGGAGTATTATAATTCCGCTTCATGCAACCTACGAACAAGTAATCGATAGCTTGAAAAAACACGTGATTATTATCGATTACAAAGCGTTTGACTGGGTGGCTAACCGTAAAAATTATGCAGCCTCGATAAAACCGGGTAAGTATTTGTTGGATAAAGGTTTGAATACCAATGAAATTCTGAATATGTTGAGGTCAGGAAACCAACAACCGGTTCAGGTAACTTTTAATAATCTGCGTTTTATTGAGGAATTGGCCGGAGCGGTTTCAAAATATATCGAACCTGATTCGTTGGAACTTCTTCAAAAATTTACTGATCCCGCTGTACACGAAAAATATGGATTTACGCAAAGTACGTTTCATTGCATGTTTATCCCAAACACCTACGAGTTTTATTGGACTACCACATCTGATCAATTTCTGGAACGAATGTCGATGGAGTATAAACGTTTCTGGACTGAAGAGCGGCAGAATAAAGCCAAAGAATGGGGTTTAACTCCTGAAGAGGTGATGACGGTGGCCTCCATTGTTCAGGAAGAAACCAATAAAAAAGATGAAAAACCCGTTGTGGCGGGATTATACCTGAATCGCATAAAACGGGGCATGCCCTTGCAAGCCGATCCAACGGTTAAATTTGCGTTGGGAAACTTCCGTATTAAAAGGGTTTTGAAGAGTCATCTGGAGGTTGATTCGCCATACAACACCTATAAATATCCAGGTTTACCTCCTGGGCCAATTAATTTTCCTGAGATTTCGAGCATTGAATCGGTTTTAAATGCAGCCAAAACGCAATACATTTACATGTGTGCCCGGCAGGACTTCTCGGGCTACCATAACTTCTCAAAAAATTTATCGGGGCATAACGAAAATGCACGTAGATACAAAGCAGCTCTGGATTCTTTAGAGATTTTTCAATAAGCGACTACAACAAGTGTATAAAACGAAGCTACCGGATTATTGATTAATTTCAATTCATCCGGTAGCTTCGTTTATATCGATTAAATGGTATATTAATCAAAAATGTCTCTCATCTTGTCGAAAAAATTACGATCTGCCTGATCCGGTCCATCTAAAAAGTTGGGTGATGATTGTAGTTTTTCCAATAATTTGCGTTCGTCAGATGTTAATTTTTTAGGTATCCAAACATGTACACGTACCAACAAATCACCTTTCCCATAACCATTCACATCAGGTAAACCTTTTCCGCGCAAACGAAGAATTTTTTCAGGCTGCGTACCTGCTTCTATCTTTACTTTCACTTTGCTGTCAACGGTCGGAATTTCTTTCGTTGTGCCTAAGGTGATTTCAGGGAAGGTTACAAAAAGGTTATAAATGAGGTTATTGCCATCGCGAACCAACTCCTGATGCTCATCTTCCTGAATTACAACAAAAAGATCTCCGTTAATTCCACCACGACGCCCTGCATTTCCTTTTCCGGCAACATTCAGTTGCATTCCTTCGCCAACACCGGCAGGTATTTTAATGCTGATTACTTCTTCTTCACGAACAACTCCTTCGCCTTGACAATGCACACACTTGTTGGTAATAATTTGGCCTTCGCCGTTGCAACTAGGACAAGTGGATGTTGTTTGCATTTGTCCGAGCAAGGTATTCTGAATGCGGGTTACATGACCTGAACCTTTGCAAGTTGAGCAGTTTGAATAGGATGATCCGCCCTGGGCACCTGTTCCGTTACAATGGTTACAGGGAACGTATTTTTTTACTTTGAGCTTTTTCTCAACTCCGTTTAATACTTCGAGTAAATTCAATGAAACTTTAACGCGAAGATCAGATCCGCGGTGCTGCCGTGGGCCACGGCTGCGCGAGCCGCCACCGAAACCACCAAAACCACCGAATCCGCCGCCACCAAAAACATCGCCGAACATCGAGAAAATATCGTCCATTGACATATCGTGTCCACCAAAACCTTGGTTTCCGCCCATTCCGGCATGTCCATACTGGTCATATTTCTGACGTTTTTCCGGACTGCTCAATATTTCATAGGCCTCAGCTGCTTCCTTAAACTTTTCCTCAGCTTCTTTATTGCCAGGATTTTTGTCAGGGTGAAACTGAATAGCTTTTTGCCGGTAGGCCTTCTTTATTTCATCAGCAGTCGCAGTTTTGCTGACACCAAGAATCTCGTAAAAATCGCGTTTTGTCATTTTTAATCAAATATATCAGGCTTATTCGCCTATAACTACTTTCGAAAACCGTATTACTTTGTCGTTCAGATAATAACCCTTCTGCACTACGTCAACAATTTTGCCCTTTAATTCCGGACTTGGAGCAGGTATCTTTGTAATTGCTTCGTGTAAATCGGTATCGAATATTTGCTCTTTAGCCTCAATTTCCTTCACCCCATTTTGTTTCAGAAAATCCTGAAATTTGTTGTAAATCAGCTTAACGCCATCTTTTAAATGACTGTCTTCTTCAACTGTATCAATCGACTGCATGGCTCGGTCGAAATCATCAATTACCGGAAGAATACTAATTAAAAGGCTTTCGCTGGCTGTTTTCAACAATTCCATACGTTCTTTTAAAGTTCGTTTACGGTAATTGTCGAATTCTGCCTGTAACCTGATGTGTTTGTCTTTCAGCTCAAGTAATTCTGATTCTGTTTGTTCCAGTTGTTCTTCGGCCTTTGTCTTTTTGTGGCTTTTATCTTTTTTCGATTCTTTTTTGTGCTGAGCAGAATCCTCGTTTTGCTCAGTTAAATCTGGTGTTTCGTTTTCAAGTTGTTCGTTAACTTTGGCTTTATCTTCTGTCATTGTACCTGAATTTTAAAATTTCGATTTCGAAGCTGCAAATATACTGCCATAGCCATTACGATTGACAAATTGGCATTTTAAAAAATAGATAACTGACATGGTTCAAATTTATAAAGCAAAAAGGGCAGCCCAAATTAACTGAACTGCCCTTCTTGTTTGAAAAAGAATTCTTATTTCGATAGTGCCTTGATGGCTTGTTCCAAAGCGGGGCCACGCAAGTTTTTGCCTACAATAACGCCATCTCCATCAATCAGGAAGTTTGCAGGGATGCTTCGAACTCCATAAATGGCGGCAAATTTTGCATTCCAACCTTGTAAGTCGCTTACATGGTTTTCCCACACTAGTTTATCAGTTACAATAGCTTGTTCCCAGGCAGCTTTATCTTTATCAAGCGAAACGCTAAAAACGGTAAATCCTTTAGCATTCTGGAATTTTGAATCCTTGTATTTTTCGTATGCAGCAACTACAGTTGGATTTTCTCCGCGGCATGGTCCGCACCACGATGCCCAAAAATCGATAAGTACCAATTTACCTTGCAATGAAGATAATTTAAGATCCTTTCCATCAGCAGTTTTTTCAACAATTTCAGGAGCTTTATTTCCAATGTTCAGGCCAATAGTAGTCTCTTTTGTACCAGTTGTTAGGGCTTTCGGATTCGATGCATTGGTATTGATTACCAACGCAAAAAGAGCTATAAAAAGCATTGCGATTTTTATTTTCATATTCATTCTTCTAAAAGTTTAATTTTTAAGACTGTGTCAAAAATAACAATTCAAATTCAGCTTTGTTAAAACGGCTTGCTCTGTTTAGAAATATTAACAGCAACGGGTAAAACGTGCTCAAGACCCGCTTAGCTTAAACGGGTAATTCTGGCGCCGATTGCATTTAATCGTTCGTCAATGGTTTCGTATCCGCGGTCAATTTGCTCAATGTTTGAGATTTTGCTTGTTCCCTGAGCCGATAAGGCAGCAATTAGCAAAGCAACCCCAGCGCGAATATCAGGTGAACTCATGTTGGTGGCTCTAAGCGGATATTTATGGTCGAGGCCAATAACCGTAGCACGGTGCGGGTCGCAAAGAATAATTTGCGCTCCCATGTCAATCAGTTTATCGACAAAGAACAAGCGGCTTTCGAACATTTTCTGGTGAATGAGAACACTCCCTTTGGCCTGAGCGGCAACCACCAGGAATATACTCAGCAAATCAGGCGTCAGTCCGGGCCATGGAGCATCGGCAATGTTCATGATTGAGCCATCGATAAAAGTTTCAATTTCGTAATGCTCCTGTGCTGGAATAAATAAGTCATCATTCTGCTCTTCAATCTTAATGCCCAGTCGCTTAAACTGTTCTGGAATAATACCCAGATGTTGTATCCCGGCATTCCGGATGGTAATTTCAGAATTTGTCATGGCGGCCAAGCCGATGAAACTTCCAACCTCAATCATATCGGGCAGTATGGTGTGAAAGCATCCTTTCAATGAGTTCACTCCTTTAATCGTGAGTAAATTTGATCCGATGCCTTCAATTGTTGCACCCATCGAGACGAGCATTCTGCATAATTGTTGAACATAGGGTTCGCAAGCGGCATTGTAAATGGTAGTTGTTCCTTCGGCCATCGATGCAGCCATCACAATGTTGGCTGTTCCGGTTACCGAAGCCTCGTCCAGAAGCATGTAAGTTCCTTTGAGTTTAGATGCTTCAACACTGTAGAAATGTTCGTCAGGATTGTAGTTGAATGTTGCGCCCAGTTTTTGCAAACCGGTAAAATGGGTGTCCAAACGCCGTCTGCCAATTTTGTCGCCACCGGGTTGCGGAATATAACCGATTCCGAATCGGGCGAGAAGTGGCCCTAAAATCATAATGGAACCACGAAGACTGGCTGCCTGACGCGCAAAAACCTCAGTTTTCAGGTAGTCGAGCCGAATTTCATCGGATTGAAAAATGTAATTTCCTTTGCTAACCCGCTCTGTTTTTACCCCGAGTTCACTCAGAATTTCTATCAGTTTAATTACGTCACTGATTTCAGGAATATTCGAAATCTGAACTTTCTCGGGCGTTAGCAATACTGCACAAAGTACCTGTAACGCTTCGTTTTTCGCACCCTGGGGATGCAAATCGCCCTGCAATTGTTTTCCACCTTCGATTTTAAATGTTGCCATCTCGCGAAAGGAAAGTAGGTTAAGTAAATTAGCTTAGTCTGAATTTAATTTGTTACTAACGTTGCTGTTTGCGATCGTCAGATTTTTGGAATTTCCGTCCGGGGTTGTTATTTCCGGTGTTTTGCTTTTTCTGATTCCGGTATAAAATGTCTTTGGTTTCGGTTAGAACCATATCGGTACATTTAATTTTACCTTTCGAAAGCTCTTCGATATCCAACAGTATTTTGTCGTCGGTAACCGAGTCTTTGTTCCACATCACATAACTTTTTTTCATGTGATTGGCTATCAGTTTAATCAGCAATTCCCGTTCTTTTTCGTCTTCGTAAACGGCAGCTTTATCAATTAAAGTTTCGATAGTTTTTCCGTAGTGACGGTATTTAATTTTATTGTTGTCGTAAGGAATGCGAAGCGGGGGAGTGTTGAAAAATTCGGGAGATGGCGGAGTGTATGGATAATCAATATCCAATTGAAAATTAGCCATAATTGCCAAATGGTCCCAAAGTTTATGTTTGAAATCGTTGATATCTCTCAGGTATGGATACATGGTACCCATAATGTCAATAATTGTTCTTGCTGCCCGGTTTCGTTCATTGCGGTCTTCAATGGTCATGATATGATTGACCATGTTTTGTAAGTTTCTGCCATACTCCGGTAAGGGCAACTTACTGCGATCAGAATTGTAATCCATGTAAATAAATAAAATTGTTTCTTTTAAATCAGGCTGTTATCTCAAAAAGGGAAATCTGTGCAGATAATCAGGATGAAGATGAATTCGTTACAAATAAAAGCAAAATAGTTTTGTTTGCAAAATAATGCTTAAAAATCTGTTTGCTATTGATTTCACACTGCAAAACTAACTAATTATCCGGAGTTTAGCGAATTTTAACAGAAGTTGTTTTTTTCCGGCATTCTGAAAAAATACGGTTGCCTGAATATCCGGCATTTTACCCTCCATTTGCAGTACTTTTCCGCGTCCAAACCGCTGGTGTTCAACCAACATTCCGGCCTGAATATCTTCCGGATTGCTGTATTCAAATGCATCGGTTTCTTTTTTAGCTGCACGCAATTGTGTCAACTTTCGCTGTAAATCAGGTTGGTTGGCTGTCGATGGTCTGAGCCCTGGAATTGGAGTGCTTTGTGGTCGGGGCTTTGGGGCTGAAAAGGGCAAATCCTGATGATCGCCGTAAAAAATCGGATCTTTTTCTACTGGCATGTTCAGGTATTGCGGATCAATTTCATCGATAAACCGACTTTTATCGCAGAAATCGAGTTTGCCCCATTTGTATCGCTGACGGGCATAAGTAAGGTAGGCATTTTGCTCGGCACGCGTAAGAGCAACATAAAACAGACGGCGCTCTTCTTCAAAATCTTCAAGCGTTTTTTGCCCGGTTTGATTCGAAGGAAACAGGTTTTCTTCCACACCCACAATAAATACATTTTTAAATTCAAGTCCTTTCGCCGAGTGGATGGTCATCAAAGTTACACGGTCGGTGTCCTCAGGTTTTTCGTTGTCCTGATCAGTCAGCAAAGCCACATCTTCCATGTAATTATTCAGCTTGTTAGGCGTTCCTTCCTCACGTGCCGAAATAGAAAATTCCTGTATACCATTCAGTAATTCCTGAATATTCTCGAAGCGGCTCACCCCTTCAGGAGTTTGATCTTTATACAAATCTTTCATGATTTCAGAACCAGTTGCAATTTCACTGGCCAACTCAAAAGCATCATGCGTTTCCAGCTTTTCCCTGAACACATTGATCAACTGAGTAAATTCGTTGATCTTTGAAGCAGTTCCTTTGTTGAATTCGCTGAGCAACAGTGGAATGTTGGTCGCAAATTCCCAGATGCAAAGGTTGTTTTGTCCTGCAAATTGTTCCAGTTTGGTGAGGCTTGTTTGCCCGATTCCGCGTGCCGGATAGTTTATAATCCGCTTAAAAGCTTCGTTGTCTTTTGGATTGATGACTATCCTGAAATAGCTCAGCAAATCTTTAATTTCTTTCCGCTGATAAAAAGAAAGGCCTCCGTATATTTTATAAGGTATGTTCCGTTTCCGGAGCGATTCTTCGAAAATACGCGATTGGGCATTGGTTCGGTACAAAATGGCATAGTCGGCAAACTGAAAATGATCGCGCAAGCGGGTTTCAATAATTTCGTTCGAAACCAGGTAGCCTTCCTCATTATCAGTAATGGCGCTCATTACTTTAATTAGTGCGCCTTTTTCTTTTTCTGAAAATACATTTTTGCGTATCTGTCTTTTGTTTTTGGCAATTACACTGTTCGCTGCATCAACAATAGTTTGAGTTGAGCGGTAATTTTGTTCGAGCTTGTAAACTTTATGCTCTGGATAGTCCGTCTGGAAATTCAGGATATTTTCGATTCGGGCCCCCCGGAATGAATAAATACTTTGAGCATCGTCGCCTACCACGCAGATGTTGTTGTGCCGCGCAGCCAGTTTTTTGATGATCATGTATTGGGAGTGGTTGGTATCCTGATACTCATCCACCAAAATATAATCGAAGATGCGTTGGTATTTCTCCAGAATTTCAGGATGATTTCTGAATAACGTATTGGTTTTCATCAGTAAGTCATCGAAATCCATAGCTCCTGCAAGGAAACAACGCTTGGCGTATTCTTTGTAAATGAGACTGATGAGCGGCATTTTTATGCTTTGATCATATTCAGCAGTTTCGGGTAGTTTGGCATACACCTCAGAAGAAACCAAATTGTTTTTTGCTGCCGAAATACGCGATGAAACTACGCCGGGTTTGTAGGTTTTATCGTCGAGGTTTAAATCTTTTATGATGCTTTTGATCAGGCTTTTGGAATCTGCCGAATCGTAAATGGTGAAGTTCGACGGGTAGCCAAGTATTTCGGATTCGGTTCGTAAAATGCGGGCAAAAATGGAATGAAAAGTTCCCATCCACAGATATCGCGCAGTATTTACGCCGACCATTTTTGCAATACGGTCTTTCATTTCGCGGGCGGCCTTGTTGGTAAAAGTAAGGGCCAAAATAGAGCCTGGCCTAACCCCATTTTTAAGCAGATGTGTAATCCGATAGGTCAAAACCCTTGTCTTTCCCGAGCCTGCACCTGCAATAATTAGCGATGCCCCATTGATGTTTTCAACGGCAAGCCTCTGAGCTTCATTTAATTCGTTTAAATAATTTTGCACTATATCTTTATCTATATGGTCACCAAAAATAAAACTGTTTTTCCTGATTTCAGGGCTGCAAAGTAAGTAGTTTTCAACAATATTATATATAGGATGAAATACGCTTGACTCCAAACTTTAAACGATCTACTTCGGTAGTGTGATTCATAAAATTTCAGGAGTCACAAAAGATAAATCAATTTTTAGCGTTAATATTGTGAAATGAACGTGCTGCCTGATTTTTTTTGCGAACGCCAATACAAAAAGCACGAAAATAACGTTACATACAGTAAGCTTTTAGCATGAAATTGCATGAGAACAAGTGCAGTTGCAATTGCGTGTAACTATTATTTTATCACGAAACGAGAATCAATTAATGCCATTTTTTTTGAGTGAATTGTTAAAGAATATAGAGAATGAATATATTTAAATTGTTTGGTGCAGTACTTCTTTTTACCTGTTTAATCTTTAAACCTGGTATCGGTTTTACTCAGATAACTTCGACAGCCGATGAAGTTGTACCTACTGAATATACAGGTGGAACTCAGGATAAAATACATATTTTTTGTGGGGCAAAAGGTGAAGTGAATGCTTCTTTGATCGCCAGTTTAACCAATGGAGAAACGGGAAGTTTTGAGTGGCAGAAATACAATTCAGTGACCGGAAATTTTGATTTCTTCTCCACTGATCTTTCAGGAAACAGCACATCAACAATTTCGAATTTAGAAAATGGTTGTTACCGTGTTAAAGTAACGGCTGCTTCAGGCGAAAAAATCTACACCGCCTGGGTTTTTAATAACTATATCGATTGTACGGCAGAAATTCCGGAGTCGGATTGTAATTCGTTCACGTTGAAAGGAACTTTTGACTCTCCCAAGATGATTTATACCGATTTGTTTACCAAACAACAACTGGAGTTGAATAAGGGAATTCAGGTTCGTTGGCTGGACGGTAGTGTTGTGGTAAGTCGGGTGGTGACATCGAAAATTTTTGATCCGCCAACAAAAGATACATATTATACTTTTGAGGTGACTGATAAATTTGGTTGTGTTTCCAAAGCAGATATTCAGTATAAATCAATTGTGACCAAAGCATTGTTCTCTGTTACTCCAGACAAGGGCGAAGCGCCGCTGGAGGTTACCTTTAACAATGAGTCGGAAAACGGTGACCCCACTAAATTTGAATGGTTTATTTTCAGGGATCTGGACGAAATTAAGCGGGAATCTGCTGCAAATAATGGCGTTGTAAAAGATAGTATTCTGGTGAAACTGTTCAACGATAGTCCGGTTTATGTTTTCGAAAACTCCGGAAAGTATAAAGTGAAACTGGTTTCTAAAAAGATTTCAGAGTTTCATATTAAAGATTTAGCAAATACCAACACATGTTACGATACAGTTTATCTTGAAGACTATATTGTTGCTGATACTTCTTTTGTTGATGCCCCCAATGTATTTACTCCCAACGGTGATGGAACGAATGACGAATTTATCATCAAGTTCTGGTCCATGAAGGAGATTAAGATTTCCATTTTTAATCGTTGGGGCAAGCTGTTGCATGTATGGGAAAGCAATAATGTTATAAATTTCAAGAATACAATAGATTCAGTTCCGCAATCGGTTTGGGATGGTAAAGTTGGAGGGAAAGTCTGCACACCAGGTGTTTATTACTATGTAGTTGAAGGACGTGGCCGCGATAATGAGCGACGACGAACGAGTGGCTTTTTCCATCTATTTAGAGACAAATAGCCCTTGTTGAAATTTAGCTTTACTGAAAGCATAACGGGAAACAGTCATTTCCACCCATGAAAACCAATTATACCAATCCTCTTCTATTTCTAGCTTTCATAGTAGCGTTATTGGTACACCATTTCTGGGGCTATCTCGGGCATTACGGGTACGACGATATGGAATATGCCCGTCTGGCTGCCCGACTTTCGGAAGGGCTTTTCGATTCGACCAACCACAGCTCTTTCCGGTTAACTTTAGTCGGATTAACCGCCTTATCATACAAACTTTTTGGCATCAACGATCTGGCTTCGTCAATTCCCGCGCTAGCCTACACAGCAGGATCTTTAGCGCTGGTTTACCTTATTCTGAAAAATGAGGAATGGCATATACTTACAATCGGGCTTGCTTTATTTTCGCTAAACAACTGGACATTTTTTTATTCCGACAAGTTAATGCCCGATACAGCTGTTACCTTTTTTGCATTTCTTTTTGTTTATGTTTTTTATTTATACAAGTACGCACCAAAAAAAATGCCTGTGTATGTCTATTCTTTTCTGGCAGCATTGGCGTTGTTCCTTTGTTTTAATTCAAAAGAAACCGTTGTGCTTCTTGCGCCATTGATGATTTGGTTAATGATAACCGACATTGTTCTGAAACGCTCAGGAAAGTTCTGGCTTCAGTTTATTGGCTTTTGCCTGATATTTCTAACTCTGTATTTGGTGGCATGTGAACTGGTCTTTGGAAATGCGATGGAACGTTTTCGTGCTATTGTTGCCAACAGCTATTTAAATTCGTGTAGCTACGATCAACAGCCGTTTGCTGAAACATTGAAACGAATCATGTATGGTTTGGCAAAGTTGTTCCTGATTCAGGATATGCTACTCGGTTTTTTAGTTGTTCTGAGCACCCTGTATTTTGCACCGGTCAGACAATGGTTAAAGTTAGCCGACCGTAAATCATTTTTTGTTGTTAGTTCGGTTGTGTTGATGCTCTCGTGCAATTTTATGAGCATCTCAATTACATCATACATTCCAATGTGTCCCGATCCCCGGCACTATTTGTTTCTCATTCCGGTGATTGCTGTTGCCGCAGCATTAGTCATGAAAGATCATTTCCAATCGTTCAAATTTCGTGGAATATTTTTTATTCTAATTTTAGTGGCCTTCGCCGTTGCAATGGGTATGGGTCACCCGATAGCACGTAAGCTTTATTTGCCAGTGCTGCTTGTGGCCGGAATTGTTTTGTTGTATAAAAATATGGAAATTGGGAAAAGGCTTTTTGCCATTTTAATGGTTGCAGCATTGCTGTTTCAACCTGCCGATATGTTTATTTATGCCGGAGAAGTGTCCTACCAAAAACAAAAAGAGATTGTTCAGGACGAGTTGATTGCTAAGAATCAAGATTATATTGTAATAACCGATGAGGTACAGAAACGGCTTGGTTACTATTATTCTGGCTTCAATGATTCTGCCCGATGCCGTTTTATAAATTATGCAGAGGCCGATACATTTCATTTTCCCAGCAACGCAAGAAAAATATTGCTGAATAATTGGTACACCCGTTACTTAAGCGGAATGGATGATCAGGATTTACCTTACTATGCCACCACTGCCGAAAACCCGGTTTCCAAAGACGAAAAACATAACTTGTTCATTTTTGAATTGAAAGACTTTGCCCGGCGTGCTCGGTTGTTTTCTACAGAAAATGACTTTGAATCGGAAAAACCGTTTTGGAAGCAGTCGTCAGGTAAAAGTAATGAGCAGGTTTATGCCGGTTCTTATTCCGAAAAACCGGTTGAGTTCTCTTCCAGTTTTTCTATTTCATTAGACTCCTTAAATCTCGACTCCATCAGTCAAGTGGTTGTTTCTCCGAAGCTCAAAATTTTTGCCGGAGATGATGCTGAATGCAGCGTGGTTATATCAATGAACTCGAACGGTGAACAATATTTCTGGAGAGGATTTAATTTGAGTAAATACGTCAAGTCAAAAGGAAGTTGGTGGCCTGCTTCCTTTAATGAAATAATTGAGGGAGACACAATCCGAAATAACACTACGCTCAATGTATATGTTTGGAACAACAAAAAGAATGAAATTTACATTGACAATTTCGAGGTTGAAATCTTTTCGATTGAAAAATAGAACGGTAGGTAAAGCGAAACGGCAAATCGATATTTTATGGAAATAAAAAACCCGGGTGGCATCCCGGGTTTTCATTTTTAGTGTAGATAGATATACTTCGGCGGGATAATGCCCGCTCAGTAGATAGATAGTTGTTTATTCTTCTTTTTCTTCTGCAGCATAGGCTGTCAACAGTTCTTCCTGAACTTCCTGAGGAACCTTTTCGTAAGCAGCAAATTTCATGTTGAAAACGCCACGGCCACCAGTAAGTGAACTCAACGAAGTAGAATATTTGTTCATTTCTTTGAGCGGAACACGAGCTGTAATCTTTTCGTAACCTCTTTCGCTACCCATACCCATGATCAGGGCACGGCGGCCTTGCAGGTCACTCATTACATCACCCATTCTGTCAGACTGAACCCAGACATCCAAATCATAGATTGGCTCCAGAATTTTTGGTCCTGCATTTTTAAAAGCAGTGCTAAAAGCATTACGACCAGCAAGACGGAACGAGATTTCATTGGAGTCAACCGGGTGCATTTTACCGTCGTAGATGTAAACGCGGATATCGCGGGCATACGAACCGGTAAGCGGGCCTTCTTCCATTTTTTCCATGATACCTTTCAGGATTGCAGGAAGGAAACGTGCATCAATCGAACCTCCAACGATACAGTTGTGGAAAACAAGTTTTCCACCCCAAGGCAGCGGAGTTTCCTGTGTATCGCGGACAGAAACTTTCATTTCTTTTCCACCATAAACGAACATGTTCTTTGGTGTAGTTCCTTCTTCAAAAGGCTCAATAATCATATGAACTTCACCAAACTGACCCGATCCGCCTGATTGTTTTTTGTGACGGTAATCGGCCTGGGCAAACTTGGTAATGGTTTCGCGATATGGTATTTTGGGAGCTTTAAATTCAATGTCAATTTTATGGATGTGGTCGAAATACCATTTTAATGTGTTTAAGTGGTATTCGCCTTGTCCTTCAACGATAAGTTGTTTCAACTCTTTTGAATACTGCACCAGATAAGTTGGATCTTCTTCTTTCACTTTGTGCAAAATTTCACCAACTTTTTCGTCGTCAGTTTCCGAAACCGCTTTAATGGCCACTCTGAATTTTGGATCAGGGAATTTAATCGGAGCAAATTTCAGGTCCAATTCTTTGTCGCAAAGTGTTTGGTTGAATTTGGTATCTTTTAGTTTCACGGCGCAACCGATATCACCAGCCACTAATTCAGTAACAGGGTAGCGGGTTTTTCCGGCGGTTACAAAAAGCTGTGAAATTCGTTCTTTTCCGTTGTTAAACGTGTTGTACAGGTCTTTTCCTTCAGTTACTTTTCCCGACAGCACTTTGAAATAAGTTACTTCGCCTACGTGTGGTTCAAGGGCAGTTTTAAACACAAACAGCGAAGTTGGGCTTGCTTCGTTTAAAACTACTGGTTTTCCCTGAATAATTTCGCGCATTGGCACTTGCGATGGAGCCGGAGCAATGTTGCAAACAAATTCCAACAAGCGGCCTACGCCCATATTTTTCTTTGCTGAAACACAGAAAACAGGGAATAAATCGCGTTTTGTCATCCCTATTCTAATTCCTTTCCGCATGTCGTCTTCCGAAAGAGAACCTTGTTCGAAATACAATTCCATCAGCGATTCTTCATTCTCTGCGGCCATTTCAATCAACTCATTGTGTAATTCATCAGCACGCTCTTTTTCTGAGGCAGGAATATCCAGTACTTCTGGTTTCCCTCCATCGGGACCGTATTTGTACATTTTCATTTTCAACACGTCAATAATTGAGTTGAATCCCATGCCTGTTTCAACAGGGTATTGTACGACGGTTACTTTGTTGCCGAATTTACCTTTTAAATTTTCAACATCCTGGTCATAATTTGCATTCTCATTATCCAGGTGGTTCAATACAAAAATAAGTTTGTTGTTTGCTGCTTCAGCATGACGAAAAGCCGATTCGGTTCCGGCGCCAATTCCGGTTGAAGCATCAATAACCATTAAGGCAAGAGGGGCAACTTGAAGAGAAGAAACTACACCCCCGCAAAAATCGTCCATTCCGGGAGTATCAAGAATGTTGATTTTTTTGCCATTGACTTCAGTGTACATGAGCGAAGAGAATACAGAGTTGCCATATTCCTGCTCAATCAGATGGTAGTCGGACACCGTATTTTTACTTCCAACGTCACCTCTGCGGTTAATTACTCCACCCTCGAAAAGCATAGCTTCTGCAAGGGTGGTTTTCCCACTGCCAGCATTACCAATTAATGTAATGTTGCGAATTTCATCCGTTTTATAGACTTTCATATTTAGATAGTTATTGGTTTTTTACTCATTCATTATCAGCTTTCTGAGGCCGTAATCAACAGAGACGACCAAAATTAGTAATAATTAATTAACAATCAAGTTGCCGCCTGATTACTTGGATTTGTTATGAAACACGAAGGTTTTGGTGATCTTTAAAACTTAAGATAATCAATGAATTGAGTTTTTTAAGGTTAATTAACTGTTGACTATAAATGGCAGATAAACAGTAAGATGTAGCAATTACATGTTTTTGAATATTTTTTTGATTTGTTTAAAAATGGTATAGTAACTCATTTTTCCATTCAATCTAAACTGTGGAATAATAAGGTGATGGAAAACAGTTCTATATAGGATTTTTGGATTTCTGAACAATTATGATTCAAAGAATAAATAAATCCTAATTTTTTCGCGACAGGATTGTTTCACTCATTTCTCTTCTTTCGCGGTGATTTCTAAAAAAGGGATCGATTTCTCATTTGATGCAATTAATTTTACCTGAAAATAAAAGATTCATATAAATCTGCTATTTTTGAGCAACATTGAACCGGGTATGCCAAAGTTTCCCTTTTTTAAACAATACGACGCTATGGATTGCGGACCCTCTTGTCTCCGCATGGTCGCTGCCTTTTATGGGAAAACTTATTCTCTTCAAAAACTTCGGGAGTTAGCTCACATCAGCCGTGAAGGTGTTTCGTTACTTGGCCTAAGCGATGCCGCCGAAACTATAGGTTTTAGAACTATTGGCGCCCGTATTACCCTTGAACAATTGGTTGAAGCTCCCAAACCCTGCGTGGTTCATTGGGATCAGGATCATTTTGTGGTAGTGTACAAATACCGTAAAGGCATAATTTATGTCGCCGATCCGGCATTCGGACTTGTAAAATACTCCGAAACTGAATTTAAAAAGCATTGGCTTGCCACAGTAAGGCATGGCGAGCAAAAAGGAATATGCTTGTTGTTTGACCCAACTCCAAAATTCTTTGAATTGGAAGGGGAGGAAATGAATCGAAGTAATTTTAAGTTTCTGCTCAAGTATTTGAAACCTCACCGCAAGCTGGTTGTACAGCTGGTAATTGGTTTTCTGGTAGGAAGTCTTATCCAATTGATCTTTCCATTCCTGACACAAAGCATTGTTGATGTTGGTATCAATACCCAGGATATTGATTTTATCTATTTGGTTCTGGCTGCGCAGATGATGCTGTTTCTTAGTCGTATGACGGTTGATTTCATTCGGTCGTGGATTTTACTTCACATCAGTACACGTATTAATATAAGTATCATCTCCGACTTCCTGATTAAGTTAATGAAGATGCCAATTGGTTTCTTCGATACCAAAATGATTGGCGATTTACTCCAACGGATCGGTGACCACAAACGAATTGAAAGGTTTCTGACATCTCAGTCGCTACAGGTTATTTTTTCGGTGTTTAATATATTTATTTTCAGTATTGTACTCATCTTTTATAGCATTACTATCTTCCTTGTTTTCCTGCTGGGTTCAGCATTATACATTGGCTGGGTATTTCTTTTCCTGAAGAAACGCCGCGAACTTGATTTTAAACGTTTTGCTCAGTTGGCTGACAATCAAAGTAAGTTGATTCAGCTGATCAATGGCATGCAGGAGATCAAGCTGAACAATTACGAACGACAGAAGAGATGGGAATGGGAACGCATTCAGGCCCGACTATTTAAAGTAAATATCAGCAATCTCTCTTTGCAGCAATATCAGCAGGCTGGATCGGTATTTATAAACGAAACCAAGAATATTGTAATAACAGTATTGGCTGCAACGGCTGTCGTTCATGGAAATATGACATTGGGTATGATGTTGGCCGTACAATATATTATAGGGCAAATGAATAGTCCGCTCGATCAGATGATAGAATTTATGCAAATATCACAGGATGCTAAAATTAGTCTGGAACGGTTGAGCGAGATTCATAACCACCCGGACGAAGAGCAGGATCAGGGAGGTAAACTTAGTGCGCTGCCCGCTGTTCCTGATATTCATATTTCAGATCTGATTTTTCAGTATGAAGGTCCACACTCACCAAAGGTTCTCAATAACATTAATCTGGTAATACCTCAGGGTAAAGTTACAGCAATTGTCGGCACCAGTGGAAGTGGAAAAACTACTCTGGTGAAATTACTGCTTGGATTTTATCCTCCTGTTTCAGGAACAATTAAGGTTGGTGATTCAGACTTGTCAGACTATCGGCAGCATTGGTGGCGCGACAAATGCGGAGCCGTTATGCAGGATGGATTTATCTTTTCAGATACAATTGCCAATAACATCGGAATTGGTCTGGATGAAATCGATAAAGAGCGATTAAACTATGCCGTAAGGATGGCAAATATTCAGGAGTTTATTGAAACATTGCCATTAAACTACAATACCAAAATTGGGCCTGAAGGAGTTGGATTAAGTCAGGGGCAGAAGCAACGTATATTAATAGCCCGTGCTATCTACAAAAATCCTGATTTCATTTTCTTTGATGAAGCGACAAACGCACTCGACGCAAACAATGAAAAAGTTATTCTGGAAAATCTGGATGAATTTTTTGCCGGAAAGACTGTAATCGTTGTTGCGCACCGCTTGAGTACCGTAAAAAATGCGCATCAGATAATTGTACTCGAAAAAGGATCAATTGTAGAAATTGGCAGTCATGAAGAACTTACAGCAAAGCAAGGTGCATATTATAATCTGGTGAAAAACCAACTTGAATTGGGGAATTGATAGTTGACAGAAATCCCACTGAACACTGAGACTGAACACTAAATAAAATGGATAAGGAAAAGAAGTCAATCGAAATAGAACTGCGTAGCGACGAATTCCAGGAGATTGTGCAACAGTCTCCACGGTGGATGATTCGATCGGGCATTTCCCTTATTTTCGGGATTATTCTTCTTTTACTTATGGGTAGCTATTTTTTTCGTTACCCTGATGTTATTGATTCGAGTATCGTTGTTCTGTCTGAAAATCCTCCAGCTTACCTGGCCGCACGCACCACCGCTCGTATCGATTCAATACTAGTTACTGATCAGGAGATTGTTTCCGACAACCAAATTATTGCCATCCTTGAGAGTACAGCTAACTTTAACGATGCAATGAAGTTGAAAGATATGCTTCTTCGCATGGAGCCTTTCATGATGTCTTTTGATACTCTGAGTTCTATTCAACCTGAAACCGACCTCCAGTTGGGAGATATTCAAACTGATTATTCAAGCTTTGTGCGTTTGTACAATGATTATTTTGCTTTCCTGAGATTGAAATTGTATCCGAAAAAAATTAAGGCACTTCGCCAACAGGTATCAATGAATCGGATTTATTACGACCGGTTATGGGCGCAAAAACAAGATATGGAAGCTGATTATCGTCTTGTCAGTGCACAATTTAAGCGCGATTCATTATTGCTCGCCAAAGGTGTTTTGTCTGATCTTGATCTGGAAAAATCGAAAACTACTTTTATTCAGAAGAAATACAATCTCAATGTAGCGCGGACTAAGCTTGCCGAAACTCAGGGTTCAAACCTGAAGCTCGAACAGGCCGTGGTAGATGCTGAAATGGAATTTGCCGATCAGAAGAAGAAAGCCCAGAATACTTTAATTGAAGCTATGAATGTATTGAAAAGCCGTCTGGCATACTGGGAACAGTCTTTTATCATCAGGACTCCAATCGAAGGTAAAGTGAGCTTTACCAATTTCTGGAGTAAAAATCAGCAGGTTAAAAAGGATGAAATTGCATTTACCATCATTCCTGAAAAACAATCGCAAATTATCGGACGAATCAGTTTGCCTGTTAAAGGTGCCGGGAAAGTAGCCAAAGGCCAAAAGGTAAATATCCGTTTCGAGAATTTTCCATATATGGAATTTGGATACATTATAGGTACAGTTAAAAGCATTTCACTTATTCCGAATAACGAAAATTATATTGTCGAAGTTGAATTGCCCCAGGATTTGAAGACCAATTATAATATTCAGTTAAAATTTTCTCAGGAGATGAAAGGTTCTGCTGAAATAATAACAGAAGATTTAAGATTGATTCAACGCTTCATAAATCCGGTAAAATCCCTGCTAAAACACCGCATTTCCTCATCATCTTAGTATATCCTGATATTCATTTTCTTAGCTACATTAAGAATAATCGAAAAAAAAAGTTTTTTTTCAAGGTTTTATTGGGTTTTCTATTGGTAATTAGTACTTTTGCGAGCCGTTTTTAAGGGAAATCTCTTGAAATCGGATTGTAAAGTATTGGAATTGTGCAAAATTGCGATACCTTTGCAGACCAATTTTTTGAGTATTGTATTATTAAAATTAAGAGTAGCTATATGCCAACGATTCAGCAGTTAGTTAGAAAAGGTAGACAAAGTAATGCGGAGAAGAGTAAATCTCCGGCATTGGATTCTTGCCCACAGAGACGAGGAGTTTGTGTTCGTGTGTACACAACAACTCCTAAAAAACCAAACTCAGCTATGCGTAAGGTAGCCAGGGTTCGTTTAACAAATGGCAAGGAAGTAAACGCTTACATTCCAGGAGAAGGACACAATCTTCAGGAACACTCTATTGTTTTGGTACGTGGTGGTAGGGTAAAAGACCTTCCAGGAGTTCGTTACCATTTGATCCGTGGAGCCCTCGATACAGCAGGTGTTGAAGGACGCACACAAAGACGGTCAAAATACGGTACCAAAAGACCAAAAGTGAAAAAATAATATTTCACTGTTTTTTTATTTAATGACGTTCTAGCTTAGTGGTTTGAGTTGAGTAAAGAGGCCAAGAGCCGATTGAAGCATACAAATTACAGCTAATTTAAGTAACACTAAAGCATTTCATAATGAGAAAATCGAAACCAAAGAAGAGGATCATTCTGCCCGATCCAAAATTCAATGACACATTGGTTACCCGCTTCGTTAATGACTTAATGTACGACGGGAAAAAGTCAATCGCATATCAAATTTTCTACGACGCCATGGACATCGTTGGCACGAAAATGAAAGACTCTGAAGTCAGTCCGGTGGATGTGTTTAAAAAAGCACTCGAGAAAATTACCCCACATGTTGAAGTAAAGAGCAGACGCGTTGGAGGAGCAAACTTCCAGGTTCCAATGGAAATCCGTCCCGAAAGAAAAACTTCAATTTCAGTTAAAAACATGATTCTTTATGCCCGCAAACGTTCAGGCCGTTCAATGGCTGAAAAGTTGGCTGGTGAAATTGTTGCAGCTTACAATGAAGAAGGTGGAGCTTACAAAAAGAAAGAAGATACCCACCGTATGGCTGAAGCAAACCGCGCATTTGCACATTTCCGTTTTTAGTTTTTAGTTCAAGAATAGATAGATCGTTTAGTAAAGGATAGATATTGGTTTAAAATGGCAAAAGATTTAAATTATACCAGAAATATCGGCATCATGGCTCACATTGATGCCGGAAAAACGACCACCTCGGAGCGAATCCTGTATTACACAGGGATCACTCACCGAATTGGCGAAGTTCATGATGGTGCTGCCACCATGGACTGGATGGAACAGGAGCAGGAGAGAGGTATTACTATTACCTCGGCTGCTACTACAACCTTCTGGAAATATGAAAATATAGAACACAAAATTAACATCATCGATACCCCGGGACACGTTGACTTTACTGTTGAAGTAGAACGTTCATTAAGAGTATTGGATGGTGCAGTTGCTTTATTCTGTGCAGTAGGTGGAGTTGAAGCTCAATCAGAAACAGTATGGCGTCAGGCTGAAAAATATGGTGTTCCACGTATCGGTTTCGTTAACAAAATGGACCGTTCGGGAGCAGACTATTACAATGTACTTGCCGAAGTAAGAGAGAAATTGGGTGCAAATCCAATTCCAATTACTATTCCGATTGGTGCAGAAGAAAAGTTTGAAGGCATGGTTGATTTGATTGAAATGAAAGCCATTCGCTGGAGAGATGACGCAACTTTAGGTACTACATATTACATGGAAGAAATTCCTGCTGATATGAAAGATATCTCTGATGAATATCGTGCTAAATTGGTTGAAGCAGTTGCTGAATTTGATGATGAATTACTCGAACGCTTTTTCGAAGATCCGGAATCAATTACAGTTGAGCAAATGTTGACAGTTATTCGTAAAGCTACAATCGCCGGAGTAATTATTCCAATGATGTGTGGTTCTGCATTCAAAAACAAAGGCGTTCAGCGTTTGCTCGATGCCGTTTGTGCTTTCCTTCCAAGTCCGCTGGATAAAGGTGATATCATTGCAACCGAATACAACGATACTGACGAAGTTGTTCGTCATGCCGATGTAAACGAGCCTTTGGCAGCTCTTGCATTCAAAATTGCAACTGACCCATATGTTGGCCGTTTGTGTTTCATTCGTGTTTATTCAGGAAAAATTACTGCAGGTGATACTGTGTTCAATTCAAGAACAGGTAAAAAAGAACGTATTTCCCGTATTTACCAGATGCACTCAAATAAACAAAACCCGATTGATGTAATTGAGGCTGGTGATATTTGTGCTGCAGTGGGATTTAAAGATATCCGTACTGGTGATACATTATCAGATCTTGACAATCCGGTTGTACTTGAAAGTATGGACTTCCCTGAACCAGTTATCGGAATCGCTATTGAGCCTAAAACTCAAAAAGATTTGGATAAACTGAATCAAGGTTTGTACAAGCTTGCTGAAGAAGATCCAACATTTAAAGTAAATACTGATCCTGATTCGGGACAGACGATTATCCGTGGTATGGGTGAGCTTCACCTTGAGATCATTGTTGACCGTTTACGTCGTGAATTTAAGGTAGAGTGTAACCAGGGAGCACCTCAGGTTGCTTACAAAGAATGTATTACTAAAGCTGTTGAGTTACGCGAAGTATTCAAGAAGCAATCCGGAGGTCGTGGTAAATTTGCTGATATCAGCGTTCGCGTTGAACCTGCTGACGAAGGTAAACTTGGACTTCAGTTCGTTGATGCTGTTAAGGGTGGAAATATTCCACGCGAATATATACCATCAGTACAAAAAGGTTTCGAATCAGCTTTGCTGAACGGTCCTTTGGCTGGGTTCAATGTCGATAGTCTGAAAGTAACTCTTTTAGATGGTAGCTATCACGCAGTTGACTCTGATTCACTGTCATTTGAAATCTGCGCCCGTCAGGCATTTAAAAATGCTGCAGGCAAAGCAGGTCCACGTTTATTAGAGCCAATTATGAAATGCGAAATTGTTACTCCTGAAGAATACATGGGTGACATCATCGGTGACCTTAACCGTCGCCGTGGGCAAATCGAAGGCATGGAAGAAAAATCAGGAGCACGTGTAATCAGAGCAATGGTTCCACTTTCTGAATTATTCGGATATGTAACTGTACTTAGAACTTTATCATCAGGCCGTGCAACATCTTCAATGGAATTCTCGAAATACGTTGAATTGCCAAAACTGCTTGCAGTAAAAGTTCTCGACGATCTTAAAGGAAGAACAGACTTATTATAATTATAAACTGTATTATTATTTCTCATTATGAGTCAAAAGATCAGAATTAAGCTGAAATCGTATGATCACAACTTGGTAGACAAGTCGGCTGAAAAGATCGTAAAAACAGTTAAAACTACCGGTGCAGTAGTAAGTGGACCAATTCCGCTTCCAACTCACAAACGTATTTTTACTGTATTACGCTCAACCTTTGTGAATAAAAAATCAAGGGAACAATTCGAGCTGTCATCTTACAAACGTTTGATCGACATTTACAGTTCAACGGCAAAAACAATCGACGCCTTAATGAAGCTTGAATTACCAAGTGGCGTTGAAGTAGAAATTAAAGTTTGATAACCTGTAAAAAAACAAAAAAATGGCAGGATTAATCGGTAAAAAAATCGGAATGACTTCCGTATTCAGTGTTGAGGGGAAAAACATCCCATGCACTGTGATTCAAGCCGGTCCTTGTGTAGTAACACAGGTGAAATCGGTGGCAACTGATGGCTATGATTCCATTCAGCTGGGCTTTGACGACAAAAAGGAAAAGCACACAAACAAAGCAGAATTGGGTCATTTTAAAAAGGCAGCATCAGAACCCAAAAAGAAAATTGTTGAGTTTAAAGAACTTGTTGGAGAATTTAAACTTGGTGATACCCTAACCGTTGATACCATCGATGAAGAAGGATGGGTTGATGTTCAGGGCGTAACTAAAGGTAAAGGATTCCAGGGTGTTGTTAAACGGCACGGTTTTCAAGGAGTTGGTGGCCAGACACACGGTCAGCATAACCGTTTAAGGGCTCCGGGATCTTTGGGTGCATCTTCTTATCCATCCCGCGTATTTAAAGGAATACGTATGGCTGGTCGTGATGGTAATGACAACATTACTGTTCAGAACTTAAAAGTTTTGAAAGTAATTCCAGAGTCAAATTTATTGGTAGTTAAAGGATCAATTCCTGGTGCTAAAGGTTCATACGTAATTATTTATCAGTAATGGAAATAAAAGTTTTAAATAGAGCAGGACAGGAAACCGGAAGAACTGTTACTTTAGATGAACAAATTTTCGGTATTGAGCCAAATGACCATGCCATTTATCTGGATGTCAAACAAATCCTGGCCAACAAAAGACAAGGAACTCACAGTTCGAAAGAGCGTGCTGATGTATCTGGAAGTACCCGCAAATTAAAAAAGCAAAAAGGTACCGGTACTGCAAGAGCAGGTAGTGTAAAATCGCCTGTTTTCCGTGGCGGAGGTCGCGTATTCGGACCACGTCCAAAGAACTATGACTTTAAATTAAATAAGAAAGTTAAGTCTCTTGCACGTAAGTCAGCATTAACCTATAAAGCCTTAGAGGAGGCAATTCTGGTAATTGAAGATTTCTCTTTTGAAACTCCAAAAACCCGCGAAATGGTGCAAATCAGTAATAATCTGAAAATTAATGATAAAAAGTCACTTTTCGTTTTACCGGAAGAAAATAAAAATATATATTTGTCCTCCAGAAATTTACAGGCAGTTTCCGTCATAACTGCTTCAGAATTAAATACTTATCAAGTTTTGAATGCTAAAAAAGTAGTAGTTCTGGAGAGTTCAGTAAGTAAAATTGAAGAATTGTTTAAGATTTAATAAGGCTTGAAAATGGAAATTTTAATTAAACCGATCGTTACCGAAAAGATGACAGGTCAGGCCGAAGGTCTTAACCGTTACGGTTTTATTGTCAATAGGAATGCCAATAAATTGCAGATCAAAAAAGCCATTGAAAGTTTATACAATGTTTCAGTGGAGTCTGTAAATACGTTAATTCACGGTGGTAAAATAAAGTCTCGTTTTACCAAAGCCGGTGTCATTACTGGTAGTACAGGAATGAGCAAAAAAGCTATTGTAACTATAGCTAAAGGAGAATCTATTGATTTTTACAGTAATATTTAATAAAAAATGGCAGTAAGAA
>JAFLKN010000015.1 GCA_019163175.1 Prolixibacteraceae bacterium | reverse complement strand
GTTTTGGCAAAGTGCATCAAATGGCCACCGTCAACTTCAATGGCATTCACCTCATAAACGTCGATGGTAATATCTGCAGGCACCGTAATTTCTATTTTATCAACGTTTAGATTCCACCCCTTTGATTCGAAAATTACGCGATTAGAGATGGTCTGTTGCTGAATGGCTTCCTCTTCATCTTGATTAAAAAGGATTCGTTCAGGTATTTGCTGAACGCCATAGCGTTCTTCCACTTTACTGAAGAAGATTCTTTCGAAACTACTTAGCAAATAACCGGCAGCTACCCGGTCGTTTACCCTGAACGCTGTAGTTAAACGGTCGTAAAGAAAGCAGTCTTTCCGTTTGGCAATCTGCATACTGAAATAGTCCAGATCGTCGGCTACAATTTTTATAATTTTATTTTGCAGATTGGTATAAACATACCCGAAATTGATTAATTCGTTTTCGTAATGCTTTTGCTGCGGCATTCGCAAAATCCGTCCAACGGTTTGAATACCGAAGGTTGGGTTACCAATTTCTCTGAAAATGATTAACACGGCAGCGCGCGGACAATCCCAACCTTGCGAAATAGCCTGTTTAAATATCAGTACCTTTTGCATCGCATTGGGTTTTTCGATATCGTCTAAGTTGATCTTATCCTTGCTGTCGGAAAGCCAAACCGATAGAAGGTTATTTTTTGTATTGATGCCGTAATCCGAATCCAGAAAACCTTCCATGTAATCGCGCAGGTTGCGGTCTTCGTCAGTTAATACAACCTTTTCGGAAGGTAGCTGGATCAGCAACAAGGGATTGATATCGATACCGGCATCCTGATAGGCTTTGGCAATTTCGTCGCGTTTTTGCATAGCCTTGCGCAGCAAGTGGGTTTCGAGCATCTGGCCGCGCTGTTCGTCTTCCGACAAATCGATGTTAAGCCTTACTCCTTTTTTGATCATCTGTGCCGCAACCACTTTTTGTCGCTGAATCACCACACTCATATCGGGCTGAGTTTTTGGAGTTGCAGTCACCGATATTTCAATTTTTGCATTGATCATCTTCAATACCGCTTTTGCTTGCTCTCCGGTAAATGCTGAAAGGTGCGCTTCGTCAATAATTACAATGATTTCAATACCGTGTGCAGCTGTCCGCTCAATAAACGTTTGAAGGTTATAATCTTGCTCATTATCCTGACGGAAAGTATTCTTTTCTTTATCGACACTGCTCCAATTAATAAACAGAAGATCTTTTGCCTGTAGCGATGTTTCACCCGCCAGATCTTCTATTTGTAAAGGTTTCAGATCGTTCAGTTCGCTGTAAAAACCTTTCAGCGAGGCATAACTTTGCAGGTGCAGTGTATTTGGCGCAAGCCAGATAAATGCAACATCACGGGGCAAATTGGGACGCAAAGCCAGCTCCTGTACCAATTGCGAAAGGTAGGCTGCCATCGTCACTGTCTTTCCTGCTCCGGTTGGGGCTTTCAACAACATTTGAATTTTGCGGTTGGGCATTTGCAAAGCATCGCAGGTATATTCGATGAGCCTTTCAACGGCTTTTCCCTGATATTCTTTGAGGATGTGCATAGTTTAGTTTTCTTCGGATTGTGAGGTTGCAGGCAAAGTCTGTACGGGTGGTTTCTTATCTAATTTCAGTGTGCGGAAGGTGGCGCGGTAGGCATTGTAAATGGCATCGGGCAGAGGCACGGCAGAAATCCGGTCAGCTACTTCATAAAAATCGTCGGCCAGCACTTCTGGTTCACTGCTGAAACCATAAATTTTTACCTTTTCTGTTATATCGGTTCGCGATGCAATCCAGCCGCAGAGTTGTTCGGTTACTTCAATCTGGGTACGGCTGTAATAAATTACGATCAGGTATTTACCGCATTCGTTGGTGTGGATGCTGCAACGTTTCCGGTCGAACCCTTCTACTTCGGTTATTTCAGTATAACAATCTTCTTTGATCTGGAGCAATTCGGTTGACAATTGAGTGAGTCGGCGGCGATTAAGCTCCGTTTTTGCACTGGGTACAAACTCCATTTGGTAATACCTTAAATTGTTGTTGCTTAAGCCTTGTACTCTTTCTCCTTTGCTATTGTTGTAGCCCTGAATCACCCGGCGGTTGCGCTCATAAGTAACTTCTTCGCAAATGTTGTTTTCGTTGTTGGTTACCAAAATACACTGCCGTGTGCCTCCATCCTCGGCATTTAATTGCATCGTGGCATGAAGGGTGGTGCCGGAACCTGCAAAAAAGTCAAGGATTAAAGATTTTTTTTGAGATGATAACTTCAAAACTCTTTCAATCAGTCTAACAGGTTTTGGGGTTGAGAATAAATTTTCAGATTGTTCAAAAAACTCCAATAAACTTCTTTTTGCCTCCTGATTATGTCCAACTTCATCACTTTTCCATAAAGTGCTTCCTTTTTTTCCGTCATTAACTTCGTTTAAAAATCTTTTCTTACGTGGGAAAGCGTTGCCATCTTTACCAAACCAAATTCTATTTTCGCTTATCATTTGGCGCATGTTTTCCTGTGAGTAAACCCAGTGTTTTCCTGAAGGAACATTAAATCTCTTTCCCGTTTTCGGGCTAATTACATTGTAATTACCATCTTTACGAATCTCGTTAGCAACTAAGTCGCCAGATTGCCAAGGTCCTCTAAAATCGGCATCAGGATTCTTGTACCGCGCATTCATTTCATCTGTTCTCTCAAGTAAATTGATTGAAATATTGTCAATTTGATTCGAATACAATGCAAGATATTCATGGTTTACCGATAGGAATTTGGCATCATTTTTTGTACTGTGTATCTTTTCCCACACATTTATTGCTATAAAGTTTTGCTCACCAAAAACTTTATCACAAAGCATCTTCAACTGTGCCTGTTCATTATCGTCAATTGAAATGTAAATCACTCCCTTTTCGCTTAGTAGTCGTTTAGCAATTCTCAATCGTTTATTCATAAACGAAAGCCATTTGCTGTGTCGGTAGCTGTCCTCTTTATCAACAAAGCTATCGTTGTATTTAAAATCTTTGTTGCCGGTGTTGTAGGGTGGGTCAATGTAAATGACATCAACTTTGCCTTCGTGGGTAAATGTGAGGGCGGTAAGGGCATGGAGGTTGTCGCCTTCGATTAGGATATGGTTTGGAGAAGCCCCACCCAACCTCCCCAAAGGGGAGGAGGAAGAACCGCTTTGTTCGAGAGCTTCGATTTCGAATAGAGATGTTTGCAGATTTTGTGTCGATGGTTTTATCGTTTGCAAAGCTTTTTTCTCCCCTCCTTCGGAGGGGTCGGGGGAGGCTTGTATTCTTCGTTCAACAACCTCGCGCAATAAGGGTAATTGTGTGCGCAGCAATTCTTCCGCATCTTCGGGTTTATCTTCCCAAACCAAGCCGTATTTCTTTTTGGTGTTAATCAGTTCTATCAATTCAGAACGTTCGCTATCGGTAAGTCCGTCGAGTTGCTTTATTTTTTGGATCAGTTCGGGTTTGTTCATTGCGCTGGTAGCGCATCCAGCTAGAGTTCAGGTAAGATAAACCCACAAAAAAAGCGTGGACCCCGCCTTACCCGCCTTCGGGGACCTAGGAGCCCACGCCAAAAGATAAGTCGAAAAGCCCACGCCGTTTGGCGCGAGCATTTCGCTGACT
This sequence comes from Prolixibacteraceae bacterium, assembly GCA_019163175.1. Lineage (GTDB taxonomy): Bacteria > Bacteroidota > Bacteroidia > Bacteroidales > Prolixibacteraceae > Aquipluma. The sequence continues at coordinate 531,933 of JAFLKN010000015.1, read as the reverse complement.
TATTCTTTTTGGCGTTCGCTGATTGAAATTTCCTAGGTTTCGAAGGCGCGAACAATAGCAAAATGCTATGTTAGAATTTTAAAAACTATTTTAAATCTTAATGTTGTCTGTTTTTATTTTGATGTTCTATTTTATATCGGTTCTTGTATTTTCAATTAATCAAGGCTGCTTATTTATTCCATATTCACTGCCTGGCTCGCTGGCCATTTGATGTTGTGATATTGCTAACTCGTACAAATATTCCGGTGCAAAATCGGCACCGTTTTCCCACTCAATGGTATTGAAGACAATAGAAAATTTCTTGAATTTGCTTTTGTCTTTTAATGGAGTAAAAACACTTCCGTTCAATTCATTTTCTAAATCCACAGTTGTTTCTGTACCATCGTTGAATTTCAATGCTAATTTGAAATCATTGATATAACTGGCTTGTGTTATTTCTAAAAACATACTGTATTACTTTAAAGGTTCAATTTTAAATAATTCATCACCTTTTTGTGCCAAATGCCAGTCGGCTATTAATTCTTCGCGGTGTATTTCTAACCATTCAAAAATCATTTTCAAAGCTCGTTGTGGCATTTCTCCCTTTACAATTCCATCATCTATGGTTACGATGGCTTTAAAATCACCATACCACACATGAAAATGTGGTGGATTATGGTCTTTAAAGTTCATCAATATAATTAGTCCATAAAATCGTGATATCTCAGGCATTGTATTATTATTTTTAATCTACTTCCTATGTTTCGGGTTTGCGAACAATAGCAAAATGCTATGATCGGATTTTAAAAACCAGTGTAAAGCGTTTTATTGTCTGTTTTTATTTGCTGTGCTTTTTTTTTATGGGATTTCTCCGGTGAAAGCCGTGTAAAAATAGGAAAAAGCATTGGTACGGCAATGCTCGTTTCAAGGCTTTAATTTGTAGATCGACAAACACCCGTCGGGTAATTCGGGCAATATTTTGCGCAATTGCAAATACACCAACACAACTCACGGCAATACTTGGCAAACGTACAAACACCCACCATAAACTTTCGGTGGCATCTTGTGCACCAACAAAAAGATGGACTGATTTACGATTGATGGCTTGTGCTTAAACAGGCTGATGGATTCATTATCAATGAATATTTCATACTAAGTTGATAATTTTTATTATTGTGCACTTGACTTTTAGTTGCAAAAGCAGTATCTTACGTTAACTAATTTTAAATTTTTTCACCTTATGCAAAAACTTGAAAACATTGCGCTTTTGCGCATGCGCAACAACGAACATTTTCAGTTCATGACCGATGTTGATCAGTTGATTGTTACCAATCAGGCGTCGGAACTTGGTATCGACAGTCTCTATCCTGCGTTTAAAACTGCCCTTACTGCCGAAGATGCGGCTATGCGGGTTGAACTCGGCAGTATGAAATCAAAAAGTATTGAAGAATTAGACAAATTGCGTGACAAAACCTGGAACGCCATTTCGCTGAGGGTAAAGGCAACTATACTCAGTCCTTTGGCTGCTGAGGCCGAAAGCGCCGAGTTTGTAAGTCGGATTATCGATCTGTATGGAGATCTTCGCGCGAAATCGTATAACGAGGAAAGTGCCGGTCTATCGAACCTGGTTGCCGACCTGCAGCTAGCGGCCAATGCCGAACATGTTAACAAAGTTGGCATTCAGCGCTGGGTTTCCGAACTAAAAAACCAGAACGATCAGTTTCAAACCGTTTTTAACGAACGCAATGCCGAATTGGCTGGTCGCGAGAGTGGCGATGTAAGGGCAGTACGCTTGCAGATTGATCCGGTTTACCTGCAAATGGCAGAAATAGTAAATGCAACCCTAGTAATGGGAGTTGCAAAACCTGCTGCAATTAGTTTTGTTGGCCAGCTTAACGAAAAAATTAAATACTACAAAACAACCCTTGCCTCACGCACTGGTCGTGGTAAAACAGAAGAAAAACCGGCAGAATAATAAGTCATCTTAACAATCAGATTTGAATAAATAAAATACATCAGGGGTGGATTTTTATTTTAATGAAGGCAGGGCTACATGAACTTATTTCGTGTGGTTCTGCTTTTTTACTAATTGCAATAACCAGTGGTTTTATGCTTTTTAACCTATAAAGACGAATGATATTTAAATTTGATTAGAATACTCAAATTAATTTCTACTTTAGGTCTTAATTGATAGTCAAGATACCTTGTATAGATGGAAACAGAGTTCGGAAAATACATTCATCTGCTAAAAGAGAAATATGCTCTTGATGTTTCCATGTATGATCACATGTTTCTTGAAAAGTCCATTCAATTCAGAATGTCTTCTACCGCGTGCCTAGATTTCGAGGCTTATCTGAATTACATGGCCATAGTACCCGATGAAGCCAGCCGTTTAGTCAATCAGTTAAGCAATTCGTACAGCGAATTTTTTCGAAATCCATTGACATTCTCCATTCTCGAGCATGTTGTTCTTCCAAAAATTTTCAATGAAAAATTAAAACACAACGGCTCCGAAATTCGGATTTGGTCAGCTGGATGCGCATCAGGGCAAGAACCCTATTCGCTGGCCATGATGCTGGATAATTTTAGGCATTCCAATTTTAACACAGTTTCGTATAGAATCTTTGCTACCGACAATTCCATAAAAGAGCTTGAAGTGGCCAGAAAAGGTTTATTTGATTTCAAAGCGGTGAAAAATACCAAACTCGAATATGCTCAAAAGTATTTTAATTGTAGCGGCGAAACTTATGTGATTGAGGATAAGTTGAAAGAGCAGGTCGATTTTTCGGAGTACGATTTGCTTGACAAGGATTCGAGTTCGCCACCAGTAAGCATTTTTGGCGATTTCGATTTGATCATGTGCAGCAATGTACTTTTTTATTATGAGCCAGAATATCAGCAGTTCATTTTACAGAAAATCTATCGTGCATTAAAACCCGGAGGTTTTTTTATTACTGGCGAAGCTGAAAAGCAGATTGTAAATTTATTTAATGGATTCAGACCATTTCTGGTTCCGGCATCGATATTTGTGAAGAACTAGAATCAGTCGCAGTGGTCAGCCTCAATAGTTAGGACACTGGATAAAATAAAGCGGAATTATCGATTTATTGGTTATGAATAGCCCAGACCTAAAGGTCTGGGGGAAATGAGAAACAGACAAATCTCGGCTTTAGCCGAAATAAAATATCAAATTGATAACAATGAAAATAAAAAACCTAAAAATCGGAGTGCAGCTCATGCTTGGCTTTGCGGCCATGCTAATTTTTGTGGTAACGCTTGGTGTAGTCTCGTACGAGCAGTCCGGCAAAATCGCTGATCAGGGGGAAATCATGAATGACCATCCGCTGAAAGTAAGAAGAGCCATTGGCGCCCTTGAAGCTGATATTTTGAATATGCGTTTAGCCACGCGCGACCTGATGCTTGCTAAAACAGAAATAGAAAGGCAGGATGCCATTCAGTTGACGGAATTGGCTGCTGCCGATGCCCATTTGCAATTTGGAGTACTAAAAACCCAGTATCTGGGGCCAACAAGCGATGTTGACGCAGCCTACAATGCATTTGTAAGTTGGAAAACTGCCCGCGAAGAGAATACAAAACTGGCACTTTCAGGAGAAATAGAGAAAGTGAAAGCAAGTATTCTTCCTTTAGGAACAGTTGGCAACTATAGGGAACAAATGTTGGCGAAGATCAAGGTCATCGACAATTTCGCACGCCAAAAGACCGATGAATTATTTGCAAAATCACAAGAGCTAAACAATCAACTTAACAGGCAACTAATCCTGATCGTTTTAAGCATATTGTTGCTTTCGGGTCTGACTATAGTTATCCTTCTGCGCAACATTCGTAAACCCCTAAACGAACTGACTGAGGCTACCCATCGGTTCCAACATGGTGATTTAAATGCAAGGTGCAGCTATCAATCAAAAAATGAGTTTGGGGTTTTGTCCGATTCATTTAATACCCTGGCAGATACTATTCAGAAAAAGCTCAATTTAGACGAAAAGGTTACAAATCTGGCAGCTTTGATGGCCAGCGAATATGATGTAAAGAAGTTCTTTCAAACCACAATTAATGCGCTGGCGGCGCATACTGGTTCGCAAATAGCAGCCATTTATTTGCTGAGCAGCGATAAAAGAAGTTTTAACCATTTCGAATCGATAGGAATTGACGATAATGCAAGGCAATCGTTTGCCGCAAATCATTTTGAAGGTGAATTTGGCGCAGTACTTTCGAGCCGAAAGGTTCAGCACATCAAAAGCATTCCTGAAGATACACGCTTCCTTTTTCACACGGTAAGCTGCAAGTTAACTCCACGCGAAATCATTACCCTTCCAATTTTAGCGAATAACGAGGTTGTCGCCATCATATCTCTGGCAAGTGTCAATGCATACAGTCAATTGGCTATCCAGTTGATCGACCGCATTCATGTTACTCTTTGTGCAAGGGTTGAGGGAATTTTAGCTTTCCACCAATTGAAAGATTTCTCGAAAAGACTGGAACAGCAAAATAGCGAACTTGAAACCCAAAAATCGGAACTATCAGCTCAATCAGCCGAACTCACTGAGCAAAATACAGAACTCGAACTGCAAGCGAAACAACTCGATCAGGCGAATCAGTTGAAAAGTACTTTCCTGTCAAACATGAGCCACGAATTGCGTACACCGCTCAATTCGGTTATTGCGCTTTCGGGTGTTCTACACCGAAAATTGAAGAATCAGATTCCGGACGACGAATATAGCTATCTGGAAGTGATTGAAAGAAACGGGAAACATCTACTGGAGCTCATCAATGACATTCTCGATATTTCGCGGATTGAGGCAGGTCGCGAGGAAATTGAAATTACGAAGTTTAACGTTTGTCAACTGGTTGACGATGTGGCGAGCATGATCAAACCTCAGGCTGACAAAAAAAACATTCAATTGTTGAATGTATCTGGCGACTGTAAGGTTTCAATTAACAGCGACGTAAATAAATTTCGGCATATTATTCAAAATTTGATTGGTAATGCTGTCAAGTTTACTGATGAAGGTACAGTTGAGATTATTGTCAATCAATTGGAAAATAACATCAATATTGTGGTTACCGACAGTGGTATTGGTATCTCAGAGAAGCATCAGATGCAAATATTTGATGAGTTCAGGCAGGCCGATGGCAGTACTTCACGAAAATATGGAGGTACAGGCCTTGGCTTGGCCATAGCAAAAAAATATGCCAATTTGCTTGGAGGAACAATCACCGTAAAAAGCACACCCGGAGTAGGATCTGAATTTACCCTTTCATTGCCGTTGCAATATGATCACGGAAACAAGATTTCACCTGCAGATACTCATTCGTATTTCAAAACCGAAAACCAACAAATTCAGGCCAAACACTCTTTGGGAGGATCAGAAAAAACGATTTTAATTGTTGATGATAGTGAACCTGCGATTATTCAGTTGAAAGATATTTTAGCCGAAATTGGATATCAGATTTTAGTTGCCAACAAAGGTGATGATGCTCTTGAGATCATCCGAAACATCATTCCTGATGCCATGATCCTGGATTTGATGATGCCCGGAATAGATGGCTTCGAAGTACTAAAGACTTTACGTAATGCCGAATCGACTGCAGCAATACCGGTACTTGTGCTCACCGCAAAACATATTACCAAAGACGAACTTAGGTTTTTAAAGCACAACAATGTCCATCAGCTCATCCAAAAAGGTGATGTAAACCGGGCTGAACTGTTACAGGCAGTAGCTAAAATGGTCATTTTGCCAATTGAAGAATTGCCGAAAACAGAACGGAAAATACAGAAATTCCATGGTAAACCAGTCGTTCTCGTGGTTGAAGATAATGCCGACAACATGATTACTTTGAAGGCAATTCTTGGTGATAATTATACAATTTTCGAAGCCATCGATGGACGCGAAGCAGTTGCAATGGCAAAAAAGTATCTACCCAATCTCATTCTCATGGATATTGCTTTGCCCAATATGGATGGTATCGAGGCTTTTAAATTGATGCGTAACGATCCGAATTTGCAACACATTCCTATTGTTGCACTCACTGCCAGTGCGATGACAACAGACCGCGAAACCATTTTGGCCTATGGCTTCGATTCCTACATCGCTAAACCAATTGATGAGCATATTTTCTTTAAAACGATCAACGAAACGCTTTATGGAAATTAGAAAAATAAAGATACTGGCCATCGACGACAATCCAGACAACCTCATTAGCTTAAAAGCGCTGATCAGAGAGGCGTTTCCTGAGGCAACAGTGTTCACTGCAATAAGTGGTAAACGTGGTCTGGAACTAAGTATTCAGGAAGATCCGGATGTTATTTTGCTTGATATTGTGATGCCCGAGATGGATGGTTTTGAAGTTTGTCGGAAATTGAAAACTGATCCACGATTATGTGATATTCCGGTGGTTTTTGTCACTGCACTAAAGGGCGATCAGGAAAGCCGGATAAAGGCGCTCGAATGCGGTGGGGAAGCCTTTCTGGCAAAACCAATTGACGAAAGCGAACTCACTGCCCAGATCAGAGCGATGGTTAAAATTAAAACGGCCAATACCGATAAACGCAACGAAAATGAGCGACTGAAACGGCTGGTTGAAGAACGAACCAACGAACTTGTGCAAAGTCAGGCTCAATTTAAGGGTATCTTTGAGAATCTTCAGGATGCCTATTTTCAGGCTGATATTTCCGGAATTTTTACCCTGGCAAGTCCTTCAGCACTTAAAATGTTTGGATACAGATCTCTGGATGAAATCATTGGCCAACCTGCAAATTCTTTCTACGCAGATCCAAAGGAACGTGATTCGTTAATCGTGGAATTACGCAGTAAAAGACGTATTGAAGACTTTGTTTGTAGGGCCAGAAGGAAAGATGGAAGCATTTTTTGGGCGTCGATGAATGTCCAGCTACTTTGCAATATTGATGGGCAGATTTATGGCACAGAAGGACTTGTTCGTGATATCTCGGAGCGTCAAAAAGCTGAACAGCAATTGAAAGAGAGTGAAGAACGGTTTCGTCATATTTCTTCCAGTATTTCAGATATATCTTATAGCTGCGAAACCGATTTGAGCGGAAATAGCACTATCAATTGGTTGTATGGAGCAACCGAAGAAATAACCGGATATACTCCCGAGGAGCTAATCGCAATGAAATGCTGGGGAAAATTAGTCATTGACGAAGATTTTCCATTTTTTAAAAGTCACATTCTGGGAGTAATTCCCGGATGTTCGGACGAATGTGAACTACGTATCCGGAAGAAAGATGGCAGTATGGTGTGGTTGCAGGCCTCTGCCGAATGTACAAAAGGCCCGGTTGGCAGTATTTTCAACATTCTTTATGGAGGATTGGTTGATATTACCAGGGACAAGATAATAGAACAGGCCTTGAAGGAAAGCGAAGCTCTGTATCATTCTTTTATACAGCAGTTGCCCAACCCGGTATTCAGGAAAGACTTTGAGGGACGTTATATACTGGCTAATTCACAATTTTTGAAGCTCAAAGGTTTATCCGAGAAGGAGCTGATTGGACTTACGCCATTGGAAGTTGCTGCCAGAGAAATAGCTGTTTACGGAGATCAGGAACTTGCCACTCAGTATGCTTTGGTAGGTCAAGATTTACATGAACAAATTATGCGAACCGGTAAGATCTTCGAGAGCGAAGAGGTGTATGATAATCATAGCGATGGCACCAAGTGGTATATGCATGTTATGAGGATGCCTGTCATTGACTCTTATGGAAACATCATAGGCACCCAGGGAATCATGTTTGACATTTCCAAACGAAAACTGGCAGAAGAAGCACTTCTCGAAAGCGAAGCCAAGTTCCGGGAATTATTCGAAAAAGCGGCAGATGCCATTTTTATTGCCGAAATTGGATCAGGATTTATTGTTGATGCGAATGAAGCTGCCTCCCGGTTAATGCTTCGTCCGTACAATGAACTGGTTGGAATCCATCAATCGCAATTGCACCCACCTGTTAAGGAAAATTATTCCAAAGATACCTTTAAAGAGCATAAGGAACTGGTAAAACAAAAGGTAGACTCACATGCCATTGAGAATACAGTTCTTCGTACTGATGGAACTGAAGTTCCGGTAGAAATTCTGGCTTCAGCGGTAGATTATAATGGAAAAAGTTGTGTGATGGGAACTTTTCGTGACATCACCGAACGAAAGCATGCGGAAGATAAATTGCATGAAAATGTTGCCAGATTGGAACTTGCAATGAGCACGGCAAACATGTCGTGGTGGGAAATGGACATGACAACGGGTCAGGTTATATTTGAAAAGCGAAAAGCTGAGATGTTGGGATATGCTCCTGAAGAATTTAAGCATTACTCCGATTTTATGGCGCTCGTTCATCCTGAAGATCGGGAGCATACAATGGATGCGATGAGGCTGCACCTTAATGGGTCTATGAATAAATATGAGGTTGAATACCGAATAAAAACCATCTCAGGAGAATATAAATGGTATTATGATATTGGTTCGGTTACTAAAAGAGATGCGGAAGGAAGACCGCTCCTTGTTTCCGGGCTTGTTTTAAATATCACGGAGCGTAAGGAGGCTGAAAATTTATTACAAGAAAGCGAATACTTTTTCAAAGAATCGCAACGCGCTGCATATGTTGGTTCATACAAGTTTGATATTGTTGACGATCATTGGACTGCATCTGAAGTGCTCGAACAAATTTTTGGTATTGATAAAAGCTACAATAAAACCCTCCAGAGTTGGCTCAAAATCATTCATCCTGACGACCGCGAGATGATGGCAAAATACTTTAGCGAAGAAGTTGTCGGCAAACGACAGCCATTTAATAAAGAATACCAGATTATCAGTCAATCGGATCATGAAATCAGATGGGTACACGGTTTGGGCAAATTGAAATTCGATACTGAAGGTAATGCCATTGAAATGATTGGAACCATTCAGGATATTACCGAACGCAAACTGACAGAAAAGGCCAGAAACGAATCATACGAATTTAATAGATCATTACTGAAAACCATTCCATTCGGCATGGACATCGTTGATGAACATGGAAATATTCTTTTTCAAAGCGATAATCTGGAAAATGTTTTTGGCAAGAAAGCAATGGGCTGCAAATGTTGGGACTTGTATTCTGATGATAAAATACAATGCCGAAATTGTCCATTGAAAAAAGGGATAGAAATTGGGAAAACTGAAACCTATGAATCGTCTGGCATTTTAGGTGGAAGGATCTTTGAGATCAGCCACACCGGAATGATGTTCAAAGGCAAAAAAGCAATGCTCGAAATATTTCAGGATATAACCGACCGTAAGCAAGCCGAGGTCGAACTTATGGAGAGTAAAGATCGGTACAAGCAGTTCATCTCTCAGGTTTCCGAGGGAGTTTACCGCTTCGAAAGCGATCAGCCAATGAATTTAGATTTACCAATTGAAGAACAGGTCGATTTTATTTACGATCACATGCTTATTGCCGAGTGCAACGATGCTTTTGTGAAAATGTACGGAGTAACAGATAAAAGTGAAGTTATTGGGAAGGGTCATCTCGATTTTCACGGAGGCAGGTATAATGAAATTAACAGGGGAGTAATAAGGTCGTTTATACGCAATGGTTACCGTACTGAAAATGAAGTGACGGAAGAATTTGGGGCACGGGGCCAGAAGATTATTTTCAGCAATAATTCATTGGGGATAGTTGAAAATAATCAATTAATCAGAATGTGGGGAACACAAACAGATATTACTGAAAAAGTTCGGGCCGATCAGGTACAACGCGTGTTGTATGAAATTTCCAATGCTGCACTCTCTTCAATTAATTTATCCGAATTGATCGAAATAATAAGTAATCAAATAGGCAAGCTACTCGATTCCAGTAATTTCTATATCGCTTATTATGACGAAGCAAACGGAATGTTGTCGACACATTATGAAAGGGATAAGTACGACCAAATTGAATCATGGCCGGCAGAAAAATCGCTGACTGGATATGTCATAAAAAATAAAAAATCGCTTTTGGCCAGTGCTGAAGAGATAAATAAACTATACGAAGCTGGTGAAATTGAGTTGATAGGGACAGTTTCTAAAATCTGGCTTGGCGTTCCGCTGTATGTCAAAAGAAAGGTAATTGGGGCAATTGTAGTCCAAAGCTATGATAATCCAAATGCTTTTACCGAAAAAGAAAAGTTAATGCTTGAATTTGTTTCTCACCAGATAAGTACTTCGATCGAACGGAAAAAAATAGAGCAGGATTTAAGATTAATGGGTAAAGTGTTTGATCAAAGTCCGCTAACCATTGTAATTACCGACAGAAAGGGCGATATTCAATACGTGAATCCAAAATTTACTGAATCAACAGGTTATACTCAGGAGGAGGTAAAAGGTAATAATCCCAGGCTTTTGAAATCAGGCCATCAATCCAATGAATACTACAAGAATCTATGGGAAACCATATTGGCCGGTAATGATTGGTTTGGCGAAATGCAGAATAAAAGAAAAAATGGTGAGTTATACTGGGAGAGTGCCGTAATTTCTCCGATTACTAACGAGGGCGGCGATATCGAATTTTTACTCGCCATAAAGGAAGACATCACAGACAAGAAAAGGATGATCGATGATCTCGTAACTGCAAAAGAAAAGGCACAGGAAAGCGACCGACTGAAATCTGCTTTTTTGGCCAATATGAGTCATGAAATTCGTACGCCTCTAAACAGTATAATTGGGTTTTCAGAATTGTTGCTTGACCCTGATTTTGACCAGGAACAACATGATGAATTTGCCCGAATGATCAATAACAGCGGTAGTGGTTTACTGTCGATAATATCGGATATTATGGATTTATCGAAAATAGAAGCGGGCCAGGTAGATTTAAAAATGAATTATTTCTCGGTCAACCGACTTCTTTCTGACATAGCGAAGGAATACTCTTACAATGCCATTGAGAAAGGCATTGAATTGCGAATGGCTCCCTCAAATTCAGAGGAGGAAATCAGTATATACAGCGATTCAGCAAAAGTGAAGCAGGTCTTGATCAATTTTGTTAGCAATGCAATAAAATTTACCGAAAATGGCTCCGTTGAAGTCGGGTTTAGGGTACAAAATGAATCGGTTCTTTTTCAGGTGCAAGATACGGGTATCGGAATTTCCGGAGAATTTCACAGTCAGATATTTGAACGGTTCCGACAGGTAGAGGAAACTATGACACGGAAATATGGAGGGAATGGTCTTGGACTGGCTATCTCGAAAAGCCTTGTAGAAATGATTGGCGGAAAAATAGGGATGAAGTCTGAAAAGGGGAAAGGCTCTATTTTTTATTTTACAATTCCATTAGATAGAGAAGGACTAACAGATAATAGTTAGTACTTTCGAATGGTTGAAATACTTACGTCCAACTGAGTAAAAAAACAACAAATTTAACTGTTATGACTACAAATTCGAAATACAATTTTAAATGGGAAGACCTTGGCGATATAAGGCTTGGACGTCCCAACCTTGGAACAAATACGCATGTAGCCGTTTATCGTTTGATGCAGTATACCATGCGCGATGTACTTGAAAAGCAACTAGGACCTGATAAAACAAATTTATTTTTCATAGATGCAGGTTTTAAAGCAGGAGTTGAATTTTGTAAAAATATTTTGGATTGCACACTAGGTTTCGATGATTTTGGGGCAAATTTAGCCGATAAACTGCTCGAATTTGGCATAGGTGTACTCCGGTTCGAAAAAGCTGACCTTGAAAAAATGTCATTTTTATTGACAGTAGGAGAAGATTTGGATTGTTCTGGACTTCCATACAGTGGTGTAGCTTTTTGTGATTATGATGAAGGCTTCATTGCAGGCATAATGCATCAATATACCAATTTGAATTTCGAAGTCAAGGAAATTGATTGTTGGGGAACAGGTGACAGAACTTGCCGCTTTGCCGTTGAATTGGCTAAATCTTAAACGTAAATCATGAACAGTGAAGGGAAAGACACATTTTCTATTCTTAATCAGATTTTAACGTTCCTGGTTGAGGGGAAAATAAATTTGGCTTTGGAAAAGTTCGGGAAAATGGAAGAGGAATTGGGAAGTCAAATCTCAAATCCTGAATTTATAGCCAATTTCAGGGAATTTATTCAGCAGTATCATGAAGGCGCAGTCTTTCTCCGCGAAATTGCCAATGGAAATCTGGATGTCTCACCCCCAGCAGATCCGAAACGCCATAATTATAGCATTACTCAATTCAAGCAGCTCCATTCAAATTTGCTTCACCTTACCTGGCAAACACAGCAAATTGCTAAAGGTGATTTAAAGCAAAAAGTAAGTTTTTTAGGTGAATTTTCGATAGGATTCAATAAAATGATTGAATCGTTACGAGAGAAGAAGTTAATGGAAGAACAGATTGTTTTACAACTGGATGAACTTCAAAAATTGAATGCAGAAAAGGATAAATTCTTTTCAATTATAGCGCACGATCTGCGAAATCCATTTGTTGCGTTTCTGGGATTTACAGAATTGATGGCTGAGAACTTCGATAGTTATACCCTGACAGAGATTCATGAAATGGCTAATGATTTAAAAACATCGGCACAAAACTTACATGCTCTTCTCGAAAATCTCCTCGAATGGTCGCGCATACAAAGGGGAATGATAGGTATCAATACCGAATCTTTTTTGCTTCTTCCAAAGATCACAGAAATTCTGCTATCGGTCAATGAATCGGCCGAGAAAAAGAATATCTCAGTAATCATTGATGTTCCGAAAGATTTAAGTATTAAGGCAGATATCAATATGCTTGCTTCAACGGTGCGCAATCTGGCTACAAATGCGATAAAATTTACCCCACAAGGGGGAATGGTGACTGTTGCTGCGGTCTTGGGAGAAAATCAATCAATCCAGTTTTCTGTCAGTGATTCCGGGATTGGAATGAATAAGGCCTTACTACAAAAACTCTTCCGTATGAATGAACATACCAGTCGGCCTGGTACCGAAGGAGAGCCAAGTACCGGACTTGGTCTTTTGCTTTGTAAAGATTTTGTTGAAAAACAAGGTGGTCGAATTTGGGTTGAGAGCGAGGAAGGGCAAGGGAGTACTTTTTTCTTCACAATTCCCCAAAAATAAATATACCATTCTCCGATCTCAGCCAACAAAGTCTTTATAATCTAATAGATCGACTAATTATAGTAATCAAACAAGAATTTTTGTTTAAAGCAGTGCGCCATGGTTTTGGGATGCTTAAATCAAGATGAGAACATTCAGAGTCAATCTGATGAAATTTAACTTAGGCAGAAGTAGTCAAACTGGCACCAACTCATTGAAATTTACAGAAAGGTTTACATCGAGATCGGATTTAAGGTGATGCCTTGATTGGATTCTGTTTCATGCTAAAGATACTGGAATTGGAATACCCGAAGTTTATCACAAACAGATATTTGAACGTTTCAGGCAGGTGGAAGCACCTGAAACACGAAGGGATGAAGGCAATGGATTAGGATTGTCAATTTCAAAGAGTCTGGTGGAAATATTGGGGGGAAACCATTTGAATGGAATCGGAAAATGGAAAAGGTTCAACTTTTTATTTTACAGTACCGGTTGGATAAAACATGGTTTCCTTTTCCTTTTCCTTAGCCTGAAGGCTGTGGCTAGTCAAAAACGGGCGCATATATCTATGCCCTGACGGGCAAAGCCATAAATGACGTTTAACTGTTCTACAAGGTCAAAAAAATCAAAAATAGTGTGATTTAATTGCTTAAATTAGATCAAAATTGTGACCGATGAAGAAAAAGATTCTGAAAATGAAAGATTTATCCAGAACAATTACGCATCCCCCAGATCCACTCACACAGTCGGACAGCTTTGCTTCGAATCCTTTGTATAACAATCCGGATGAAAACAACCTGTGGCACTCCACTTTTAACGCGGTGGAAGATGCCATTTGCATTATCGACAACGACCAGCGGATTGTTCGCTGCAACAGGGCCATGCAAAAATTAACCGGAAACAACGATGGCAATCTTATCGGCAAACATTGCTTCGCAGTGGTTCATGGTACCGAGCACCCGCTTACTGAATGCCCTATAATCAAGATGCGGCAAACCCTTCAGCGCGAGAGTGTGGAACTGAAACTGGGCGAGCAATGGTTTGATGTTACTGTTGATCCGCTGTTTGGAACTGATAAACAACTAAGCGGAGCCGTACATATTGTACGCAATATTACCACACGCAAACAAACCGAAGAAAAATTACAAGAGAGCGAGCAACGCATCCGGCAAAAGCTGGAAGCGATACTTTCTCCTGATGGCGATGTCGGAGAGCTTGAACTGGCCGACATCATTGACTCGCAGGCGATTCAGGCTGTTATGGACGATTTTTACAGCATCACCCACATCGGTGTTGGCCTGATTGATATGAAAGGGAAGGTACTTGTGGCCAACGGCTGGCAGGAGGTCTGTACGCGGTTTCACCGGACTCATCCGGAAACCTGCCGGAATTGTATCGAAAGCGACACCATTCTTTCGTTACAGGAGCTTGACGGCATCGGCAAGTTTAAAGCCTACAAATGCAAAAATAACATGTGGGATTTGTCCACGCCAATTGTGGTGGGCGGAAAACACCTGGGTAATATATTTCTCGGACAGTTTTTTTATGAGGATGAAAACCCCGATTATGAAGCATTCCGAATCATGGCCCGAAAGTATGGGTTCAACGAGGAAGAATATATTAGCGCCCTGGATAGTGTTCCCCGCTGGAACCACGAAACCGTAAAAAACGTCATGAGTTTTCATTCGCGGTTATCGTTGCTGATTTCCAACATGAGCTACACCAACCTGAAACTGGCGCGAACCATTGAAGAGCGAAACATAGCGACAGAAGAACTGAAATCGAATTATTTGCTGCTTCGCATGGCCGGAGAAACCGCTAAATTCGGGGGATGGAGTGTTTCCCTGACTGAAAACATGGTCATCTGGTCAGAAAAGGTAGCCGCTATCCACGAGGAGCCAGCCGGATATTCTCCTTCGGTGGAGCAAGCGATTAAGTATTACGCGCCCGAATGGCGCGATAAAATAACAAAGGTATTTATGGATTGTGCGGAAAAAGGAATTCCGTATGACGAAGAGATGGAAATAATTACTGCCAAAAGCAACCGGATATGGGTGAGGGCTATCGGTGAGGCTGTTCGGAATGAAAACGGGAAAATCGTAAAAGTACAGGGCGCATTTCAGGATATTAACCGGCAAAAGAAAACAGAAATTGCACTGAAGAAAAGCGAAGAATTATTGAACCTCTTTATGAAGTACTCACCAATTTATACCTTCATCAAAGAAGTTACGCCAACCCAAAGCCGGGTATTGCGCGCCAGCGAAAATTATCAGGAAATGGTTGGAATACCGGGTTCAGAAATGGCAGGGAAAAACATGGATGAGTTATTCCCTGCCGAATTTGCCGCTAAAATTATCGCCGATGACTGGGCTGTTGTATCAGGAGGTATAGTGCTTACACTGGAAGAGGAGTTGAATGGGCGGAGTTATACAACTATTAAGTTCCCGATTATGCAGAGAGATAAGACCCTGCTGGCTGGTTATACCATTGATGTTACCGATCGTAAGCAGATAGAAGAGCGACTGAGGCTGAAAGAAGAAAAATACCGTACACTTTTCGAGAACATGACTCAAGGCGTATTTTATCAGTTGGCCGACAGTACCATTACCGATGTGAACGAAGCGGCTCTCGAAATGTTTGGATTAAGCCGAGATCAAATGCTTGGTCGTACATCTTATGATCCAGACTGGAAAGTTATTACTGAAAAGGGTGAATTACTTACCCCTGAGGAGCATCCGTCAATGAAGGCACTTATTAGCAGTAAACCATGCCGAGATAGTATTGTGGGAGTTTATAATCCTACAAATAAACAGTATCGCTGGCTTATTGTAAATGCTATTCCTCAGTTTAGCCCAGGTGAAACGCACCCAAAACAGGTATTTGTAACCGTTCACGATATTACCGAACGCAAACAGACAGAAGCAGAACTGGCTGAGAGCGAAGCCCGGTTCAGAAATCTATTGCAGGATGTTCATTCGGTGTCCGTTCAGGGATACTCGCCCGATGGCACAACTCAATACTGGAATAATGCTTCTGAAAAACTATATGGCTATACCGGGGAAGAAGCCCTTGGTCGTAATCTGTTGGATTTAATTATTCCACCTGAGATGCGCGATGGTGTTAAATCAGCAATTCAGCAAATGGCAGAAACAGGACAGCCAATTCCTTCTTCCGAATTATCACTTATGCGAAAAGATGGATCACGAGTTTCGGTTTTTTCGAGTCATACCATTGTTAAATCTCCAGGGAATCCTCAAGAATTATTTTGTGTTGATATTGACCTCACCGAACGCAAGAAAGCTGAAGAAGAAATACTTAAAAGCAAACAACAGTACGATAGTTTAGTCTCAAAGATTCCTGTTGGGGTATATATCCTGAGAACCTCACCCGATGGTGCGTTTGCCTTGGAATATGCCAGTCCGAGGATGGCCGAAATGCTCGATTTGAGTGTTGAAAGTTTACTTGCACATAACGAAACCATTTTTAAAGCCATACATCCTGATGATTTGGATGGCTTTATCAGAATGAATCAGAAGGGGATACAAAACAGGCAGTCGTTCGACTGGGAAGGACGTGTGGTTGTTAAAGGAGATATCAAATGGCTAAACATTTCATCATCGCCACAGCCATTGGAAAGTGGTGAAACCTTATGGCATGGATTAATAGTTGATATAACCGAGCGTATACGGAGTGAAGCTGAAATCAAGCTTAAAAATGATGAACTTATAAGTCTAAATGCCACCAAAGACAAGTTCTTTTCTATTATTGCTCACGACCTGAAAAGTCCGTTCAATAGCATTCTGGGATTAACCGATTATATGGTCGAACAAATTCAGGAAAAGAATTATCACCAACTGGAAGAATATGCTACTGTTGTTAGAAATTCATCTCAGCAGGCCATGGATTTACTGACGAATTTATTAGATTGGTCGCGATCGCAAACTGGTAGAATGGAGTTTAAGCCCGAACATGTTGAAATTGTGGCCCTAATAAATGCAGAGATTGACCTACTTAGTAGTTCTGCTGATCAGAAATCGATCACCCTATCCAATAGATTGTCTGGCAAAACCATTGCATTTGTTGATAGGGCTATGTTTTCAACCATTATGAGAAACCTGATATCGAATGCAATTAAATTCACCAGACCAGGTGGACGAGTTGAAATCTCATTGGAGGAAGGACTGGATTTAGTTAAAATATCGGTTAGCGACAGTGGGGTTGGAATTAAGAAAGAACGAATTGATAAACTATTCAGGATTAGTGAAACCTATTCAACTTCGGGAACTTTGAATGAAAAGGGAACCGGTCTGGGTCTTATCTTGTGTAATGAGTTTGTGGAGAAACATCATGGAGAAATTTGGGTTGAAAGTGAAGAGGATAAAGGAAGTACGTTTTACTTTAGTCTTCCTGTAGATTGAGGATTGCGTACTTTATTGAATTGACTGTAAATGTTCGATTTAAAAATTGGAGAATTCAAGAAAAAATCTTATTTTACATGTATTAGAAATAAGTTAATTAAAAGCAATTTGTTTACAGGTGGTTTCTATTGCTTAAACTTTATGACCACCCAACTAATAAACCGCTAAAATTTGGAAAGAATGGATTTATCCGGCAAAGCTCCTTTAAGTGATAAAGGCCAACCAGAAAATAAAAAGGTTGGAAATTCTGGTTCTTCTACCGAAGATGACTATTTAAGGCGGATTAAGGATCTTGAAGTGAACCAGGAAAAATTGGAATTAAAGATCCGGGAACTCAGTTTACAAGAGGAAAATGCAGTAAAGGTTTCAGAAAAATTTATTTTTTTAGGTGA
Source organism: Prolixibacteraceae bacterium (assembly GCA_019163175.1). Taxonomy (GTDB): domain Bacteria; phylum Bacteroidota; class Bacteroidia; order Bacteroidales; family Prolixibacteraceae; genus Aquipluma. The sequence continues at coordinate 514,077 of JAFLKN010000015.1, read as the reverse complement.
TTCAACTTCCGAAATGCTTGATTTGCCCGACCTTCAAAGTATTTATAATTATATTGCCACAAGCTTACAGAAGCACCTTCCTGATACTGTTATTCTATTTAATTCGGTTGATGAGGAGAATAAGATAGTTCAATTGGAAACAATTTCAGGAATCGAGAATAAATTTCTGAAACAAATAATGAAGCTTGCAGGCTTTAATCCAGTTGGAAAAAAGTTTAAATTAATTGGTACCCACGATAATTATTTCAGGTCGGGTAAATTCGTTGAATTTCAAGGTAATCTAGCTGAATTTTCGGCATCGGATATTTCACCGGCCTTGGCCCGAACATTTGAGAAGTTGGTAGGACTTCATAAGATATATACCATTGGTATAAAAAAGGATATCCACTTGTTGGCAGCTATTCATTTTTTCACATTCAACAAAAAAGTCATTTACGATTGTCATTTTATTGAGACTTTCGTAAAGCAGGCCGGAATTGTTATTCAGAAAAAAATGGCTGAGAAGGCCTTGGTAGAAAGCGAAGAAAAATACCGCAACATTTTTGAGAATGTACAAGATGTATACTACGAAGCGTCAATCGATGGAAAAATTTTGGAAGTTAGTCCATCCGTAGAACTTTTTTCAAAGGGACAATATACACGGGAAGAAATTATTGGTAATTCAATCTTTGATTTCTATGCCAACACCAGAGAACTGGATGAACTTCTTTTAATTTTAAAAGAACAGGGAGAATTTTTTGACCACGAAATATCCCTGGCTGACCAGAATGGTTTGCTTATCCCTTGTCTTGTTTCTTCAAAACTCAGATTTGATGAAAATGGTCTTCCTGGGAAAATTATTGGGAGTATTCACGACATTTCAAAAAGGAAACAAATAGAAAATGCTCTGCTTGAAAGTGAGGCCAAATACCGCGATATTTTTAAAAGTTCGCCCGTTGGTATCTGGGAGGAAGACTTCTCGAAAGTCAAACAAAGATTCGAATACCTAAGGTCTATAGGTGTTAAAGATATCACAAGTTATCTCGATGAAAATCCTTCTGAAATAGAAAATCTAGCCTCTTTGGTTCAAGTCTTAAGTGTAAACAATACCAGTATAAAAATGCTGGAAGGTGATACAAAGGATCAGATATTTGAAGGATTAAACAATTTCTTCATCGAAGAATCGATGCCTGTATTTAAGCAGGAAATGATAGCTCTTGAATCTGGAAAATTGAATTTTGAATGCGAAATCCCGGTTGTAACCTTCAAAGGAAACAAGCGCTTATTTCAATTATCATTAGCTGTTTCGAAAAAATACCACGATTCTCTTTCCCGTGTATTAATTTCCTTTTTAGATATCACCGAGCGCAAGCAGGCTGATGATTTATTACGAGAAAGTGAAGAGCGTTACCGGACACTTTTCACTGAAATGCAGGAAGGATTTGCCTTGCACGAGATTATTTGTGATGATAACGGACATCCGTGCGACTATCGTTTTTTAGAAATGAATCCTGCCTTTGAAAGACAAACTGGTTTAAAAGCTGATGATATTCGTGGTAAACGGGTTTTGGAAGTTTTGCCTGACAACGAAAAATACTGGATTGAAACCTTTGGTAAAGTTGCACTTACTGGGAAGTTTACCCAAATGGAGAATTACTCAAAAGCGCTCAATAAGTATTACAATGTTGCGGTTTTTAGTCCTAAACAAAATCAATTTGCAGTTTTTCTCTCCGACATTACCGAGCGTAAGCTGGCCGAATTGAAACTTGTACAAACAAAAGAAAGTTATCTCGATGTTTTCAACTCTGTAATTGAAGCAATTTACATTCAAGATGGAGAGACCGGCCAATTTATTGATGTAAATAAAGGAGCATTGATGATGTATGGATGTACCCGTCAGAAAATTGTCGGTCAAACACCAGAAATTGTCGCAGCGCCGGGAATGAATAATCTGGAAGACATTTCTAAAATATCAAGACAGGTGTTTGAAACAGGTATTCCAGCCCATTTTGAATTCTGGGGTATTCGTGAAAATGGCGAAGTTTTCCCAAAAGAAGTTTTTGTAAATAAAGGAACTTACTTTGGAAAGGAAGTCTTGATTGCCACAGCTCGTGATGTTTCAGAGAATGTAAAGATACAGGAACAGCTTAAAAAGCAGGCACTTTTCAGGCAATTACTAATCGAAATATCTTCCACCTTTATCAATCTTCCTTTGGAATCGGTTGATAATTCAATTAATAACTCTTTGGCCGTTATGGGTAGGTTTGCGAAGGCTGACCGAGCCTATATTTTCGATTTCGATAACGAAACAGGCCTGTGTACAAATACCTACGAATGGTGTGGTGAGGGAATTGAACCACAAATTGAGAGCCTTCAAAATGTAGACTTGTCGCCCGATTGGATCGAGGTATTTCGTAACGGTGGGGTTATTTATATTAATGATGTATTGTCACTTCCGGAAGGCCGTACCAGAGAAGTTCTGGAGCCTCAAGGCATTAAAAGTTTAATCGCGGTACCTATGATGAATCAAGGTATTTGCATTGGTTTTATTGGACTCGATTCGGTGAGTCAGCTTCATCTTTATTCGGATACCGATCAGCAACTTCTAACGGTTTCTGCCCAATTACTGGTCAACATCAGGCTGAGAATTCAGTCGGAAGAAAACATAATCAATGCCAAGGAAAAGGCTGAAGAAAGTGATCGATTAAAATCTACTTTTCTGGCTAATATGAGCCACGAAATTCGTACTCCGCTTAATGCAATTATAGGTTTCGCAGAGTTGGTTGGTGATCCCGATTTTACGATTGAGCAGCACATTGAATTTGCCACATTAATAAGTGAAAGTGGGAATAATCTGCTTTCGATTATCAGCAATATTATGGATCTTTCGAAGATTGAGGCCGGTCAGGTTCAGGTAAAAAAGAGTGAGTTTTCGGTGAATAGATTGATTAAATCAGTACAAAAGGAATTCGCCCGAAAAGCTATGCTGAAGGGCATTGAAATAAGGCTCGACCCCTTGAATCCAACTGAAGAAATAGTAATTGAAAGTGATGAAACAAAAGTCAGGCAAATACTTACTAACCTAGTGGGTAACGCAATAAAGTTTACTGAAGTAGGTTTTATCGAAATCGGAATAAAAATCACAGGTAACTCCATTCAATTGCAGGTAAAAGACACAGGAATCGGGATTCCTGAAGTTTACCACGACAGAATATTTGAACGTTTCAGGCAGGTTGAAACCTCTCATACCCGAAAATATGGGGGCAATGGTCTGGGCTTATCCATTTCAAAAAGTCTGGTTGAATTGTTGGGTGGAACAATTGGAATGGGATCAGTAAATGGAGGGGGCTCAACTTTTTATTTTTCAATTCCAAGGCTATAGACAATTCAGGGATTCCCTAAGCCATTTTTTTGAGAAAGTAGAATTAAGCTACTTTAATAATCATCGGAAAGATTAATCTTCTGCCGGTTTTTCCCTATTTCAGAGATGGTTATTTTTCTCCAATTTTGAGTCCCCTAAAATTCACAAAAGAAGAAGATCATGAGTAAAAATCAAATTCTTTCGCTGGCCTGTATGGCAGTTTTTGTATTGGTTGGTTGTCAGAAAAAGGATCCATATTTATCCATCTCCTATGAAATTTCAAGTGGCTGGTCCTTCCGGCAGGCCGATCAGACGGAATGGCTGCCGGCAACTGTTCCCGGCTGTGTCCATACTGATCTGCTAAAGAATGGTAAAATTGAAGACCCGTTTTATCGCCTGAATGAACACACAATGCAGTGGATAGATAAGGTGAACTGGGAATATAAAACCAATTTCACGGTTGATGAAGCTACATTTAACCGCGACCGAATTGCTCTTGATTTTAAAGGTTTGGATACATATGCTGATGTATTTGTGAATGGGGTGAAAGTTCTTTCGGCAGACAACATGTTTCGCGAATGGCTGGTTGATGTAAAATCACAACTGACAATGGGCCCGAACGAACTACGTATTTTATTTCGTTCGCCTATCGTTGAAGGACTCAAAAAATATGATGCAAATGGCTATGTAATTCCTGTCTCACCAAACGATCTGGCGGAAATCGGGCAGGTGGAAGGCAATAAAATGGTTTCCGTTTATACCCGCAAAGCTGGTTATCATTTCGGCTGGGACTGGGGTCCAAGGCTCGTTTCGAGCGGGTTATGGCGTCCGGTTTACCTTACAGTCTGGGACGAAGCGCGGATCGAAAACTTACAGATTAAACAAAACAAGGTAAGCGAGCAGGAGGCTTCATTAACTGCTGTTTTTGAGGTTGAAGCCAATCAGGATAATGAAGCAACCATCAGTATTGAAAACGAAGGTGTTGAACTGGCCAAAGCCAATGTGAAACTGGCCAAAGGCATATCTACTTATTCTGTCGATTTCAAAATAAACAATCCGAAATTGTGGTGGACCAACGGCCTTGGCGATCCAAATTTGTACATTATCAGCGGTAAACTGGCAGTTGGTAAACGGAGGACCGAGAAATCGGCCCGTATAGGTATTCGTACGCTAGAACTTGTTCGGGAAAAGGATGAAAGGGGAACTTCGTTTTATTACAAACTAAACGGAGTACCTGTTTTCATGAAAGGTGCCAACTATATTCCCAATGATATTTTCCCGGCTAGAGTGACCGATTCTATGTATCAGAACGTAATACGTACGGCTAAAATATCTAATCTAAATATGTTGCGCGTTTGGGGTGGAGGTATTTATGAGTACGATCGGTTTTACGATTTATGCGATGAAAATGGGATTTTGGTCTGGCAGGATTTCATGTTTGCTTGTGCCATGTTTCCGGGCGATGAAGCCTTTCTGAAAAGCGTTAAAGAAGAAGCAACCGACAACATTAAACGATTACGCAATCATCCAAGTATAGCTATGTGGTGCGGAAATAATGAAATTCTGGCCGCCTGGTTTGGTTGGGGCTGGCAGAAAAAGGAAACTGAATTGAATAAAGGAAATGCCGATAAAATCTGGAAATCTTACACAGACATTTTTCATCATATTTTACCCGATGCAGTTGCTGCCAACGATCCCGGAAGGAGTTACTGGGATTCATCACCTTCTTCAGGAATGGGTATACCTGCCGATCTGGTAAATGGTGATGAACATTATTGGGGAGTTTGGTGGGGCAAAGAGCCATTTAAAAATTATGCCACTCATATTGCTCGTTTTATGAGCGAATATGGATTCCAATCGTTTCCCGAACTAAAAACGGTTAAGAAGTACGCGACTCTAGCCGATTTCAATATTTTTTCCGACGTGATGAAATCGCATCAGCGTTCGTCAATCGGAAACGGAACTATCGAGTATTACATGCTTCAGGACTATAAAAAACCAAGAGACTTCGAGTCATTTTTGTATGTCAATCAGGTATTGCAGGCCGAAGGAATAAAATTTGCACTCGAAGGTCATCGTCGTGCTGCACCTTTCTGTATGGGAAGTTTATATTGGCAAATTAACGATTGTTGGCCGGTTGCCTCCTGGAGTTCGACTGACTATTATCAGGAATGGAAAGCCTTGCAGTATTTCGTAAAAAAGGGATTCGAGCCGGTATTGGTTTCACCTTATAAGGATAAAGATTCGCTGAAAGTAGATATCATTAATGATAAACTGAGTGAAATAAAAGCGCAATTAATTGTAAGAGTGATTGATTTTGACGGAAACGAAGTCTGGAGAGAAGTGAAAGATGTTATTATTCCTGCAAACTCAAGTAACACCTTTTTTGCTGAAAAAATTGCAGGAATTCTGACGAAAATTCAACCAACCAGCCAATTGTTGCTGGTGGAGTTGTTGGAGAATGGTTTGCACATCGCAAATAATACGCTATACTTTCTACCTATAAAGAATATTCCACTTCCTGTTCCTGAAGTAAAATCAGAAATTATTCCGGTTGATGGAGGTTTCGAAATAGTGCTATCGACCAACAAGCTGGCGAAAAATGTTTACCTGACTATTGGGGACGAACCGGGCTTTTTCAGTGATAATTATTTTGATCTGATTCCGGGCCAGCCAGTACAAATTAAGCTGGAAACAAAAATTACGAAGGAAAAACTTCAAAAAATATTTGCTATACAAACATTGGATAGTGCATTCTGATTTTGAATTTAACTACTTTGATAACCAAACTTTTGCAGGTGTTTTATCGGTTAATTTTACCCCCGCAGATAATATCATTTGAAAGTATTGTGCATAATGTTTGAATTGGATGCCAAGATTTCAGTGTTTTTTCATAACTTTGAGATCGTATTCTTCCACCTCTATTAACCACTTTATGGAATATGATTTTCTTGGTAAAACCATTTTAGTTGTTGAAGACGAAGGAATTAATCAATTCTTCTTCGAGAAAGCTTTAAAAAAAACACGGGCGAACCTGTTTTTTGTCAAGGATGGTTATGAGGCTTTCACTATGGTTCAGGAGAACAGCGAAATAGATATGGTATTGATGGATTTCAGGCTTCCCGGAATAAATGGAATTGAGGCAAGTGCATTAATTAAACAGTTCAATCCGGAACTTCCCATAATTATTCAAACAGCAAACGCTTTGCCAGCGGTATACGAAAGTGCAATGGACAACGGATGCGATGAATTTCTCACTAAGCCGATTAAAATCGAGACCTTGCTTAAAATGCTTAATAAATACCTGACCTATTAAGGCTTGAACTTGGTGATTCTGATTTTCAATTTTAGCTATCCTACAGGCGGATAAAATGCATTTTTGAAATGCTCCAACTCAAAACCCTTTCCGGAGAAAATAATTGAAATCACATCAAAACGTGTATCGTCATTGATGTTGTTCTCTAAAATATAAGCTTCGGCGGCATTCACCAAAAAACGTATTTTTTTGTTCGATACTGCTTCCGAAGGGTGCTCATACGAATCGCTTCCCCGTGCTTTTACTTCTACAATTACAAGCTCACTACCATCTTTTGCAACAATATCGATTTCCAGATGGTGCGAAAACCAGTTCACTGCTACTATTTCGTAACCTATTGACTTTAGATGAGCGACGGCAATTTCTTCACCTTTCCGGCCAAGTTCGTGTGCTTTACTCATGGTAATTGATGTGTTAACCGACAATTTTCGCCGACCTCCAAATGGTATTTTCCGCCTAAAAGTATGGCCATATTTTTGGGAATATGTCCAACCGGGAAATCAAAGCAAACCGGAAAATTATAGTAATGAACTGCTTCGAGGATAATTTCGTAAGCTGATTTTCCGAAAGGACTGTCGTTGTCTTTCAGTTCAGTAAATCCACCAACTATTAATCCTGAAAGGTTTTTCAGTTGACCAGCCAGACGAAGATTCTGCATCATCCGGTCGATGTGGTAGAGGTATTCTGATAAATCTTCAATAAGTAAAATTTTGCTCGATGTATCAAGCTGCCAGGGTGTACCCTGCAAACTGTAAAGCAACGATAGATTTCCACCAACCAGTTCGCCCGAACAAATACCATTACGGTTTAATGCATGTCCTGAAACTTCTATCTTCGATCTTCCGGAAGAAAGTAGCTCAATCAGGCTCAGAAAACTTCGGGTAATTTTTTTGTTTTCCAGGAAGAAGCCAGGCATGGAGCCATGAATACTGGCCAATCCAAGCTTATTCAGCACCGAATGAAGTACTGTAACATCACTGAACCCCACCAGCCATTTAGGGTTTTTCAGCAGAGGCGAAAAGTCAAGTTTTTCTATTAACCGAACGGTTCCATATCCGCCGCGCGCACAAATTATAGCTTTTGTTTCCGGATCATTGATTGCTTCCTGCAAATCGCTGGCACGTTGCAGATCATTTCCGGCATACTGGTGGTCTTTATCAAAGATATGCTTCCCGAGTATAACTTCGTAGCCCTCTTCCTGCAAAAGCTCAATGCCCGGAAGAACTTTGTCTTTTTGCACTTTTCCGGCAGGGGAAACAATGCGGATGCGATCGCCTGGTTGAAGATAAGGAGGAATGATCATCACTCATTTTTAAATTTTCATAATGATCAAAAGTCGCAAAAAAGCTGAGATCATCAAAATCCGGACGATTGTTTTATTTATCTTGAAAAATAAAAAGACGACCCGTTATGCGAGTCGTCTTTCCATATAAAGTATCAAAAGCTTGATTTACGGTACTTATTTGTTTTTCAGCAAATCTCTGATTTCGGCAAGCAACACTTCTTCGTTCGAAGGTGGTGGTGGGGCAGGAGCTTCAACCGGAGCTTCTTCTTTCTTCTTCATGCTATTCATCGCTTTAATCATCATGAAAATAGCAAATGCAATAATCAGAAAATCGACTGTGGTTTGGATAAAATTTCCGTAATTAATAGAAACAGCTTGAGTAGTAATTGCTCCTGCAGCATCCATCACCGGATCTTTAAGTACAATCTTCAGATCTGTAAACTTCACACCACCAAGTAAAAGGCCAATTGGTGGCATTATTACATCGGCAACAACCGAGCTTACTATTTTCCCGAAGGCACCTCCTATAATGATACCCACAGCCATGTCAACTACGTTTCCACGCATGGCAAAAGCCTTAAATTCACTGATTAGTTTCATCTTGTAATGTTTTAGTTTGACATATAACTATTTAACATGCTATAATGTTTAGGGCAGCATAAAATTTAACTGAATTTCAAATATTTTTCAGGATTATAAATTACGTCTAATTTCTGAAAAATCAATTCTATTTCAAATTTATTATCGCCTAAGATTTCACCATCGGCTTCGCCGGCAATATTGTGGGCAGAACTTATCAACACATGATTAGCCTCATGGGTCGAAACTCTGGGATCTTTAATGAACTCTCCGGAATAGAGCCCTGCCAGGTTTCGAAGTATTCCAAAAATTCCTATTTTTCGAATAATGGTTACCTGAAACTGGCCATTATTTGGAATAGCGCCGGGAGCCTGCATCATACCTCCACCATTGTACTTTCCGATACCAATACTGGCTGAAAAAATCAGTTCATCAATTTCCTGCCCATCAATAACAATGCGGGTTTTTGAGGTTTGATAGTTCCAAAAACTTGAACCCAGAGCCTGAAGATACAACGAGATTCCTTTGCGTCCTTTGTTCTTTAATTGGTTTGTTTTTTCCGCAACCATCGCATCAAATCCAAAACCAGCCATATTGGCAAAATAGCAGATTTTTATTAAATCGTTTTCAGAATATAAAATACGACCTACATCCTGCCGCATTCTATCGCCTTTTTTAATGATTTGCATGGCAGCCTGATAATCGTTTGGAATACCAAATGTTTTAATCCAATCGTTACCAGTTCCTACCGGAATCATGCCTATGGTTATTTCTTCGGGAGGGCAAATTGATTGTGTAAATATCCCGTTTACTGCTTCGTTCAGAGTGCCATCACCGCCTGCAACAATCAGGTTACGAAAGCCTTGCTCAATGGCCTGAGCAGTGAGCTGAATGGTATGTTTTGGAAATTCTGAAACAGCCAGTTCGTAATTGAAATCTGACTTATTGAGCATCCGGATTATAACTGCTTTGTCTTTTTTGCCCCGATCTGATCCTGCATGTGGATTCAGAATAACAAACCACTTTTTTTGTTGCAAATTTCCCATGATGGTGTATGAAAAATCAAGCTATCAAGATAATTAAAAATGTGATCAGTTTTTAGCCTAAAAGCAATTCTGCAAGTTCGTCGACTGAACCAACTAAAAAATCGGGATTGGCGGCACTTAATGATTCATCAGTTCCAAATCCGTAACCAACAGCGATGCAGGAAATATCATTCTCTTTTGCTCCAATAAGGTCGTAATGAGTATCTCCAATCATAACTACCGAAGCAGATGGAAGAATACGGTTTCGCTCCATTAGAGCAGCAATTAAATGGCCTTTCCCGGAGTGTTTTCCCGTTGCCTCGGCGCCTTGCAGATCGTCAATGTATCGGTCGAACTCAAAATGCCTGATGATTAGTTTGGCATATTTCTCTAATTTTGAAGTTACCACATAAACACGCTTTCCTGAGAGATGTAATTCTTCCAGTAACTCCAAAATTCCTGAATACGGAATATTTTCATACAGACCTTTTTCTCCAAAGTATGTGCGGAAATGCTCAACGGCCAAATTGGTATTTCGTTCGTTCATTCCAAACAGTTTTTTAAACCCTTCCTGAAGTGGTGGGCCAACAAAACGCTCAAGAATTTCGTCGCTAAAACCATCGATCTGCATTTGACGAAGTGCATATTTAAGTGAGTTGCCAATTCCCAGGCGAGGATTGGTAAGGGTTCCATCGAGGTCGAAAAGGATATGGGTAAAAGGCATATAAAGTTTCAGGTTAAAGTATATAAACTAATCTTCCTCCTGATTCAGGTTAATCCAAATACGCTTTTTGGTACGACTGGCAGTTTTGGCTTTTTCCTCCAGCACATCATAGTCGGCTCTGCGGCTTTTTACAAATTCGTTAAAAGCTTCTTCCGATTGCCATTCGTCGATGACCAGAAAGATTCCATCTTTTTCGCCGCTTTCTAATACATCAGTTCCCTGATAGTCGGCTGATTTTGTGAAAAATTTTACCCAATCGCCTTTTGCGTCATAGAACTGTTCAAACTTTTCGCGTTCCTTAAATTTTACCTTTAGTTCCCAAATAACCTGAAACATAGACATTAGATTTAAACGATTGCAAATGTGTGTAAAAAGTAGTTTAGAATCAACATATAGTCAAATGGACCTAAAACCCATTTTTTGTATCCTTATCAAAGGGCACTTTTTAGAATTCTCTTTTGACCCAGTCAATGATACGATCTTCAGGCAAATCGTTCATGCAGCGGAAATGCTTCTGTGGACATTCGTGATACCCAAGCTTGGAACATGGACGGCAGGATAATCCTTTAAGTTCAAGTATTTCGGAACCATCGCCTGGCAAATATGGATACATTCCGAGTTCGGGTGTGGTGTTTCCCCAAACCGACAAAATTTTCTTGTGAAAAGCAGCTGCAATATGCATTAATCCGGTATCGTTGGCAATAACCAAACGGGCATTCTTTACTAACGAAGCCGACTGATTTATCCGTAATTTTCCTGTGAAATCAATGACGTTTTTGGTTTCCCAACTCAAAATCAGGCTGGCCAGCGCTCGTTCACTTTTGCCGCCCAACAGCACAAACGGAATTTCGGAGCCAGTAATTAAGCTTTTATATTTTTCTGCCGGCATCCGTTTTGTGGCATAGGTTCCGGCCAAAACTAAAGCCACGTAACCATTTCTAAACGATTCAGGTAATTCGGTTAATGAGAACTCATCTTCCTCAGGAATAAAGTGTTCAAGTCCTTTCCCATCGTTAATAATCTGAAAATGACTCAACGTATTCAGATTGCGGTCAACAATATGAGCTTCAGGCATCATATTTAGCTTGAACTTGGTCAGGAAAAATTTGCGAAGATTTAGTTTGTTGAAGCTGAAAGATTGTGTGCGAAGTCCGAGTTTGACACGCAGACTGCGCAAATTGTTATGCAGATCGATGATGTAATCGTAGTTTTCAGCTTTTAACTCCCGAATGGTATCAGCCAGCGAATCACCAAGAAGCTGAATTTTATCGATATGTGGATTGGCCTGAAGTAAATCAACATTTCTCTTTTTTGTGAGGTAATGCACTTCTGCATCCGGAAATTTACTTCTCAAACACCGCACTACGGGCGATGTTAAAACAATATCGCCAATTGAACTGAATCGTATAATAAGGAATTTAGTCTTCAAAATAAAAGCCCTGAAGTGGTTTAATCTTCAGGGCTTAAATATAATCAGTTTATCTCTTTTATTGTCTATACCGACTCGGCAAGTACTATAATTTTATTGTCTTTGTTCTCAACTACACCTCCGTCAACATCAAAAAAAAGTTCTTTTCCTGATTCCTCTTCCACTTTGATCTCCCCTTTATTCAGTGTCGAAATGATTGGAGCATGGTTATTTAGAATTTCAAATGTCCCTTTTGAACCGGGAAGCTGAACCAATTTTACTTGACCAGAATAAACAGTTTTGTCGGGTGTTATAATTTCGAGTAACATGGATCGGATAAATTTAAAGTTTCAAATTATAAAGCGTTTAGGTTGTATTTACGTATTAAGCACCCGCGAGCAATTTTTCTCCCTTTTCAATAGCTTGTTCAATGGTTCCTACCAGATTGAATGCTGCTTCAGGATACTGGTCAACTTCACCATCCATGATCATGTTGAAACCCTTAATAGTGTCTTCAATTGAAACGAGCTGACCTTTAAGGCCTGTGAACTGTTCGGCAACAAAGAATGGTTGCGACAAGAAGCGCTGAACCCTGCGTGCGCGGTGAACGATCAGTTTATCTTCTTCCGAAAGCTCATCCATACCCAGAATAGCGATGATGTCCTGCAATTCTTTATAACGTTGCAGAATCATGATAACCCGTTGGGTACAATCATAGTGTTCGTCGCCAACAACTTCACGACTCAAAATTCTTGAAGTAGAATCGAGCGGATCAACAGCTGGATAAATACCTAGTTCTGAAATTTTTCGGCTCAATACAGTGGTCGCATCGAGGTGGGCAAATGTTGTTGCTGGAGCAGGGTCAGTTAAGTCATCGGCTGGAACATATACAGCCTGAACTGATGTGATAGAGCCATTTTTGGTTGAGGTGATGCGTTCTTGCATGATACCCATTTCAGTAGCCAATGTAGGCTGATAACCCACGGCCGAAGGCATTCGGCCAAGCAATGCTGAAACTTCGGAACCTGCCTGTGTAAAACGGAAAACGTTATCGACAAAGAAAAGTATATCACGTCCTTTACCTGATGATCCGTCACCATCGCGTAAACTTTCAGCAATGGTTAATCCAGATAAAGCTACGCGTGCACGTGCACCGGGAGGTTCATTCATCTGACCAAAAACCAGCGCCAGTTTTGATTTTTTCAGTGCTTCCTGGTCAACTTTAGAAACATCCCAGTTGCCTTCTTCCATCGATTTTTTGAATTCTTCACCATAATCAACAATGTCGGCTTCAATCATCTCGCGAAGTAAATCGTTACCTTCACGGGTACGTTCTCCAACCCCTGCAAATACAGACAATCCGCTATGTGCAAGAGCAATATTGTTAATTAATTCCTGGATAAGAACGGTTTTTCCAACACCAGCACCACCGAACAATCCGATTTTACCTCCTTTTGCATAAGGCTCAATCAGGTCGATAACTTTAATACCAGTATAAAGAACTTCTGTTTCGGTAGTTAACTCTTCGTATAAAGGAGGCTCATTGTGAATACTTAAACCATTTTTAGGAAGAGCTTCCAGTCCGTCAACCGGATTTCCGGTTACATTCAGCAAACGACCCAAAGCAATTTCGCCTTTAGGCATTGTAATAGGTTTACCGGTTGCTATCACATCCATTCCACGACGGAAACCATCTGTAGAATCCATGGCAATAGCCCTTACCGTATTTTCACCAACGTGCTGCTGACATTCAAGTACAAGATTTTCTTTCCCTTCCCTGACAATCTCCAAAGCATCATATATTCTGGGAAGTTCGCTACCTTCCTGTTCAAATGTAATGTCAATTACAGGTCCGATTACCTGAGTGATTTTTCCAATATTCTGAGCCATATTATTTGTTTTAAGCATTAAAGCTAAGATTTCGATTTTAAGGCAAATATAACTTGTTTCAGGAATTATTAATGATCTCTGCTCATGATCATTTTGGCGAATTGAAGTAACTCTCCCTTTCTTTCTTCTGCAACATCAATTTTCTCCCAAATATTTAAGGCCGACTGATAAAATTCATCAATACAGTCTTCAGTTATATTTCTGATATTTAATTTATTATAAATGTCAGATATCGCTTTTATTTTTTCTTCCGGTTCAAATTCCTTTTTTGATATCCAATCAGAAATGATCAATTTGGTTTCACCGTTTGATAATTCAAGTGCCTTTAACAGGAGAAAGGTCTTTTTGTTCGAAACAATATCACCACCTATTCGCTTCCCGAATTTATCCTGGTCAGCAAAAACATCAAGCAAATCATCCTGAAGTTGGAACGCAATTCCAAGCTTGAGTCCAAAATCGTACAATAAATTGGCGGTTTGGTCTTGGGCATCGGCTGCCAAAGCTCCCAATTTCAGGCTGCAAGCCAAAAGCACTGCCGTTTTCAGGCGTATCATATTCAGATATTCAGGAATCGAGACGTCCGTTCTGGCTTCAAAATCCATATCAAACTGCTGACCTTCACAAACTTCAAGTGCTGTTTCGGAGAACAGTCGGATCATTGCTTCCTTGTTGTAACTATTGCACTTCAGCAAATAATTGTAGGCCATAATTGACATGGCATCACCAGAAAGTATGGCAATATTTTCGTTGTACTTTTTGTAAACAGATAAAGTGTTCCTCCTCATTTCAGCCTGATCCATAATGTCATCATGCAACAGCGTAAAATTGTGGAAAACTTCAATCGACAAGGCTGCCGGATAGGCATGCTCAACCGTATCGTGAAAAAGATTATAGGCCAGAAGTACCATAACCGGCCGTAATCTTTTACCGCCCATTGATAAAGCATAGCTAATAGGTTCGTACAGATTTTTCGGTTCAATGCGGTTTATCCGTTTGATCTCTTCATCAATTTCGGCTGAAATGAGCGACTGTAAATCGTTTAATGTGTACATATTTTATGAAATCATGCAAAAATAATTTTCACTCAACCCAATCAATTAGCTCAACAAATATCAAGTATTTCTTCCTAATCATGGATAGAATTGAATGGTATATCTCACCGACGAAAATAGTTATTATCTGCTTATTCTGAAAGAAAAAGAAACCTGATCACTCATGAATAAGTGATCAGGTTTCTTTGTTTTGAAAATAATTAGATATCCTGTTATAGACGATTATATAAAAGTCGATTCAAGAATTCGTCCTTAAATTTGGGCGAAACTGGCAATTGTGTTTTATCGGCCATCTCAACCATTCCTCCATCAGTTTTAAGATATCGGTTCACATTTTTTAAACTGATCAGATGTGAACGGTGTATCCTGAAAAAACCATGCGGAACAAGCAGATTGTCAAAATCAAGCAATGTTCGGCTAACCAACACCGATGTGCCGTTGTTAAAGAAAATGCGTGAATAATTTCGTTCACCTTCGCATCTTACAATGTCTTTGACCTTTACTATTGTAAATCCATTAATTTCAGGTAAAGCTATGGTTTGGTCACTATCGTTACTACGGTTTAAATTTTGTTTTAATGCTTCGATTCGCTTTGTTTCATCAAGAACAGGAATTTCGTTAATCCGGCTAATTGTTGATTTAACATTCTCTATTAAAACTGGCTTAACAATGTAATCGAACGCCGAATATTTAAAGGCAGTAATGGCATAATCGCTGTACGATGTAGTAAACACAACTTTGAAGTTGACTTTTGGTAGCTGCTCCAACAGGCTAAATCCTGTTCCATCGGGCAATTCTATGTCCAGAAAAACAAGATCCGGTTCAAGTTCATTAATTAATGACAAGCCGGAAGCAACGGAATCCGCTTCACCCAGAATCTCAATTTCTTTGAAATGTAGCTCCAGTATTCGCTTCAGTCCTCTCCTGGCTAATTGGTCGTCATCAATAATTACGGTATGGTACATTGGATAATGGTTCTGGATTTTTTTTTAAAAATAATATAAATGAATGAACTAAAACAAAAAGAAAGTTAAAAAACATCCTCAATGCTTGATTCTTGCGATTTCTTTTGCACAAAACAAAGATTGATTTGTTTATATCCATAATTTTGTTGGCAAAATGCAGGAAATGAATTCAATTCTTATCATAGAAACTTCTACCGAAATTTGTAGTGTTGCCTTGACCCAAAATGGTCGGGTAATTGATCTGATTGAATCGGATGAAGGACAGACACATGCGCGATTAACGACTGTTTTTGCAGAACAACTTCTCAAAAGAAACAATATCAAGCCTGGCGAATTAAGCGCAGTGGCTGTAAGCAAAGGTCCAGGCTCTTATACTGGTTTGCGAATTGGAGTTTCGACAGCGAAAGGAATTTGTTACGCTAGTAATATTCCACTCATTGCAGTTGGTACTCTTGAAGCTATGGCTAAACACGTTTCCCTGAATCCGGTGAAATATGGAATAGTGGAATCTACCCCAATCCTTTATTGTCCAATGATTGATGCCCGACGGATGGAGGTGTTCTCGATGCTTTTGGATAAAGAAGGTAAAGTAATCAGACCTATAACAGCACAAATCATTGATGAGTTGTTTCTGGCCGACGAATTGAGTAACACACGGCTTGTTTTTTTCGGAAATGGTTCGGAGAAATGTAGAAAGGTTCTTCAATCGCCCAATGCCATTTTCATTAATAATATTTCAGCTTCAGCTCAACACATGGCAGAATTGGTATGGCAGGCTTATACCAAAAAGCAGTTTGAAGACGTTGCTTACTTTGAGCCCTTTTATCTGAAAGATTTTGTGGCAACAGTATCGAAAAAAAATATGCTGGGATGAGAATTACGCTGATTGTTTGTTTATTATTTGCCATTTCCATAACTATTCATGCTCAACCGCTTGAAGAAATGGAATACATTTTACGCTTTGGGTTTATTAAAGGCGGAAAAGCAACCCTTGTTGCTCAAAATGAAAAAATAAACCGTAAACAGACCATTCACTATCACATGAGAGGCCGTACTACCGGAATCGTAGATAAAATTTATGAGGTAAATGATGTTTACGAAAGTTGGGTCGATCCTGCTACTTTTCTACCAGTTAAGTCGGTACGCAACGTTAGGGAACAAAAGTACAGGTTTTACGACGAGGTCTTGTACGACCACATAAACGATTCCCTTTTCAGCAAAAATTCAGGCCGCATAAAAGTTCCCGATCATGTAAATGATTTGGTTAGTGTTTTTTTCTACATCCGTCAGAATAAGTATTTTGAATCATTATTGAACGGGGTGAAAGTTCAAATACCGGTTTATCATGGCGATGAATTATTTATCATGGAACTGAAATACCTTGGAATTGAAACCATTGAAACAAAAATCGGGACTAAGCAGTGTTATGTAGTTTCGCCTAAGGTGCCAAAAGGAAAACTATTGAAAGGATCGGACGATCTGAAGATATACATAACTAAAGATGCCAATCGGCTTCCTATTTATGCCGAATTCGAATTGGTACTTGGTGCCCTTAAGTGCGAGTTGAACGCGTACAAAATAAATGGCATCAACCAATTGGTCAATCAATAATAAGTTGATAGTGAAATGTTTGAAAAAAATAGAAGAAAAATTTTGATTCAATAATATTTCCTTATTTTTGCACCCGATTTGAAAATATTCTAAACATTTTATATGGCAATTACTACAGCGGATATTAAAAACGGTTTAACCATTGAATTCAACGATCAGTTATTTCAAATTGTATCGTTCCAGCATGTTAAACCAGGAAAAGGTCCGGCTTTTGTGCGGACAAAACTGAAAAATTTGAAAACAGGCAGAACCATTGAAAATACATTTAGTTCCGGAGTTAGAATTGATGTCGTAAGAGTTGAGCGTCGTCCTTATCAGTATTTGTATCAGGATGAAGCTGGCTTTAACTTCATGAATTCAGAGACTTTCGAGCAGATTTCGATTGATGCAAATTTGATCGACAATTCGGATTTAATGAAAGAGGGTCAAGTGGTAGAAATTAATGTACATGCTGATACTGAAACTCCACTTACTGTTGAATTGCCCGCTTTTGTTGAGTTAAGGATTACTCAAACAATGGCAGGTGAAAAGGGTAATACGGCCAGCTCAAATGCGCTAAAGCCAGCTACCATCGAAACAGGCGCCGAAATTATGGTTCCGATGTTTATCAACGAAGACGATATTATCAAAATTGACACTCGTGACCGTTCTTATTATGAACGCGTTAAAAAATAAAACTTGAAGAATTAAATAGATAAATAGCCTGCATTGCGGGCTATTTTTTTGTTATTGATTGGCCGATGGTGTTTCGGTTCTTGCCATTTTCCGTGAATAGATATCAGCAGCCACAATTAAAGCTGTAAATCCCCAGAATGGAACTGAAAGTTTGTCGGTATCCAGAAAGTTATTGAGAATTCCGTGGATATAATAGGTAATTAGTCCGAGTAAGGCACTCATAACTAATGTTTTTAATCGTTTGTCGATGGTTCGGGTATAGGTATGAATTGCAGTATACACAACTGAAGCAATTAGTATCAGAAAGGTTACCAAACCCATAAATCCCGATTCGGCCATTGGTCCCAAATATTCGCTGTGTGCATTTCCCCCGTCAGCCGAATTTGTGCTGATAATTGTACGTTCGGCAGTTAGCTGGTAAGGAGCGTAATTGAACATGTAAGTTCCTGGTCCCCAGCCCAAAAATGGTTTATCTTCAAACATCCTGATGGCACAACTCCACCTGTTTATTCGTTCAAGGTTTGATGCATCAGATGAAATATTTGAAATGGAAGAAACATGCTCCGTCAGATTGGCTGAAGATTCAGTATCGTTTCGCTCAAGATACATAAGTATTTGGTTGTCAAAGATAAGAACTACTGAAAGTATGACTAGAAAAGTAATAAAAATTGGTTTAAACCGGATTTTTAGGCGCATTATAACCCAAACACCAAAGGCTGCCAGCATACTAAGCCATGCTGCGCGTGCGTACGACAAGATCAAACCCATAAGCAGGATAACCAGAACGATGCGTACAAAAACCCTCACTCCGGGCGAGTAAATTTTTGTGAATGAAAATCCGAATAAGAATGGCACATACATGGCCAAAGCTGCTCCATAAGAAGTATGGTCATTGTACAGCGGATTGACGACAAAATTTGCGGCCTGTTTATCCCAAAGGCCATAACTCAAATGCCTTGATGTTGCGTAGAAAATAACGATTATTAAGGGTAAAGTATAAAGCCAGATATACTTCTCAATATTTTTACCGGAATCAAAAAGTTTAGCTGCAAGAAGATAAAAACCTACTATAAACCAGATGCGCGATAAAAGGAATTTGAATGATACGATGGGCATTGTACTGGTGAGGCTGGTTACAAAAAGCCAAAACAAACTGAAATAGATCGCCAACGAAACCGGATGGACTAAGATTTCCCGGTCAAACTTCCGATCAGCTATGCATTTCAGTAAAAATATGAGTAGTACGCCAAAAAGCAAAGGCTCGGTTGGCAAAAACATATTGAATGTAAAGCCGGGCGTTAATTCTGAAAGGGGAAGAGAAAGGGGAGTGAAAAATACAATTAGATAAAGTAGTTTGTCAAAAGCATAAATAGCCATCAACACAACTCCAAAAGCAACAGGCAAAGCATTGATAATCAATGAATGCTTTTTTACCAGAAAATAGGCATTCAGCAAAATAAATAATGCCGAAATCAGATAAAATAGGGCAACTTTAGTCCTGGCTTGGTACACAGATCAGGCGTTTTTTTTGTTCTCGAGCAGTAAAATAAGCAATAAGGAAACGAAAAGAGCAGCAAAAGTAGATACCAGAACAATTAGCCAACGAACAGGATATGATTTTTTATCGGCGGGTACCGGATTCTGAACGCGTTGTCCGTAAATAATTCTTTTACTTGCACTACTCATCGATTGGTTGTAGACCATTTGGATAGAATCCATCTGGGTTAACAAAAACTTATACTGATTATCCAGAAACGCATATTCTCCACCTTTTTCAGAAAGATTCTTCATCCATTGTTCGAGCTCTTTTCCACCCGACGAATTCTTTTTCTGTTCAGCCAGAACGCGAACCATTCCTTTGGTAATTTCTTTGGCCTGAGATTCGTAATCAAGTATTTTATACTCCTTACGCATGAAATCCAGTTTTTCTTGTATGGAGTCAACATCATGCAAAATGAGGTGAAGATCTCTTTTTGCTATTTGTGCAACCTCTTCATATTTAATACGGTGCATCGATCTTACTTTCTCATCTACAAACTTGATAACAGAGTCGCACATATTGCATGCCCTTTGCGGGTCAGTGTCGAGAACCTGAATTTCAACTGTTTCGTATTCGGTTTTCTTGAATGAGACATTATCATTGAATTCTGCTAACATGTAGGTCATGTATTGCGGATCCTGCTTAGAGATCTTATAAACTTCGCCAAGATTGAAAACATCTATAACCTTAAGTTTGATATCCTGAGAATTGATAATTTCAAGCAGCTGTTCACTCTCCGATTCATCACTAAATGTATAAATGTTATTGCTAGGGTAAATTCGGGCAACTGATTTATATTTTGGTTTAATGAATGTGGAAGATGAAAAAATAGCTGAAAAAACAATGGCCAGAGCACCAACTGCAATCAAATGTTTTTTCCATTTCCATAGTGTTTCAAGCAGATTCTGATTATCAAAAAAGTTTGTCATAGATGGAGATTTTGGTCGTTGTTTTAACGAATCATTTGCGCGTTTAGTATATTAATTTTCTGAAAATATCCTGAAATTTATTCAACGATAAGCAGGAAGTAATTCTTCTTTCCTTTCTGAACTAAAATATATTTCTTCCCGATCAGGAAATTGCTGTCAACAATCTCTTCGGCATCAGAAACTTTATCTTTATTGATGCTTAATCCGTTGCCTTGAACAGTCCGGCGGAGTTCTCCCTTTGATGGAAAAACCATAGTCTTTTCAGCAAGCAAATCAACTACTTTAATTCCAGATTCGAGTTCACCGGCAGAAATTTTAAATTGCGGAACGCCTTCGAAAACGGAGAGAAACGTATTCTCATCCAACTTATTAAGCAATTCAGCAGTTCCCTGACCAAACAGAATTTGCGATGCTTCAACTGCCAGATCAAAATCTTCGCGTGAATGTACCATTACTGTAACTTCTTCGGCCAGTCGCTTTTGCAACAACCGCAAATGTGGTGCTTCTGCATGTTGGGCAACCAGGTCAGTTACTTCCTCTTTGGAGAGCAAGGTGAAAATCTTGATATAACGCACAGCATCTTCATCTGATGTATTCAGCCAGAACTGGTAAAATTTATAAGGCGAAGTCAGTTTGGGGTCGAGCCATACATTACCCGATTCGGTTTTCCCGAATTTAGTTCCATCAGCCTTTTTAATCAGCGGACAGGTCAATGCAAAAGCTTCGCCTCCGGTTTTCCGGCGAATAAGTTCTGTTCCGGTGGTGATGTTTCCCCATTGGTCAGAACCGCCCATTTGCAGTTTGGTATTTTTTTCCTGATAGAGATGTAAAAAATCTGTTCCCTGCACCAACTGATAAGTGAATTCGGTAAATGACATACCAGCGCCGCTATCCGAATCGAGTCGCTTTTTAACTGAATCTTTTGACATCATGTAGTTTACAGTGATGTGTTTGCCAATGTCGCGGATAAAATTCAGGAAGCTGAAATCTTTCATCCAGTCATAATTATTGACCATTTCGGCTGCATTGGGTGCGTCCGATTCGAAATCGAGAAATTTAGACAATTGCTTTTTTATGCATTCCTGATTGTGCCGAAGAGTAGGTTCGTCAAGTAAATTGCGTTCCTGCGATTTGCCTGATGGGTCGCCAATCATACCGGTAGCTCCGCCAACCAGCGCAATGGGTTTATGGCCCGAAATCTGAAAATGCTTCAGCATCATTACGCTTACCAAATGCCCAATATGCAGCGAATCTGCCGTGGGGTCAATACCTACATATGCTGAGGTTAATTCTTTATCAAGTTGTTCTTTGGTTCCGGGCATCATGTCATGGATCATGCCCCTCCATGTTAATTCGTCAACAAAATTCATTGTACAGTTAATTTCCGGGTTCATTAATTATTCGGCGCAATCGAATCATTTATCCGAACTTACTCCGATTATTTACCGATTTGCCAGCCTGGCAAAATCCGGCCAAAGATATAAAAATCATATGCTTTTTACATTATAGGCTCTTAAGTCGATTTGGGCTCCGGTTTTTGATCCAACAACTCCTTTATAGGATTGTCGCCTTTATCGGTTTCCCAAAGTTTTAAGAACGGGAACAGGGTAGGAACCAACTGTTTCATCGGCTCATAAATCTTCGATTCAGTTTTTTGTCTCGATGGAAGAATGTGTACATTTTCATCAACCATATCGAACAACAACAGAAAAATACTCAGGATAACTGCGGTTTTCAGAACTCCAAAAATAATTCCGGCCAAGCCATTGAGAAAACCTAAAGCAACTGCTTTTACAACACTATCAAGCGTTTTGCCCAAAATATGAACAAGTATCACAATAACAATAAATGTTACGAAAAAGGCAATGGTACTAAGGTGTTCTGAATGATAATTGGTTGTATCGCTTATAAAGTCAGCAGTCCAGTCTGAAAATTTGATAGCTCCCCAAATACCTAGAACGATGGCAGCCAGAGAGGCAAGTTCAACAATAAAACCTTTGCGAAATCCCTGAATTGCAGAAATAATCAGGATTATGCCAAGAACCAGGTCGATGTAATTCATAGTGTAGTTGAGTGTGGTAAATTTGGAAAGTAAAAGTAAGAAAAAATCATTTCAAAAGTTTTGCAATTACCTTGTACTGCACAAATGAGTTGGGGTCTGATCAAATTTTCAATACCGCTGCTCCAGACTAAAACTTACAAATTATACATAAGGAATTACAGCCATAAAAGCAAGAATTTCTTCTCTAAATTTTTATGTTACCAAGCATGGCTTGCCTCAGGCAACCTTTTATAGGTTTTTGGAATCAATTATGTATGTTTATTCAGCAAACCTTTAAAACTAATTCTATGGTACGATCTCCACCCCAAATCAGTAACTTCCTTTTATTTTTATCCTTAAACAAATCTTTAAACCGATCATGTATGAATCTATTCAGAAAAATTCTCTTTTGTTTGTTCTTTCTTCTTTTCTTCTCTCCTATTTTTTCGCAGGAAATAAGTATTCATGGGGGGGTAAACATTTCGCAAATAAAATTATTCTATTTTGATGCTCATGAATCTCCTCTGATAAAAGCTGGTTTTCAGTTGGGGCCTTGTATTAATATCCCAATCAATAAAACGTTATCTGTCGAATCCGCGATATTATATTCAACAAAAGGATTTAGGCATAAACACACTGATTTGGACGAGACTGTTACAATAGCCAGACTGAATCTCGTTTACCTTGAAACACCGTTGGCTTTAAAGGTGAAAATCTTCTCCCGCGATTTAACCTTGTACGGTTTTGGTGGTGTTTATTTTGCTCCGGCCTTGTTTGGAACTTTATATGGTATGATTGAAGATGAAGATAGCTTTCGAGAACAAATTACCTGGGAAAAGGGAGCAACATTTTCTCTAAAAAGGTTTGATTACGGGGCGAAAATGGGTTTCGAGGTACAGAAGGATAAATTTCGATTGGGCATCACTTATGCCTTAGGGCTCGCTAATTTGTCATATACGACTACTGCTGGGTACAACCGAACCCTTGATTTATACATAGGTTATCAATTATTCGATAAAAACTAACAATCAATTATGAAAATAAATAATCTTACTAAAAGGTTTTTCTTACTATTACTTTTAAGTTTTACAGGAATATCTGTTGTTCATGCAAGTGCATACATCCAACCTGGAGCAAATAATAGTACAAATACACGTGGGGCTTGTGGTTATGAACTTAAAGATAATTTTTGGGCTGTTATTTTTTGGAGTCTGCCTACCCCTGCCGCAGTTTTTAATGCAGCTTGGAGCCCATGTGCAGCATGCACCACTAGCGAGATTTTAAGAGTAAAATGGAAAAATGTTAAAGCGAACGCTTATCCTTCTTCATTAACAGTATGATACGGTGCAACATCAACATGGTTAGATCTTAATGCGTTTACTTTATATATGCCAACACCTTCATTCACAGCAGGGACTTCATTAAATATTCCCTGCTTTATGACAAGCGCCACAACGGTCTCATTAAATTCCTATATAAATACTGATATTGGCAGTGTTGGGATAGACCAAAATGAGGTAATTACTGATGACTTTGAATGGACATTGCCATCGGGCTGGTCAACAACTACAGGGCAGACGGGTACTTTTGTCAGTACTTCATCAATCAGTGTAATTCCGCCATCTTCAGCTACCGCCACCTCTATAAGTGTAAGGGCAAAAGCAAATACCCAGTATAGCTCTTCCAAAACGTTACAGATTACCAGAAACCTTCCCAGTTTCAATGTTTCAGGTCAGACACCAGTTCTCTACAACACGACTTACAGATACGAAGTTCCATCGTATCCAGGCTGTACTTATTCGTGGCAATTACCTAATGGCTGGTCAGGAAGCAGTACTACAAATTATATTGATGTAACTGTTGGATGCTCTACGGGAGTTAATATTACCGCAACCATAACTGGTTGCAATCAAACGATATCTAAATCGTTAACCATCACAAATAATTACATCAATCCGTCTAGTCAAATTTTGGGACCGGAGGTTGTTTGCTATGCTGGTAATACATTTCAGGTCTCTCCGGCTCCGCCAACTGGGACTACAATTAGTTGGGACTCCAGTTTTAACCTTACAAAAACGGCGCAGAGCGGCAATACTGCAACATTTAATGCAAATAATGATGGAAACGGATGGGTAGAAGCGACAATCTCGATGCCAGGATGCACTTCTATTACACTTCCGAGAAAAACAACATGGATGTCAAACTATTATTTTCATGTTACACGGCCTGATGGTATTCCAGTAACTACAGATCAGTATGGAACTTATTCGCTTTGTCCATATACCGATTATTTAATTGAATTAAGGCCAAAGGATTATGTGGCCTGTTATGCCACTGACCAAAACTGGACAATACCATCAACCTGGACTACTAATTACATTAGTGGTAACACAATTTCAATAAATCCAAATGGAGATCAGAATAACGTTGTTGCTGTAGATGCAAAGAGTTGCTGTTATGAAGATATATATTATTCCTATTTATTTGAATATAGTTCTTCCTGTTCGCAATATCTAATGT
The DNA here is from genome assembly GCA_019163175.1 of Prolixibacteraceae bacterium. Taxonomy (GTDB): domain Bacteria; phylum Bacteroidota; class Bacteroidia; order Bacteroidales; family Prolixibacteraceae; genus Aquipluma. The sequence goes on along the minus strand of JAFLKN010000015.1, from coordinate 489,177 downwards.
CGATAAGTCCAAATCCGTCATCAAGCGAAGCTACTTTAACAATCTCTACAAAATCGGGAACGATGGTTAAAGATAATATTGAATGGGATCTTGAAGTTTACGATTCGATGCAGGCATTGAAAGCTAAAACTCAAAGAATAAAAGGCAGCAAACAAACCATTAATACATCAAGCTGGAAAGATGGAGTGTATATGGTCAGGGCAAAGGTTGGCAGAGAACTCGTCAGTGTGAAAATGGTAGTCAAACATTAAAATGTTTTCCAAATAAGAATTGCTTTCTTATTTCAAAAGGATGAATTTCTATCTAGCTAAAGCTTATCTCCAAGTCATGTTAAACAAACACGAGATTTAAAAGAGCCTTTGCTCAACAAAACCGGCTGGGAAAGTATAACCGGGGGTGACTTTAAGTCCCCCCCGGATTATCGGCAAAAAGTCAGAAATTTTAATAAATTTGGGCGCACTGAAAACTGTTTTGCATGCCGGTCATAAATTCCATAATTAATTGGGTCAATTTTAAACGAATATACCAGATTGAGTTGTTTAAAAAACATCCTCACGAAGTTCAGCGCGAAGCGCTGTTTGGTCTTTTGGAGGCTGCTTCGGGCACTGAATTCGGCTTAAAATATAATTTTAAAAATATTCGTTCTGAAAAGGAATTTAGAGATCAGGTTCCCGTTCAGTGCTACGATGACATCAAACCGACTGTTGAACGGATGATGCATGGCGAGAAAAACCTGTTGTGGCCTGGAGATACCAAATGGTTTGCAAAGTCGTCGGGAACAACGAATGATAAAAGCAAATTTATACCAGTCAGCAAAGACTCGCTCGAAGATGTTCACATTCGGGGTGGCCGCGATGTACTGGCCATTTACCTGAAGAATTATCCTGATTCAGGAGTTCTTTCGGGCAAAGCGCTTACTTTGGGAGGGAGCCACCGCATAAATAATTACAACAACAACAGTTATTACGGCGACCTTTCAGCAATTATTATTGAGAATATCCCATTCTGGACAGATTTTTACCGCACTCCTTCCACCGAAATTTCGCTGCTCGAAGAGTTTGAAGAGAAAATAGAAAAGATTATCGAGCACTCACTTGACGAAAATGTAACTTCTTTTGCCGGTGTTCCTTCCTGGTATTTAGTTCTGCTGAAACGAGTTCTGGAAGTAACTGGAAAGAAAAATATTCTTGAAGTTTGGCCAAACCTGGAAGTCTTTACACATGGAGGTGTGAAGTTTGATCCATACCGCGAGCAATACGAGAAATTATTCCCCGGTTCTCAGATGCATTACATGGAAACCTACAATGCCTCGGAGGGATTTTTTGGAATTCAGGATGAACCCGACAAAAAAGACATGCTCCTAATGCTTGACTATGGCATTTTCTACGAATTTATTCCAATGGATGATTTTCGTTCAGATAAGTTGAATGCTATTTCGCTGCAGGAAATCGAAATCGGGAAAAATTATGCGATGGTCATTTCAACCAATGGAGGATTATGGCGGTATATGATTGGCGATACCATCCGGTTTACCTCGAAATATCCATTCAAATTTGTGATTACTGGCCGCACCAAACATTTTATAAATGCCTTCGGAGAAGAAGTTATAGTTGATAATGCCGAAAAAGCTTTCAAAATTGCCTGTGAACGAACCAATGCTATTATTTCGGAATATACAGGAGGCCCTATTTATATGAAGGAAAACCAGAAAGGTGCGCATGAATGGGTCATCGAATTCGAAAAACAACCGGACGACTTGGATCATTTTATTCATTTGTTTGACGGTGCTTTAAAAACCATAAACTCCGACTATGAAGCTAAACGGCATCGGAATTTAAGCCTTGAAATGCCACATGTAGTAGTGGCCAAAAAGGGATTGTTCTACGAATGGATGAAACTGCGGGGTAAGGTTGGCGGACAAAATAAAATACCCCGACTAGCAAATGACCGTGAATATCTCGACCCGTTAATCGAACTCAACAAATCGCTTTAAACTTTTCGATATTCGTTTTCTCCACATTTTATTTTGTACTTTAGTTCAAATTTTAAAAATTTCAACATGCACATCGCTTTAGCTGGAAACATAGGTGCCGGAAAAACAACTCTGACCGAATTGCTTGCCAAACATTACAAATGGATTGCTCATTACGAAGATGTTGACGAAAATCCATACCTGAATGACTTTTATGAAGACATGCAACGCTGGTCATTTAACCTTCAGATTTATTTCCTGAACAGTCGTTTCAAACAGGTAGTCGATATTCGGAGTTCGTCAAAAACAGTGATTCAGGATCGTACAATATATGAAGATGCTGAAATTTTTGCGCCAAACCTTCATGCAATGGGGCTGATGACAACCCGTGATTTTAACAACTATTCCAACCTTTTCAAGATGATGAGCCGATTGGTTCAGGCTCCTGATTTGTTGATTTATCTGCGTGCCTCGGTTCCGACACTGGTTAATCAAATACAGAAACGCGGAAGGGAATACGAAAATTCCATCCGAATTGATTACCTGAAGCAGTTGAACGAACGTTACGAAGCTTGGGTAAACCGGTACAAAGCCGGTAAATTGCTGATTATTGATGTTGATCGTATCGACTTTCAAAATAATCCGGAAGATTTAAGTGGAGTGATCGACCGCATTGACGCTCAAATTCACGGACTATTTTAGCAAAACTACCAGCGATAATATATTACCATTTTCAGGAAAAGGAAAGATGCCATCCCTTGTAAAGCCAATCTAGCTGTTGTGTTTCGGCAGCTATTAAAGTGCCTGAAGCGAATATAATTACTTCCCTGAAAAGAAAATGCTAGAAGAAAAAAATTCCACTCGTATGAAACTTGTTTTTGCTACCAATAATCCCCATAAACTTCAGGAAATACAACATTTACTTGGCGATTCAATCGAATTGCTTAGTCTGAGCGACATTCATTGTTACGAAGACATTCCTGAAAATCAGGAAACGATTGAAGGAAATGCCGCTGAAAAGTCGTTTTATGTCTTCAACAAATACGGGTTTAATTGTTTTGCCGACGATACCGGACTTGAAATTGAAGTTTTAAATGGCGAACCCGGAGTTTATTCGGCACGTTACGCTGGTGAGGAAAAAAGTCCGCAGAAAAATATGGATTTGGTTTTGCAAAAGCTGGCTAAAATAAAATGCCGGAATGCACGTTTTAAGACCGTCATTTCGTTGGTAATTGATGGGCAGGAAATCCAGTTTGAAGGAATTGTGAACGGACAGATTCTGGAAGAAAAAAGAGGAACTACTGGTTTCGGATACGATCCGATTTTTAAGCCCGACGAATCGCCACTTAGTTTTGCTGAGATGTCGATGGAAGAAAAAGGCAAAATCAGTCACCGCGGAAGGGCCGTTCAGAAATTAGTTGAATATTTATCCCAATTCTCTGCCGAATGAAGATTTTCAGGTACTTGTTATTCATTGCTTTGTTGTTCTTGTTGGTAGCCAGAAGTTATGCGCAACCCGCTGTTGGCGAATGGACCGATTACCAATCGTACGCCCACGCAAAAAATGTTGTTGATACCGGCGATAAAGTATATTGTGTAACCGAGGGTGGATTATTCTCTTACAACAAAACAGATAACAGCATCCAGAAAATGTCGGGCATCAGTGGATTATCGGATGCCGGAATACAACGACTTGCCTACAGCAAAGAGAATGGAATTCTGCTGATTGCCTATCAAAATGCTAACATCGACTTGTTGATTGGCAACAATATTTTCAACCTGTCAGATATAAAACGCAAACAAATTCCGGCCGACAAAACAATTAATAATGTGATGTTTTCGGGTAAGCTTGCCTATCTTTCGTGTGGATTCGGAATCGTTGTTATTAATCTGGAACGCAAAGAAATAAAAGACACCTATTTTATTGGTAAAGATGGCGGATATCTTAATGTTCAGGATATGGCGACTGATGGAGCTTCGTTGTATGCTGCTACTGGTAACGGAGTGTACAAAGCCAGTGCCTCGGAACCCAATCTCCAAAACTACAACAACTGGATTAAACAGGTTTCCATTCCTCATGCCGATGGCAAATTCAGCAAGATTGAATTTTTCAAAGGGAAAATAATTGCCAACTACACTACCCCCGATGATAAATGGGACGGTGACGAATTGTATGAGTTAAGCGGCGGGGTTTGGAGCCGCTTTCTTCCCGACATTCGTTATGCCGCCGATATTACTGTAACCGGTAATTACATTGTGTTTTCGAGCCGCGAAGAGGTCATGGTGTATAACGACAAGTTCGAACTTTTCAAACATGTTCAGAAGTATACGTTTGCCGACTATACCGAAACCAGTATACGAACGCTCTGTGCCGAGCTCGATGCACAAAACATTCTGTGGATTGCCGATCAAAAACAAGGCTTGATCAAACTTGGAACTCAGGCTGAACGGATTGTCCCTGAAGGGCCTTCTGATAATTCTATTTTTTCACTGTCGATGAACGGTCAAGACCTTTGGATTACTTCCGGAGGCCGCGATAACTCATGGAATAACCTGTTTACTGAACCTCACTTTCAGCTTAACCGGCAGGGGAAATGGTCGGTATTCGACCGAAAGATTTTCCAGGTAACAAACGATTTTAAAGACATTGTTTGTGTGGTTGCCGATCCCAAAAATCCCGACCATGTTTTTGCAGGCTCGTGGGGCGGCGGAGTGTTGGAATTTAATGCCGGAAAGTTTGTCAAACGATACGATAACTTTAACAGTACTTTACAAACCGCAATACCCAATCAGCCTGATGCGCCTTATGTTCGTATCGGGGGAATGGCTTTTGATTCGAAAGGAAACCTTTGGGTGACCAATTCTGAAGTCTCCAAAAATATTTCGGTTTATCAAACTGATGGTAGCTGGAAAGCCTATGAATTAAGCGGAATTGCCAATAAATATTCGATCGGTAAAGTGGTAGTGACGAAAGACGATGACAAATGGATTCTGGTCCCGCGCGGGAAAGGCCAGAGTTTGTATGTTTTGAATAGCACCAACACCATCGAAAAAGAGCAAAAGGTGGTTGCCCGTTTTGTAAATTCAGAAGGTGAATTCTTTACTGAAATGAGTGATGTTTATGCCATGGTCGAAGATCAGAACGGTGAAATATGGGTTGGAACTTCAGCAGGAGTGGCCGTTTTTAGCAGTCCCAAAAAGGTTTGGACTGAAAGTGTGCTTTACGCTACTCGTCCTGCATTAGATCTCCCCGACGATATTTTTCATCCATTGCTCGAAACCGAATCGATCACTGCCATTGCAGTTGACGGGGCTAACCGGAAATGGTTTGGAACCAAAACATCAGGAGTATTTCTGATTTCGGAAGATGGGGATAAGGAATTGGAGCACTTCAATACCGATAATAGCCCATTGCCAAGTAATGTAATTAACGACATAGCCATCAATCAGCAAACCGGTGAAGTATTTTTTGGGACCAGCTCCGGACTGATTTCTTATATGGGTGAAGCTACTGCCGGAAATGATGAATTCAGTGATGTTTATGTCTACCCGAATCCGGTGCGCGAAACTTATGATGGACCGATTGTAGTAAAAGGATTAGTTGATGATACAGACGTAAAAATAACCGACATCAGCGGAAACCTTGTTTTCAAAACCACCTCTTTAGGTGGTCAGGCAATTTGGGATGGCAACAACCTGAATGGGAACCGGTGTAAAACTGGTGTTTACCTGATTTTTATGACTGACCCGGCTGGCGAAAAAACCAAAACCACCAAATTGTTGTTCATTCATTAAAAACAACGAAGCCATGCTGGAAAAAACCCGCGGAATTTTTTTGCATGCTGTTAAATATTCAGAAACCAGCCTCATCGCAACAATTTATACCGAAGCTTATGGCAGGCAGTCGTTCATCATAAATGGAATACGAAGTAAGAATTCGCCTGTAAAGGCAGCAGCTTTTCAACCGCTCTATTTGCTCGATCTTGAAATTTATTACAAGGCAGGTAAAGAAATTCACCGGTTAAAAAATGCACGAATTATCGATCCATACTCAACAATACCATTTGATATCCGCAAAAGTACGCAGGTGCTCTTTTTGTCTGAGATACTATTCAAATGTCTCCGCGAAGAAGAATCGAACCCGGAACTATTTGAATTTATATATCATTCCATGACCTTTCTTGATTTAACCGACTCAGGAGTAGGGAATTTTCATATTTGGTTTCTGTTTAAATTAACCTTGTTCTTAGGCATTTATCCAAGTGAAGACAATTCAAAGATCAGTAACTTTTTTGATTTGCAAAGTGCACTTTTTGTTAGTCATGAACCGGTACACAATCAATTTGCCGATAAGCAATTAACTGTTTTGTTTTCACGACTTTTTGATGTTGACTTTTCGTCCCTTGAAAAACTGGATTATACACACAATGAACGCAGATTAGTTCTCGAAAAACTGCTTGAATTTTACAAAATTCATTTCGATAACCTTGGAGAAATCAGATCGTTAAGCGTTCTGAAAGAGGTTTTAAAATAAATTAATTAATAAATATATTACGGAAAAGTGAATACAAGCAGAACTAAAAGGCAGGTAAATGGCATATTTTTTTAACTTTGTACATCAATCGTTAACGTATGGCTCTTTCGAAATTACCAAATACAAAAGGAAGCATTTTTTCCACAGTCAATAAACTGGTTTCCGAAACCGGTGCAATTGACCTTTCATTGGGGAAAACCGATTTTCCTTGCCCAGAAAAACTTGCAGATCTGGCAGCAACCTATATTCGATCGGGTTACAATAACTTTGCACCACACGAAGGCATCAGCGAACTGCGTGATGTAATTTCAACCCGGGTTAAGACTTTGTACAACCATACCTATAATCCTGAAACTGAAATTACCATTACTGCCGGGAATGTTCAGGCAATAATGACTGCCATTAGTTCGGTTGTTAAAGAAGATGATGAGGTTATTCTTTTCGAACCTGCTTACGAATCGTATGCTCCGGCCATTTCAATTAATGGTGGACGACCGGTTTATGTGGCCTTAAAGCAGCCCAACTTCCATATCGATTGGGAAGAAGTGCGAAAAATGATTTCTTCAAAAACACGAATGATCATTATCAACTCGCCTCACAACCCAACCGGCTCGGTATTGTCCGAATCTGATTTGGTGCAACTTCAGCATTTGACCAATGGCACTAACATTGTAATCCTGAGCGATGAGGTTTTTGAATCAATTGTATTTGATAACAATACGCACCAGAGTGTTGCCCGGTACGAAAAATTGGCTAGCCGTAGTTTTGTGGTTTCATCATTTGGCCCTCTTTTCAATATTAACGGCTGGGGATTGGCCTATATTCTTGCTCCCGAAAAGCTGATGAACGAATTTCGCAGAATTCAGCAATTCCAGATTTACAATGTAAATACACCACTTCAATATGCGCTTTCAGAATATTTGCGAACCGAAGATTCGATGAAAGATATTTCTGAAATGTACCAGGGAAAACGCAACTATTTTAATCGGTTGTTGAACGATAGCCTGTTTAAGATTGTCCCTTCACAGGGAAGTTATTTTGAAATTCTGGATTACTCGAATATTTCTGATGAATCAGATGCTGACTTTACTTTCCGTTTGGCTAGTGAATTTGGAGTTGGGGTTATTCCTGTTTCGGCATTTTTGCACGAGAAAAACAAATTAAAAATGGTTCGGGTATGCTTTGCCAAGAATAATGAAACACTTGAGAAGGCAGCCGAAAGATTGCGACTTGTACCTTCATTAAAATAAATTTATACTCCGTATGGATTAAAAACCGGATACTGATTTTATTTTCAGTATCCGGTTTTTTGTTGATCCCATTATCTAATGTGATCTAATCAAAAAAGGGATACCTTTTGGCACCCCTTTATATACTCAGATATCGTTCGAATCTTATTTTTTAATCAGCAACCAGCTGTCAGCATATTTTGGGAATTCAGTTCTGATTTTCTGAACCTTGTTACGGGCTGCAGTTTCATCGGTAAAAGAATCGACACAAACCCTGTAATAGCCAGTTTCGCTATGCAAAATAATAGGTTTAAAGCCTTTCTGTATCAGTTCCTGTTTAAATTTCCCTGCATTTTCGTTACTGCTGAAGCTACCAACAATTATGAAGAAATTTTTACTTCCGTAAGCAGCCTGATCTTCAGAAGACATAGTGAATTTTTCGCTACGCATGGATACAGGTTTACCTGTTGGCGCGTCTGCCGGTTCATACATAGTATCAGATACCGGATTTTCACGAGTTGTAGTTTTCGGTGCGGGAACTGAAAATACTTTGGCTTCTGAGGTTGTTTCTGTTTTCGGAGCTACTGCTTCGCTTTTTTTAGATTTAAATACTTTACATCCGCTGGTAAGCAGTGCCAATGTAAAAGCAACTAAAATGATTCTTTTCATGGTCGTAACGAATTAAAATTTGTTTACAAAATTACGAAAGATCGAACACAGATTTATCAAAACTATGTAGATCAGACAATTATTTATCAACAACGTGTTGTTAATGAGCTAAACCAATTGTTTGTTTGTTCGTTAACTCAGTTTCAGCAATTCGAACGTCAAATGTCTAAAAATTCAGCGTGTTCTTCAAGAACCGCTGCCCTTTGACAGAACGGTAAAAGCTTGATTGTCTGATTGCCCGCATCCTGTTGTCATAGGATTCAGAAAACAGCAAAACCCAAGGGCCTTTACCTTTGGTTGGAGCGATCTGGTCGGCATTGTGCATCTCAAGAACTTTTTCGAGATCGTCGAAATATCCGTAATAGAAACTGCCTGATTCTTTAGAAAATAGGACGTAAGAATAATATTTCATCTAAATAGTTTGTTTGTTGAATATTAACACTCCAACGAGCATTAATTCCAGGAAAATCTGATTTGCCGTTCATGTGTACTTTTACAAATGCAAAAGTAGGAAAAAGGGGTTTGCTTTTCAGATCTATTGTTTATTCAACGCTATTCTCCTGAATTTATTTCCTGTTTTTTAACCACGGACAAATTTTAACCATGCACTGTCTTCCTGATAGTCCTCAATAACCAAAGTTTGAGTCTGATAATTGAAACTGCTCATTAAAGAAGTAATTTCCTGGCTAAGCATAGTCAATCCGTTATTGATCAAATCGCTACGGAATCCTTTTTCGCCGAGGTTGATGACCATTTCGTACGAAACAATACGACCAAGTACCTGTCCAAGTTCAACCATTTTACGTTGTGGAAGATTAAGGTTCAGTTCAAAATCGAGCATTTCTTTTAGGAATGCGGCCGACTTCGATGTTAAATCGTAATTCTTCAGGAATTGAAACAGATTGCTTTCCTTGGTCTTTTTCATCATTTTGACCAGACTTTCCGAAATTTGAGCATATAAAATATCGTTCGAACCTTCAAATATCTGGAATGGACGACTATCGGTAATGCTTCTTCCGGCGATATGATTTAACTTGTAAGCCTGTGCACCAACCAATTGTGTAGCCGATTGAGCTGCTTCCTGCATCAAATCTGTAACTACACTTTTAACTGAATTTGCCTCAAATCCAATTGAAGAAAGATCATTCTCGACACCGGCTTTTTCGCTGCTGTTTGCACACATAGCCGAACAAATAGTATACGAAGCCTGAAGTTTAGCCAATCTCTGCTGAACCTGATCGTAGGTCATAAGCGGTTTGCCACCAATCAAACGTTGGTTGGTGTGTGCAATTGATTCGTCGAGCAGGCGCTGTATAAAGCCCATCGCCATTCCTGGAAATTGCATCCTGCTGCGATGTAACAGATCGAGCATCATTTTTACACCCGTTGTTTCTGGAATTAACCTCTGTATTTTAGGGATACGAACATCAAGACGATTTCTTCCGTATGGAATCTGGAACAAGCCCAAATTTTCATAAAATTCTTCTACAACGATTTGTTGATCTGGACTGTTTACATCGCAAATAAAGAAATCAATATCGCGTTTCAGATCGCCTGACTGACTGCGTTCCCTTGCAGTTAACAACCAATATTCTGCCCAACCAGTAAGACCAGCCCAATGTTTTGTACCTTCGAGATGATAACGGCCATTCTTCTCGCTAAACGAAGTTTGCATATTTAGGGCATCACTTCCGTATCCGGGTTCTGTTATCATTAATCCACCCATATTCTGTTTGTTCATGAACCGTTCGAATACAGGTCCTTTTGCTTCTTCCGGTGCGTATTTGCCAACTGGCTGCAGAAAGAGGGCCGAATTAATTCCAAAGGTAAGCGACAAGGCCAGTGATTCGTATGATGCCGCTGCCAGTAAAGAAATATTTTCTTCCATTTTGCAACCCCGGCCACCATATTCTACAGGTATACCTATTGCAAGCGGATTTAAGCTCATAATCTCACGCATAACGAATGGGGGCATTCCGCGTTTAATGGCCATTTGGTCAATATCAGCGCGCAAGTGAAATACATTCTTCATTTGCGCTTTTAAATTTTTCAGGAATATTTCGAAAGGTATATTTTGAATATCCATTCCGATTACGGGTTCTTCAACATTAGTTTTAAGCTGATTCATTAATTTGTATGTATTTATAAATATAATCTGAACTGATGAAGTTTATAGAATTCGTTTTAAAAACCTCAGGACGTATAACACCAGACTGTTATGAATGTTTTGCCGATACTATTATTGATTGTATAAAACTGGAAATAAGATGCATTTCGGAAACAGATTTGCATTTTAATTGCAGAAAGAAGCATTGGATTTAGAAATGTTGTAATTTTAAAAAGTGAACCAATACATATACTGCAAAATACAAGTAAAATGAAGAAGAAATCGAATAAAAAACTCTTACCATACGGTATTGCGCTGGTTGTTATTGTCATTATTGTATTGATAGTGGGTAAAAAACAAGGCTGGTTTGGAAAAGATTTTGAGATCAGCGTTTCGACCAAAGTTGTTGAAAGCAAGACCATTACTGAGCAAATCACCGCAAATGGTAAAGTTCAGCCCGAAACTGAAGTAAAAATCAGTCCCGACGTTTCAGGAGAAATTATTGATTTGCCAATTGAAGAAGGTGATGAGGTAAAAAAAGGTCAGCTCCTGATGGTAATTAAGCCCGATATGTATGTGCAATCTTACAACAGGGCACAGGCAAGTTTAAGTTCATCTCAGGCGCGTTTGGCGCAGGCCGATGCCCGTCTGATTGAAAGCGAAATGTCTTTTAAACGCGCCAGCTCACTGTTTAAGCAAGATGCTATTCCGGTATCTGATTACGAAACCGCACAGGCCTCGTTTAAAGTTGCCCAGTCGGAAGTAAAAGCTGCACAATTTGCAGTTAAATCGTCTGAAGCATCGGTTGCCGAAGCGCAAGAGCAATTGGTAAAGACCAAAATTTACGCTCCTATGGACGGAACCGTTTCGCGGCTGAATGTTGAAAAAGGGGAGCGCGTGGTAGGAACCAACATGTATGCTGGTACTGAAACTATGGTAATTGCCAATTTGCACCTGATGGAAGTAAAAGTAGATGTAAATGAAAATGATATTGTTCGTGTTAATTTGAACGACACTGCTCTGGTTGAAGTTGATGCTTACCTGGGTCGCAAATTTAAAGGACTTGTTACTGAAATTGCAAACTCTGCAAATGTCGTTGGAGGTTCAACCGATCAGGTAACCAATTTTAATGTTAAAATTCTGTTGCTCGAAGATTCGTATAAAGATTTGATTGACTCTATTGGTGGGAAAAAATATCCATTCCGCCCCGGAATGTCAGCTACAGTTGATATCCAGACTGAAACCAGAAAAGATGTAATCTCAGTTCCGATTCAGGCGGTAACTACCCGTTCGTTAAAGAATAATGCCAAACCTGAAGATAAAAAAGAAGATGTTGAAAAACCTGAAGGAGAAACCGAAGCTGTTACTCAACAGGGGGCAAAAACAGCGGAAGATGAAAAAGTTGAAGTTGTGTTTGTTTATAAAGATGGAAAAGTATACAAACAAGCTGTGAAAACCGGTATTCAGGATAGTGAGAATATTGAAATTACTGAAGGTCTGAAAACCGGCGACGAAATTGTTGTTGCACCATTTAATGCTATAAATAAGCTGCTCAACGACAGTTCTATGGTTAAGAAAGTAGATGAAAAAGAATTGTTCAAGGTGAAAAAGTAAGCTTTATATAAATTGCGTTGAAAAATAACCGGCTCAACAGAGTGCCGGTTATTTTTTTGTCACGATCCCAAAAAACAGAATATTCAGCATTTCGTCAACCGATTTCTGTAATTCTTCGTCTGAAAGATTTTTTAGGATTTGCGGCACCTCAAATCCATGAAGTAAAGTGACAATGGTTTTGGAAGTAAGTTCAGGGTTTTGAATCGTAAAAATTTCCTTTTCAATACCATCGCTCAGCATATTCTTTACTTGTTTCACCTCTTCTTCGAAGTGATCGTTGCGAAAACTATTTACAAAATAGAGATTGTCGAGTAAGTCGTTTTTTATGGCTTCGTAATAGTTGGCAACCATTTTTAAGGTTACCATCCTAACGTAAATATAGGTTCTCAGTTTCTGCATCGGATCAAGAATCGGGCTGATTTGATCCTCAATGGCTTTATTTCTGATTTCAGCCTCAGCATCAATAACGGCTTTAAAAATTTCATCCTTGCTTTTGAAGTAATAATAAATCGTACTCTTCCCTTTACGGGCCTCACGGGCAATATCATCCAAGGCTGTTTTTTTATAGCCGTATCGCGCAAAAACCTGACGGGCTGATTGTACCACCTGTTCGCGCACTTCATCTTTTCCTACATTTAACTGACTGGATTCCATGGGGACTTGATTTGTTCCGGGAGCACCAAGATAGTTGTTGTTTTTTGATTATTCAAACAATCCCTATAGACTCTGCAATTCAAAATTTAAAATGAATATCAGATTGACTTTACTATTCCCCCTCAATCACCATTTCATTTTTCAACTTCTTCTTTTCAAGTTTTTCTTCCACCCAATAATAAATAATCGGTAAAACCAACAAAGTCAGGAAGGTGGAGGTGATCAATCCGCCGATTACTACGGTCGCCAGTGGTCGCTGAACTTCGGAGCCGGGACCTGAATTGAATGCCATCGGGATGAAGCCTAAACTTGCCACCAGGGCTGTCATTAAAACCGGGCGCAAACGGTCGGCTGATCCGTCGATTATGGTTTTTCGCAGCGGTCCGCCTTCTTTCCGGAGTTCGTTGATGTGATCGAGCAGTACAATTCCATTGAGAACAGCTACCCCAAACAATGCTACAAAACCAATACTGGCCGACACCGAAAGGTACATTCCGCGCATCCAAAGCAGGAAAATACCTCCTGAAAATGCAAAAGGAAGGTTCATTAAAATGATGATCGCATAGCGCATTTTTCCGAAGTTGAGGTACATGAGACCAACAATAATAAATAGCGATAACGGAACCACCAATAATAGATGATTCATGGCGCGTTTCTGGTTTTCGAAGGTTCCGCCGTATTCCAGAAAATAACCTGCCGGAACTTTTGCTTTCTGATCAATGGCTTCCTGTAATTGGGTGACATACGTTCCCATGTCGATATTTTTGATGTTGATACCGACAATCAGTCGCCGCCAGCCGTTTTCGCGCTGTATTTCACGAGGTCCTTCCTGCGCAACAATGCGACTCACCCGTTTAATCGGAATAAATTCGCCGTTGGGAAGTGGCACCGGTATCTCCTGAATCTTCTGCAATTCGGAACGAAATTCTGCCGGATACCGCACCTGAATATCGAAACGGCGCTGGCCTTCGTACAACTGACCGGCAACCTGCCCACCAATTCCGGCTTCAATTACTGCCTGCACATCGTTTACATTCAAGCCAAACGTAGCCAGCGCTTCACGATCAATTTCAATCGTTAGGTACGGTTGCCCGATGGGTTGCTCTACAAAAAAGTTGGCTGTTCCTGCCATTTCAGAAACAATTGCAGAAATATTTTCTCCAATCTGATTGAGCTGATCAAGATCTTCGCCGTAAATTTTCACGGCCAGGTCAGACTTTACGCCGCTGGTCAGTTCGTCAACGCGCATGGCAATCGGCTGTGTGAAATTGTACGCCAATCCTGGTTCTGTTTTCAGGAACGGTTCAATTTGCGCCACAATATCTTCTTTCGAAATTCCATCGCGCCATTCGTCAGTTGGTTTCAGTACTACCCAAACATCGGTCTGATGCACGCCCATCCAGTCGTTGGCCAAGTCGGAGCGACCGGTTTTTGGAACCACGGTTTTTATCTCCGGAATATTTTCCATCAGCTTTCCGCCCAGCCAGTTGGCGTTATCCATCGACTCTTTCAGGGTGACCGATGGCATGCGAACCTGCTCAACTAAAATCGAACCTTCATCAAGTTCAGGAAGAAACTCGGTTCCAAGGCGGCTCATTACAATCATCGACAAACCAAAGATTACAGCGGCTGCAATGCTCACAAACTTGCGCCGATCCAGATTTTTGTCCAATCCGCTGTAATAGCGAGGTTTGATCCAGTCGATCAGGTAATTCCGGCGAACTTTTACACCTTTCCTGAAAATAATGGACGAAATAGCCGGTACAAAAATCAAGGCTAGCAACAGCGAACCCAGAACGGCGGCTGCAACGGTAATGGCCATCGGTCGGTACAAAATACCTTCCATTCCGCTGAAAGTCATGATCGGAACATACACCATCAGGATAATCAGTACTCCGAAGAAAATGGGGCGAACCACCTGTTTGGAGGCTGAAATAACCACATCATCCACGTTTTCGCCTTTATTTTTTTGCAGCCGGTGAACGATGTTTTCGATCATCACCACCGAACCATCTACCACCATCCCGAAGTCGATGGCGCCCAAACTCATAAGGTTGGCCGCCAAGCCGAATTCGCGCATTCCGATAAACGCAAACAGCATCGAAAAGGGGATTACCGCCGCCACAATCAAAGCGCCGGAAATTTCGCCAAGTAGCAGCAACAGCACCACGATAACCAGGAAACCTCCTTCAAGCAGGTTGGTCGAAATGGTTGAAGTTGTGCGATCAATTAGGTCGCTCTGGTCGTAAAATTTTTCAATCTGCACGCCCTCCGGAAGCGATTTGTTGATGACTTCAATTTTATCTTCGATTTCCGCAATTACCTGTCGTCCGTTTCCGCCACGAAGCATCATCACAATACCGCTTACAATTTCGCCTTTCCCGTCCTGCGTTACACCGCCCTGACGGATTTGCGTACTCACTACCACATCGGCAATGTCTTTGATATACACCGGCTTGTTGTTGATGCTCCGGATAATAATGTTGCGAATATCTTCGGGCTTGTTGATTTGGCCGTACCCGCGAATGATGTATTGCTCGCGGTTGTGTTCCAGAAAATTTCCACCCGAAACGCTGTTATTGTTGGCAATAGCGTCGGTAATTTCCTTAATTCCGATGCCATAAGTGCGAATTTTTTCAGGAGAAACCACCACTTCGTATTGCTTGACAAAACCACCGAATGAGTTAATCTCGGTCACGCCTTTCACCACTTTCAACTGCGGTGCGATGATCCAGTCCTGAATTTCGCGCAATTCGGTGAGCGATTTGTTCTCGCCTCGAACAGCGTACTGGTAAATCTCGCCCAATGCCGTTGAAATGGGCCCCAGTTGCGGAGCGGAGACGTCAGGAGGTAAATCAGAGGAAATGGATTGCAGCCGCTGACTGACCATTTGCCGGGCAAAATAAATATCGGTTCCTTCTTCAAATTCGATAGTGACGGCAGAAAGCGCAAATTGCGAAGTGGAGCGAACCTGCTTCACTTTGGGCAAACCGTTCATGGCCGTTTCAATCGGGTAGCTGACTAATTTTTCGACGTCGAAAGGAGAAAAACGGCCAGCCTTGGTGATGACCAAAACCTGAACGGGCGTAACATCGGGCAGAGAGTTGATCGGTAATTGGATGAGCGAGAAATAACCCGCAACTGCCATCAGGATAACCAGCGAAAGTGCCACGAATTTTTGCCTGACACTGAACGAAATAATTTGATTGAGCATGGTTGTTTGTTTCAGTGATGGATTTATTCTTCAGCAATTTTATCGAAACGTGAAAGGGCTTTCAGACTAAAAATCTGGGTAGCTGCCAGTCGTTCGTTTTTATCGAGGCCACTTCGCACAACGGCATATTTTTCGCGAAATTCCTGAACGTCCACCTTGCGTTTTTCGAAGGTTGATTCATCGATCTGCACAAAAACAATCGGGTCGTTTCCTTCGTAAGTCAGTGCTTCGACAGGTACCGAAATGACTTCTATTTTCGAAGAAGTTTCAATTGAAAGGTGGAGATTTTCACCGGGTTTTGGCCAGTTTTGGTTGGTTGGCAGCAAAATATTCACAACGACCGAGCGGTTATTTTCGTCCAGCCCGGGGTTGACCGAAGTAACCACAGCCCGCATTTCGAATGTGTCGTTTTGGCGGCGCAGAATTTTTACCGAATCGCCGGCACTGATAAAGCGTGCATCTTCAGGAGAAACATAGCCGCGAACCAGCACGTGGCTGATGTCGAGTACGCGGGCAAGCATTTGCAGGGCATTCACCGACTGCCCCAATTCAACCGATCGCTGATCCATAATTCCGCTGATGGGCGAATGAATTTTAAGTGTTGGGTCTATACTTTCAGCCGTTTTAAACGCGTTGATTTCTTTCTCCGGAACACCAATGGCTTTTAGTTTCGAAACCGCAGCAATTACAGTTGTTTTGGCGCGTTGAAAATCGGAACGGGCACGATCGAGTTCACTTTTTGAACTAATGGTTTGTTCTACCAGTTGCTCCAGACGCTGCAAACGCGAAGTCTGAAAAGTTTCCTCGGAAACCGCCTGAAGATATTCGGAAACCATGTTCCCAAATTCAAGGCTTTCGATGCTGAACATTTCCTGTCCCTGCTTCACGGCTTGCCCTTCTTGTGTCGAAATGCGGCTAATGCGCCCGTCAATTGGCGTGCTGATGATGCTCACATGATTTGGAGCGGGGAAAACCACACCCGGAACGGCAATACTGTAATTTAGAGCGCTGCTGCTCACCTCTATGGTTTTTATTTTCAGCTCTGCCATTTCTTTGGCCGAAAGCTTCACCAGGTTTTCAGGTTTTACCCCAGAAACCGAAGGGGGCGAATCGGCAGAGGTTTGTTCTTTTACTTTCGTTTCAGTTTTACTTCCGCAGGATGAACCCAAAATGAGCAAACCGAAAAGGCTTATTGTGGCAATTTGGTAACGATATCGTTTCATGTGAATATGGTTTTGGAGGTCTGGTTAATAAACAAGTTCTAAATCGAGAAACCGTTCGAGTTCAACAAGTTGGATGTAAAAATCGCGCAAGGCCGATAAATAGCGTTGCTGGCTGTTGAGGTAAATCTGTTGTGCAAGGATGAGGTTCAGCAAATCAACTTCGCCCAACCGATAAGCACTCAGGGTGAGCGATTGTAGTTTTTCGGCTTTGCTGCGTATAGTTTCGTCATACCGTTTTATGGTCGAACGGCTAACTTCGTAACTGTGCCAGGCATGTTCAATTTGTTCTTTCACGCCCGACCTGATTTCTTTTTGCTTCCACTGAATTTCTTCCTGACGGGCCAGATTCATCTTTATCCGTCCCTTTTGCTCCAACGGATACCATATAGGGAAACTTAGTCCTACTTCAAATCCGTTAAAATTGTAACCCGTTCCGTAATCCTGTTTGTACAGATTAAATCGGATGTCGGGCAGGATATTGCTTTTGGCTTCCTTTAGAAAATAGTTGGAGGCTTCCAACTCCCTTTCCGATGATTTATATGATGGTTGTTCGGTAAGAACCGACAATGCTGTGATCTGCGAAATTGCCACGTCTTTGCTTTGTAACGTATCCATAAACTCAATGGTGTATTTCTGGTTTTCAGGCGGCAATCCCATCAGCATAAAAAGCGAATAGCGGGCCTGATGAAGCTGACTTCGTGCGGCGTCGATGTCGTTGTTGGATTCGGCCACCTGCAATTCAGCTTTAGTTAGATCCATGCCATTTCCCATGCCCGTTTCAAACTGGGTATAAACAGCATTGTACAGTTCGGTGGCTAGTTTTAATTGCTGGTCGCGTAGTTTCTGAAGGTGAAGTGCATAAGTCACTTCAATGTAGCGCGATTTGACTCCTGCTTTCACTTTCCGTTCTTCTTGGTGAATGCTGAATTCCATCGCTTTTTCTTCCTCCTTCAAGGCTTTTAAACGATAGGAAGTAGTCAGCGGGAAGTCAATAGATTGGGAAATGCTGAGGCGTTGTTCCTGAAAAGGATCCGCAGCTTTGTTGTTAATACCCTCTTTCATGTAGCTAATTTCAGGAGAAGAAATGCCGGTTTGTATCCGCCATTCTTCTTTTTTCTGATTCAGTTGCGAACGCATCTGGTTGATCTGTGCATTGTTTTGAATGGCCTGATCAACTGCATCTTTGATGGTTAGTAATTGAGCTTGTGCGGGGTGTAAAAAGGTGAAAAGGACTGCCCAAAGCATTATTTTTGATTTGTTGCCCATTGTTTTTGGTTTCTTTGATTTAATCCTCAAAAGTTAATGAAAATAGTCTGAAAATTTGTTTTGCAAATCCAAAACATTTTGTGAGCAAAAAAGATTATCTCAAAACCAGTTGAACGAGTGATTTAAGCTAATTTTAAGAATCGGCCTGATAGCGAATAAGCTTTGAATAGGTTTAAGTTAATTAATTGAGGATTTTCTCTGGTATAAAATGGGGTCAGATGTACTTAAAGTAAAACGTTTATCTTTGCGCCTTCAAAAAAACAGGATAGAATGATTTCAGTTGACGGTATTACAGTGGAGTTTGGCGGATCGGCGCTTTTTTCGGACATCTCATTTGTGATTAACGAAAAAGACCGCATCGCTTTGATGGGGAAAAATGGAGCAGGAAAATCAACGCTTCTGAAAGTGATTGCTGGAGAACGGAATCCTAACAAAGGACGAATTTCTGCACCTAAAGATGCCGTGATTGCATACTTGCCGCAGCATTTACTCATCGATGACAAACGTACTGTTTTTGAAGAAGCTTCGCAGGCCTTTTCGCGCATTCACGATATGGAACGCGAAATTGCTGCGATGAACGAGGAACTGACAATTCGCACCGACTACGAATCAGACTACTATGCCGACCTGATTGAACGTGTTTCTACCCTGAGTGAAAAATACTATTCGATTGAAGAGATCAACTTTGATGCTGAAGTGGAGAAAATTCTGCTTGGGCTTGGTTTTCTGCGCGAAGATTTTACCCGACCAACCAGCGAATTCAGTGGTGGATGGCGGATGCGCATTGAGCTGGCTAAGATTCTGTTGCAAAAACCCGACCTGATTCTTTTGGATGAGCCAACCAATCACATGGATATCGAATCGATTCAGTGGTTGGAAGACTTCCTGATCAACAGCGCCAAAGCGGTGATTGTGATTTCGCATGACCGGGCTTTTGTCGATAACATTACCACCCGCACTGTTGAAGTGACGATGGGTCGCATTTACGATTATAAAGTAAACTACTCGCATTACCTTGAATTGCGCAAGGAACGCAGGGAGCAGCAGCAAAAGCAATTCGACGAGCAACAAAGATTTATAGCCGATACCACCGAATTTATCGATCGCTTCAAGGGAACCTATTCAAAAACGTTGCAAGTTCAGTCGCGTGTAAAAATGCTTGAAAAACTGGAAATTGTTGAAGTTGATGAGGTTGATTCTTCAGCGCTTCGCCTGAAATTTCCGCCTTCGCCCCGCTCCGGAAATTACCCGGTAATTGTTGAAGATCTGGGAAAAAGTTATGGCGATCATTTAGTTTTCGCGAACGCAAACTTGACGATTTCAAGAGGCGAGAAAGTGGCTTTTGTAGGAAAAAATGGTGAGGGAAAATCGACTTTGGTGAAAGCCATCATGAGCGAAATTGAGTACGAGGGAAAAATGACTTTGGGACACAATACGATGATTGGCTATTTCGCTCAAAATCAGGCCTCTTTGCTCGACGAAGAACTGACTGTTTTCCAGACTATCGACGATGTGGCAGTTGGTGATATCCGGACCAAAATTAAAGACCTTCTCGGTGCCTTTATGTTCGGGGGAGACAGCATCACCAAAAAGGTGAGAGTACTTTCAGGAGGTGAACGAACCCGACTGGCAATGGTCAAACTGCTTTTGGAACCGGTAAACCTGCTGATTCTAGATGAGCCTACCAATCACCTCGATATGCGAACCAAAGACATCCTGAAAAGTGCCCTGAAAGATTTCGATGGTACCCTCATTTTGGTTTCGCACGACCGCGATTTTCTGGATGGCCTGGCCGAAAAAGTTTACGAATTCGGGAACAAGCAGGTGAAAGAACATTTGTACGATATCAAAGGCTTCCTTGAAAAGAAAAAACTGGACAACCTGCGCGAAATTGAGCGAAAAGTAGTGAAATAGGCTGGTGAACCTTTGCGAACTTTTCTGACAAAACTATTTGTCTCAATTTATTCCATCTTTTGATCTCATTGTTTGATGGTGGAAAAGCTAGCTGTTCCGCTACCCACAGAGCCTTTCCCAGAGATCCCCTGCACTTCAATAATAAAATCGGAGATTACTTTTCCGGCAGTCACCAGAAACTCAAACTGCCCGGTTTCCTTTACAAGTTGATCCGGAATCCATAAAAGTGTTGTCCGGGCATCTCGTTTAGCGTGAGTTGGTGCGGCAGGGAATGGATTAGCAATGCGGAATTTACCATCGTATTTGTTTTCCGGTGCTGCGCTTATTTCTGCATCAGGAGCTTTGGCCCTTTTCATAAATATTTCGATGAGCCCTACCGAATTCAGGCCAGTGTAGCGTTGTATATCCATGGGATTAGTCGAAACATTTATATAATCTACTTCGAGAGGGGAGATGTTTTGAAGCGCTGATATATCGGTTCCAAGCTGTTGCCCGTCAATCACAATCAGAGCTCCTCCCTGAAAGTTGATTGAATTTTCCGATCCAACAAATACGATTTGATTGTTCATTATTTTATACGGTTTTATCGACTTGATTACATCCAGAATACTGGTTGCAGTCGACAACATGCGACGCTGATTTTCAATACCCATGGTATTTGTTTTAACAGGCTTTGGTGCTTTGGTGAATAGATCTGGATTATTGCTGAAATAAATTTCATTCGTAAATTCCTGTTCATTGGCAAAGCTGTATTTCAGCGCTTGCCGGGTGACAAATTCTGAAATTAATGACTCCAGATTTTTATTGAAAGTTACCTTTAATTCCCGTTTCCCTTCCGGGTCGGTAGCTTTGGCCGAAAAGTCATCGGCATTTCCGGTTAAGAGGTTTGGAAAGGAAAATCGTCCGTCGGCGTTGGTCGTAGTGGTGTGCAATTGCATGGTTTTATTATTCACCAGACTTACTTTTGCTCTATTCATTTTAGTCCCGTTTTTATCCGTGACAAAGCCTGAAATTCCGCTAACGCCCAAGTTGGAATTTGTTGTATTCTCGGGTTTGAATTGCCTGATTTTTGTCCAGTCGAATCCTTTAATCTCATTTGCAATTAAATACACATCAAGCAGAGCTGTATTGGTAATTTTACCTTTCAATATCCTTGAGATAAGGGAAAAGGGAGTCTCAAGTTCTGTATCCATTAGCAAGCATTCTGCAATATCGGGCTTGTCGAGTTGAGTCCGGTGTTTGTCAGATACCGAAACGCTCACTGTTCCCGAAACAGGCTGACCATTTTCGTCAGTCAGTTTAATTTTTACTTTCATGCTTTCGCCCACAGCCAGCTTGTCTTTTTCAGGTTGAACTGAAATTTGAAGTTCTTGTTTTTTATCAATGAAAACGATTCGTTGCGCCAGCAATTTGCCGTCATTCGAAAATACTGACAACTGATTAATACCGTTAGTCAGGTTTTCCGAGGGAATTTTTATCCGGCCTATTCCATTAATTTCCATATCGGCGGCCCAGTTTATCGAACTTCCCTGGTTTACCAGTAGTGCAATTGAATGTTTCTGTTTGTCGGCAAAAATCAGATTGGCCGAAATAAATTCGGCATCGGTTTTACCCACCGATAAGGCAAGTCCATCAGAACCAAAAGTCGGAAGTTCAAACGATTGGTTCAGCCCATTCTTACCCGTGACAACAAATTTGTATTTTTGACTTTCGGTGGGTGTAAGTGAGAAAAGTCCAAGTCCTTTGGTAAATGTTTTCACCTGGCTCACAGACTTTCCTTCCTGGTCGAGTACCGATCCTTCCAGATCGACAGGAATTCCCCATTTGTTGAAAGCTGTAAAACCGATTTTAGCCTGAACTCCATTGACGAGACTGCCGCCTTCAGGAAAAAAGCGAACGGCGAGTTGATCGAGGTTCGAAGGAAGGAACACCTCTTGTTTCCAGTCGCCTTTGTTGTCGCTCAGTTCGCAAAGAAATGGTTCACCGTTGGTTTTAACGGGTAGTGTAAATGGAAGATTAAGTTTGCCTTTTTCATCCGTCTTTGCCTTTCCTTTTTCAATCACTTCGGTTCCGTTCATAAACTGGAAGCGAATCGCAGTGTTTTTCTGCATTTCGCCTGAAATATTGCGCAAAGCCACAAATAGTTCATTGCCTTGGCCAGCGGTTGATATACTGTCTTTAGCCACTGCATCAGCCAACAGTTGACCACTGTATTCCGGATCTATCCGGAGTGTTGTGTATGACATTTCTTCCGGCGAAGTATGCGCTGAGGTATAGGCCGCCACTGTATAAATTCCTTTTTGAAGAGTTTCGGGAAGTGTCAGATCTCCAGGTGTTGACCCATTTTCGAGTTTAAAAATTTCGGTCACAACCGCAGTACCTGTTTTATCGTAGAGCTTAACGAAAAGTTCATTGCTTTCTTTGGGTGCTGGCAGATTATTGCCTGTGGTTACAAAAGCACGGAACCAGATGGTTTCACCAGGTTTATAACTCGAATGATCTGTGGCCACAAAAACTTTTTCTTTTGGGAAGTAGCTGAAATATTCGGCCATTTGTTGGCTTATTTTGGGAATTGGCCCTTGATTTTGTGCCGATACTGCTAATCCGATCCAAACCCCAACTACCAATAAAATTAAAGTTTTCATGCTGCATGATTATTTGTGGTTTAAAATACCTTCTTCCTTTTCGTTGATTTTAAATAAGGAATCGTTTTCGAGATAATATTTCCGGAGAGCTTTCCGGAGAGCTTCCGAAGGTTTAATGGTGTTGTAATCTCCCCAAAAGCCTTCGTCATAATTCGTAATAATTTCAGTAAAAATATCTTTCGGGCTGAACAGCTCATCCCGTTTATAACGGGTTCGGTCATCCGGTTTAATGTCGGTAATAAGTAATTCGGAGGTACTGTGAAAGATCGAATTTACCTTGTCTTTTTTACTCTTAACCCTGAATTTGATTGAGGCCTGCGCTGTGTTAAGATGCCATTTATTGTTTAAACGGCGGTAACTTACCTTGTAATCCACATTGATGGGTCTTACATAAAAGTCTTTAGGCTTTTTCTTAATAAGCGATTCGTGTGCAAATTTTAAGCCCGAGCGGCTGAGACTGAATTCGGCCCGCACCAGCGCGAATGACGACATATCCACATACATTTTCCCCTGGTAACAAGGGTAGTCAACTTTTTCTTTTGGCCTGAATTTGATCACATAGGTTTCGCGGTTATCAACTTCCACAATTTCGTCGAGCGAGAATTTGTAAAATTCTCGAAATTCAGGATCGAGAAACGAATCCAGAGTCTTCACCACATCAAGTTTTGTAATGTAATATGGCCCTCCCTGAATTTTAAAATCAACAAATTTAAACGGTTTGACATTTAAGTTTTTTCGTCCTTTTATGAATTTCACCTTATCCTGTGCAAAGGTATTGTCGTAAGAGGCTTTCCTTATTTCCATAAGCGCTTCAGCCACATCAATGTATTTGTTGTCCTGCTTAAGCACTTCACGATAGAAGGAAGTCATAATCTCAGGATCGCGTGGATAGTTCAATAAAATTTTGGAGAGTATTTTAGCCAGAATATCCTGAGGATTGATTACGGTTACTTTAATTTCTTTGAGTTGAACCGAGCTCGGCTGGAGATAAATGGTGTAATTTTCGTCTGTAATATCACGAATAGGTTGTTTGAGTTGCCGGTAGCCCAAACAAGAAAACAGGACGGTGTCCTGTTTCATCGATTCTGGAATTTTTAATTCAAAGTCGCCATCGATGTTTGAAATGGTTCCTGTATTACTTCTTAAAATTGAAATGCTTGCATAGGGCAAAACGTCTTTTTCTTCACGGTCAATAACCCGTCCTCGGTAAATAATAATCTTAGGTTTTTCATCAATTACTCCAACTTCCTTTTTTTTTTCTTCTTTAATTTCAGGTGGAGTAATAATGATTTGATCGCCGAGGGTTTTGTATATGAATCGTGAGTCGAAGAGTTGGTCAAGGCATTCCTGAATGGTTTTGTCGTCCACCACCAGATCCTTTTTTTTATCGGCTTCAATCAGTGTGGCATCGTATGAGAAAAAGATTTGTGCTTTTGCCGATATTTGATCGAGGATAGATGTTATTGGTTCGTTCTTGATTTCAAGGCTTATCTTTTTATCCAGAACGGAATTGTTTTCCTTCTGTGCCCAGGCTGTGCCGAACGACAAAAGGAAAACAATCAATAAGATTCCGTAAGCTGGCTTCATTTTAATCCGGTAATGGTTTGTTTTTTAACCAACGGATGAAACTCTCTTGTTTGTTTGTCAGTTTCATTCGGGCTTACTAAACAGTTTCGTTTCAAAACATCTTTTTCAGGAAAAATTCGGTTTTGACCTGCTCGCCATTGCGAAGAACGGTCAATTTAATCCGCCGGTCCTGCTGACTTTGAAACAGCAAATTTATATCATTTAAGGTTAATGTTTTGTGACTGGTACTGTTTAATGAAATTATCTGGTCATTCTCCTGAATTCCGGCATAATAAGCAGGAGAATTTTTCCGGATATCGCTAATAATGAAGATCGGTACTCCGGGCATTGGATTGGTCACTTCCAAACCACTCATGTTGTAGTTGAAATCATCTTTCAAATCGCTATTTGGTCTCAGAATAAGTCGTTTGTTTGGGTAGTCCATGGTTACATAAAACCTTCTCAGGATTTCGGCACCCAGGGTTCCGTTACGGTCGTTTTTACCAATAAGCTGATCGATCATTTCATTTTCTGGAAATGCAACAATGGGTTCGTACAATACCAGCGGTCCAACCCAAATAGCTCCTATGCGTCCCTTTTTACCGTACAAATCGCCACTTAAACCACGACCAAGGAAGGTTTCTATGTGGTTTTCGGGTAAGGAAATGCGGCTGTCGGAGTTGGTTGATAGCCAGATAGCATCACTAGCACCGGTATCAACCAATAATTTCACCGGAACATCTTCGTTTTTATCTGTAACAATGCTGGTTTTAACGAATGGTTTGTTCTGCTCAAAAGTTAACGGAAGAACAATGTCTTTCTCTTTTTCCTTGTAAACGAAAAATTCGGGTTTGGTCAGCGTTATTTTGTGCTCGGTATAATCGATTTTTACCACATAATCTTTAAACAGATTGAATCCAATCAGCCCGTGAACCGGAATTCCGAGGATATGCGAAATCTGGAAATTCTCGTTGATCACCATGTGTATTTCCTGATCGTAAGCTACAAGTCCGTCAATATTAATGGTGTTGTTTCCCGAACGGTATGCGGTAAGCTGCTCGCCTTCTCCCAATCCTTTCACATTTATGGGCTGCAGAAAATTCAGGTTTAGTCTGTTCACAAACGGAAGCTCAGTAATAATCGGGTATCTTACGCCAGTGTCGAGAATAAAATTAAGAGTATCCGAATTGTTGATTGCAACAGGTATAATAATCAGATTACTCGACGATTTAAAGTTGATGGTGATCGACTTCTTCTTCGGATTATCAAAAACAAAACCGGTTTGGTTGGTATAGTTCCTGATTTTTTTGTCGTAGTCAACACTTTTGTCCATCGGAACATAGTCGCGGATAACCAAAATATTGTCTTGAATTTCGAAGAGCAGATAGAAATCTTTCATTAACTGATCGAGCACATATTTAATTGGTTTGTTCGATACGTTCAGGCTGATGTTTTTTCCTTCAATCAGTTTTGAGTTGTAGGAATAATCGAGCTTAAGGTAGTCGCAAATCCGCTCAATAACATTCGAAAGCGATTCGTTCTCCGCATAAATACTGATGTTTTGGTCAAGTACATGTTCAGTTTGATCTTCTTTTGTTCCTTGTTTGGTAACTTGTTTTGTGGTTTGTTTGTTTGTTTGCTTTGGAGTTTGTTTCTGGCTATAGGAAAAAATTGGCATTGAGACAAACAATACAAACATTATGGAAAATAAAATTGAGGGTATAATTCGAATTGTTTTCATGGCATTTCAAACGTGTAGAATTTTAGGATCGAGCCTTTAAGATATATTGCCCATTCACTTTTTGAGCATCGATTTGGAAAGTTGTTTCAATAACTTTCAGGATAAAATCGAGGGAATAATCGTTGAATTGAGCCGTGAGCAGAAGCCCGTTCAGCCTCGAATCGGCCAAACGAATGTTTACTTTGTAAACTTTTTCTAAATTTCCAATTACTTCGGCAAGCGAAGTCGCCTTAAAAGTCAGGTTGTGCGTTTTCCAAGCTAAAAAATTGGGGTTCTGGTTGGTTGTTTTCAGCAACGAATTGCTCGAATAAACTAAAGTTCCCTTATCGCCCGGAGTCAGGATCAGTTCATTGGTCTGTAAGGTTTCCGTTGTTTTGTTTAAAACCTGCACTTTACCGGTTTCAACAATAACTTCTACCTGTTTAGTTTCCGGATAGGCACTTACATTAAAGCTGGTACCAAGAACTTTAATCTGAGCTTTTCCGGCGTGAATAATGAAAGGTTTATTTTTATCAGGCTTAACTTCGAAAAATGCTTCTCCTTCGATAGTCACTTCGCGGGTGTTTCGCCCAAATTTTTTCGGGTATTTTAATTTGGTGTCGCTATTTAAACTCACCAATGTTCCATCGGGTAACGTAAATGTATTCAGCACCTGATTGGTTGCTGATATTTCGAGCAACTGGCTTCTTGCTGCTGGTTTGTAAACGACTTCGTATCCTGAAACCAACAATAGAGCGGCGAAAAGCACAGCGGCTGCAATTCTGAAGATTGGATTGGTGATGAGCTTTCTGAATTTTGTTGGTTGCACCAAAGCCTGAGAATGTATCCTAGATTCAACTTTTTCCCAGGCATCCTGTGCGCTGTATTTCTTCAGATCAAAAAACAAATCAACTTTTTCAGTTAGATTCAGGAGTTGATCCATTTCTTTTTTATCCTGAAGGAAATTCTGTACCGCATCAAATTGCTCATCTGTTGCCAGTTCAGTTTTTTCATCGTAAATCGATTTAGCGATCAATTCCCAATCTTTATCTTCTATGTTGTGATTTGTTCTCATACGGTTATAGGACATTAAAGAGTAGGTTTAACCCTTATTGCTGGTATTTGTTTTTTTAAAGATTACAAAAAGAGTCATTAAATGATTGCTGAAATCCTTCAACTCATCGCGTAAGTGTTTTAAAGCCAAACCCATCTGAGCCTCTACTGTCTTGACTGAAATATTCAATGTTTCTGCAATTTCCTTGTATTTCATACCCTGTTCACGGCTAAGCCTGAAGATCTCTTGCCGTTTTGGCGGAAGTGATTCTATGCTCTTTTCAATGCGTTGAAAAAGACCAACCTCAATATAGTAATGTCCGGGATCGATATCCTGATGTGCAGATTCGAGCACCATGCTGGCATATTGTTTTTTTATTTTTTCGTGCTGAATCTGGTTCAGACATTGATTACGAACCGATCGGAAAAGGTAATGTTTTACAGAAGTTTCGATATTTAAGCTGGCGCGCTTTTCCCAAATTTTGACAAACATATCCTGAACTGTTTCTTCGGCCAACTCGCTGTCGTTTAAAAATTGACGTGCAAAATGACACATAGCTGAATAGTATTTTTTGAACAAGGCCTGAAATGCCCGTTCATCTCCTTCCCTAAGCTTTAAATACAGTTCTTTATCGTCTGTCTGATCCATATATTCTCCGGCAAAGCGGCGATTTTGAGAATTCGGCTAAAGGTATAAAAAAAACGAAAGTTGCTTAGTTTTGCAGGCTTCATCTGTTGATAAGCATGCGGTCGCGGGGCAATGGTGCTGATTTTAAGCCTTCGAAAAGCCCCAAAACAGGAAAGATTGAAAAAAGACTAAATTTTGTTTGAAATACTTTGCACAAAGGAATTTTCCATTATTTTTGCAGCCGGTTTACGAACAAGCCCGAATGGCGGAATTGGTAGACGCGCTGGACTCAAAATCCAGTGATAGCAATATCGTGCCGGTTCGATTCCGGCTTCGGGTACTTTAAAATCCCTTAACTTATTAATAGTTAAGGGATTTTTTATTTGTTGGGGAACGAATAGGGAACGAATCCTGTATTTAGCTTTGTTTTCCTAAAAGAATATTTCAATTTTAAAGGTATTTATTGGGATATTTGATGTGTTGTAACAGCTGATCAGGCGGTAAAATCCAGGAACAAAATATTTATAGGTAGTTTGTTTGACAAAGAACGATCATAGCATTCAAATTGCCCAATTGAGATTGATTTTACGATTCCCCTTTTTATCAAACGTAAAGGTCAATACCTCCTTACCGTTCAAACATCGGAATTGTTCCGCTGCATTTATTTTCAATGACCTTATCAAAATCCTTTTCATTTACACGTTAAAGGTATGTTCGTGTTCCAAGGAGAAAACACGAACATACAAAATTGAAATGATAATAATTTTAGAATAATATGGGTACAAGGCTAATTTAGAGCGATTAATGGTTAAACGCGGTACTAAATAAATGAATTATTGCTTAAATAATTCTCCTAAAATAAGGTGTAGGCTATTTTAAAGGACTGATTCTTCCAAAACGATTTTTTTCGAAAAGATGCAACTCAGTATCTTTTTTTTTGACTTTCCATCCGACTTCCTGTAATATGATGCCAAGTTCTCCAACATCGGAACTGTTGATTTATATACTCTTTTTAGGGGGATTTATCTTGTTTTAATCCCTTTTAATTTCGGTTCAAGTCCTATCAGGTCTTTTTCAACCTTTTCCTTCAAAGAATGATACTCTTTGGATTTGATATGATTATCCAATACTGATTTTGAAGGGTTGTAATACTGATTTGACATATTGGGCTTGATCAGATACTGGTCGTAATTGTTGATGATATAACATTTCTAGCCATCTTTTAATCGCTTTTCCATAATATAATCCGAAGCAGTTTTCCCATTTAACTTTTTAAAGAGTTTATTGAAATGCGAGTAACTGGTTATTCCGACAGCTTCCATGGCTTCATTGATACGGTCGCAGCCATTATCGAACATTTTTGTTGCGTAATTAATTTTTATGGTATTTATAAATTCAGTCGCAGAAAAACCAACTAACGATTTTAATTTCCGGTGCAATTGCATCCGGCTGAATCCTACTTCCGATGCAAAATCTTCTACTGAAAAATTCTCATTACTAATTTTGTTTTCAATTACTGCAATTGCCTTCGATATGAGTTTCTGATCGAAAGGGGTGTAATGCTTTTTTAGGTCAATACTTAAGCCCGGATTAAAGATTGTGTTTCTGAAACTTTTACGGGAATCAATAATGTTGTCAATTTTCTTCAGAAGCGATTGTGTGTTAAATGGCTTGGTAATGTAATCCCAGGCACCGGCATCTAGTCCTTCGTTTTGCTGTTCCTGTGCTGTTTTGGCGGTCAGCATTAAAACGGGTATATGCGATGTTTCCTGATTTGCTTTTAGACTTTTGCACATTTCGACACCATCCATTTCCGGCATCATCACATCGGCAATTATAATATCGGGTAAGTTGGCGGTCGCTTTTTGTAAACCCTCAATTCCATTTTGAGCTTCAAATACACTGTATTTTTTTTGCAGACATTTTTTTAAATAGGCCCTTAAATCATGATCGTCCTCAACAACAAGAATGCTTTCACGTTCTTCGGAAATCAGTTTTTCGGACACTTCAGGCTCTGCAAG
Source organism: Prolixibacteraceae bacterium (assembly GCA_019163175.1). Lineage (GTDB taxonomy): Bacteria > Bacteroidota > Bacteroidia > Bacteroidales > Prolixibacteraceae > Aquipluma. The sequence goes on along the minus strand of JAFLKN010000015.1, from coordinate 459,148 downwards.
AAAATCATCTGTAACAGCGTTTTGCTCGTTTGAATCATTGAACTCAAAATCTTCATAACTGTTTTCTGAAACCGGAATTGTGACAATGAATTCGGTACCGCCATATGCACTATCTGCTACATTTAATTCTCCTTTATGTGCTTTTACCAGGCTATAACTTAAATGAAGTCCAATCCCCGATGAAGACCGGTCTTTCCCATGAAAAAAGCGTTCAAAAATCTTTCCCTTTTGTTCGTCCGGGATACCTTTGCCACTGTCGCGAATAATAATATTGCCAATTTGTTTATTATTGTTCCAAACAGGCTTTACTTCAATTTCAACAATCCCATTTGCCGGAGTATATTTAAAAGCATTTGATAGAAGATTGTAAACCACCTTTTCAATTAAATCCCTGTCGAAGAAACATTTGAATTCCTCCGGAGCAATTACATTAAAATTAATTTCCTCATGTTTAGCCTGCCAGAGAAAGGCTTTTGTTATTTGAGAAATAAATGCTGACAGGTCGCTTTCTGAAATCTTAAGAATATTCTTATTCGCATTTAATGTGCGAAAATCCAGCAATTGACTGACAAGAAACATCATTCTTTTTGTATTTCTTGAGATTATTTTAAAACAGAAATTGCGGTGATCATCGGTTATGTTATTGCCAATCAAGTCGTTTAATGGCCCGACTATTAAAGATAGAGGTGTTTTAAATTCGTGTGCGACATCAGTGAAAAACATCAATTTAAGTTCGTTAATTTCCTTGTCTTTATTGTATTGGATATTTTCCAATTCTATTTGATGTCTGAGCTTTTGTCGGTTGTTAAGGAAGAATATAAAACCTAAAATAACACCTGCTGTCAGTACAAAGTATACGAAGTAGGCCCAGATGGAAAACCAGGGTGCAGGTAATATTTTTATTGAAGTTTCTTTTGGAGTATCATTCCAGATTCCATCGTTATTGGCAGCATCTACCCAGAAGGTGTATTTGCCCGGTTTAAGGTTGGAATAGGTTGCAAAACGACGATTGCCGGTTTCATAAATCCAGTCCAAATCATATCCATCCAATTTATAGCGAAAATGGTTCTCAGCGGTGTTGGCATAATTGGTTCCGGTAAATTCAAAAAGAAAATTATTTTGCTTGTAATTTAGGGTAATTTCTTTCGTCAGATTTATTGATTGATCCAGCACCACTTTCCCGAAGTAACTTTTCCCAGGGGAAATACCTATGTTGTGTATCTTAAAATCAGAAATGGAAATAGCCGATTTGTATGGATTATCTTCTATCTTCATAGGATTGAGATAATTTATTCCATGTATGCTTCCAAAAAAGAGTGTGCCATCTTGCCCTTTTCCAACAGCTTCAGTAAATGTACTGGATTGCAATCCGTCGTAGTATGAATATCTGCGAACCTGATTTTTGACAACATCAAAACGAATAAGCCCTTGCGAATTGGTAAGCCAAAGGTTGTCCTTGTCGTCGTCAAGAATCCCCATGATTTTTCGATCAACGATACCTTCAATTTTTATCTGGGTTATTTTATTTGAGTTTTTGGTTTTTCGTAAAAGTCCGGCATCTGTTCCAATCCAGAGTGTACCGTCCTTCCCCTTGTAAAAACACCAGATAGAATTGTTGGCAATCCGGTAATCATTTTGCATTGATTCGTTGTATTCTTCAAGTGAAAGAAAACTACCCTCTCTGGTTAGATTCAATTTATATAGTCCATCGGATATAGTTCCAATCCATAAACAAGCTGCTTCTTTATCATACAATAAACTAAAAATCCTTTTATCTCTAAGAATTTCTGTCTGCGGATGCAGGTATTGAATCCAGTCTGCATTACTCCCTTTTCTTACAACAAGTCCGGAAAATGTACCAAAATAGATGCTCCCCTTCTCATCTGCACAGATTGAGGTAACTACAGTCGGGAAAATAGGATCGTGATAGTTTTCTAATTTGTCCTCAATGAAATGCGAATCATCTTTCCGCTTAAGGAATATACCGACACTGGAACCGGCATAAATTGTTCCATTAATTTCTTTCAGGCAAAGAGGATCAAAATTGTTTTCATTATTTAATTTTTCGTGAGTCTCATTTTTTAATGAATACCGAAAGAATCCTCTGTCTTGTATTCCATAATAAAGAAAATCATTATCCACCAATAATGTTCTAATGTGAGGTTTATTCGGAACATTGGTCAATCCTTCAAAAGAAATCCGTTTAAAATCTTTTTGCGAGAGATTGGCATAACAAAGTCCCTGGCGGTTTCCGACCCATAAAATATTGGTGTTGTCGCAGTAGAGACTCAAAAGTGAATTGCTAAGCAGCCCTCTTTCCTCTTTTGCTTTGTATTTTATGCTTTGAATTATTGAATAGGTTTGAGGATGAAGACCAAATAAACCGTTATTTAAAGTTCCAACCCAAATAGTACCATCTTTTGATTCACATATTACCCTTATATCGGCTACTGGTAAAGAACTAATTTCCTCTATTTTATATGAATCTTCAAGTTTTCTAATCACAGTCAGTTTCTCATCCAGAATACTCCAAATATTGTTGTGTCTGTCTATAATCAATTGTAAACAATACCTATTCTCAGTACCTGGGATTTGTTTACAATTGTTATTTTTTAAAGTCCATATTCCCTGATTTGTCGAAAAGTAAACCTGATCATCGCCTACAATAGTAATACCTGTTATATTTAATCCAGTTACCGGAAGCTGAATCAAATCAGCAGAAACTGTATCATTTTCAACTAATTTAAGAACACCTCTTGAGGTCGCAAAAAAGATTTCACCCTTGCTGTTTTCTGCAACTCCTTTTATCTGATTGTATCCTTCCGGCGTTTTTACACGGACAAATTTTTCGCTGACCAGTGAATAATAGTTTAATCCGCTTCCATCGGTACCAATCCAAATTCTTTTTTTTGAATCTTCAAAAAGGCATAAAATCCGGTTACTCGACAGACTTTCTATATCATCGGTTTTATGCGAGAAGTTAAGCACATTGAATCCATCGTACCGGTTAAGTCCGTCATAAGTCCCGATCCAGATAAAGCCAAAACTATCCTGAAGAATACAACTTACATCGTGTTGAGTCAGACCATCATTTACAGTCAGTGATTTGAAAAAGATCTCTTCACCTAAGGTGCATAGACCAGGCAATAAAAAGAAAAGAAGCAGTATTACTTTTTTGAACATTCTTTTAATGAATTTATACCGAATTCCTAATCCGGAATGATCGGATCAGGATCGCTAAGTTAGCACTATCACTCTAGTTTTATGCATTCAAATCAACAATGTTACAATAGAGTGCATAAATGATACAATTGAATTATTCTCCGCTAACAGACTAATTAGTAAGCGTGTAGTGTGTGTTTTTCTCCTACCGGGTTAAGATGTTACATCTACACTCAATCATGTTACAATTGCTTAATCGTGTTCACATTGTCTCCATCTACTTTTGGTCTGTGTGGTGATCTAACAAAAATACCAGAACCAAATTATGAAGAACCAAATCCTCCTTTTGTTATTTTTATTTTATATCCTGAATGGTGGGTGTAAAAATACAATAGCGAAACAGAGCCTTAATCTTAAGGACTTTGGTATAGAAAACACAAACGATGCAACGCCCGTTGTGATTGAAGCAATACAAAAGTGTAATAAAGAAGGAATCAGGAAGCTGGAATTTCCAAAAGGAACCTATCATTTTTACCCAACCTATGCGCCGGATAGATATTGTGCCATTACAAACAATGACAATGGATTAAAAAGAACAGCATTCCCGCTAATTGGTCTTAATGGACTTGAAATTGAAGGTAATGGTTCAGAGTTTATTTTTCATGGAAAAATGATTCCCTTCCTCATTGAAGACAGTAAAAACCTATCCATAAAAAACCTAAGCATCAATTGGAACGTGCCATTTTGCCTTGAAGGCGATGTTGTGGCCAACGATCCTGCAAAAAAGTCGTTTGATATCGAGGTTTCGACACCTTACAAAGTCCAGTATGGACATTTGTTTTTAAGCCTGGAACGCGAGGATTCACCTTATGGGAAAAAATATGGTTTTCGTTTTGCCATGCCTGAGGGGTATGATTTACCGGTAGGCGAGAATATTTTGTGGAATCCAGTTACAAAGACACCCTATTACAATACGGTAAAATACGAATTGGAACAATACACGATTTCAGCTGTAGAAATCAAAAAAGGCTTAATTCGCTTATCAGGGAATTCGCAGGAAGTTCCTCCTGTTGGATCGGTTGTTTGCTTCAAGGGAGAATACCTTTATAACCGCAGCAGCCCGGCATTTCGATTGTTTAAAAGCAAAAATCTTGCGTTTGAAAATGTCAATGTGCATCATGCCGGTGCTATGGGGCTCATTGCCGAACGCTGCGAGAATATAACACTTGATAGATTTAATGTAGTTCTTAAAGAAGGTGAAGGACGAATGGTTACCACAACTGCAGATGCCACCCATTTTTGCAATTGCAAAGGCGAGGTAATTATCCGCAACTGTTCCTTCGAAAATATGCTGGATGATGCCACCAATATTCATGGTACCTATGTCAGAATCAATAAAATTCTGGATGATTACCGCGTGGCAGTGGAAACCTATCATCCACATCAAAACGACTATCTTTTCGGTGAAGCTGGCGACAGCGTCAGAATCATCAATAACTCATTGATGCCAACGACGAGTAGCCTGATGTTAACCAATGTCGAAAGAATAAACGAAAAGATATCCATCCTAACCTTCAATGAACCGGTTAAGGGGAAAGTTGAAAAATATTATGGCATTGAAAATATTTCGTGGTACCCTACTGCATTACTCGAAAACAATATCGTGCGCAACAACCGGGCCCGAAGCTTTCTCATTTCGGTTCCCCGGAAAGTCATTGTCAGGAATAACTATTTTTCTTCACAAATGGCCAGCCTTCTCATCGCAGGCGATTTGGGATTGTGGAACGAGTCTGGTCCGTGCGACAGTCTGATTATTGAAAACAATACGTTTGAAAATTGCGCGTATGGTGGCAATGGAGCCCAGTCGATCATTATGATTGATCCCGAGTATGATAAAGACCTTGATATTCAGGAGAAATACAGTCGTAATATCCTTATCCGAAATAACAAAATTAACACTTTTGATGCTTCAATTTTGCGGGCTATCTCAGTTGATGGATTAACATTTGAAGCCAATCAAATAACGCAAACGCAAACATACCAGCCAATTTTTCCAGATGCTCCAAACCTCAAAATTGAGAATTGCAACCAGGTTTCAATCAAGGGGAATACCTACTTATCGCTCGATGGAGACTCGGGGACAATTAAAACGGATTCAAATTCAACCAATATGAAAATAAATTCAAATGAAGGATTTAACAAATAAATTAAAAACTATGAAAAACAAATCGTTATTACAGCAGAATACTTCATTGAAGTATTTGCTCTTTCTCTCGTTTGCAATGCTACTTTTCCTGAGTTCCTGCGAAATGGATTATGGTAAAGAACAGGAACAAACAAAAGAATTAAAAGCAACTGCTTCGGCAACCAAGGCTGTTGCAGGAGGAGATACCCTGACTTTTATTGACATGTCTCTCGGTGTTGCAAAGCGTACCTGGAATTTCCCGGGAGGAGTACCTGCTACCTCTGAAAAAGCGGAGCTTGGTGTTGTTTTTAAACTGGAAGGGAATATTGCTCCCTCTTTGGTCGTTGAGTATTTTGACGGAAGTAAAGACTCCATAACCTTTCCCATTAAGATTTTTCCTGTTTTGATTGCTGATTTCACTCCATCAAAAACAAAAATAAAAGTTGGAGAAACGGTTACGTTTACCGATGCATCCATTGGTGGAGCCACTTCATGGAGCTGGACTTTTGAAGGGGGTACACCTGCAACTTCAACTGAGCGCAATCCAACCGTAAAGTTCAACGTGAACAAAGCTATCGGTGCTACATTGAAAATTACGCGGGCCGAAGACGGAAGCATAGCTACTATTGCAAAAAATACTTTAGTTCAGGTTGGGCCTCCGGAATTAATGTATAATGGAAGTTTTGAAGATGGTTTAATCACAGACTACCAAACATGGAATGGTGCTGGTTTCCCATTGGTAATTGTTAATGGAGGCGCAAACGGAACCAAGTATGCTGCCGCATTCGACTATAGTAATTGGGGAGGTGCAGAATTAATGAGCCGTGATAAGCCTGCTGAAAGAATGATAGCCATTGAAAATGGTAAGAGTTATACTGTTAGTATGTGGATTAAAGCTAATAACGCTGGTGTTCTAAAAATTGGTTGGTTCCAGTTAGGTAACCTGAATAATTGGACTGAAGGTTATAAGTCTTCTTGGGGCACTAATGGTCAGTTACTTACTACTGAATGGCAAAAAGTTGAATTTGTGACTACCATTCCGACTGATAAGGGAAATTGGCTAAATGCATACCATAGCTTCTGGTTTACAAAAGTAGATGGAAATGCTACCGTTAATACACGAGTTTATGTTGACGAGTTGTCGTTAAAAATAGTTGAATAGATCGTGAAAAATAAAAATTTAAAATAATAAGATCATGAGTCGAAAATTAAATATCATTCTTATTCTGGCAGTACTCAATCTTTTAAATTCTTATGCTCTTTTTGCGCAGGGAATATCTGTTTCGGGTATTGTGAAAGATAAAACGGGGAATGCCGTTCCGGGAGTCACAATTATTGAAAAAGGCACATCGAATGGCACGGTTACCAATTCGAAAGGCAACTATACCATTGCGGTAAAAGGATCATCTTCTGTACTTGTCTATTCGTTTATTGGTTTGAAAACCAGTGAAATAGGAGTAGGGAATAATCGTACGATAGCGGTTGTGCTTGAAGAGGATATTGTTGGAGTGGATGAAGTTGTTGTGGTAGGATACGGAACCCAAAAACGGGGTAATATTACAGGAGCAGTTGCTTCGATCAATCCTGAAAATATTAAATCTAGACCTGTCACGAATATTGAGGAGGCGTTGCAAGGCCAGGTAACCGGTTTATCCGTAAGCTCAACCGGAGGACAGCCAGGAGCAGCAACTAAGATGAATATCAGGGGTATATCTTCGGTTAGCGGGAGCTCTCAGCCACTTATCGTGGTCGATGGTTTCCCCATGAATGATGTAAGTACTTCAGGAGGCGGCGGATTGGAAGGATTTTCTGCACAGATGAGTTCATTCTCTTACATCAATCCGGATGATATCGAATCAGTCGAAGTATTAAAAGATGCATCAGCCACCGCCATCTATGGAAACAGAGGGGCCAATGGTGTAATCATGATTACCACGAAAAAAGGCAGAAAGGGAGAAGCTGGCATTATATACAATGCATACTACGGGATTCAGGAAATGAAAAAAAGGATCGATGTAATGGATTTTAGTGAATACGCGCTTTACCAACAAACAGCTAATCCAACCAACAGGCTTTTTACTGCGCCTGATGGAACTCCTTACAAGTTTGCGGATGCCGACAAAATGGATGTTAACTGGCAGGATGAGATTTTCCGAAGGGGAATCGTACAAAATCATTCTCTTTCGATGCAGGGTAAAACCGATAAAACAAGCTATGCGATTACCGGTCTTTATAATCAGGATAAATCGGTGTTAATGGAAACCAATTTTCAGAAGTTTTCAACCCGTGCTACCATCGACCACAATTTCTCCGAAAATTTAGTGGTAGGAGCAAATCTGAATTTCAGTAAGATTATCAATAACGGGGTTCCAACAGATGGACGGGAAGGCACTGCCGCCGGAACAGTTATCTCCGCATTATTTGGGTCGCCATTCAGGATGGATAACAATACCCAGGCACGTTTCCGGAGAGCAGGTGTTCCCCAGGTATTGCTTGACAGCTATAGTTCTTCGTACAGAAACAATCCTGATAATATCGCAAAGAATACCCAGCTGGATAAAACCATCAATCGTACCATTGTTAATATGTATGCCAATTACAAACTGGTTGACTGGTTGTCATTCAGAACCACTTTAGGCATTGACGTTTTCAACCTGAAAGATCAGCAATTTTATTCAAAACAGACCCCATGGGGCAGTCTCAACAATGGCGTTGGAACAGCAGCAAGTGTGAATGCTACCAATTTTGTGAACGAAAACTACTTTACATTATCAAAAAACTTTCAAAAGCATAATCTTAATGTAGTAAGCGGGATTTCATTTCAGAAAAACAGGAATGAATTCTACCGGACTGAAGGGCGTGATTTTAAAAATGAAAAGCTCGGATACAATTCATTGCAGGGGGCAGGAGAGTTTTTAGCTTCTTCCAGTGTCGATGAACTTTTTATGGTATCTTATCTGGCACGCGCCAATTACACCTACGATGAGCGATATCTTGCCACCTTATCCTACCGTAAGGATGGAACTTCAAGGTTCATGGTTGATAAATGGGGCGATTTTTATTCAGGAGCTTTGGGATGGAATATTAAAAAGGAATCTTTCCTTGCCGACTCTGAATTAATTTCAGAATTGAAAATAAGAACAAGTATGGGTCAGGTGGGAAATGCAAATGTCCCAATCCAGGGCGCCTTACTCGACCAGCAATACTCAAACTATACCTTCAATGGTATGTCTGTAAATGGTATAAGTCCTCAGAATCTTGAAAATGAAAATCTCTCCTGGGAAACAACAACCCAGAGCAATATTGGTATTGATTTTGGAATTTTTAAAAACGCACTTACCATTACAGCCGATTATTTTGTTAAAAATACAACAGATCTATTGTTGTTGACTCCAGTAACAATTTCCACAGGATTTTCTTCAGGTTGGTTTAATGTTGGAAAGATCCAAAATAAGGGATTTGAATTATCTGCAACTTATAATTTAAATACGGTGAGTGGTTTTGGATGGAATTCGAAATTGAATTTAACCACCATGAAAAATGAAATTAAGAAATTGGGTAATGATGGACAACCTATCTATATTGATGTTAACTATGATGCAATTTCTACAGATGAAATGATTCTTCAGGTAGGAGGTTCTATTAATGATTTGTATGGTTATCAAACTGATGGCATCTATTTGCCAGGTGATTTCAAGCCTGATGGAACGGTGAAAGACGGAGTCCCATCAACAGGTGCGGGCGAGAAACCAGGTGATATCAAATACAAGGATATCAATACAGACGGAAAAGTCAATGGTTTTGACAGGACCGTATTGGGAAACACCTTCCCTGATATTTTTGGATCATGGAACAATGGGTTCTCATTTAAAGGCTTGACTCTTGATGTTGTGCTTCAATACAGTTTGGGAAATAAAGTTCTTAATGCAACAAATACAAGAATTTCCTCCTTCCCCGGTTCTTCGGCTAATCAAACATCAAACTGGATGGACCGATGGACTCCACAAAATTCTTCGAGCAAACAATATGCAAGAGTACCTTCTTTGCGCCCTGCGGACTATTTGGTTGAAGATGCTTCCTTTGTTCGGTTACAAACCTTAAAATTGAGTTATAGCTTGCCATCAAAATGGACATCTGCTCTCAAAATAAAAAATGTAAATGTATATGTGGCAGCAAACAATCTTGCGGTATTAACAAATTATTCAGGATATGACCCGGAAATCACTTCAAACCAGGTAGATTATCGTTATCCATTTATTCAGGGTATCGATTACGGTGGATTCCCCAGAGCGAAAACTTTTATAACAGGCGTAAACATTGAGTTCTAATCATTAATTTAAACAAGATGAAAAAAATAGTATATATCATGGTTGCGGTTATTTTGTTTTCCGCTTGCGAAAAACAATTGGATATACCACCAAAAAGTAACCTTGTACTTGGAAATTTCTTTGAGACTGCAGAGGATTTTGAATTAGCGGTGAACGGAGCCTATGACCCCATTGCAGGTCATCAGGGCAACAAGGCATTTGGATCTTATTTTAAAGGTTTGCTAATGATGGGACGTGCAGGAACGGATGAGATGTTGGTAAACCAGGGTTTTTGGGATGCTACCGGTAAGGAAATCGGAAACTATACCTTTACGGCATTTTCGCGAATACCCAGTTCGGTTTGGGAAGTGCAATACATGGGCATCTCAAGGTGCAATGTGGTTATTGGAAAAATAAAAAGCACAAAATCCGCAATTCCGGCTGACACTAAGAATCGGATTCTGGGGGAGGCCAGCTTTTTAAGAGCATTTTATTATTTTCAATTGGCCCGGTTTTATGGCGGAGTACCTGTTATTACGGATGAAACAAATTTGAATGAGTTCAAAAACAACAGGAGTACCTTGGCCGAAACCTATCAAAGGATAACTGACGATTTTAAGGTGGCTATTGAAAATCTGCCGGCTAAAAATGAAGTTGGAAGGGCAAACCTGTATTCGGCGAAATCACTCCTTGCAAAAGTGTATCTTCAAATGGCCGGTGAGCCTCTGAAAGATGCTGCCGCAGCGACTCAGTCTGCCAAGTATGCAAAGGAAGTTATTGACGCCGGCGTTTATAAACTTGAACCCGTTTATCAGGATGTATTTTCTCTGAAAAATGAACATGGCAGCGAATATGTTTTTGATGCCGAATACATTGCTACCGACAACGAAGGTGGTGAAGTGGCAACCTGGGACGGGCCTCCCGGAAATTACACCAATACTATTGCTTATTCCATCTGTCAGGCTATGCCTGAATTGTTTAACTCTTATCCGACAGGAGATAAAAGAAGAGATTACAATGTTGTAAGTTATCTTGTAACTGATGCTAAAGGAACAACCAAGCCAACCAACGACGGACTGTTTTATGCCTATAAATGGAGACATGATCCAAACCCCGCTACAAGAGGATATGCAACCGAATGGCAATCTCCATTTAATTTTCCAATCACTAGGTATGCTGATGTTTTATTAATTTATGCAGAAGCTCAATGCCGTGCAGAAAATAATCCCAATGCAGATGCCTATAAAGCAATAAACCAGGTAAGAACCAGAGCCGGACTCAGCAACCTTAGCGGGCTGTCAGGACCTGATTTTCTAAAGGCCGTTCTGAATGAAAGAAAATGGGAGTTGTGTTTCGAAGGACACAGATGGTTCGATTTAGTAAGGTATGGAATTTTAGTAAGTACTGTTAAATCATGTACTGCCGGTAATCCAATTGCTGCTGCTAATATTAAGGATCATCATGTATTGTTCCCGATTCCTGACAGAGAAATCCAAATTAGTAACGGTGATTTGAAACAAAATCCGGGGTATTAGTTCGATAGGTAATAGTTTCAATGAAAGAAAAGGGAAAATTCCCTTTTCTTTTTTTAGTTTTAAAAAAAATGGATAATAAAAGTAAAATAATTATAGGTGCACTTCTATTGTTTTTTGTTGCTACAGGAATAACTTATGGACAATGGTCGGTAGGATTATCACCAGCAACGAAGGTTGGAAACTCAATTGGGTATCCGCTTTATAAATGGTATCCTGATGGGCACATCAGTGTTTTGCCCGATGACAAGGGCTATATTATGTTTTGGGCAGAATTTGAATCTCACCGGTCAACCGGTAAATCTCAGTTCGTAGAAGACCAAACCTTGCTGGAACCGTCAAATTCAGTTTTTGGAGGGAGAGGAAATTTTAATTCTTGGGACAATGGCGGTTCCTGGTTAATGTCGGTGTTTCGTAAGAGTGGAAATGATTTCATTGGATTTTACCATGCGGAAGACCATTGGTATCCACATACCTCAAACGATATTGCCTGGAAGTCGTTGGCAGTTACATACTCATCCGATAAAGGAAAAACATGGAGCAAAGGAACCCAGATAATAACCAGCCCAACTGCAAAGCCCAGTACTCCGACATGGGGAGGTTCAGGAGATTGTTGCGTAGTTTGGGATCACATCAACAACCGTTGGATGTGCTATTATCAGGAAAATTGGATTTTAATGGCTATTTCTACCGATCCTAATGGCGCTCCGGGGACCTGGAAAAAATATTACAATGGATCATTTACTGAGGAAGGACTTGGGGGGCAACATACAAAATTGCCTGGTTTGTCATCTGCATCAGGAGGAAATCCTTCAGTACACTGGAATACATACCTTAAAAAATGGGTCATGGTTTGGCATGGCTGGTCTCCTGCCAGAATATATCTATCGGTTAGTAAAGATGGAATAAATTGGGATGAGCCTAAAAGCATCATCGTTTCTTCCATTTCAGGAAAGGCCTGGTACCCAACAATAATTGGCAATACCGATGTTGAAGCAGGACAAATCGCAAAAATCTATTATGCTGATATTGCCAATGATTTTTCATATCGAAATTTTGAAACCCGCACAATCACCTTTTTTGATCCGGAAAATACTTCACCAGCAACTGCTCAAATCGATGCACCGAATGATAATTATAAGGTTGCGTATCTCGGTGATAAAGTTGAAATTAAAGCAAGTGTCAATAATATTAAAGCGGTGATCGAAAGGGCTGAATTTTATGTTGACAACCAGCTGATTGACAAAGATTTTTCTTTTCCCTATCAATTGATGTGGACTCCCGATAAATCAGGTCCACATTCATTAAAAACGGTCTTTTTTGACGTGAAAGGTGAACGAATTGAATCCAGGGAAATTAAAGTAGATGTTGGTTATAAGGTTGGAATTAATTCACCTCAACAGGATAATTCTGATTTTTTAATTTATCCAAGTCCTTTCAGCGACAAGATAACACTTGCAGGATTACCTCCCGGGAGAAAGGAAGTTCAAATTTACTCGTCCAGCGCAGTATTGTTACATAGCAAATACTATACTGAACAGCAAATTGAGTTAAGTCTCCCGGATCTTCAAGCTGGAATATATCTGATAATGGTTAGAGATTCGCACACATTTTATCAGAAAAAAATGACAAAAATTGAAAAACAAGTGAATTGAACAAGGAAATTAATTGAAACCCCAAAAATTTGAAATCCACTATATTTTGGACGACTCAATTAAAAATGCACAGTTCTTTCTTTAGTATATTATTCGGGTAAAATCAAAAGCCTTAATCAACCAGTTTTTTTAAACCTTATCATCATGAATCTTATCAATAAAATAGTGCCAAGGATCATTCATCTTATTCTTGGGATATTGCTAATTACAAGTTGTGGTTTTGCCCAGGAGTTAAACATGGGAAATTACCTGGAAAAAGGAGCAAAGGATGCCACTCCGGCAGTGTTGAAAGCGCTAAAAGACTGCAAAAACCAGAAGTCGGCCAAACTAGTTTTCCCAAAAGGAGAATACCATTTTTACGGAGATTTCGGTGTCGATAAATATTGTTTTGTCAGTAACAACGACGAGGGTCTGAAACGGATTATCTTTCCCATTTTTGGAATGGATAACCTGACGATCGACGGCCAGGGATCTTCCTTCATCTTTCACGGTTTTGTAAATCCTTTTGTAATTGAAAACTCCAAAAATATTACCCTTCAGAATTTCTCGATCGATTTTGCTAGACCCTTTCATAGCGAAGCAATCATTATTGCCAACCGGGATGATGGCGTTGATGTTGAAATTCCGGAAAATTTCCCCTACCGGATTAAAAACAATATTTTAGAATTTACAGACGGGGGCCAGGACCTGGGAATGAAAACCACCGTCAGTTCAAATGTGGTTTATCCGTATGGACATTTGCTTGAGTTCGATACCGGGAAACGGGAGACAGCTTTTATGGCCAAAGATTATTATCTTGAAAATACTCCCCTTGTGGCTGAAGACCTTGGTGGCAGGAAAGTCCGGATTTTTCTGAACGGATTGAAAGGTACCCTTGGAAATACCTTAACATTTGGTTCTGCAAACCGCAACTACCCCGGGTTCATTCTGACAGATTGTAACAACATGGAGTTTAGCAGGATAACCATATACCACAGCGGAGGCATGGGTATTGTTGGTCAAAGAACAAACAACATCAAAGTTGAAAATTGTAAGGTTACGGCATCGCCTGGCCGAATGGTCAGTACAACGGCTGATGCAACTCATTTTGTGAACTGTACCGGTAAAATTGAATTAAGCCACTGCCTGTTTGAAAATCAGAAAGATGATGCTACAAATATTCATGGGATTTATACCCGGATTGCCAAACAAATTAATCCGAAAGAGGTAATTGTTGAACTAAAGCACCCGCAACAATTTGGGTTCGATTATTTGAAAGAAGATATTGAAGTGGAGTTTGTCAAAGGCAAAAGTCTGATTACAAAAGGAACCGCAAAAGTTGCTGTGGCTGAACGATTAAACAAGAATTATACACGGGTAGTATTTTCAAATGAAATTCCCGAAGGCATTGAGGTTGGAGATGCCATATCCGAGCTACACGATTTTGCTGTTGTTCATATACATGATAATATCATTCGAAAAAACAGGGCACGCGGAATGCTCCTGAATTGCCGTGGAAAAACGATTGTAGAGAACAATTATTTCCATTCGCCAGGTGCTGCCTTGCTATTTGAAGGAGATGCCATGTACTGGTATGAACAGGGAGGAGTGAGCGACTGTGTCATACGAAACAATGTGTTCGATAATTGTTTGTTTGGCGTTTGGGGCAGTGCTATTATCGACGTGAAAGCTGGTATTAAAGAAGGTTTTGAAACCAGCAGATACAATAGAAACATCCGGATAACCGGAAATACGTTTCGAACCTTTGATGATGCACTCTTGCTTAACATCTATTGTGTTGATGGATTAATCTGGAAAGACAATAAAATTGAGAAAACAACTGATTATCCGGCTTCCCGATCAAATAGTAGCTTGTTCAAGATAGAACACTCTGATAATGTACAAATTATAGAATAGAAAATGAGAAGGGTATATTTACTTGTACTAATATTAACGTTTAGTTTCCTAAGCCTGCAATCAGTCAATGCAGAAATTAGGCTTCCTGCAATTGTTTCATCCAATATGGTTTTGCAGCGTAATACTACCGTCACACTCTGGGGGTGGGCCGATGCCTGTGAGAAAGTAAACATTAAAACGTCCTGGTTGAAGGGATTAGTGAAGGTGGAAGCCGACAAAGAAGGCAACTGGCGCATTAACGTAAAAACAACCGACAGTAAAGCACCTCAAATTATTAAAATACAAGGTAAAACATCGAAAATTGTTTTAAACAACGTGCTGTTTGGCGAAGTCTGGTTGTGTTCTGGTCAATCAAATATGGAAATGCCTGTAAAAGGTTATACTAATCAACCTGTTAACGGCAGCCACGAAGCTATATTAAACTCTGCGAATAACAATATCCGGTTATTTACGGTTAACCGAAACGCAAGTCTTATTCCGGTCGATGATGTTTCAGGAGAATGGTTAATAGCAAATCAAAAATCTGTTCAGGATTTTAGTGCAGTAGGCTATTTCTTCGGAAAGAAACTGAATACTTTATTAGACATACCCATCGGTTTAATTCACACATCATGGGGCGCTTCAAAGGTCGAGGCTTGGATGGACGAAGAAACCCTTGCAGAATTTAAGAAAATAGAACCCGTTAAAGAAATTCCAAAGGAATTTCCACAGCATGCTCCTGCCTTGTTATACAACGGTATGCTTCATCCCTTGCAGAACTATGCAATAAAAGGAGTTGTCTGGTATCAGGGGGAATCCAATATTGCAAAGGCAGATGAATATTTAAAATTATTTCCGGCGATGGTTGAACAGTGGCGAAACCAATGGAAGCAAGGTAAACTACCGTTTTATTATGTCCAGATAGCTCCGTTTAAATATTGGGGAGACGACCCTGTTTATTTAAGAGAAGCACAATTAAAATGTATGTCGTTCATCGAGAATTCCGGAATGGTAGTAACGCTCGATATCGGTGATTGTGAATTTATTCATCCTCCTGAAAAGTGCATTGTTGGCGATCGGCTGGCATATTGGGCGTTGGTAAAAGACTATAATTTCGAAGGACTTGCCTGTTCGGGTCCACTATACAAGAAGTTTGAAATTACCCGGGACGGAAAAATAAATTTGTTTTTTGATGATTGTCCGAATGGATTGGCAAGTTTTGGCAGGCAGTTAACTGGTTTTGAAATAGCCGGTGAGGATAAAATATTTCATCCCGCAACAGCCACAATAAACGAAAACAGAACAGTTGCAGTTTTTTCGGAAAAAGTAGAAAAACCTGTTGCAGTTCGCTATTGTTTTATTCATTGCCCTCAGGGAACACTTTTTAACATTGAAGGACTACCAGCTTCTCCTTTCAGAACGGACGATTGGAAGGAAGCTACTCGAGCTGCAGAGTAAAATTGATTGGAGGTTTTAATTTTTATAAACAATGAGTATCCAGCTGGCGAATCAAATAGTAGCTTGTTTTATATTGTCCTCTTATGTTTCATGCTATGTAAAACCATGGTCCTTAGGTAATGCCTTAAAATATACAACAGTTGGTGCCAATTATCAAAAGTCACCTTTTGCCAGGGATTTATATTCCCATAAAGAATTATAAAACAAACACATGTAATAGTTAGTTTGCTGGTTAGTTAGATCACCCCTTTGCCCAGATTCTGGGTGAGGGGGTTTTTATTTTTGTTTTCTTCTGGCTCATATTAAATAAAACTACTTGTTATAATTTCTGGTGGAATTTCGGTCCCTTCGAGTTGGAGGTATATTTCTCCGACTATTCCCAGTTTTTTGGTTGTAATGAGTTAACTGCCGGACAGAGTTCCTATACTTTGATAAATCTGATCAATCAGTTCCTTCATATGATTAGCTGAATCAAGGAGCCACAATTTCTCATAGCTCCTGATTTGTGCCATTTTTAGAACTCATCACTTGAAGATACCTTGCCTTCCTCTCAGATCAAATGAAGTAAAAACAGTTGCAACTTCCATTCAATAGGGGAGACATACAAGACAAGAGGTCGAAAATGACCTCTTGTCTTGTATGTCTCTGCAAACCTTGCTGGCATTTAATTCTCAAATCTCCAATCCATCAAATATCAGGTTGCAATTTTTATGGTTGAAGAATTATTTTCAAGGCAAAACTTCAGATAATTGCGTTAATGGTTAGTAAATCAATCTTTTATTTGAATTGTGACTCCTTTCAGGTTTGAGAACAAGTTATTGTCTATAAAATGAAGTAAAATACTGAAAGTTTTAAAAAGCAATATCGAAGTAGATGTAAATAGTCTAGTTAATTATCACGTTAAACTATGCTCCTCTAATTGTTTTCAAATTCTCCACTTGATAAATCTTACCAAATATGTCTTTCTTTCAATTGTCTTTTTAAAATGATAGAAGTATCTGTAATTGACAGTCCACCTTTCCCGGTGCATTTTAGACATGATGGCATTGATTTACTAACTCGTGAAACAGTTTGAATAACCTGGTCAAGGGGAATGACTTCATCAAAACCTGAGATGGCCATAATTGCAGAAGAATATGCATTTACTGCAGCGCTAATGTTTTTCCCCAAACAAGGCACTTCCACCCGGTCGGCAACCGGATCGCAGACCAACCCAATCATGTTCTGAATGGCCATGGAGGCGGCTCCCAAAGCTTGTTTTGCATTTCCTCCCAATAACTGAACAACTGCTGCTGCTGCCATTCCTGAAGCTGCGCCACATTCAACCTGACAGCCATGTTCTTCAGCCGAAAATCCGGGACCTTGTGCAAAAAATGCCCCAATAACGCCGGCAGCAAAATAGGCTTTAACCAGCTCATTGTTGTCTGACCCAATATTTTCGGATACTGCACGCAGCAATCCTCCAACCGTTCCACACGAACCAGCCGTTGGAACAGCTACAATCACCTCCATACCGCTTTTTGATTCCATTAATGCAGTAACATTGGCAATGATGCGATTCATAACCGAGTCTTTAAGTTTGCCCTCTACTTCTGCCTTTTCTATCAAGTGCGATTGTTGTGGTAAAATCCGATCTTGGTAATATGTTCCTTTTAATCCTGTATCAATACTACGGTGAATGATTTGAATAATATCAACCATTTTCAGGTTTAATTCCCCTTCATTTAATCCGCTAAGACACATTTCATAAGTAAGTCCCAATTCCCCTAAATCTACATTGTTCTTTTCAGCGTATTCCAACAACGTCTGCAATGAATCAAATGGCATTTCAGTTTGCCTTCCCGCGATGACAGGCATTATTGGATAGACAACTGATATATCGTCTATTTCAGGGTAATTTTGAAGTTGTATTATAAATTCAGGAGAAAAAGGAAATGAAGATTTAAATTTCAACAGGGTTAATTCTTCCTTTTGCTGAACTAAAAATTCGATATCCGGAGGAATACTATTTTTTAGTTCTTCCGAAATACCGGATTTCCCTTGTATAAAAATGATCAATTCATACCATTCTCCATTTAATATCAAGTTAAATCCATTGACGGATCTGATTTCAAAAGAGCCGCCTCCCAAAGAGACAGCTATTATTTCTACTTTCTTTTCTGAAATCCCCCATAGTGTAAGTCGAACGGTATTGGCATGCGAAGTTGTGAAAGAGCTAACCTGATAATCGATTGCAATAACTTTTTCGATATAGAGGCCATCCGTATTTCTTATTCTTTCATCTGCGATATCCAATCCCAATAAGCCGCCATCAATACCAATCGTAGTCCCCTGCTCCCTGTAATTGGGAGCCCAGGCTCCATCGCTGTCAAATTCAACAAGCGCTTTAACCAACCGGTCGTTTAATATATCGATTGCTGTCCTTGCTATCCTCCACGATGCTGCGGTATGCGAACTTGACGGGCCCCGCATAACAGGACCTATCACGTCGTTAAATATTCCGGGTAATTTTATCATTCTTATTTCCAATTTCGGATTTTCACTTATTCAAACAGGTTTATATCGTGTCCAAATGAATTTTCAAATGAATAGTTATAGATGTCAGTTGCAACAGTATAATCCTGAATAGCAATTCCTACACTTTTAAAAACAGTTATTTCGTTATCTGATTCCCTGCCCGCAATTTTATTCAGGCAAAAATCGCCGATTTCACCAAATATGTTACTTTTCTGAATAATCCCCTCTGCGATTGGTTTTATAAAATCTCCACTTTCTTTAAGGCATGATTCAATCTGGTCGACATACACTTTTGCATCCGCTAAAATATAGGGATCGAGTTCCTGCATATGAGGCTGGAAGGAACCAATTGCATTAATATGAACTCCTTTTTTTAATACTTCTTTCTTAAAAAGGGGCGCTGTTGAGTTGGTAGCGGTACAAATGATATCCGCCTCATTTAAAAGTGAAATATCACTGGTATAGACCATTTCGATTTGGAGTTTCCCTTGCATTTCCCTGATAAAGCGATCGGCCCTATCTATGTTTTTGTCGAAAACCAGAACTTTTTTAATGTCTCTTTCACAAGCCACTGCTTCCATCTGTGTCCTTCCCTGTGCACCACAACCAAACAATGCCAGTGTATTTGCATCTTTCCGGGCAAAACATCTTGTAGCCAGTCCACTGGCTGCACCGGTGCGCAAAGCTGTCAGATATTCCCCATCCATTAGCGATAAAATTTCTCCAGTAACAGCATCAATTATTAAAATGATACCCTGAATAATCGGAATTTCGGGAGTAAAACCGTTTTCGCGTTGGGTGAGGAATTTGACTGATATTTTCTTTTCTTTCTCAACGTAAGCAGGCTTAAAAAGCATCATCATTTCGTTGGAAGGAAGTTTGGAAACAAAACGCAATGGCACAAAACTTTCTCCGGAAGACAATAAAGAAAAGGCCCGTTCCATACTATCAATGGCCTGTTTCATGGAGTAAAATTGTTTTATCTCTCCGGCTTTTATTATTCTGATTGGTTTCCTCATGTCAAAACACCTCCATTTAATAATTTCATTATTTTGCCCCAACCGGCAGGTTTTGTTTTAAATAACTCAGCATGGTCATCCGCAAATGCATGGTGGTATTGGCCCTTTCGTTTATATTGTGTGTTCTCATTGGATATTCCACCATCGAAAAGTATTTATTCTGCTTAATCAATTCATTTACGAGCATTTCACAACTTTGGTAGTGGCAATTATCATCACCCGAACCATGAATTAAAAGTAGGTTTCCCTGAAGGTTTTTTGCATGAGTAATGGGACTGCCATCGCGATATCCCTCCTCATTGTTTTTCGGCAGGTTCATATATCGCTCCTGATAAATATTATCGTATAATTTTTGATCGCTTATAAATGCGATTGCAATACCTGTCTTATAAATTTCAGGATATCTGAACATGCAGTTTAAAGTATTGGACCCACCTCCACTCCAACCCCAAATACCAATACGGCTTGAATCGACAAAATTCCATTCCATTATTTTTTTGGCACATGCAGCCTGATCCTGAGGTGCAATAATCCCGATTTTTTTATAGACACATTTTCTCCAGTCGCGACCACGTGGTGTATTGGTTCCACGATTATCAACGCTTATTACTATATATCCTTCCTGGGCCATTAACTGATCCCATAAATTCCCGTTCCAACTGTTCTGAACTGTAGCACTGGCAGGCTCACCATAAATGTAAAACATTACCGGGTATTTCTTCTCCGGATTGAAATTAACCGGTTTAATCATCCAGGCATCAAATTCCAGTCCTTCATCGGTTTTGATTTTGAAGATTTCTTTTTCTGGAATGGTATATGCATCTAGTTTGGCAACCAGCATTTTATTATCTTCCAAAACCCTGATTACCTTATGATCTGGAAGTGAGATCACAGAATAAATTGGTGGTGTACTGGCGTTTGAAAAAGTATGGATGGCAAATTTGCAATCGGGTGAAATGTAATAGGAATGTTGCCCCTTCTGATCGGTTGGAGAGAGACGTTCAGGCTTCCCCTTACCATTTAATTGACTTCTGAAAAGATAACGCTGTGTAGCATTTTCCGGTGAAGCGATATAATACGCCCAACCATTTTTCTGATCGATTTCAAGGAGTTGAATAACTTCAAATTCGCCCGAAGTAATAGGGGTAATTTTACCATTGTCACGGGAAACCCTGTTCAGATGTAGCCATCCCGTATTATCGCTCAACCAGGTAAATTCCTTTCCTTCATTCAACCAGGTAAGATTATCATGGATATCAAGCCATGTTTCAACTTTTTCAGTGTAACCTACGTTTGATCTGCCAGTTGAAGAGTTTGCAAAATAGACTTTGTTGGTGTTTTGTTCGCGATTTAGTTGTTGAATGATCAGTTCATCCGATGAGTTTGCCCAATCCATCCTTGCAAGATAATTGTTTCTTGGATCGCCGGGAATATCCATCCAGGTAATCTTTTTATCTTCAAGAGTTATGGAACCAATTTTTGCAGATGAGTTATTGGTTCCTACTTTGGGGTATGGTAAAGGAATTATTTTCGGATAAATTGAATCGATATTATTAATGAGGTAAAAGGTACCTGTGCCTTCAGAGTCTAATTGCCAGAAAGCGATTTTTTTACTGTCGGGGCTCCACCTGAATCCATCGCGGCAATCCAGTTCTTCTTCATAAGCCCAATCGAAAGTGCCATTTATGATATGCTCACTGCCATCGTTTGTTAATTGCTCGATATTTCCGTTATCAAGAGATTGCACATAAATATTGTTTTTATAAACGAATCCCAGCTTTTTAGCATCGGGCGAAAACTTGGCAAACATCAGACTTGCAGTCTCCATTGCAGCTCCAATTTGAGTCAGCTTCCTAATTTTCAGGTCCAGCACCCAATAATCGCCACGTGTGTGGTAGCGCCATACTTTCCTTGTGTTGGTATAAATCAATAATTTATCATTATCCTCCGACCAGAAATAGTCTCTAATCATTAAGGGAGTTTTTCCACCGGAAGGAATTAAGCTGGTGGCAGAGATTAAAACTTCTCTTTTGCCTGATTCAGCATCGTAGGCAACAATATCCTTTCCACCTGTAGTCGTATTTTCTTCCAGGGCTGAATACCTTTTGTTGTCTTTCATCCAGCGGACTGCATTTATTCCTTTCGATTGAAATGTATTGTTTTTGTAAAGGTCTTCGAGAGTTAAGTTCGATAATGTTCTGTTTTGAGCCGAACCCTCAAGAACAGGAATAACGAATAGGAAAATTATTAAAATGATAGCTGGTGTTTTTTTCATGATTGTTTCTATAAATTAACAGATTCGTTTGTACATGCCTCCTTTTGTTGTTTCGAATTCAATAGAACCGTTTAAAGACCTTGTAGGTTTTGCCTGGAAATGGATTTTTCCATTTCTGCTTCTAAAGATAAATTTATTTTATATGAAGTTCACTTCATCAAAAGCAACTGTGCCATAAATCTTCCAATCACGCCAACGGTTATGCAACAAAAATCAGGATATGAAAATTAATGCGAGTTATTAAAGATTTTTAAGTTTGTACTAACAAACGATTGAGGTTCAGAATACGGGAAAAGAAAAACCATTGACGAATTTATGGCGGCAACTTCCATCCATTTGGGGAGCTAGACAGGACAAGGGATCAGTTTAAAATAGCTTTGCTTTTAGGGTTTTATTTAAAGTCCATAGTAACTCAAGGTCACGAAGAAATGGTTCGGAAAAAAGAACTGTTAGGGGTACTTAGAAACTTCGACAATCCAGTAATAACAAGCTGTTTGTCGAAGTTTTTTTTGTTATTGTAACACTTAGTTGTAAAGGATTTAGGTCAGTCCACAATTTGTCTACCTGCAGAAAATTAATGAAACAAAAATTTGGAGTAATTTTCAGTTATAATCAATTTAACCAAAATGCTCAAGCAATCAATCGAATCAACTGTTTCGCCCAATCAATCAACCATACTTCCAGATGACCATTTATCACAGATAGAACAATGGCTGTTGGAAGATGAAAAGGAAGAGCATATTCTAAAAAAGAAATTAAATAATCTGATGATGAAAGTTAAAAGAACGGTTGATTCTAAAACTCCTAGGTATGATCTACACTAACCACTAGTTATAATTGCAATTTTCCCGAACCAATCGTATGCCGATATTTTGGCTAAGGCGGTTGGTTCTTTTATCCTTTATTTAAATCTGAAAAGAGTGTTGAATTGATCATTTCACAGGTATACATGAGATTGAGGTATGACTATTTAAGTTTTATTTTTCCATTCTATTCAAGGACTTCGCAAATTAGTTGGTTTGTAAAATTTACCTCAATCTAGATGGAAGCAAACTGAGCAAGTACAATGTTGGCAGTTATATAACCTACCAGAAAGATCACCAGAGATAATTTGTCGAAAATCTTGGCCAATCGGAGTTGTTCCTCATTTTCAGCAATTTTCATTACGATGATTGAGCAGAGTACACTTAAGAAAATAGTTACCATGCCCAAAATATTAACCAAATCGCTTAACGTTAGAATTCCAATTCCGGGTAATTCGGATGATGTTATATAACTGCTGGCTACTGCTGCAAAGAAGGCTCCAATTCCCAAACCAACTCGTCCATCTCCCTGCGGGTTCATAAAAAATACAAGGAGGGCAATTGCTACAGAGGCAAACAACGATTCGAACATTTTGTAATAGAGACCCCAGTTTGGCCTCGAAATATAAAGTCCGTAAATAAGCTGGTTGTAATAAATCTTACTGCCAGCTACAAGGCGGGGATCCCCGCGGTTGGTCCTATATGGATGAGGCTTTGAAACCATGCTGTCGCCGGTAACCTTATATCCAGGTAACTTTACTCTTGAGCTGATATCAGAAGTATTTATTTCAGGAATATACCTGAGATTTTGCCATTGATGCTTACTGTCTTCGATGGAAATAGTGAGCAAATGATTATCGCGGGGATAACGGGCAATATTGAAAAATTTGGTAATCTGAGTTACTACCCGATAAAGAACGTAATACTCGTTTTCGTGAAATATTGAGTCAACCAATTGACGACTAAGTATCTCACCGTTTATAACCTGAAATGTTCTGCCCGGTTGCAAGTCTTTATTTTTCCAGGTAAACCAGACGTAGAAATCTACAGTCCAATTCGTATTTTTTGTTGAAAAATCAACAATGTGATCCACATATAGTCCGACTTTTACACTATCTGCGTTTACCTGGCTTGGCATATCTGAATCAGTTTCAGTATATCCTGATTCCTGAATGAAAGGATTTAACCGATCACTTTGTCGCTTCTTCGAGTCGGCTTTATCATGTTGAACGATCATTGCCGCAAATGCGGTTGCAAGTACATAAAATGCGATCAGAATAATCGCCCATAAAGCAATTCCTGATTTTTCTTTCCGATTCAAACTGACCATGATACACCGCGATTAATAAAAGGTTATTACTGTTACCACGAAAGTTAGCCCCAGTAAAATTGGCCAATACAGCAACGAATAAATGTTGCTTTGATACCGATAGTACCAGGTATTCGTCTGCAAAATCCATCCAATGGCGTTTAGGGCCACATAAAGGATTAATCCGTAGGTGATGAAGAAAAAGTATTCGAGGTAAAAAATCTCCTGAGCCGAAATTTTTTCACGGATATCAATATGGCTAAACACAATTACAAAAAACATGGCAATGCAAATGTTGAACACTTTAGCGGTATCAATTTTATCCATAAGGAAAAGCATGAAAAAGAGCATTACCGAAACGATAATGAGTGGAGTAAGGTTGGAGATAAATGCATCGACAAAATTTCGCTGAATTTCGATATCAAAAAACAGAACCGGGAAATTGTCTTTCCCAACAGTTTTATTCACTCCAAAATTTGTATTCAAATCGCTTTGCCGAATTTCATAATAGGAATTTACCAGGTTCCAGCCTGAAATAAATGCAGCTTTATCGAGCCCAGGCAGAAGCGAAGCGCTCCGTACCTTGTATGCATCAAGGTCAGGTGTGAGCACAATGTTGTGGTCAAGCTCCTTATGGATGAGTTGCAACTCGATAAGTTCCTCTTCCAAAGGATAGGTTTTATGCGTTAGTTTTTGACGAATTTCAGCTTCAAAGCGAAACTGAATTGTTTCAATTCCATTCTGGATAGAGCTGTGCAATTTTTCGATCGACACATTTGTCGCCTTCGAAATCATAAATTCCTTTTCAAGATCTTTAGGAAAATCGGCGCTGTATTTTTGCCACACATAACCCGATAAAAACACATCGCTTGGACCTGAAAACTTAAGTGCATCAATATATACACCTGTCGGTACAAACAGGGGCGCTTCAAAATGGAATTTATCAGAACGATCTTCGTACTCGGTTTTCGTATTGTGCAAAGTTGCTTTGTCAGAAATACGGATGCCTTTGATTTTATCTGCTGGATTATAGGTGAGTGCAATGCCCCAAATCCCTCCAACAGCGAGCACAGTTAGTATTGATCCGGAAAAAATAAGAAACAAGCGGTTAATCTTTTGGCCTAAATTTATAGTGGAGATGTACCCAAGTAAAAACAGGAAAAATGAAAGCGAGCATACTAAAATCCAGATCAAATGATGTCGGAAGGTATCTACATCAACGATTAGGTCATCTTTTAGAAAGGTATTTTGGAGCGACCAACCTGTTAATGGTACGGGCTCAAAAACAAGCCAGGCTTTCTGATTCGTTGTAGTACTTAAATGATCAATGAAGCCGCTTTCTCCTTTGGCTGCTTTTTCAGCCATCACGAGCCGATCCTTGTCGTTCTTTTCGATGGCAACCTCGGTAATCGACTTTTGTGAGACAACATATTCCGTATTCGGATGGTACAGATAGACACCTTTCGAAGAAACCAATGCCCCAAAACCACTTGCCCCCAAATCAATATCTTCGATAATTTCTTTGATGTAATCCATCGAAATGTCAAGGGTAACTACTCCCAAAGGTGTTTTGTTTCCTGAATTGAAATCAGGATCGTAAAATACTGAGGAATAAGTGATCATATATGTTCCGCCCACCGGATCCCAATACGGTTCGCCCCAACAGCTTCGTCCTTCTTTCATTGGCCGAACGAACCAATCGTAATCTGGCTCGGTATAATCGTAACTATCCTCAATCTGGGCTAATTCAAGTTTGCTACTGTCCCCAATTATTCTGTGAAAATAGGGAGCATGCAAACGCTTTGTAGAATCGTATCCATAAGGACGGAAAGTGATGGATGACCCGTAATAATTGGGGTCTTCGGCTATTAGTGATTTGATTTGTTGCAGCATCCCAGACTGGTCGAGCTGCCCGGATGAAAGATTTTTGGCAATGAAATCAACCTTTCCCATTGCTTTCCTGAAAATGGCCTCAATATCCTTACTTGCTTTTATGGTCAAGCCTTGAAGTTCAGTTTTTGTCTTGGTAAAGGCTGCTTGCCGAAATTGAATATGCTGCCAAATTGCCCAAGTTGCGGCAAGAAAGTTTAATAGCGTAAGAGCAAGTAGAGTTAACTTAATGACTTTACTTTTTCCGTGGAGTGAGTTAGGCATTGGGAGGATAATATTCATTAGCTGTTATTAAAATATATTCGGAAGGGATTCGCCGGTTGCATCAATATGCGCACCTTGAAAAACCCTGGGATTGGCTTTCCTGTCCTCTGGTGTTAATTCAAGAATATCTGATGTCGGCATTGACTGAAGTGCCTGTTTTATAAGCTGGCAAACGGTCATTATATCCATTCCGTTTTGTTTCATATCGTAGAGAATATTTGTAGCCGATGATGGCATATTGCTAACTAGTGCACCGGTATCGGCAAAAGATCGGATGACATGGTCTTTCCAGGCTTCAGCGTTCGCTCCGGGTTTGAGTGGCTGATTTTTCCGTTTGCC
Organism: Prolixibacteraceae bacterium; assembly: GCA_019163175.1. Taxonomy (GTDB): domain Bacteria; phylum Bacteroidota; class Bacteroidia; order Bacteroidales; family Prolixibacteraceae; genus Aquipluma. The sequence continues at coordinate 432,558 of JAFLKN010000015.1, read as the reverse complement.
GCGCTTCTGAACCCTTTCCGGAGGCAAGGCTTTGGGCTTGGTGCTTCTGATATTCTTTCCCGGGATTGCGTCTGAGGTTCGGTAGGCACGATCAGAGGTTCTGCTATCAGGGTCTATTTCCTCATTATCTGCAACATCCCGCGGGATTGCTATTTTTAAGACCTCAGCAGAAGCAGGGTTCGGATCTTTTCTTCCAAAAGGAGTTGCCCCTTCAAAATGGCGCTGATAGTCTTCGGCCAGGTTTCGATTTCGGGTATAATGGATTTTCCCTTTTGATTGATCTTCAAAGTGGGCGTTTCCGGCTGCCGCACCGGTTCCACCGCGATTTGGATCCAATCCTGCACTGGTTATTCCTTGCACGTTGGCCGATTTAGTCGCATGATATGCGTAAGTTTTCCAGGCCGCAATTGCCGCACCGCGTAAAAGGATTTTGAGATTGGCGCCAGTAATAGCTGCCTTGCCTGCATTGGTCTTATGTTTCCCCGGAGGTAGCCAGGCTGGGTCTGTGAGATCAGTTACAACAGCCTTACCTTCACCATTTCGTTGTATAACTCCTGAATGAGTTGTGTTTTCTGCACGAACTGCAAATTTACTCTGTAAAAGTACATTTTCTTCATTATCCTTCATTTGCATTGGTTTACCTGTAAAATCACTTTTTGTTTCCAATGGAACAACAGGCTTTTTCTGTAGACTCTCATTTGCCATTATCTGCAATTTTCGTTGTACTAAAGTTTCCGATCGGTTATCCAAAAACTGAAAAGTAGAAGCACTACCATTATGTTTTGAAGAAAGCTCATTCGTAACTGATTGATTGTTCTTTTGGTTTGACTTGATAGCTTTAGTATTCATTTTTACACCTTTTGGATTTTATAGGACTATATCTTTCAATTTTTTACTAATCATCATCTGCTTCGCTTTCACTATCAGAATACTCTGCATTGTCCGGTGTATTAAATTGACTACTTTCTCCGTAGATTTGATGAATGTATCGGGTGTTTGCACCGCCGCCGCCTTTATGGATATTAAATTGCCTTGGTGCATGTTTACCATGTTCACTATCTACTTCAATTGTGAAGTCTGTCCCTTCACTGGAGATAAACCTAGCTGTTCCTTTTTCGACTGCTGCTATGGCATTTTGTATTACCCGTTCCTGCGATTGATTGCTATATGGACCAGTAGCAGCTCTCCTTCCATTTTTTCTTTCCATTCTTCTTTGCTTTGGCTTCCCCTTAATGTGTTTATCGCTTACTTCTAAAATCACGGTTCCGTCAGCTACTGCTTTCTGAAATTTTTGCCATTCTCCGTTAAGTTGAACTACAATAGGGCCATTTATCATCATTTGGATAGCCTTTAATTGCGTAATTGCCTCATTATTATAAATTTCATGCAGTATTTTCTGGTCTCTGCTTTCCTGTCTATTGTCAATAAATTGAAAAGTAGAGTCAATGCCACTTTGCTTTTGAGAAACTTTGTTTATTAACGATTGGTTTGTATTTTCTTGCGTTTTGTCGGCGTGAGTATTCATATTTTTTCTTTTCTGATTATGGTCTGATGTCAATAACAATGAACCATTTTGAATATCCATTTTTCAGTCCTGATAATGTTGATTTTCAATTTGCTTTCTTTTCTAAATCTTAATCATTTCAGTTTTTTCAAATAAAATAAACATGTTCATATATCTGTTTCGTCATCAAGGTGGTATGAGAAATACCTAAAATTCAGCAAGGCTATCTTCGTGGCTCATTTGGTAGCTCAATTTAAATCTACGCGGTACTGTCATCCTGAAGGGCTTCTTCCATCAATTTTTTAGCTTGTTCTTCAGGCATAACTCCTGTAGCTTGTTCCAATTCATTATCCCAGCCCGGAGTAGCTTCTACGCCTACATTTGATGCAATTTCTCCCTCAGAACTTTTTACAGTTTTTTCTTCTGTTATCGTTATACCTTCCTTATTTCTAAAATTTTCCATAAGTCCTTGAACATCGTTGGGGCTTGGTAAAAACCATTTGTCATTTGTACCCAAGTCAAGTCCTGCTTGTGCTGCCATATTTGAAGCCCATAAAGCACAATTCGTTTTAGTCCCTGAATTATATAGAATACGTTCCTGATAATCTTGAACTTTTGCTATTTCGGCTGCAGTTTTCTTTAAGGTACTTATGCAAATATCTTTATCCACACTTTTTGTAATCCGTTTTATATTGTATCCTTCCCTAGTCTTAATAGTCTGGAATGTAGGCTCAACTTGTATTGAGCCTGTAGCGCTAACCCCAGCCTGAAGGTATTGATGCTCCCCTCCTTTACCTAAATCAACGTCAACCTGCAACGCTGCATGTCCGCCTTTCCCTTTGAAATAGTTTATCCCTACTGGATATCGAGCCATTACCCCTACATTACAAAGTGGATTATCGGCTAACATAATATTTTCACTAAGTGTTCTTATACCTTGAATACCATATCCAATAGCATTGTAATTTCTTTCGCCATTAGGATTAGCAACCGCCCCCCCAAATTGCATTATTCCTGAGCCCTCATCCATTAGTTGCTTTGTATCTTCTGCTCCTGAAGATTTGAACTTTCCTTGTCTTATTTTTTCAGGTGTATTATCAACCCCACTGCTATCATTATGTTCTAATTTTCTTTGCACTGCCTTAGCCCCCATCACATCCGCTTCTCTTTCCAGGCCTTCATCGTCATTTACGTTTACATGGCCTTTCATTTGCATGGTTGGCTTTACACGACCTTGTTTTTGTTGTACCACATGCCAGGCTTCGTGAGCCAAGTGTTTTTCCTGTCCGGATGCGACATGAATATCAGTACCTTGTGCATAGGCATGTGCGTTCAGTTGTGCCGGTTTATTGGAGTTGTAATTTACCTTCACATCATCCAGAGAATAGCCTGAAAGACTTTCGATACCGGATTTCAGATTGTCGGGTAATCCGGTTTTGTTCTCTTTTTTCTGAATTGGTTCAAACTTACCCTGAAGCAATTCCTCTTCTTCAATTCCTTGCCGTTGAACCGGAATGAACTTGCCTTGAAGTGGTTCCTCTTCTTCTATCCCAACTTTTTGAATTGTGTGGCCTGGGTAGCTGTCGGCAAAGGATTTCAGTTGAGCTGCTTGCTTTAGAGTCTGACTGTTGTTGGCCAGTTCATTTAGCTTCCTTTGTGCGGTGGCTTCTGCACGGTTGTCGGCAAATTGAAAGGATGATTCACTGCTTTGGGCTGAATAATCGTTTCGGACAACCGTCTGAGTTTTACTATGCGGGGTTTTATCTGCATGAGTATTCATAGTCTTTCATTTTTGTTTGTTACTAAAGTGAGCTAAAATCATAGGTTCGGAAAAGTGTATTTTGCTGATTAACAATCAGGAGCGTTTGTATTTGTAATAGTTGCTGGTACAAAACCAACCAAATACAATTCCAAAAATCAATATATAGATCATGACAAGGGTGTCGGTGCCACCAGCACTTCCGGTGCCCAACCACTTAATTGACGGGTCAATAAACATCCAGGAACAAAAAAACATAGAAGTAAATAAACCCAACGCTGAAGGCATATTCCGGATGATACTTCTGTATTTGTCGTCACCGCGCTGATATCTTTCAAGGTTAAATGAAATGATGGCAAATATAACCGCCAACGCTAAAAACAAATAAAAGCACCATTTTAAAATCTTTGCATAGATTAACCATCTGGAGTATAGGGAATAACAATAGGATAAAGAGGGAAGATAGCATTCGTTGTTCTTTTTTATATCCGGAATGTATGGAGTTGTTTCCGACCAAATAATCGGTGTTGCCACGTATTTAGCAATCGAATCATCAGCAGAACCGATTGAAGGATTTAAAGTGTGATCGAATCTTCTATAGCCTAGTATGGTATCAGTCGTCTCGTATTTCAGTCGCACGCTCCGTGCCCATTTCAGGTCTTGTTTTAAGGTTTCCAATTTGAATCCCTCGTATGTGTTAATTAAAATCCTCCAGAACCTTTTCATATTTCCGGTACTGAGATTTGGATTTCCCATTATAGTTGTTTCAATCTGAATCAGTGAAGCGCCAAGTGCATCCCACAATTCCGGGTACTTGTCATCATTGCCAAGTCCGGTTATGGCCACGCCACCTAAACCGTTATCCAAGGCCCAATTGTATTTCAGGTATAAACTTTTGTAATCTTCGAACCAGATTTGCTCCAATAAACTTGAATCAGATCCGAGCACATTTAAAAATGCGGTTGACTGGTCCGGATCAAAACCTTTAGCTATAGTTTGATTTTCATAGTATTCCAGTATTTCCGAATATTTTAAGATTCCCGTTTGTTGTGATTCGCCATGACCGGAAAAATCATCAACAGCCCAAACCGAACCTGAATAAGCCAACGTCATTATAATTCTTGATGCCGGAATCAGATTGTTGGTGTAATAAGAAAAAGTAGATTCGATGGTTTGATTCCTGAATTTATCACTTTTATACAGCGGGCTTGTGGCTTGTGGAAACTTAGCATCCTGAGGAATCATGTTGTCAGTCAGAATGAAATAAGAATCGACCATCGGATTCAGCTTCTCAAAATTGTAGGAGGCTATTTTTTCCTCGTTGTCGCTGTTAACCACTGCCGGAATGGATATATTTATCTTAATTTCAGGATTAATTCGTTTAAGACTTTGATAAAGTTCGGTGATAAACTTTACAAATGGCTCAGGTTTTATTGTGCAGTCAAAATTGATGTTGACCCCTTTCAGTTTGCTTTTTATGACTAAAGAGTCTAAGCCTGACAAAAAGGTTTTCCGAGCAATCGTATTCCTAAGGAAATTCTTGATTTCCTCGGGGTCGTTGTTATAAATTGTAAGATGAACATCGCACCCTTTGCTTTGTGCTACTGCAATAATATTTCCGGGCTTCTGAAACTCTTTAATGTCCTTCGGATTTTTGCAACCTCCGGTTTCTGACAATTCATAATTATCTAAATTTATTGTCGATAAATAGTTGTAATTGTAACGTTGAAATTCATCGTCCATTCCGGATCGATGCCAGCCGATTACTTTAATTTTCGGTTTTAAACTCCGTTTGAAATAAGAAAGAGTGTCGTTTATTTTGCCGCTTTCAACCACTGCCATGTGCGATGTGGTTGAATACTGGACTTTCCGTATTTCCTTGAGCGCAGTGTTGATTTTGGTTTGAATCTCACGGTCGTCCTGGCTGCTTCGGATGGCATTGGCCTGGATAAATGCGCCCATTTGAGTCTTCAAGGAATCAAAAACAGCCTCAGTTGCTTTGTCCTGTATTTTGAATTTTTCAAGAATATCATCAATCTTCGCCCTGTTTGTTTGGGAGCTAAAATCATTTGCATTAAGGCGGCCATCAATACGTTTGTTGTCTGATTGATTTGCTGCAACAATTTGATCTAAGCTATTTATGATTTGATTTACAGTTTGCGGATCGATTCTGAGCTGACCGTTTTTAACCAGCTTTAGCATAAAATGATAGATGCTGTCTTTATTCCTGAAATCTCTGTTTTCACGAAACTTTGCAGGTTGAATGATTTTCCTAATCAGACCCTTGGGCTTCTCTTTAATTTTTACTGTAGAATCTAATTTTATTGTCGACGGAGCTACTTTCGGAGCAGAATTTGACCATCCGGCCGAGCTGCTTTTTTGCGAAAATACTTCGTTTTGAAACAGACAAGCAATACCAATCAGGATAAAAACTATCCCGGTTTTGCCCGATGATTTTACTTTATTTGTCAGATTATTCACAGCTTTTAGTTTTTAAATCCATTCAACATAAATTGGCTTTTCCATCCACGCAAGTTTAACCAGCGCAATATTCCATGGAATTGACTCCATCAGGATATCAAATCCCTTTTTCTCAACCACGAGCGTAATTTTATCTTCCTGAAATCTCAATATTCCATCTCTTTGTATAAAAGTTTCCTGTATGCCTTCGGGCGACGAATTTTTTACTTTTTCCCAGTTATTTATTAATCCGTTTATCAGGCTTTGTGCACTTTCCTTTTCCTCATCCGTCAGGTCAGCCAACGGAACAAGGTGTTCTTCGGGCCGCATTCCCGATAATAACTTATTCAATACCAGCTTATATTCGGGGAAATTAATATCATTGCAAGCCAGGTATTGCAGAATATAAACTGCCCTGTTTCTGCATTCCGCATTCAGAAACACGCCGTTCTTCGCCAGTGAAAGAATTTCGAACAAGCGAGTTAGGAAAGGCCAGAAAAGTATCAGCCCTGAATTGTAAATTTTAACTTCGTCGCCATCATTAATTAAGGGTAAAATGGGTTCAGCAGTTTTGCTTTTGGGCTCAATGGTCAGAAGTGGAATCAGCTCTTCCGGAAACACCGGTTTAGCTTTCGGATTTGAGGAATGAATGAGTTCGTAAACGGTTGCTAAATTTCTATTCCAGTCAACATTGGCATAATTCTGTTTTAAATAGCTCAGAAAATCGACGTGAAAGCTATTGTTTATTCTGCCTGGTCGTGGTCCGTAATAATCGAGCGAAAATTGATATACTGCTTTACGCCATTGGCCCGGATTGATATTCCGGAAATAGAAGTAAGGCGAAAGCGACAGGTATTCCCTGATTTGTCGCGCAATTTCGGGAAGGCTGCCAAACCAATTGTCTAAAATTTTCTCATCGGATGAATTGTAAATTTCTCTCCACTGATTCGCTTTTTCATCATGTTTTAAATGGGTAGTTTCACTATTCTTCTTGTTTATTTTCTTCCATGCAGCTTGCATTTCAGGGTGATTGGTAAACAACTGGCCAAATGCTACAAGCTCTGATTCGGAAATTTTTGCACTTCGCAATTCCAGAAGGGACTCTTCTTTTTCGAGCCAGAGAAAAGAATTTTCAAAAATAGCGGGGTGAAGCCGGCTAATTTGTGCTAATCCTGAAATTAATTCCGGTAAAGAAATATTGCTGGCCCACCACGGGAAAAAGCCATTTTGCGCGTAAAATCGTAGAATGGATAAATTCTGATCTGTTTGTTTTGTTGGATTTTGATTTTCCTCTCCGGACGCAGTGAATATCATCACTTTTTCATCCTGCCAAAAACCTGCGAATGCATCAAGCTCTGAGGAATTGGACGATTTCATTTGTTCCAAAATCGAATAAAAGAGTTCCTCTTTACCAACAGCTTTTAGCTTTTGCAGCAAATGGTTCAGCTGGTTTATTGCTGATTTATTGCCAATACTGAAATTCAAAAGGAACTTAATATCTTTTGAACTTGAACTAAATTTTTCGAGTAGCACGGCGTCATTCAGCAGCAAAGTCAAAAATGCGCTAAAATCTTGCGGTGACGAAGTATTGAGATGGCTAAAAGCTTTAGTCAGGTCAAATTCTGCTTCCTCCATTTTCCTGAATGCATTCGCCGATTGCTGCTGAAGTTTCTGGAATTTAAGGCTGAGTTCAGGTCTGGATGATAACGCAATTTCAATACGTTTCCACAAACGCTCATTCATGCGCGATTTAAACAGGGCGTGCACCAGCGAAAGAGATTTGGGATTTTTCAGCAGGTAATCAAGAAAGGACTTATCGTCGATCTGAAAATAAAATGCAATGCGTTGGATTGGTTCATTTAGGTCACCGCCCGAATAAAAAGCCTTGGCAAGCTGTTTAAAATTCCTTTCGAGTATTTCGTTAATTTCAGTTCCGGTATTTCCATTATTCAGCAGCAAGCCAATTTTTGGGATGTCTGAATCCGACAACAAGGAGTGAATAAACTTGTCGGAATCAATGCCAGACGAATTGCTCAATTCTTCAACGACGGATAAAAGAAATAGCTCAGGCAAACGACCGCCCTTGCTTTTTGCCAGTGCCGAAATCAGTATTTCAACGCTCGATTGCGAATCGTTTTGGTGACTAAATCCAACCGGAAAGTGTTGTCTGGCGTGAGCCATAAGTTTGGAAAGAAGATCAAATTCCTTTTTAAAGTAATGAATGAGATAGGCTTCTAATTCATCCGCGGAGGCGTTGGCTGTTAACGCGTTTAGCCTTTCAATCAAACTCAACGGATCTTCTGACTGATGAAATTGTCTGGTCAGGAAATCATCTTTCAGATCAATTAATTCTTCGAAAATTGTTTGCAGATCGCGACGACTTAAATCATAGTAGGCATCAGGAAGCTGGCCTGAATAAAGGAAATACCCAATTATTTTTCTTTTCGGTATGATCAGGTATTCTTCCGGATTAGGAACAACCGTTTGATTCTCAGTTTTCAGTAGTAGGTTTTTGATGTCGGAAATTTCAGGATTCAGGTCTTCATCAAAAAGCAAGGTCCGTATTTTTTTAAGATCGATATTTTTCTGTGCCTTAATAAAACTCTTAAATGAAGTTGAGTGTGCCGTTTTTGAGACGTCGAGCCGGGCAGCATACAGCAAGAAAAGGACAAACTCTTCCGTATTTAACGACCTGACAGTATTTTGGCTTAGGTAAGCAGCTGATTTCAATGCCATTTCGTTCAATGCTGTGGCTGAAATAAATTCAGTGGTGAAAGAGCTGATGAGATCAAAAATCGCCTCCGCATCTCGATTGGAGAGTAATTCAAAAATCACCCGGACACCTGATTTGTTAAGCTTTTCAACCAACAGCTTTCTTTTTTCTGTATCCCGGAGTGCCAGAACAAGCGAATTCTTCAGCAATTCTTTGGTCATCGTTTTATTCTGAGAGTTTCCCGTATTCAGGATTTCCAGAAGTTGGCCGATTTCCATATTTAGTAGCTCAGGAAGCACCAATGGGTTTTTCCCGTTAACTTTCAATAAGCTCTTCCGAATTAAGGCGACAAGAGGTTCGTCTGTGCTTTTTAATGTTCCGGCAAATCGTTGGACTTCGATATTTAAACTGGTGAACAGCTCAGATAAAATTGATTCAGCAAAATTTGTTTTACTGAACTCCGGCCCTGCATTATTTAGTAAAAAGCGGAGGACTAAATAATTTACTGTTTGGGCAAATTCATCGGCACTTAATTGGTTCAGATTTGCTCGCCTGCGTGTGCCCAAAAGTATTTGCCTGAAATCAATGATCCATTTTACATGGGTAGGTTCAAGGGCAAACAAAATCAAATCAAAAGTTTCGGGATTTAAGCTGAATGCAACTCTTTTAAGAATAGAATCATGTCGCCGGTATTTTAGAAGGATATCGATGAATTCTTTTCTATGGTTTTCAATGGCATTTTTTACGAGTTCATCAATCGATCCCGAATTGTCGATTCCGAAGAGGAAATATCCTTTCTGAAAATAGATATCTAGGATTTCAAGCAGCAAATTACCTGTGTTTTTCTTTTCTAAATCGTTGCCATTTAGCAGATCGTACTTTCCAAAACTTGCTGTGTTTTTTAGCGCGTCTTCCAGTGATCTACTAATTCGTTCGGCGAGATTGTTTGCAATGTCCTTTTCATTGATGGTCCCAATGTTAATTTCCAGTTTCGACAACTCAATTAGCAAACCTTCAGGAATTTGATTGGAAATTGCCTTTTGAAGCTCAGGTAAAATGCGCGAATTGAACATGTTTTCGATCAAAATATTAGACCTTGCCGCCGAGGCAGATGTTGCATATTCGAAATTGAAAGATGCACGGTGAATAATATTTTGACTCGCTTTTCTCATTCTTAAATCTTTTTGAATTCCATGATTGTATGATAGACTTCCAATGCTGCAGCACGAACTTCGTCTGATGGTATTCCGCTATTTTTAGATTGCAGCCTAAGTTGTTGCCACAGGTGGTACTTTTCTTCAAACTGCTTTAGTTTTGGGGCATCAACCCACAAAATATCATTGCTGATGTGTGATGGCAGCCTTTCGTAAATCAGGTCGGAAACGTAATCTTTAATGCGCTCAGTCTGAAATCGTGCAGGCCAGTCGGGCAAAAGAACAGTGATCATCATGTTAAAAAAGTCTTCGTCGATTATTTCTCCGTTCGAAAGCTTTCTTTGAAAAACCAGCCGTCGTTGTCCGTAATGATTGCTTCCGGTTTCCAGACTTCCTTTTGCCCGTATTTTCTCCACTTCCTTGAACCGCAATCTTCCGTTTGTCTTTTTGGAGCCATTAAAAAGCTGAATAATACTTCTTGTTTTTTTGCGGAGGTTGGTTAATTCGTCATCGCTGGTTTCATGGTTGTGTACACCGGGTTTGCAGCTTGCAATTATTCTTCCTTTAGTGTCTTTAATTGCCCAGTTGTCGCCTTCCGGACGATACGAACATCGGGCTTTTGCTAAACTATAGAATTGAATGATGCGGTTATTTCTTTCTTCCTCCGATTTGCACCACGATTGTTCGTCAATGGTCTGGAATAGAATATAGTCATCTTCATTGTAAAGAACATCCTGAGGTTCCTCGGGCTTAGTTTCGCTTTCCTCATCTTTTCTCAAATCATAATCAATAAACTTAAAGCCGTATTTGCTGCCTGTTAAAATGTCCCTCAGTAAAATATGATCGACTATATAAAGTCCTTCTGAATTCTGGTTTTGAGCTATAAAGAAGTTTATAATGTGTGAAATTTTCTGAATGGCTTTTTCTTCAATCGGGCTGGAGAACAGATTTACCCACTTGTCCTTTTCTTTCTGAAACAATACCTGCACTTTGCCATTTGCCACAGTGTTGGTTGATATTCGGTAATTTTTCAGGCTCAGTGTTGATTTGTATAAAGCATTGAAATCTAGTTTTTTAAATATGGATTGCGGAATATTTATAAAACTTACTTTAGTGTAAGAGGGGTTTAGCTCATGAGGCAATACTTGTCTGAAATCCCGGCTAACATTTTCAATTTCATTTTGGACTTCTATTTCCTCAGGCAATTGTTTGGTCGATTCTAAAAATTCAGGAACCAGAAAGCGTTCCTGTCTTTCAGGAATGCCGGTCTTAGCTAATACTATTTTTTCCAGTCCCGACGGAGCAAGCGTGTATGCAGGGTTTCCATCTTTCATCCCCTTCACCTCAAAGTATTCTCCCCGGGTTCTGAAATATGTGAGTTGCTCCAGATGCTGTAAGAAATTGGACTTGTGTTGGAGAAGAACCCGATTGAATTCATCGTCATTCCGGATTAGATTTAGGCGACGGGAAACTTTCCAAGGGATATCGCTAATGTCTTCTCCAAATCGGGCCAACAGGTGATTGTAGATTCGGCTTTTGCGATTGTAATAAATTTCTTTTTGCTCCAGGGATTCCTCAATGTCCGAAATATTCCCCGAAGCCAGTTTTTCCATTTGAGGAACCGAATTCATCCATTGCGTAAAGTATGTCTTTCCATTTCCGTTCCTGAAATGGATATTAAAGAATTCGTTGAGGTTTCCGAGTTGAGCCAAATGATTGGCTAAATGTTGCTCGAACAACATCAGATAGGCCTTTAACTGCAATGCCCTGGCTTGTCTTTCTTCCGGTTCATTTTTCGACATTCCGTTCTCTCCAATTCCGTAGATTAAAGGGAAATGCCTTTGCAGGGAATAGTACTCGTCAGGATTCCGGTAAGTGCCTTTTATTTTATTCGTTAAGAACTCGGTTAACGAACCTTCGAGTGAATACGCTCTGTACTTTTTCGACCATATTTCAGAAAATAAACTGTTTATCCGATGTTTGTTGAGTACGGCTAATGCCTTGTCATTGATGAATATGGTCATGTTCTTGTAAATGCGGTCAAATCTGTTGTCGATAAAATTCGTTGACTGATCAATTTGAAGCAAATGGAAGAATTTGCCGTATTCTGCAGGAATCTCCAAACAGCTTTTACCATCAATGCTGAAAGGCTCTACCTCACATCGAACAATACCATCAACTTTCGAAAGTACCTTTTGAACCAATTCAACATGAATTGTTTTTAAGCGCTTTTTTTGGATGTCGTCTTTAATAAATCCCCTCATCAGTTTAGGTCCCGAAAACGTTTCTTCCATGCTGTAGCCGGCGTCTTCCATCTCAGTCAGACTGCTTATTTGCAGAGGGATGTACACGTATTCAAGCAGCTGCAGAAAGAGTCGGGCTATGGTTATTTCCAAGTCTGTATCTTCAGTAATGTAAACGTTGAAACGGATATCAATCTCCTGTGGTTCGAGCAAAAGAGCATCTTCAAAATATTCACCGATATTTCGGTTTTCATTGAGGAAATTGTTGACTCGAAGTAAAAATTCAGGCTTTTTCTCGGGGTTGGCATTAACGGCGTTCAGGAAATTTATTTTCGGTAGAATTTCAATCTGGTTAATGCCTCTTAGAGCCTCCTCATAGCCAACGTTTTCTTTTATCGTTATCCAGACATTCTGAATTTCATCAAACTTATCGATGATCATTTTCCGGATGTCATCAGTAGTTACCGGGAGGGAACTTAAGATGGAAGGCGCAGGAAGAAAGGCGTTTTTTTCCAGATTGAGCGGAACATCTTTTCCTGAAATTAAAAGGTCTTCGACTGGTAAAGAAGTTCGGAGCGCAAGGTCGGTAAGTGAATAGCACAATTGTTCCAGAATGGTAACACCCGGATCGTGTGAATTGTAATCAGTCCAAATGTCGCCACTTAAATCCTGAATGTATTCCAGACCTTTTTTGCGTAACTCTGAAAAATTCATACTTACGTTTTCGATTTCCTTACCTGAAAAGCTTGCCGATTTTTCCATCAGTTTTATTTAAATCATTTAACGGTTTTGATAAAATCGGAATTCCACAATACAGAAACTTTGAAATACAACTTAATGCCGTCGCCGTAATTGCTTTTTGTTCTTATTTGCAGATTGTATTTGTCGGTATCTTTTTGCTCCAGCCATCCTTGAAATGATCGCCACCAGCGGGTCAGGAAGAATACCTTCTTTTTATTTCCGGATTCCTCTGCTATTCTGGATGGCCTCGATTCCCAGCGAATGTCAATTTTGTTCCACCATTTGCCATGGTGTGCTCTGGTTTTTGAAATCTTTGGTCTTGAGTTTCCCAATGTACTGATTGCAATGGCATGCATTAAGGAGTACTTGCCCTCGCCACTGGCTCCTTCAGCATAAGCCATTATTTCGTAGGCATTACAGCCATGCAGGCCTAATTTGGTGTCAAACACATTGTGCCAATCACCATCTGCTTCCACGTGTCCTTCACAGAAAGTTCCCACTCTTCCCTGCGACGCTATTAATCCGTTTACGTCCAACAGTTGATCAGGAGAATCTTTCCCCAAGCCAACCTTTCCGCTGTTTTTCTCGATAAAGAATGCAGGCGGTCGAAGTTGCTCTTCAGTTGAATTATCGTTGTCTTTTGATTGGTTAATCTGATTGATTGAAATTCCGCCGTTTTCTTTCTTCGAAATGAACATTACCCAGGTGGCATCGGTATCGTCCCGATCTTCAAAAAAACTCAGAAGTTTATCTTTCCCATTTTCAGAAGGATAAATCATCAACCCGTCCTGGTTAATGTCAAGCTTGTCGTCGGCAATATTAAAAGTGGAATCGATAAGCTTTATAAATGCGCTTTCACCCGGAAGATTTCCTTTTTTGAAAAATTCTTTGAGCTTTTTTCTATCAGTAATGTTGTTTGAATTTCTCATCACTATATGTTAGTTATATTTTCCGTTATCGTCACTAATTACAAAGTCCGATTCAATAGATAAATCGCCAACACCCGAAACTTCAGGTATGTGTGATATTTCATCATGGATGACTTCGAGGTGGTGCTGTTGTGCAGATGTTAAAATGGCATAAGGCGATATAGTCTGAAGTTCTCTGATTTCCCCAACTTTTGCGGTATCAATTATTCTGTATTTGCCCTGCACCTCGACCAATTGCAGTACCGAAAACTGAGTTACAAATTCTACATAAGGCCGGCTTTCAATGAAATTTAAAATTTCATTTTTCGAAATCGATTCATCAAATCCTTTTTCAATGAATGAGTTTTCAATATCAGGAGATAAGTAGTTGATTAATTCGTTATTAAGACGGTTTCGAAGTGAGCCTCTTTTCTGGTAATCGTTAAATTTAACACGGCATCTTACCTTTAATTGCTCATAAACCGGATTCGAAACTTCAATATGAACATAGGGAGAAACCATTTTAGCTATGTACTTTTTCACTTCAATCAGCGTATCGTAGTCAACTTTATTGTTTCGCCTCTTCATGCCATCATCTATGTTATTTTTAGGGATCAGTACAATTTGCATGGTGCTTCCTTTGACTAACTCACGCGGGTATTTGTTCCGGCCATATACCCTAACTTTCTCAATATTTTTGAATTTGTCGAGAATAAGCCGTTCAACATCCCAATTGGTAACTGCCCTGTTTTTGTGCCTCAATTGTTCACTAACGCGGTTGTAAAAAGACTCTTCGTTTTCGTACAGACCGTTTATTTCAAGGGCAAATGGTCCTGTAATTTTTCCAATCCCCTTCAATTCCGAAAAACTTACTTTCTCTACTTTCTGGTCAGGCCTTAATGGTTTTGTTGTTACCGGAACGAATTGATCAGAGATGAGTGAAACTGCCTGTGTAAACACATTTTTTATTCTTGAATTCAAATCTTCTTTGCCATCATAAGCCGCACGTAACCAGAATTTTCCAGAAGTAAGCCGCGTGTTGTCGAATTGAATGGCATAGGGGATTTCAATTTTTACAATTCCTGATTTTATTAAACCATCAGTAGTATCTTCGAGCAGAAAGCCTTCAAGAGGTATCCACTCGTTATTCGATAGATATTGCCACCTAATTTCGGGCACCTGAATAGCCGTATGAATGTATACCGCATGTATTAGCTCAAAACCAATGCTGATGATATCGCCAGGGCTAACCTGTTTTATGCCAATAAGTAAATTCCCCTTGTGCTCAATTTGGGGCAATAAATAACTTTGCGACTTTACAGAACCCGGAAATACCTGAACATACCCGAACGGATAGAGGTGAATCAATTTAATGTCGCTGGCATTGTTGTTCTGTTTTCGCAACATAACCTCTTTGGCCGTGTTCGTATAGTTTGCTGTCAGGCGTTCAATAACCGGTGTATATGGCAGATTGGGTAGTTGGGTTTGGCGCCTTTTAAATCTGCTGTTGTTCAGCGCTGCTTCAGCATAAACATTGGTAAATATCTGGTGCCCAAAAGCAACTACCGGATTTGTTAATACTATAAAAATGGAATTGGCCGTTTCACCCAGATTCTTTTTCGACAAATCGATCCGATTTTTAAAATCAAGATCATCAAGCATCACCGAAATTGTTTTTTCATTTTTCAGGTAATCATTTTCCATCTCAAAAAGATCGAATTCCGGTTGTTCTTGTTTTCCTGAATTTCTGACCAAGTTCCTGTTTTGGGAGATGAGGGCTTTGAATGAATTGTTTCCAATTTCATTTGGATACGCTTTGTAATAGTCATTAAACCCGTTAATTGTCTGCGGCAGTCCACCCCAGTTGATAAAGAATTCGAGACTGTATAGATTGTTCTGAAGGATTAACGGATTTTGGATTTGCAAATAACTTCCGACGGTAGGAATTGGACCAAAGGGCATAAATGGAATAGAATGATCGAGATTTCCGGCCGAATTCGCCAACAACAAGTTGCTGACTTCAGATACCTGAGCTTTTATAAAAACATAGTCGATGACCATGTTCCGGAGCATCTGATAGGGATGATACTGCGTTTCGTTGTTGAGCAGCAATTTAATGCAGGGCCATTCCGAATCGAATTCTGCTACATGAATTTTACGATCTAAGGGAATGAGCCGGTCGAGGCTTGAATTCAATTTAATACTGAAAGTTAGAGTGGTTTCAGTATCATTTATTTTTGTTCTGATGGTTTCAATTCTTTTCCATCCGGTCTGGTCGGTTATAAAAACTACGAAAGCCTCGTTGAAAAACCGGGTAATAACTCGTTTTTTAATTCTTTCGGCGTCCAGCGAATTTTTCCCGCTTTTCGATTTCTCGACCTCTTCGGTAATCTCCTGATTAATCAGTTGCTTGAACATTTTCATGGTCATCTTGTACGATGCCGGCGAGATCTTAAATGTCAAATCAATTTCCTGTTTTCCGTTCTCAAGAATCAAGGCCGGAGAGCTAACCAGAATGCCCACATTGCTTAGCCTGATTTTATTTTCATCCGAATCGTTGCGGATTTCCTCACCAAGTGTTGCCGGGAAGTTGTGGTAATCAGACAAGTCAGTAATTTCGGTGGTTATGCCGTCTTTTCGAATGTCTGCTTCATACAAAACGTTAAACGAAAAATTATCATCGTCAAACTCGTAGCTGAAAGGATAGTTGTCGCTTTTGTAAAGTGTAATTATGTCTGAAATTTCAGCTTTGTTTATATGCGTTGACGAACTGGTTGTAAAAGCATATTTCTGATTGCCTTCGAAAATGAATTCGCATTTTTCTCCCTCGTTGATAACAAATTCCTCGGTTCCGCGCTGCAACTGCATTCCAATAAGAGCAGACCCGGGGTCCAGCTTTCTTTTCTGCTGCTGAAGTATTTTCAGGTAGTAATAATCCAGATGCTTTTTGGTCAGGGTATTAAGGTCGTTTTGTACATTTTTGAACAATCGGAAAAACGAAAGCAACAAGCCAATGTGCGGAGAGTGACTCGAACTGCTTAATACTTCGGATTCAAAATTTTTAGATGCCTTTTCCCTGATAAAAACAATAGTTCCTAAAATGTTATCGTAAGCTTCCCTTAAAAATTCCGGTTGCTGAAAATTACTGGCCAATGAAAGACTTACCTTTTCCGAATAAGTTTTTAGTTTTTCAATTTCGGAAGACAGGATTCCATTGTAGTTCGACCGTTTTAATAACTCGTACCAATTGGTGACCACATCGATTATTTCTAAAGTTCTACTTTTAATAATTTCATGCTGATCAGAAGAGTTCAGGCTATCGGGTTGCTCATCGGGATTTAGTTGAAGTTCCTTAATATTGGTTGTAGCTATTACCGCGAGAATGAAGGCCGGATCGTTGAGTAAGAAAGATTTCCAGTTATCAATCCTGGTATTCTGGAGGCCATAAAAATTTATATCCTCTGAAAAATCGAGCGTAAATTTCACCAGATCCAACATAGATCTTTCGTCTATTGGAATATAATCTTCCCGGAGCGCTATATTTTTCCTTGTTTCCTGACTAGATCCTTTATTCACAAGTAAATATTGTTATTAATTTATTGAATATTAAGTGCGTACTTGTGGAACTCCATACCAAATAAATTGGCTGTTTCCGCAATATTTACATATCCTTTTATGTCACTACCTTTAAAAACTTCACCATGGTATGATCGTTTCATTTGGTCAAAATAAATGTTGAATACTAAAGATTTGTGCCCTCTTTGAAATAGAATGGGAATACCATATTACTTCGCGTGTTTGTAATTATCACTGTGTAAAAAATATAGATGTGAAGCAATCCATAAATCTGAGTATCGTCTTTAATATCAATTGTTTCGAGTTTAATTCTTGGCTCGTGGTAAAGTATCGAGTCGTAAATGGCATCTTTCAGCATACTGATTTGTGTTGGGTCATTTGATTCGAATACAAATTTTCGGATGCCACACCCAAGTGTCGGGAACATAACCCGTTCGCCGGGAATCGTACCTAAAATGATTCCCAGACTTTGCTTGATGTCTTCTTCATCTTCAACTGTTTCAACGGTGCCCATTTCGTATTGAAACCCGGGAGGGAATGCCCAACCTCTTCCCAGGAATGAATTGTTTTTTTCATTCATATCCTTATCCTCCTATCATTACGGTTGGGCAGCCCAAAATAATACTGCCGCCATGTGCGGTAGTGTCACCCATTCGGGCGGCAGGTTTTCCGCCGATCATTACTGTTGCCGAACCTTTAACTATTGAATCTGGAGGGCCAACACAAACCAGATTATCGCCAACCACGGCAGCGGGCATTTTACCTATTAAAACCGTTGCAACTCCGGGCCCAACAATTGGTCCTCCAACATGTGGAATGGGTGGTAATCCCGGTGTCTGCATCGGGCAGGTGTGCATATCTGTAAGTCTGGCTGCTAATCCCATAGTTGTATGTTTTAGTTAATCATTACCATTGCACCTTTTACTGTTGTTTGCCCGGAAGCCGAAATTTCGGCAGAGGCGTTTCCTTTGGCTGTAAAACCAGCATTTGCACTAAGCTGGATATTTGTTCCTTCACCTTTAAGATCCGAAGTTGCTTTCAGGTTTATGCCACCTGTTGCCGAAATATCTACATTGCCCTTGGCTTTTAACTTAATGTCTTTTGCGCTTTCCAGTGTTATTCCCGAATCATCCATCAGTACCGAATTGCCTGAGATATCTTTGATGTTTATCTTCTTATCCTTATCGTCCATGGTAAATGAATTTCCACCGGGAGTTTCTATAACCATGATTTTATCCTCATCGTCGAACCTGATTTTTATGCCCGATTTGGTATAAATAGATTTGAATTGATTCTTTTCATCTGGCGTCTCCTTCGGTTTATTTTTTGTGTTGTACAGCGATCCTGTAATCACCGGATTTCGTGGATCGTTGTTGATGAATGTCAGTAATACCTCGTCATTCACTTCAGGAAAGAAAAAGAAACCAGCATCAGCCGATGCATAAGGAAAGGCTAATCTTGCCCATATTCCATCATCTTGCCCGGTTCCGGTGAAAACAGGAAGACTCACCAAAACACGATATTTGCCATCCGGATCTTCATGAATCTTTTTTACTACTGCTATTTGAACGCCATTGGCTGAAGGGATTAGGCCCGAAGCCGGACTTTCTGAAATGTCGGGCAGAGCTGAATGCCAATGCGAAGGTTTCCCCACGTACAAGGATGTAATCCATCCTCCGTCGCGAATGGTATGTATAACTTTTGAAATGTAGGCCTTCCCGTTAAAGCGGGTACTGAACCCTGCGAGATTTATCGTATCGCCGGCTATAATTCCTGTAAATCCCGGGACACTTATCTTGCCCTGAATTTTGCTTAGTACGCTCTTGTTTGCAATCGATTCTCCCCAAGCTTTTAATTCTTCGGTCGAGAGGAGGGCAGACGAATAATAGTTGGAATCTCCATTGTCTAATACTTCGGACAACTTTTTTGCCGTAATGTTTCCCTGACCCAGGCTATCGCTTAGACTTACCGAACTCACAACTCCCGATTGATCTTTATCGTCCCAGGCAGTCAGTTTAAAACTTCCGGCAATATTTTCACTATCGAGATTCAGATCAATATCAATAACGTATTGGCTGGCATTAATTTCAAAATCAGGATCTGCACTGTAGTCGTTTTTTTTAACGATCACCTTATTCTGATCAGTAACGACTGACATATTATTGAGTTCAGCCCGAATAACCACAAAGTCCCAATCGCTGCAGTTGTATTGCATTAAAGTTGGAAATTCAATGGAAGTAGCGTCAATGGAGGAACTAAGGCCGGAATATTTTCCGACTAAGGTTTGTATGGCGTCAGAGTCTTTTTTCTTTTGAAAAATGGCATTGAACCGACCTTTAGTCATTTTAACGGCTTTGTCTTTGCAGGTGATTAAAAGTTGTGATTTGCCATTTTTATACATTAGTCCCTGGGAGAGAATAATGCCTTTGAAGGCTGTTTTTCTGTTGTTATCGTATCCTAAAGAGATTTCTATTTCATTACCCGGAATAAAATCTTCTCCTTCACTATTCGAGAAAGTGTCGTTTACTGACCCCATAAATCCACCGTCTTCAATCAGAATGGTAGCCGATGTAATCTTATTCACTTCCGATTGAATGGAAATTTCAACGACTTCCACCACATCTTTAATTTTTGAGCCGTTGATGAGTATATCAAAGCTTATTACTCCGTCGGATTGCTGCAATACTTCTGGCATGTGGTTTAAATTACGGGTGGAAAAGTGATTACATCGCCTGGCTTAATTGCCCTGAAATTGGTTATGTTGTTGTGCTGTGCTACTTTAATGTAATAGCTGCTGTCGCCATAAATTCGGTAGCACATCAATGGAAGGTTGTCTCCATCCAGCACTATTCGCACGTGGGTCAGATCCGAAGAATTTTTCTTTTCTTCCAGAGCCTTTTTTTTGGCGCTTACCGACGCAATTAATATTGCTGTTGCTTCTGCCCGCAATGGAGAT
This sequence comes from Prolixibacteraceae bacterium, assembly GCA_019163175.1. Lineage (GTDB taxonomy): Bacteria > Bacteroidota > Bacteroidia > Bacteroidales > Prolixibacteraceae > Aquipluma. The sequence continues at coordinate 412,544 of JAFLKN010000015.1, read as the reverse complement.
CCATCCATGTCGAGCATGGTGTAGTTCACATTCCACGATTTGAGCCGACCCTGAAACAAAGATTGGGTGCCCCAGTACACACGCAGGTAATTTGGTTCGTGTATGTCGCCATTGTATTTATAAATCAGGTCTTTTACCTTCTTTATCTGATCGGCAACTTTGTCTTTTGTGATTACGCCTGTTCCATCAAAAAACAATACGATCTCGAACAAGCCCGATCCTCCGCCTTTGTATTTTGCGGTTTGGGCACTCGATCCATTGGTTGTGTCGGTGGTTGAATACTGTTGCTCATTTTTCTGTTTGTAATTTTCAGGATTCACAAGCACATCGTATTCTCCCAATTTGCTCGAAAAATCAGGATCTTTGAATGCAACAATTTTCATTTTGGTCAGTTCGCCCATAAGCCGTTCACCTGATTGTTTTAGTTTCCAGTTTTTGCAATACCTTTTCAACACAGTCGCGTTCAATATCCTTTCTAATCTGTTCAAGATATTGAAGCAGTTCTTCCTTGCCCAATGCAGAATCATTGATTTGCGAGGAATCTGTCGATACAATTCCCCTAACGATCAATTCCTTTACGATCAGTGTCATTGGTTAATCTTTTCTAAAAAGTCTGTATTTTAAGGTCAATGATTCAATGGCCAGTTGATTGCTGGTGCTATTGAGCGTCGATAATTCCCATGAAATGGGGAATGCTTTAACAATGGTCCACGAAGCCAGTATTCCACCATTCGCGCCCAGCAAAGCCAGTTTGATGTCTTTCGGATCGAACTTAAAATCTTCAATGGCATCACGGCACCAACGGTCTAACTTCGAGTTATACAACAAGCACCGTTTTAGTACCAGGTTTTCGAATTTTGGCGGAGTAGGAAGGTGGTGAACAAAGTTATTGTCACCACCTTCCTTTTTTTCAATGGTTCCTATAGTTACTTTCAAACCCGAAACCTCCTGAAAACTGCTATCCATTTGATCGAAACCATTAAATTTTACCGAAAAATAGAAAGCAGTTGGGGGAGTATAATTGGGCTTGAAAAAACTATCATTTCCCATAATTCTTATCCGTTAGCTATGGTTAAACCTTCGTGCATGATCTCGATGCTTTCAACGGCCACCTCATTCGCGTTCGACTTCATATCGGTTGAACTGATTTTGGTTGGCCAGGCATTATTCAGGGTCCAGGTCATGGTTGGCTTCCCTGCTTCATCCAAAAGTTTAATGACCACATTCTGACGTTCGATGGTATTCATTTTAATCTTTTTGTACCAATCCCAGAATGTATTGTCATTGGCAAATACTCCTTTTTTCATGGTTACATTACTGTTCTTTACTATTCCCGGCATATTGATTTCAGAAAATACCGGACTGTTGCCATGCCTGTATAAAAGCGGCTGTGCTTCAATGTTTAAGCCACTAACTTCCTGAAATGGGATATTCGTTGTACTGCCCCAGTCGACCATAAAATAAAACTTTGGTAGTGGCCAGTTCTTGTCTTGTGCTTCTCCTGCCATGATGTTATGTTTTTAATGATTGATGAAAATTTGTTTAATTATGATTTTTGCATTTGTTGTTCAAACGTTACGACGATAAACTCGGCTGGTCTGACAATTGCAAGTTTTACCGATACAAGCATTTTACCTTCCAGTATATCCAGACCGGTCATGGTTAGGCCGAGTCCTACCTGAACTTCGAAGGCATCATCGGGAGAGGCACCGGCCAATGCACCTTGCTTCCATTTTTCAGTAAGGTAATTCACGATCATACTTTTTACTGAAACCCAGGTATTTGCATCATTGGGTTCAAAAACATAAGAGCGCAAAGCCATTTTAATCGACTGTTCCAACATGATCATGGTACGCCTAACGTTGATGTATTTCCAATCGAGACTGTTTCCATCGAGTGTCCGGCCTCCCCAAACTAAAGTTCCGATTCCGGGGAAGGTTCGTATGGCATTGATTGATTTTCCGGAAGTAGCATCCACATTCAAGTTTTCCTGCTCGTCGTGGGTAATGTTTGTAGATGGCATGATTACGCTGTTCAGGCTGATGTTGGCGGGTGATTTCCAAACTCCTCTGCTGTTGTCAACCATGGTATAAATACCGGCCATAGCAGAAGAAGGTGGCAAAAGATTCATAACGGCCCGGACTTCGTCTAACAGGTTGGCATACGTGGGGCTTGTTGCAATTAGGCCCTGATGAAAATTGCGCTTTTTGTTGCTGACAAAATCGGTGTATAATTTTTTTGTTTCTTTCTGTCGGTCGTCACCTACAAGAGCAGCCAGATTAGCAACTAATTCAGCTTTTTTAGTATCAAATATCTTTTTTTGCGCATCGTATTCTTTCTTCTTTGTATCATAATCAGGTTTTTTAGTATCGTATGCCTTCTTTTCAACATCGTATGCCTTTTTATCAATGGCATACTTTGCCTGATCATTTTTGAATATGGTTTTTTCTTCAGGTGTTGCTGTTGCACCAGGGTCAGTAGGTTGCTTTGGTTCTACCGGCACTTTAAGAGCTGGCAGTTCTGTTGGTTTTTCTAAAACTGCAGAGTTATCTGCAATTAAAGCTTTTTCCAATTCGGGCGATTTATCCGCTACAAGTCCAGTAATAAAATCAGCCTGTCCTTTGGGGAATTTTGCAACCAACCCAAGTGCAGCTACTTCTGTTTCGGGAAATAGTGCATCAAGGGCGGTATTGAGATTCTCGAAAGTAACTTCACCTTTCTGAACAATATTTGTGTTTAACCATGGATAATATGCTGCAGCATAGTTGAGATATTCAGTTCCGATTTTCTCCCTGAATTTTGTAATAATATCTACATTATCACTTGAAATGCGAGGGCTATAACCATCATGAAGGTCGAGAATTGCAACGCGGCTTTGCATTTTTGCGCAATGTGCAAGTACCTTTTTGTATACATCGTAACTGTCATCACCAAGCTTGACCACATCCGGAATAACGACCATTGTTGGTTCCTGTTCCTTTAGTAAGGTTTCCAACCCTGCTTCAAGTTCATCTTTTAACACTTCAACAACCTTGTCTTTTCCTCCGTAAGTGCCAACAGATACGATGTAACAGGTTCCTCCACCATTGTTGAAAAAGAGTTGTATCCCACGATACATATACGAATCATGGTCGGTTAAGTAGTTAATGGCTTTCGATTGGCCATTAATAGTGATTTCGTGCTTTACAGCGGTTCCGGGTACAACATCATCAAAGGAAAATTTAGGTTGAAAAGCTCCTCCGAAAAGTACTCTGTACTCTGCAAACGATGTAATTCTTGTCGGTTTGTTTATTAAAGATTTTCCATTTCTGGAAGCTTCTTCGGTGTAACCGATAAAAGCGGGAATGGCTGTCGCAACTTCAACGACCGAGCCTGGAAAAGCGTTCACTTCTTCTATGTAAACGCCTGGTGTCATTAACCTTTGTGCCATAATCTTTTAAGTTAATTGTTTATATATAAATATGTGAGTAAACATTCTCCACCGGTTTCGACTGATCTGAAAACAGTTGTTCAGAAGAGGCTTTTGCCAGACTTTTCAGAATAATTTTTCCCGATCTGTTCGTCGGATCAAAATTGTCAACCAACTGAAAGTTCTCGTCCGAAAATTCAGCCAGTGGTATTTTAATCTTTGATTCGAAAACCAGTGCACTGGTATTTTGATGTACAAGCTGCTTTTGAGGAGGAAGAAAAACCTGCTCTTTGGCCTTGTTGATAATGCTTAGATTGTTGAATTTCTGATACACAGGGCTGACCATAAAATATTTCCAGGTAGTTTTTCTGTTGTCGAAGCAAATTCTGTAGTCAACTTTTCCGTTCGTTTTGTTCTGTTCAGAAAGCTTACCGGCAAACAGCTCAAGCACGGCTAAAGGTTTCTTCCATAGCGCTTTTGGATGATAATAAGCCTTCAGAATTTCATCGTTAGCAGAAAAAGCACGAACCAGACTTTGTTCTATTCCTGAAATAAAAAAGGATCCGGTGTTGCCTGGTGTTTGAACAACATATACCGAAGAAATTTCTTTTCCGGAGGCATCTGTGAAATGATATTTATTTTGGGGATTGTAATCCGGAATATTAATTTGCCCGCTACTTAGTTGAATAACATCATCTTTAGAAAGAAATTTCGACTGATGGAGTGTGAAGCTTTCATTGGGATTTGAACCAGCCGACAAATTGTTGAAATACAAGATTGTATCTCTTAAACTGTATGAAGGCAATTCGGTGTAGTTAATGTATAAAGGATCTTGGCAGTAAATATAGAGTTGTAGTGGACTGGAATCATCGAGCGAATTCAGTAATTCTGGATTTGCTGCCAGCAGATTAAATCCTCCGGGAAAAGGTTTGATGATTATGCCAAGATCATTGATTGTTTTTTGTGAACTTTCAGCCAACGAAATATCAACCGACTTAAACAGCTCATCGCTAAAGTAGCGGTGCTTAAACCAGAAGGTTAAAATATGACTGTAAGTCTGTTTCATTGACACAAATTAGGTTTGGTTATCGAGTTCTTTTATTGCTGGAATTATTCTTTCAAGAGGCACATCATCAAATGCAAGCAGTCCGACTTTATAAAGTACCGCAGGCATAAGTTTGCTTCCGATGGCAGACCAAAGGTGGCTCAGCTGTGCATAATCAAGCCGGCACAGTTCGAAACTTAAACTCTTTGTATTCCCCAGAGAGTCAATAGTTATTTTTCTGTTGATTTGGAAAAACCGAACCAGGGAGGAAAGATAACTGAGGCCTTCAGCATAGACGTTGCTATCAAAGTTGGCGCAGAAGAATAAATTCATATTCAGGTGCAGGGTTGGACTTTTGTGCCCAAATAAGCCATCGCCATGATTTGAATACCGGTTGGAATTATTTTTTAAGGTTGATTCTTCGTCCAGGCTTATCAGGAAAAGAACAATTTTTCCCTCGACATTTTGTGCACTTGATCCATCTGGCTTTACAAGATTCGAGAGCATCACTTTATTCTCTGAAATTGAAAATTCATTTTTGAAATGTTCATTCAAAATATCGCGTATATAGCTTAAGGCAATGTCTATCATATAAAATCATGTAATTTTCAGAAGGCTGTATAAATGGAAGGTGTTTTCATAGTCGTCTGATTATAAATTATTTAATCGAAAATGAGACGGGAATTCTCTTGTTAGGTATATCGGGTTTATAAAAATCGAGAGGCAAAAATTGAATCTAATCCGATCTCAATCCTTAAAATCAGTGATCATTAAAGAAAGATTTGCTTCTAAAGCATCGATTGGTAGATTGTTTTTCTGCTGACAATAAAGTTCACATTAAAAATACCGTGATGCAATAGCACGAAAGTGTCATTTTTATGACCACTTAAACCTGTTTATTTTAAGGTGTAATTATCTATAAATCAGAATTTAAGATAGAATTTGCGAAGTTGTTTCGGGGAAGATTAGATGATACTTTTTCCCTCTTTAATTTTTTCCATTTTAAGACCAGCCTGAATATCTCTTAAACGAATGAGGTGGTCATTTCTTCCAAGGCATTTTATCATGCAGTATTGGAGAACATTAATGATTGAAGCGGCACTTAATTCATATTGTTCCGCCAGGTATTCCAAGTTAATATCCTTATCGTATGCAAATTCGTTAGTTATCGACTTCTCCCAAAGAATTAACCGATGCTGTGTATCCGGAATCTCGAAATCGATCAACAATTGGAATCTCCTGAAAAAAGCTTCATCAATATTCTTCTTAAAGTTGGAGCAAAGTATGACAAGTCCATCGAAATCTTCCATACGCTGAAGTAAAAACGATACTTCCTGGTTGGCATATCGATCGTGTGAGTCTGAGGTGTTACTTCTTTTACCAAATAAAGCATCGGCCTCATCAAAAAACAGAATCCAATTTTTATTCTCGGCCATATCAAAAACACGGGAGAGATTTTTTTCAGTTTCGCCAATGTATTTCGAAACGACCATCGATAAATCGACACGATATACATCCATCTGGCAGTATTTCCCAAGCAAATTGGCTGTAAGTGTCTTGCCTGTTCCCGGTGGGCCGGTAAACAATACTTTAAATCCGGGTTTTATTTTGCGTCCAAACTGGTAATCGTTTTTAAGTCTTTTTCCATGCAATATGTAATCCTTAATTTCTTCAAGCCCCTGAAGTATATGTTCCGGCACGACCAAATCATCCCACTCCTGATTGGTATAGATTCTTTTAGCCGGAAAACCCGGACTGAAATCGGGTTTATAATACTTTCCGGTAGTAAATAAGGAAAGATATTCCTGAGATATGGTTAAAAGCCCGTAAAGCAGGGGGTCACCCACATTAGAACGCTCGAGCAACAGAATTCCTTCCTGCTGAAAAAAATGGTCTTTGCCAAATAGATGAAGCAATTCAAACCGTTTTTCAAGATTTGTTCCGGCGAGCAAAAATATGGCTGTTTCACCCGTTGGCAGATATCCTTTGTGTTTGTCGTTCCTGATTCCGCCAAATTCAGTAAAAGGCATATCGTAAAGTACATTTTTCATGTGCAGCAAATCCAGCAGCGAGGGTTTCACATGCGGAATTAAGGCCAGAATTAATACCAACCGCTCTTCCAGAGTCATGGAATGTTTCCTGATCAGATTGGCATAGGGCGAATCCTGATTTTCGATGTCGGGCAATTCCATGTGCCATAACTCTTCTTCGGAAACCGATTGTTCGAAAGTTATTTGGCCCCTTAGCATGATCAACCTTTGAAACCATTCCAGTTCCTGCTCTATGGTTTTTGCGTTTGCAGAATTAATGCTCATGTTGAATAACTGTTAGTAACCGGCTGCTGATTCAAGTTAATCATTAAAAACTAACTGTGAACATGATGGACTGATCAACCAGATCTTTTTCAGATAAATTAAGGTCGTGAACCTGATGGTAATTGTATTCTACTCCGACTTTTTTGTAGAATAGACCCGAGCGTACTAAGACGGAACGTCGGCTGGCATCAAAATCCTGAAAAAAGTTTTCTCTCGACAAAGCCACTGCCTTTGCATTCAGAACAAAGCTTAACGATTCGCTGATCTGAGAATTAACATTAAATTCAATAATTCCGCTGAATCCCGACTCAAAATCGGCCTTATTTCCGCTTAGGTCTTGCTGAATTTCAAAATTTTTATTCAAAGTTTGCTGAAACGCATAACCAAGTCCGTAAGTGAGCTCCCAGGTTGTGTTATCCTTGCTCTGATAGGAATAATGCTTTTGCCCAAGAAAAAGAGTCTGGTAAAGGAACAGTGGATCAAGAAAGCTTGTCGGCTGTTCATCAATTGTTCCTTTACCGAGACTGGTTTCTGCTGTAGTTTCAAGGAAGAGCCTGATAACCGGCACTTTTATCAGCGGTATTGATGGTGTAATTGATAGGATAAAAGCATCCTGCAATTTTTCGGAGTTCTGTCCTGTAATTTTACTTTCGCCATATTGCATAAATAGGGTCGAACTGAAGTCAAATTTCTTTCCAATATAGTCAAAATCAGAGTTTACCGTTCCAAGCCATTGGAGATTGGTAGTTCTTTCACCATCGGCATTCGAGTCGGTAAATGTCAGGCCAAGGCTTGGCCGAAAGTGAAATTGAACTTTCTTTTCACCACTTTCCGTTTCGGTTGAATCCTCTGACTGCACCCCGTTTTCGAAGGGCGAGCTGGCCGAAACCGTTTCGAAAACTATTGTGAGAAATGTAATCAGGAACAGAATTGGCAGATGTTTCATACCTCTAATTGTGTGCGGCACCAGTGCCTTTTTGTTTAATGGCCATGCAAGCACCGTTTACAACAGTAAGTTTTAGCGGAACTTCGCAGCGGCTAGGACTTCCGGAATTTGATGCACCCCAACTCCAGGAAATTACCATATCACAATCATCGTCGTCACAGTCTTCAGGCATTAAAAATTCGCCATTTGTGACCGCCAGTTTTTGTGTTTTGCCTTTCGAAGTTAATGTTACGCTTAAATCACTCATCGAAACTTTTCCTGAACCTCCGCCCGATCCACCTTTTGCTAATACAGGTGAACTTTTGTCGTATTCTTTGGTAATGACATATGGCTTGTGCATTCTTTTCCCGGTTGGCAAACCACTGGCAGCATCTCTCGGACTAACTATAGCCTGGTTAAAAACTATTTCACATCCGGTTGATGTACCTCTGATTTTAACAACACGCAACTCTTTATCAACTCCAGAAATCCGATCATTGGATTGATTACTCTTCGTTTTTGTTTTTTGAATTGTTTCAGCACCAATCTGTGCAAACGACTGACCTGCAAAGCCTAATGTAAGAACTAAAGCAAATGCAATTAAAATTTGTTTTTTCATAGTTGTTTTGATTTAAAGGTTATACAGTTTATTTTTAGTGTTGTCTTTTCCCGCTTGACTGTCCGGTAGAAACGTCTTTGGGGCCTTTTACATTGAATACAAAAGTCTTTTGGTTACACTCATAATTCCCCGGAGTAATGCTTAGCTTTTCAACTCCAAGTTGTTTTGATAAGGCCTCTTCAATTATCACATTTTCTTTGATTGTTGCGGAATATATTCCACGGGCTCCCTTTCCGCGCTCATTTATTTCTTTAGAGATGAACACATATAATTTTCCGTCTTTTAGCTTGGCCTCACCATTAATTATTTCAAAATCGGCTCCAGCAGAGGATTTTGTTGTATTTGTAGTTGTCAAAAAAACTTTGCATATACCGTTGCCTGATTCGCAATTCCCCTGAGGAGTAAGCTGTCCAAATTCAATTTTTAAGAATATGTCAATTGCCTGAACATGGATGCTAAAAATGAGTGAAGTCATTAAAAATACTGCAGAAGTCAGATAAATTCTTTTCATGGGTTGAATTTTCAGGTTTTTTTGAACTTCCTTCTTTCTATTAAGACAAACAAGTCTTTTTTTTGTTTACAACTCAGCTTAATATGAATATGATGAATTTACCGGAATTTTGAATTTTTTGAATTAAGAATAGTTATTAAGAGAATGTTTCAATATATTTGATTGATTTTTATTTAACATCAATCTTTTAAGAAATGAGCGAAAATAATTTTCCGAACATTCTTATCGCTGAAGATGTTGAGTCTAACTTTCTTTATTTGAAGGCTGTGCTCAGCAAATTAAACGCTACTATATTTTGGGCAAAAAACGGAATTGAAGCTGTTGATTTATGCAATGATGTCAATGCTATTGATTTGGTTTTGATGGATCTCCAAATGCCTGAAATGAATGGTTATGAAGCTACTCAGATTTTAAAAAAGAAATATCCGGAACTGCCGATAATTGCTCAAACGGCATTTGCAATGTCTGATGATCGTGAAAAAGCACTGGATTCAGGCTGTGATGATTACCTTGCAAAACCAATCAAATCAAAAGATCTTTTGGGCGTGGTAGGTAAATATCTGAAACACTAGTTCAATGAAATTTCACTATAGAAAAACGTCCGTCAAAATTTTGACGGACGTTTTTTGTAATGGGGAGCAAGTCAGATATACACATCAATCATTACTTTTGCGCGATTACAGAATTGGCAATCAGTCTGTAAATAATTAAACATTAGAATAGCCATGGAAAATAAAGCCAATCAGGACAAACAGTTTTTATTAGACCAGCGGTATTTGAAAATGGCCTCTGTCTGGGCGCAGAATTCATACTGCAAACGGCGCCAGGTTGGCGCATTGCTGGTAAAGGATAAAATGATTATTTCCGACGGGTACAATGGAACACCCTCCGGATTCGAAAATAATTGTGAAGACGAAAACAACACCACCTTTCCATACGTTTTACATGCCGAAGCAAATGCTATTACTAAAGTTGCAAAATCGAATAATAGTAGTGAAGGCGCAACCTTATATGTTACCTCTTCTCCTTGCATGGAATGTTCTAAACTGATTATTCAGGCGGGTATTAAAAGGGTAGTTTTTTACGATAATTACCACAAGACAGACGGAATAGATTTGTTAAGAAAGGCACATATTGAAGTACTTCAGGTTGAACTGGAGGCTTAATTAGAAATTATACACAAAATGAAAAATACGAAATTCTCAGTTTATATCCCGGTTGTTTTGGCCATTACTTTGGTTGCCGGCATTTTTATCGGTAACAGGTTGACTCGTAATTCGGGAAACTCTGCGCCGATGACATCAAATTCGAGTAAGCTTGAAGCGATTATAGAATTGATTCAAAGTGCTTATGTCGATTCAATTTCGACCGACTCATTGGTTGAAAAAACTATCCCTCAGTTACTCAAAAATCTCGATCCGCATACCGCCTACATTCCTGCTAAAGAAATGGTTGGAGTGGAAGAAGAAATGCGCGGAAATTTTGGAGGCATCGGGGTGCAGTTCTCCATACAGAACGACACGGTTATGGTGGTCGATGTTATTTCTGGCGGACCATCGTCGAAACTTGGTATTTTGCCGGGCGACCGTATTGTAACAGTAAACGACACCTTGCTTGCAGGTAAAGGCCTGAAAAACGAAAAAGTACTTTCGAAGCTTAGAGGGGAAAAGGGAACCAAAGTAAACGTCGGAATTAAGCGCAAAGGTTTTAAAGAACTCTTTGATTTTGAAATTACCCGCGGTGATATTCCGATTTATAGCGTTGATGTGAGTTACATGATCGATCCCACTACCGGATACATCAAAGTAAGCCGTTTTGGCGAACAGACTTATCAGGAATTTATGGAGGGCATGAAAAAGATTGATCAGCAGGGCATGAAAAATGTGATTGTTGATTTGCGCGGAAATCCCGGTGGATATTTGAATGCTGTTATCCGGATGGTGAATGAGTTCCTTGATAAAGGCGAATTGATTGTGTATACCGAAGGAAATTCACAGGCCAGAAAAACCTATCAGGCTGATAGTCGAGGTACTTACCGTGGTAAAGGAGTAGTGGTTCTGATCGATGATTTTTCAGCTTCCGCCAGCGAAATTTTTGCCGGAGCCATTCAGGATAACGACCGTGGCTGGATTGTTGGCCGCCGTTCCTTTGGGAAAGGTTTGGTTCAGGAACAAATTCCATTTAACGATGGCAGTGCTGTGCGTTTAACTGTTGCCCGCTATTATACACCAAGTGGACGATGTATACAAAAGCCTTACGACAAAGGAAATGACGAGTACTACAAAGACATTATGGATCGGGCTATTCATGGTGAATTCCAGAAAGCTGACAGCATTAAATATTCGGATACGGTAAAATATAAAACCCTTTCAGGACGAATTGTGCACGGTGGCGGCGGTGTAATGCCCGATTTCTTTGTTCCGGCCGATACGCTGGGCTATTCCGAGTATTATTCAAAAGTTACCCAAAAAGGTCTGGTTTACCAGTTTGCCTTGGATTATGCCGATTCGAAACGAAAAGAACTTTCAAAACTGAAGACTACAGATGAGTTTGAATCTTACTTTAAGCAGAGTAATGTTTTAAACCTGTTCGTTACTTTTGCTGATAAAAAGGGAGTTAAGTCGAATCCGACCGATCTGAAGACTTCATCTAAAATAATTGATAGCCAGATAAAAGCCTACATTGCCCGAAACATTATCGGTGAAGAAGGTTTTTATCCCATTATCAAGAATATCGACAAGGCTTTGCTTGAAGCCATTGAAAAAACCAAATTACCAATTCAGCAAAATTTATCGACAGTTGTAACAAAATGAAATGTTGATCGTCTTACCTTGTAAAAAGTAAGCAAATCAGCATGAACGTAAAAGAATACAACCAATCGGTTGATCTGTATTCAGACAATGTTTTCCGCTTTATCCTGAAAAACATTAAAGACGAAGAGCGGGCACGCGACATCGTTCAGGATAGCTACGAGAAGTTGTGGCGTAATGCTGAGAATGTAAATTTTGAAAAGGTCAAATCTTATTTATTTACAACGGCTTACCACACCATGATCGATGTTCTTCGGAAAGATAAACGCCAGACTTACCTGGAAGATTATCGTATTCCGGAAGAAACACACGATGAGCAATATTCTGATCTTTCAGAAGTTTTAAATGAAGCAGTGAAACAATTGCCCGATATTCAGCGGACGGTTATTTTGCTACGTGATTACGAAGGTTATTCATACCATGAAATTGGTGAGGTAACCTCATTGAGCGAGGCTCAGGTTAAGGTTTACATATACCGCGCCCGGGTTTTTCTGAAAAATTACATTGGTAAAATGGATCTTGTCGTATGATTATAACCAGAGATAATTACGAACCGTTTTTTCTCGATTACCTTGAAGGTAACCTGAACGAAAACATGATCGATCAGTTTCTGGACTTTCTGGAAAGAAATCCCGATCTGAAAGAAGAATTGCAACTGTTCGAAAACGTTCATTTGCCCGAAGAGCAAATCGTTTTTTCGGCTAAAGCAGAGCTTTATAAAAGTGCATCCGAAGCAAATGCAACGCTTGAAAATAAAACTATCGCATACCTTGAAGGTGATCTTGATGACGAAGACCGCAAATCTTTTGAAGCATACCTAAACAGCCATCCTGAATTACAGAAGGAATACAAGTTGTTTGCAAAAACACGACTTACGCCCGATACCGATATTGAATACCCGAATAAACAAAAGCTATACAAAAGGTCGGGTGCCGTAGTGCTTATGAATTGGGTTTCACGTGCTGCAGCCGTTCTTGTGCTGATCTGGGGAATCAATTCACTCATCACAAATTACGAGGAGCCTTCCGTTCCAAACATGGGTTCACAGCTTGCCGAAGTAAGTCCAAAACCAACGCCTGCAGTTAAGAAAACTGAATCAGAGAAAAATATTCAGGAGGCTGAAAGTCCTGAAAAGGTAAAAACATCCCAACCAATTAAACCCGAAAAAAAGAAAAGTCTTCGCGAACAAACGAAGGGAAGGCTGGAAGAAACACGGCCAGCTGATTCGAAACCAGTGGAACGCGAATTGATCGCATTGGCGCAGATTTCTCCCAAATTGGCTCAACTTGATCAGGAACCTTTGGATGCCAGCCTGGCCGTTCCAGCTTCGGTGAATGTGCTGAAAATTAATGAGCACCATAACATTATGACCATTGACGAGTTTTTGGCAAGTCGGGCTAAAAAAGTGAGTAGCGAGGGTTTGCTCTCGGCACAGCGAATTGCGCGTGTTGGATTAGGTTTAGCCTCCGAACTTTCGGGTGACCGTATTGGCTATAGCGTAAAGGATGGTAAAATTTCAAGCGTGGAGTTTGAGAGCAAATTAATGGCTTTTTCTATTCCTCTGAAAAAATATTAAAAGGGCTGTAACATTTTAAAATAGCTCGCCGTCATACAGGCAAATTTTAACATTACAGCCATGAAAACAATTATTTTATCACTTATCGCAGTCGCAGCATTTAGCCTGAATATTGATGCGCAGGAAATATCAGCCGACAAAAAATCATCAACCACTTCGCCGGAATTAGTTCTTCTGGCCGACACCATTGCACCTACGCCTAAAGCGGATGAGGACACTACCATTGTTCGTATCGGTAAAAAAGATGTAAAAGTAATCGACCACGACGGCGGAACAGAAATCCTCTGGGGAAAAGACAAGCACAAAAATGACCGGAAAGACCGGTTTAATGGTCACTGGGAAGGTATTGAATTCGGATTTAACGGATTCGACAAACCCGATTATTCTGCCTACAATGGACTGGAATTTATGGCGCTCAATCAGGGCAAATCAATGGAATTTGATTTTAACTTTTATGAATTGAATATTGGCTTGGCTAAATCCTATGTCGGTTTGGTTTCGGGGATGGGGCTAAGTTTTAACAGCTATCGGTTCGAAAATCCCTATACTTTGGAAAAAGGACTTGCCAGAACTCAACCGGTGCTTTTGGAGTACGAAGATCTTTCAAAAACAAAGCTTGCTGTTTCATACCTGAATGTCCCATTGCTTCTTGAATTCCAGATACCAGTGAATAATAAGGAAGACCGATTGTTTATAAATGCCGGCCTTGTTGGAGGAGTAAAAATTGGCTCACACACCAAAGTAAAATATGGCGATACCAAAGATAAAGAGCGTGGTGGATTTAACATGAATTCGTTTAAATATGCTGCTACTACACGAATCGGATTTAAAGACGTGAGTTTATTTGCCACTTACAGCCTGACCCCATTATTTCAGACTGGAAAGGGTCCGGAACTTACACCATTCACAATTGGAATCAGCTTTTTAGATTAAACAGAAACATTGTTCAGAAAACCGGAAAGGAGTTTATCGTAAAAGATAAACTCCTTTTTAGTTTGGATTCATTACTTTTGCCATATACTATTCGATAACCTCCGTTATCACCTATTGATGAAACCGAGACGATTTGGATACATTAGTCATTTAGCCATGAAACAACTATTTCTTATTCTCCTGATTGTTTCACCATACTTCTTGTATGCACAGGAAAATGATTCAATCATTGTTGTTCAGAGCCGCGCAGGAAGGCTCTCAGGCCTGATCGATATTCAGGATTTGGTGAACGAAGGATACAATTACTGGAATGAAGAATTTGAGGGACACTGGTCGGGAATAGAGTTAGGTATGAATGGTTTCGGCAATTCCGATTACAGCATGTATCCTGCTTCGGAGAATAATTTTCTCGAAAATGACCTCTTACGGTCTAACGTATTAAACCTGAATATTCTGCAATATTCCAAGGGTTTACAGCAAACGCGCAATACTATCGGATTGGTAACTGGCATCGGTCTGAGTCTGCAAAGCTATCACCTTGCAAATAGCACCACAATTACGCTTGACGAAAATCATCGCGTAATTCCCAAAACTTTGCTTTTCGATTCAAATCAGAAGTCTAAACTTTCAACATTTTACATTGAGGTTCCGCTTTTGCTCGAATTTCAGATCCCGATAAAACATCATGCCAACCGAATGTATTGTTCTGCCGGAGTCACGGGTGCCAAGCTTTTGGAAGCACACACTAAAATTAAATACCGGAAAAACGGCAAACGCGAGAAACTAAAATCACCCGGCGACTATTCGATATACGATTATAAAATAGCAGGTACAATCCGTGTAGGTTATCGGTGGATTAACCTGTTTGCTTCATATGATTTGGTTCCTTTATTCGAAGATCGTCGCGGACCAGAATTGTATCCATTTTCTATTGGCTTAAAACTTATTTCATTCTAACTATGAGACTATTATTAATTAGCAACTCTACCATGCCTGGTGAGGCTTACCTCGATTATCCGAAACACGAAATCAAAAATTTTTTGGGCGAAAAACCGCTGACAGCTTTGTTTATTCCGTATGCCGCAGTCACTTTTTCGTTCGATTTGTATGAGCAAAAAGTAGCTGAACGTTTTACAGAATTGGGTTATCAGGTAAAAAGTATTCATCATTTTACCGATCCGGTAAAAGCAGTGAACGAAGCCGAGGTAATTGTTGTTGGCGGTGGAAATACGTGGCAACTGGTTCGGATGCTGCACGACAATAAGCTGATGGAGGTAATCCGGGAGAAAGTATTGGGAGGAACACCCTATGTAGGTTGGAGCGCTGGCTCCAATGCAGCCTGCCCCACTCTGCGTACTACCAATGATATGCCCATTATCGATCCCAAAGGTTTTGACACCACTGGCCTGGTGCCTTTCCAGATTAATCCGCATTACCTGGATGCCAATCCTGAAGGACACGGCGGTGAAACCCGCGAGCAGCGCATCGAAGAATATCTGGAAATCAATCCGGATATTTATGTAGTTGGCTTGCGCGAAGGAACAATGTTGCGTGTTGTGGATCAGAAAATGGAACTCATCGGAAACCGCACTGCCCGTATTTTCAGGAAAGGAAATACTCCGGTAGAGTTAAGCTCTCAGGATGATTTCAGCTTTTTGCTGTAATTAAAAGTAAAATGGTTAGCCGTTTTGAGGTCCAAGAAAAGTATGATAAATCCCACTTCCGGTCTTCTGTTTTGGTTTAGATTGTTATGTCAGTTTAAATCATTGTATTTGAGGGACTAGTGGAATTGAAAATGTAAATGTGCTTCCTTTTCCTTTTTCGCTGTCCACCCATATTTTTCCGCCGTTTTTTTCCACAAATTCTTTACAAAGGAGCAAGCCGAGGCCTGTTCCTTTTTCATTTTCGGTGCCGCGCGAAGTAAAACTGTCTTCAATTTTAAACAGTTTTTGGAGGGTTTCCTTATCCATTCCAATACCAGTATCCGAAATTGAAATTTCAATTTGATCAACCTTAATTTCGGCTTCAATGGAGACTTTACCTCCTTTGTGAGTAAATTTTATGGCGTTTGAAATTAGGTTACGGAGCACTGAACTCAGCATTTTCTCATCGGCAGCAAAAATTATTTCTTTAACTGTTGTGTTTACCAAAGTAATATTTTTCTGCTCAGCAATATATATCAAACTTTCAATTTCAGTTTTTAAAATGTAGTTGAATGAAATTGATCTGGGCTTAAAACTAAATCCATTTTGTTGCATTTTGGCCCAGTCAAGAAGGTTCTCCAGTAACTTGAAAGTTTGATGCGCAGTTGAATTAATATTATTGGCATAAGACTCAATCAAACCAATGTCAAGGTTCCGTGCCTCGTCTCTCAGTATTTCGCTAAAGCCCAATATTCCGCTAAAAGGAGCTTTAAGGTCGTGAGCTATAATGGAGAAAAACTTGTCTTTTGTGGCATTGAGCTCTCGCAGCTGTTCATTTTTAATTTTGAGTTCAGCTTCAACTTGTTTTTGATCGGTAATGTCCTGAAAAAGTCCAAAGACTCTTCGATTGTCGAGATCGACTTTAGCAATTGATTTCACTATCCGATGATTACCTTTTGCTGTAATAATTTCCGAATTAACTTCATAGGATCCGCCTTGAGCAACAGCATCCTGGAAGGCTTTGTCAATAACTAGTAAGGATTCAGGAGTGTAAAAATTGACCCGCTGATCCACTTTTGGCTTAAAGGTTAAATCAACTTCGTGTATATTATACATCTCCTGGGTCCATTTAAGTTCCATGGTATCCATATTGATTTCCCACCCTCCGACTTTTCCAATCCGTTGTGAATCTTCGAGCAATCTTTGAGTTCTTAAATTTTCATTTTCCGCTTGCTTTCGTTTGGTTATATCACCATAAACAATTGCAACTCCGTATCCTTCAATAGGAATAGGAGTGGCCGAAACGTTGAGCCATGTAACGTGGTTTTTCCCTTTTACGATCCCCATCTCGACATTAATTAACGGTCGCCCTTCTTCAAGTGCTCTTACACTGGCATATTCTGATACTGGCATTGTTGTGCCATCAGACCTGATTATCCGCCATTCCAGACCATCAATTTTTCTTTTTTCCTGCTCTTCAAGCGATATTCCAAGAAGGGTTTCTGCAATCTGATTGGACTCGATGATTTTGCCTGCCGCATCCGACACTGTAATTCCGATGGGGAAAATTTCAAACAAAACCTGATATTTTGCAAGTACAATCTTCAAATTCTGTTCAGCTTTCTTGCGCTCTGTAATGTTTTCGAATATAGTGGCAAAACTGTTTTTGTAAGGACAGTAAACCGAAATGGAAAAATATTTGTCGAGTGGGGCAAAATATGTTTCGAAAACCTCTGGGTTACCTGTTAAGGCTACTTTCGAATAGACTTCAAAGTAAGGTGGAACATCAACTCCATAGGCTTCCCTACTGGTTTTGTTTATAACTGATTCCCGGGAAATTCCAAGTAAAGTTTCGAATGCCGGATTGACCTCATTGATTAAATAATCAACTGGAATCCCCTGTTCGTTAAAAACAAGAGTATGCAGGGCTGATCCATCAATCATGTTGGCATAGAGTGCGCGAAATTTCTCTTCACTATGCCTCAACGCCTCTTCGGCCCGTTTTCGTTCAGTTATATCACGGGTTACCCCCAGTAATGTTGTTGAATTCCGGTCTCTTCCAGCTATGGGATAAACCATAACTTCGGTCCACAAAGTAGACCCATTTTTACAATAATACTCATTCTCACCTTTGAAACTTTCCAAAGGTATGCCCGACTCAAATGCAGAATTTAATCTCTATAAATAACTTCCCACAATAACCTGAGAATCCGGTGTAAGTATCTGCTCAATCGGTTGATTCATTGCCTCCTCAACCGTAAAACCACGCAATTGCTCTACGGCTGGGCTGATATAAGTAATTGTGCCGTCAAGTTTCATTGTCCAGATAACGTCCCGGGCATTTTCAGCCAACAAGCGATAACGCTCTTCATTGATACGTAATTCCTCTTCAGTCGCTTTTCGTGTAGTAATATCGATAACAAAAACCGATAAGCCTATAACAACTTCACTGCTATCAATTATTGGGTTGTAAATATTTTCGTAATAAGTGCGGTGTAATTTTGAGTCACCATATTCTTCTTCAAATCTGAGATGCTCACCATTCAAAACACGGTCGAAATTGGTTTTGGCTTTTTTTCGGTCATCGGGATTGCCAATTAGTTCGAGCATATTCATACCAATTTCGATATCAACTCCCCAAATTTGCTTCATGGTTTGCTTATGCGAATTTGTAAAAGCGATATAGCAGTAGTTCGAATCGAGTGAAAATATGATTACGTTTTGTGAGCTTTCGAAAATCGAATTAAGAACAGCATAGTTTTTCTGAATTTCGATTTCACTTTTGCGTAAAGTCTCTGCAGTTTGCCTGAATTTGGTATTGTCTCGTATTGTACTAATTATGTACTGAACGTTATTTATCGAAAATACTTTAGAAGATATTAACCCAAAAAGATAACTACCATCTTTTCGAACGAATTCAAATTCCAGATTCTCACAAAATCCATCGGTTAATAAATAGTTTATCAGAATTTTACGGTCTTTTGAATTGTTCCACAATTTCAAGTTTAAGCTCGTTGAATTCAAGGCTTCTTCACGCGAATAACCTATGATTTTAGTAAACATGTCATTCACTTCCAACACTTTGCCATCGCTTAAACGCGTAATAATTATCACATCAGGGCTGACTGTGAAAATCAACTCAAAGTTTTCATTGATTTTACTGAAATCTATATGCGTATCTTCTTCATTGGGGGAGGAAGTTGAATTCAGGATACTTTTCTTTTCGCTGGAAAGTTTTAAATCCAGATTTTCCTGTTCGAGTTTCAATAACACTGCTATGAGTTCTTCCTTAGTCTTATCCTGATAGTTCATTGCTGTTATTTTTAGTTTGTTGAAAAAGATTAATCCACCTTGTTCCAATCATTTCGTGTAAGATACAAATTCGACTTGTACGATTGTAAAAAGATGTTTTGCAACCGATCCGGGGAAACAATTCCTTTTCATAGAACATGCAGATACTGTTAATATTTCACTTTTTTGGGGTCTCTACAACCACGGCGGGATGCCCGAAAAATCTCCGATTGAATGCGGTATAAACTTACCCACTATAGTTTGGTAAGGTCCGGATTGTCTTTAACTTCAACCTAAGCAAGGCAATCTCAAATCAAAAGCTTGTAACTGTTCTGAGAGGTTTTTTCGGGAAACTATTTCGCCGGACCATTTAAATATTTTCCGGAGATAAACCGAATGGGGTACCAGGCTGCTAAAAAGCCAATGCCCGAAACGAGCAGGAAAATAGCAAGAAAGTCGCTGAACCGGACCTGAACCGGATAAGCTTCAAAAATGAATGAACCTTCGTTGCCCGGAATTTTCAGGAGGCCAAATTCGATTTGAATCCAACAAACAATCAGACCCAATATCACTCCTAATGCAGCACCAATCAAGGAAATCATCCAGCCCTCGAACAAAAAAATGGTGCGTATAAGTTTCTGGTTAGCGCCCAGGCTCTGCAGTGTGGCGATGTCGGCTTTTTTGTCAATAATCAGCATGGTCAATGCGCCCAAAATATTAAAAGAGGCAATAATAAGGATAAGCGCGAGGATAAAAAAGATGGCCCACTTTTCGGATTGCATTACTTTATAAAACAGTTCGTGTTGCTCGAACTGGGTTTTAACCACAAATTTACTGCCCAGAATCCGACTGATTTCTTCTTTTGCTTTGTCTTCCGAAACACCCGCTTTCAATCCAATTTCAACGGCGCTGACTTCATTGCCCATCTGGAAAAATTTCTGAGCATAACCGAACGGAACCAACACATATTTGGAATCTATTTCCTGTTGGTTGGCAAAAACTCCGGCAGCATAAATCGTACTGTGATTGAGTGCATTGGCAAGATTGGATCGGCCAGAAATACCTTTTTTTACGGTGTAAATGTGAATAGGATCAGAAAAATTGAGGCCAACCGATAAATAGTAAGCCACTCCCTGACCAACCACCGCAAACGGAATTTGCTCAGATTCCAAAATAAACCGGCCACTGACAATAAAGCTGCTGTCGAGTCCGGCCACTTCGTTGTAGTTTGCCGGAACGCCTTTGATGGTAGCAAAATATTGCCGGTCTTGCCCATAGCGAAGCAGAGCATCGGCCTCAATTACCGGAGTAACTGTCGAAATTCCGTTCAATTGGCCAATGGCATCAAAGTTACCGTCTTTTAAATCGAACGATTTGCCTTGTGCTGCTGAAATTTTGATGTCAGGATCGAAGGATGAGAACAATGACTTTATAGAAGAATCGAGCCCATTGAATGCTGAAAGAATGGCCACCAGCGCAAAAGTACCAACCGTTACGCCTGCAACCGATATACCTGAAATCAGGTTGATTACATTGACCGATTTTTTCGAAATCAGGTAACGACGGGCGATATAAAAGGCGGTCTTCAATGCTTAATTGTTAATGAATTGAGACTAAACGATTAGTAAGGCGCAAAATAATTCATCATTCAAAATTCACAATTTCTTACTTCCAGGCTTTTACAATTAACCCGGTTCCGCTTGAGTGCTTCATTGCTAAATCCATCCAGTTTAGAATCAGTGCAAATGGATATACGACGAGGTAGTAAAACGGAAGCAGAATAAAGAATATTTTGCTGGCGCCCAACATCAAAATCGGGTATTTCATCGACAGCTTCCAGGATATTTTCCCCGGATTTCCATACGAATAGCGGGCTTCAACTTTGCTGAAACCAACCGATTTTAGTTTGGTTTCAATGTCGCCGATGTTGTATCCGTCGCGCACATGTTCGTCGATAAATCCGTGAACGCCTTCTTCGTGGTCGTGGTCGTGCGAGTCGGAACCACCCTGATCGGACGGAGTAGAAATGAGCAACAATCCGCCAGTTTTCATCGAAGCATAAAAATTCCGGAAAACCTGCACGTCTTCTTCAATGTGTTCCATCACGTCAACCGAAAGTACCAGATCGTACTTGTTGTCTTCCTGAAATTGAGTCAAATCAGCCAATTCAAATTTTACGCGACCAGCCAGTTTGGCCATGGCGATAAACTCGTTGCAATCCTCAATTTGTTCAGGTTTAATGTCAACCGCCTTAATTTGGGCAGCCGGAAACCAGCGTGCCATACGGTAAGTATATTGCCCGAAGCCAGAACCGGCGTCGAGAATGGCTTTTACTTCAGGAGATGAATGTGTGCGTTTGCGGAGTTCTTTGCGGATGTGCCAGGCCCGGAGCAACAGCAGGTCGAGCAATTGGTAAAAGAGCTTGCGCAAGACCGGATGCTGGTTGAATACTTTTCCCAGCGAACGTTTAATCGGATCGTATTGCATTTTTTAGTCTTGAGGGTTAGAATATTAGAGTCTTGAGGGTTCGTGCAGAACTGTTTTCACCCAAGATTCAAGATTTGAAATTCAAGATTATTCCTTGAGCAACCTGTCGATGTTGTCGATGTAATCGAGACTGTCGTCGATATGGAAATCGAGTTGCGGAACAATGCGAAGTTGTTTGCCCACTTTAAGTCCGAGCAATCCACGAATTCGGGATTGATGATGTTTGATTTCGAGCAAAGTTGCAGCTCCTTTTTCTGAAGGGAAAATGCTGAGATAAACGCGGGCAACCGATAAATCGGGCGAAATACGCACATTGGTAACACTCACTAATATTCCGTGAAACAGGTCTTTACCTTCCTTTTGCAAAATATCAGCAAGATCTTTTTGCAGCAGTCGGGATATTTTATTTTGACGGGTCGTTTCCATTGTTTTCGTTTTTGAAAATTATCAGCCAAAGGTATTAATTTACTTTTACTTTTGCCTTTTAACTTTTGCCTTAGCATGGAAGGACTTTTTGATTACAGCCTTTGGGGATTATTTTTAGCCAGCTTTCTGGCAGCAACGGTTGTGCCCTTTAGTTCAGAAGTTGTACTTACGGCAGTACTGGCAAATGGAACAGATATTTTTTCTGCAGTAATTGTTGCTTCATTGGGCAACTGGGCAGGTGGTATGACTAGCTTCGCCCTTGGCTATTTGGGAAAGTGGGAATGGATAGAAAAATACCTCAGGGTGAAGAAGGAAACCATAGAAAAATGGCACAATCGGTTATACAATAAGGGAGCCTTTTTTGCCTTTCTGACATGGCTTCCCGGAGTTGGAGATATATTTGCAATCGGGCTTGGGGTGCTTCGATCCAATATTTGGATAATAGCAATAACCATGCTTGCCGGAAAATTTCTTCGCTATGTAGTTTGGGCCTGGCTGAGCGGGCTGGCATTTTAGGATTGTATCGCTCATTCCTGATTTTCACCGGAACAAATTCTATAAAGTATAAAATATTTGACCTTCCAATTCGTCCTCCAGTTAAAGGGGATTGAAACTGAGTCTTTCTGCACCTGGTGGCAGAAGGGTTCAGTTTATCATTTATCCTCCAAAATCAGTCATTCGCCTATTTATTTTGCTGAATTATCTACACAGTTTAACATTCGTTTGTAACAAATCAGGAAATTTGGCACGAATTAATTAATGAACAATTTACATACAGGAAACGTTTCCTGTAAAAAATGTTTCCTTACTTTGTTCCGAAATTAAAAGTAAACTAAAAAATGCACGAAGAATTGAATTTTGATGATCCTAAATTTGTTGCCATTCTTGATAAAACTATTGAGTTGTTCTTTGAATTCGGGATCAGAAATTTAAATATGGACGACATCAGCCGAAGTCTGGGGATTTCGAAAAAGACCCTTTATCAGTACGTTAAAAGTAAGGAAGATTTAATTGAAAAGCTTTTTTACTATGATGAAATGAAATGGAATCTTGAGTTCTCGAAGATCAAAGCCGACAATTTGAATGCCATTGAAATATTGCTTAAAGTAAGCTTAATCGTTTACGAAGAAATGGGCAAGTTGAACCCCAAATTAAAGTTTGAACTTAAGAAATACTATGAGCCCATTTATTACCAGTTCATGGTTCGTAAACAAAATCAAATTTTCAGTCAGATGAGTAAAAATATTCTGAAGGGAATTGGTGAAGGTTTGTACCGGAGCGATGTGAATGTAGAACTGGCTGCCGGTTTGTATGTCCGAAACCTGGTTGATATGCACAATAAAGATTACTGCATGATTGAGAACATCACTTTTGATCAGGTTTTTCAGGTAATGTTCGAGAACCATATCCGAGCCATTTCATCTCCTGAAGGAATAGCTTATTTCGAAAAGCGCAAAGCTGAAATTATACAATCGAATAAAAATATTTTTAACCAATAAAGATTACAAAACATGTTCAGAAAACACAAACAGATTCTATTGCTGGCAATCGTGGTTCTTTCCGGAGCCATGACAGCCTTTGCGCAAGAGCCGGTTAAGCTTTCCCTTCAGGAGGCTCTGAAATTGGCCATGCAAAACAACACTAACATTTTAAATTCGGAGCTTGACCTGAAAATGGCCCAAAAGAAAGTATGGGAAACCACAGCTAACGGATTGCCTCAAATTTCGGGGAAAGGTAGCTATTCGCACATTTTTAAAGTTCCAACCTTGAGTTTCGGAGGTAAGACCGTTTTGTCTAACACCGAAGTTCCTTGGGATCCAACCACACAAAGTGGAACAATGAGTTCACTTCAGCTTTTGAGCGGAGAAAATATCTACCTGAACAGTGAGCCTGGTACACCGATTGAACTTGGTCTAAAAAACAATACGACCTTCGATTTAACGCTCTCGCAGTTAATTTTTAGCGGATCGTATATTGTTGGTTTGCAGGCCACAAAAGTGTATTACGGATTGACTAAACAGACCGCCGAAAAAACCAGACTCGATGTAATTGAGACTGTGACAAACACGTATACCATGATTCAGTTGGCCGAGGAAAGCAAAAAGATTTTAGGACAAAACCTCGAAAACATCAACAAAACCTTGTATGAAATTTCGGAGATGAACAAACAGGGTTTCCTTGAGAAAACTGATGTCGATCAATTGGAAGTAACTGCCAATACCATCCGGAATGCTTTGAACCAGATTGACAGTAACCTGAATATGGCCTATCGTTTATTAAAAATCCAATTGGGTTTGGACGATGCTGCGAAAATTGAATTAATTGATAGTTTAGAATCAGGTGAATCACTCACTACATCAAGTCTTTCGCTCATTTCAGAAACATTCAATATCGATCAGAATGTTGATTATCAGCTCATCCAAACTTCGGAAAAAGCGGCTAAACTTGAGTTAAACCTGGCAAAAAGCGCTTTTCTTCCAACAATTGCAGGTTTTTATAACCACACCGAAAAGTTAAAAGCACCAGCTTTCGATTTTGCACCGAAGGATCTGATCGGCTTAAATTTAAGCTTGCCCATCTTCAGTAGCGGACAACGTATGTCGGTAGTATCGCAAAAAAAGATGGCACTTGAAAAGGCAAAAAATACCCGTATGTTAGTTTCAAGCAGTTTAGTCATGCAAGCCGGTCAATATCAGAGCGATTTGAAACTGAAGTTGGAACGCTTCCAGAATCAGAAAAAGAGTGCAGAACTGTCAGACGATATATACCAGCGCACACTCGAAAAATACAAACAAGGTATGGCCTCGAGCATGGATCTGATGACCAGTCAGAATCAATACCTGAGCAACTTAACAAATTATTATCAAACTATTTACGATGTTTTGGGCGCTAAGTCAAAACTCGAAAAAATGTTCAATATCAATCAGGATACAGAAAAATAAACAATTAAAATAAAACGTAATGAAAAAGATTATTATTTACTCAGCATTGGTCGCTTTTTTGGTGTCGTGCAGTGGCAATACCGACAAAAAGGCTGAACTTGAGAAGCTGAAAGCACAACGCGAACAATTAAACACTCAAATTGCACAACTCGAAACCGAAGTTAATCCGGAAGGTGCTGCGTCAGTAGTTAAAGCTGTATCGGTAAAAGTAACCCCGGCTGTCGAATGTGTATTCAATCACTTTATTCAGGTACAGGGTACTGTTGATGGCGATCAGAATATTGCTGTAAGTCCGCAAATGCCAGGTATAGTAACTGCTGTTTACGTAAAAGAAGGAACACCCGTTAAAAAGGGCCAGGTATTGGCCGAACTTGATGCTTTGGTGATGAAACAATCGCTCGAAGAAGTGAATACACAACTTGCTCTGGCCACCAGTATTTTCGAAAAACAAAGTGCCCTTTGGGAAAAGAAGATTGGTAGCGAAGTTCAATATTTGCAAGCTAAAACCACAAAAGAATCGATGGAACAGCGTGCCAACACAATTAAGGAACAGTTGAAGTTGGCCAAAATTGTATCACCAATAAACGGAACAGTTGAAAGTATGCCGCTTCGCGTTGGCCAAATGGCTTCGCCGGGAATGCCAACATCAACCATTCGTGTAATTAACATGAGTGTGGCAAAAATATCGGCCGAAGTTGCTGAAACTTATGCTACCCGAATTAAAAACGGAAACCCGGCCATTGTAAGTTTTCCTGATCTGGGTAAAGACATTGAAACCAATCTGAATTTTACCAGTCGGTTTATTGACCCAACCAACCGTACATTTAAAGTTGAATGTAAAATTTCAACCCGCGAAGTTGAACTTCGGGCCAACATGATCGCCTACATTAAGATTAATGATTATACCAACGAAAAAGCTTTTTGCCTGCCTGTTAATTACGTGCAAAGCAATCAGGAAGGTAAATTTATTTACATAGCCAAACAAAATGGCAACGACTGGACTGCCGAACAGCGTTTGGTTAAAACCGGAATGGATTACAATGGTAATATTGAAGTTCTGGAAGGAATTACTGCCGGTGAAAATATTATTACTTCTGGCTTTCAGAGCCTGAATGCCGGTGAAAAAGTAGTTTTCTAATATTAAAAAAAGACCTATTATGTCGAAAGAAAACAAAATAAAAGAATTTTTTGCAACGAGCTGGGCGATCGATAACCGGACAAGTGTTTATGTACTTGCTGTCCTGATTTCGATACTCGGTATGATGAATTACTATTTTATCCCGAAGGAACAGTTTCCGCAGGTAGTAATTCCATACATCGTTGTTAGTACTCCATATCCGGGCACATCTCCTTCAGACATTGAAAATCTGGTAACCCGTCCTATCGAGAAACAGCTGAAATCGATTGCTGATGTAAAGAAAATAACCAGTAATTCAGTGCCCGATTTTTCATCGATTGTAGTTGAGTTTGATCCCGACCTGTCGATTGAAACCGCCAAACAACGTGTTCGCGATGCAGTTGACAAAGCTAAAACAGATTTGCCGACAGATTTGCCTACTCAGCCTCAGATTATGGACATCGATCTCTCGGCCATGCCAGTAATGTTCATAAATATCTCCGGAAATTACGACCTCGATAAACTGAAACATTACGCCGAAATTGCCCAGGATAAAATCGAAGGGCTGAAAGAAATTACGCGTGTTGATATTGTTGGCGCGTTAGATCGCGAAATACAGATCAATGCAGACATTTTCAAGATGCAGGCTGCTAAAGTTACTTTTGGGAATATAGAGCAGGCTGTGGCTTTTGAAAACATGACCATTTCAGGCGGCTCGCTTACCAACAACGGAACACGAAATACAGTGCGTATTAAAGGACAATTTGCTGACGTGGAAACAATCCGTAACATCGTAGTTCATTCGTCTAGTGGCGCTTTTGTTCGCCTTGGTGACATTGCCGATGTTAGCGACAGCTTTGAAGAACAAGAGAGTTTTGCCCGCTTAAATGGTAAAAATGTAATTACCCTCAATGTAATTAAAAAGAGTGGAGCCAACCTGTTGGATGCCTCCGATCAGATCAAGGTTATTGTTGATGAACTGAAAGAGCGTGAATATCCAAAAGGAATGGATGTTGTTATTACCGGTGACCAAAGCACCTTTACCCGCAATACGCTTGAAGAACTAAATAATACCATCATTATCGGTTTTATATTGGTTACTATCGTCTTGATGTTCTTCATGGGTTTCACCAACGCATTTTTTGTAGGTTTGGCTGTGCCTCTCTCTATGTTTGTGGCCTACCTGGTCCTTCCGGGTTTAGGTTATACCATGAATATGATTGTAATGTTCGCTTTCATTTTTGCCCTCGGTATTGTGGTTGACGATGCTATTGTGGTAATCGAAAATACACACCGTCTTCACAAGTTCAATCCAGATATAAATATAGCTGCAAAAAAGGCTGCCGGCGAGGTTTTCCTGCCAATTTTATCAGGAACATTAACCACCTTGGCTCCATTCTTTCCTCTGGTTTTCTGGCCCGGAATTGTTGGTCAGTTTATGCATTATTTGCCGGTAACTTTAATCATTACCCTATTTGCGTCTCTCTTTGTTGCCTACGTTTTCAATCCGGTATTTGCCGTTTCGTTTATGAAACACGAGTATGATCATGAATTTCAGAAAGGCAATGGCTGGAAACGTATTCGAACAATTTTGATTGTTATGCTGGGTTTTGCCGTAATTTTCTACATTTCCAAGTCGTATGGAATAGCTAATTTTCTGGTATTTGGTGTATTGGTTACTCTTCTTTTCCATTTTGTGATTAAGCGGATGATCACCGCATTCCAGGAAAAATTCTGGCCTTATATGATGGATGTTTATGAAAGACAATTGCGCTTTATTCTGAAAGGATCGCGACCTATCTGGATCCTGATTGGTATGATTGCGTTGTTCTTCGGAACAGTGTTTCTTACCGGACTGGCTAAACCAACAGTGTTGTTTTTCCCGAACAATGATCCGAATAACATTTATGTATATATTAAAATGCCCGGAGGAACCCATCAGAATGTGACCGACAGCATTACTAAAATAGCTGAAGCCCGCGTTTACAAGGCTATCGGAACAAATAATCCTGATGTGGAATCAATTATTTCGAACGTGACTATTGGCGCCGAAGAAGAAGGTTTTGCGTCAACCGGAACTCCTTTTAACAAAGGAAAAGTATCCGTCAATTTTGTGGAACACAAATACCGCAGTACCGGAATTTCAACAACCGATTACCTGGAAATGATCAGAAAGGAAACGGCCGATATTCCCGGAGCAGAAATTACTGTTGGTAAAAACGGTAATGGTCCACCAACCGGAAAGCCAATCAACATTGAGGTTACCAGTGAAAATCTGGAAGAACTGATTGCCGATGCCAATGCTTTCCGCGATTACCTTGGGGCGATGAATATTCCGGGAGTTGAAGAATTGAAAACAGATTTCGAAATGAACTCTCCTGAAATTATTATTCAGATCGACCGCGACCGTGCTCAGCGTTTAGGAATTTCGACCGGACAAATCGGAATGGAAATCCGCACCGCATTGTACGGAAAGGAAATCTCGAAACTTAAACAGGATGAAGACGAATTCCCTATTATGCTTCGATATGGTAAAGTTACCCGCGACAATATTAACGCACTGGTAAATCTTGAAATTACCTATCGTGATATGAATACAGGTATGTTGCGTAGTATTCCATTGTCAACAGTTGCGCAGATTGATTACACGTCTTCGTATGCAGGCATTAAACGTCAGGATCAAAAACGAATTATTACCGTTTACTCCAATTTATTGTCTGGATATTCGGCCAACGACATTGTTCCGATTATTACCAGCGAATCAAAGAAGTTTGCTTTCCATACGGGCACTTCGGTTAAACTTACCGGCGAGCAGGAAGATCAGGAAGAAACTACCTCGTTCTTTATGAAAGCAATGATTATTGCACTCGGTTTAATTTTCTTTATCCTGATTACGCAGTTTGGTTCCATCAGCAAATCGTTGATTATTTTGAGTGAGGTAATCTTCAGTATCATTGGTGTTTTGCTTGGAACCATCTTCTTCGGCATGGATATCGTTATCCTGATGACCGGCTTGGGAGTGGTTGCCCTCGGAGGAATTGTAGTACGCAATGGAATTCTGATTGTGGAATTTATTGATGCCAAAAAGAAAGAAGGAATGCCAACCCGACGTGCAATTATTGAAGGAGGCCGCACCCGTATCACCCCGGTAATCCTGACAGCTACAGCAACAATGCTTGGTTTGGTTCCGTTGGCTGTGGGTATGAACATTAATTTCGAAACCATGTTCACCCATCTTGATCCTCAGATTTATTTTGGAGGAGATAACGTTGCATTCTGGGGACCATTGTCGTGGACAATTATTTTCGGATTAAGCTTTGCGACATTCCTTACCCTGATGTTTGTTCCGGCTTTGTATGAGCTCGATTATTCTATACGTTTAAAAATAGCAAAACGCAAAAATCTCAAACGGATTAAAGCGCTGAAAAAGTAAACTTTAGTATCCCATTTTAATAGAAAACGGCGGAAAAGATAACTTTTCCGCCGTTTTAGGTTGAAGTTGTTTTTCTTTTTAGGTTACACTATTCAAGAAAAGCATTCCTGAAGAGCAAGTGAAAATGAAAATCTATAACGGATAAAAAGCCACATCCTGTTCAACTAATATTTCGCCAGTTGTGGTATCCATCAATATCTGCCAGTGCGACGGATTAAATTCCCAGCAAACACGAAGTTCAAGCTTGGCTCCGTTTATAAAGGGATAAATAACTTTCCGGTATTTTGCCAAATCTTCTTCTGTTATAATCTGGTTCGACTCCTGCCCCCAGCCATTGTAGGAAGTTAGTTTTCTTCCGACTAATACGGACTTTGCCAACTCACCTGTTACCTGATCTACTTGAGGAATATAAGCGTTTGGGTACCAATGCCCAAAAATATAATGAACCCCATTTTCAGTGGCCGATACCGTTAATAATGAATTTATTACTTCCAATCCACCAATGGATTGTGTCCCGAAATCAATCCCAAGATGATTGTATTTTGTGGCATCTGTGCGGCTATAAACACCTCCATAGTTTTGAAAGAGTACACTGATTTTTTTCGGACCCAATTGAGAAGTATCTTTGATTCCAGTGAATTTGCCTTTATCAGACAAGTACAGCTTAATTAAAGTTGTTAATGCATTTATATTAGAAAATTGTTTGCTATAAAGCTGTTTGCGTACCTCGAAATCATCGTCATAACTCCATCCTACAAAGCCAAATGAATCAATGAGCGAAAAAGTAAGCTGCCCTTCTTCAAATTCTTTTTGCCTTTTTTCAATTTCGGTTTTCGATAATTTTTTAAAGGAAGTAGGATAATTATGGTCTTTGTTTTTTAAAAGCGTATTCTCGGTTTGTAGTTCATTCTTGGAGCATCCTAGTAGAAAAAGAATCAAAAGAAGAATGATTTGATTTCGCATGGTGTGAGTTTTAATGCAAGACGATGATTCTTGAAAATAGGTTGCTTTTGAAGCTAAAACAAGAAAAATCTGCATTCGAGATAAATTTCGCCTTATTTCGCTTTAGGTCGGTACAATCCATCATGTGTTTCCCTGATCAGATCAATGATCGGAATATCTGCCGGACATCGGCTCATATCTACCTTTTTCAGATTTTCTTCTGTCGGAAAGTTTCCCGGAAACCAGTGTCCTTTTTCCTGAAACATGTTGTACCTATACAAGCCAAAATCCTTCATGTCATAGCATTTCCAAAGTGTTCTGAAGCGCAATATTTCGGGGATGTTCAATCCCGACGGATCATTTTCCATGCCGTATGCATCGAAACTGGCATACGGATCAAGTAGTTTTTGGTCGTCAAGTTTTTGCTTGATTTGAGCATCTTCAGGAGAAAATGGCGCCGAAGCTGGAAAAATACCGTTGATGTGATCGAACTGTGCGGTTACCGGAAGCCCGAAAGTTAAGGTATGTATAGCAGCGTGACTCAGGCAAAAACGGGCATTAAATTGAATGGGATGCAAGGGCGCCGTTAAGTCGATCAGTTTCTGTGGCGGTCTGGAGAGTTGTCCGCCTTTATCGTTGGGCGAAATAATAAATACGCCCATATCTTTCGATTCAGCCAGATCGATAGCAGCTTTATTTCGTTGGAAGAAATAATAGTAATGCAGGTTCACAAAGTCGAACAGGTCGGTTTCGATGGCTTTCAGAATTACCTCCAATGGCGCATGAGTACTGAACCCCACATGTTTGATGATTCCATCTTCTTTCATCTTCAGCAACTCTTCAACCGGACCATCCTTGCCACAAGCCATTTCCATGAGTTCCAGTGTATTCATGCCATGCCAGCCATAAAAGTCAAGATAGTCGGTCTTCAAAGCCTTTAACTGGAGGGCAACCAGCTCGCGGGTTTCTTTTGCCGTTTTCGGACTTCCTTTGGTCATCAAAAAATACGAGTCGCGCTTTACCTGCAACTCATCGTTCAAAACACGACCGTAGGCATGTTCACTTTTGGTATATCCGTA
The DNA here is from genome assembly GCA_019163175.1 of Prolixibacteraceae bacterium. Taxonomy (GTDB): domain Bacteria; phylum Bacteroidota; class Bacteroidia; order Bacteroidales; family Prolixibacteraceae; genus Aquipluma. The sequence continues at coordinate 381,041 of JAFLKN010000015.1, read as the reverse complement.
AGCTGTTTCAATTAAATTAATGCCCTGCGCCAAAGCTTTTTGAACAGTATCACGGCATTGATCAAGAGTTTCCTGCGGAATTTCCTCCCGGGGCTCTTCCCATCCGTGTTTAAAACGCATACCGCCTAAAGTAATTACGCTCACCATTTTATTGGTCTTCCCGAATCGGCGATACTCCATTTTAGGGCGATAAAAAGATATATTTTTAAAATCCATAGTCTGTTTCTGAAAATCGTGGGTGAAATTAGTCAAACTAAAACAGAAATCAGGTGGGTAAGTTTAGTGTCGATAATTACTATCTCTTTAAAAATGCTTCGGCAATTATCAAATCAGCAGGAGTTGTTATTTTAATATTCTCGCGGTTTCCTTCAACCATGTTGATACTAAATCCGGCTTTTTCGGCCACAGAAGCATCGTCGGTAAATGTTGGATCAAACTCCTGTTTGAATGCTTTCAGAATTTGTTGACTCCGAAAAGTTTGAGGAGTTTGAACACTGAAAAATAGACTTCGGTCAACTGAAATATTCTGCCCTCCATCCAATTTCCGAAGCGATTCGTTTACGGGTAACACAGGAATGGCATTCCCCGATTTTTCAGCAGTTTCGAGGCATTTGCTCAGTGTTGTGGTGCTGACCAAAGGCCTGACTCCATCGTGAATAAAAACGATTCCATCATCATCAATAAGGCTAAGGCCGTTTTTCACCGAATGAAACCTCGCTTCGCCACCCGAAACAACCTGATGGGACAACAAAAACTGATGTTTCAGACAAAGATCTGACCATAATTTCTGTTGTGCGGCGGGTAGAACCAAGATCAAACGGCTTTCAGGATCGAAGTCATGAAATACCTGCAAGGTGTGCATTAAAACAGGTTTTCCACACAGTTCCAAAAACTGCTTCGGAATTTCGGTTCCCATCCGGTTTCCCGAACCACCAGCAACGATAACGACAAACTTTTTCATTTTTTTATTGTTGATAGCAAATGTACAATTTCAGGTCAATTACGACTAGTTTTTGTTTTTTGTTTTCAGAAATATTGATGTGAATGGTCGGGGGTTTTATGAAATTTGTACTTTGGGCTTCAATGAATGTTTAAAATCTAATCATATGCAGGAAGTATTAAATTTCCTTTCGGAACTGAAAGTAAATAACAACAAGGAATGGTTTGATCAAAACCGCAACAGGTATGAAGCAAGTCGTAAAAAGATTCTATTTCTTACCGATCTGATTATTCATGAAATAAACAGTTTTGATCATGAAATAGGGAATCAGAATCCCAAAGACTGTGTGTTTCGAATTTTCAGGGATGTTCGTTTTTCGAACGATAAAACTCCTTACAAAATCAATATGGGTAGCTTTATTGCAAAAGGTGGCCGAAAAAGTATGGGAGCTGGTTATTATCTGCATATCGAGCCGGGAGGTTCATTTGTTGGTGGAGGCGCATATTGCCCCCCGGCTGATTCGCTAAAGGCTTTGCGAACAGAGATATTTGACCATCCGGATGAATTTAGACAGCTTATTTCCAGTGACTCTTTTCGTTCTATGTATCCTGAAATGTATGACGACAAATTGAAAACTGCCCCAAAAGGTTTTCCAAAAGATTTTCCGGAAATTGATTTGCTTAAATATAAATCATTTGCCTTCACCTCAAGAATCTCGGATTCGGATGTGACTGGTGATGCTTTTGTGGGTAAAGTAGTCGCTGCTTTTAAGGAATTGTCCCCAGTAAATCGCTTCCTAAATACAGCTCTAGATAAATGGCTGTAATTTCTCGTGTAAGAAAACGATCATTTCATTGCGTGATTTAGCTAGTTCGTGTAAAAAAATGTACGTTTCATAAAAAAAGATAAAAATGAGGGTTACTAAATTCCCTGGAAGAGAATTAAGTAGTGTATGAATACTTATTCATCCATCCACCAAATTCTGTAACAGAAAAAAAGCCAGTCGATCCTCGTCTGGCTTTTTTGTTTAAGATACTTCCTGCACAAGCCAAATACTCCAGGAAAACCTTTTTACTCCGGCAACTGTTTCGGTTTAAGCAACATTTCTGTACTTTGGCTTCACAAAAACTCATAACAATGAATATTTCCGGCTCAATTATAAAAATGCGTTCAGAATATGCCGATCCTGTGCGTTATTTTCTTCCAATGGGAGAGATGGAACTGCCACTTAACGAACTGATTGGAAAAACCATCAACATGAAATTTACAGGTCAGATTAATTGTATCGCTTGTGGGAAGCGAACCAAAACTTCTTTTGGTCAAGGCTTTTGCTATAACTGTCTGCAAACGGCTCCCGAAGCAAGCGAAACAGTAATGCGCCCTGAATTATCAAAGGCTCATCTGGGTATCGCGCGCGACATGGATTGGGCCCGGGAACATGATCTGATTGACCATTTCGTTTATCTCGCCGTTTCCGGAGAGATAAAAGTTGGCGTAACCCGTCACCATCAGATTCCTACCCGTTGGATCGACCAGGGAGCTAGCAAAGCTATACTGCTTGCCCAAACACCCAATCGCCATATCGCCGGGGTAATTGAAGTTTTCCTGAAGAGCTTTTTTTCAGATAAAACTAACTGGCAGTCGATGCTGAAGAACAAAACCACTCAGGAATACAACCTTCCGGAAGAAAAGGTAAATGCTTACCACCTGCTTCCAGCTGAGTTGCAGCAATATCTGTATCAAGATAATCATGTGTGGCAACTTCATTATCCGGTGTCTTCTTTTCCGGAGAAAGTGACCAGTGTTACATTTGATAAAGACCCGCTGATTTCTGGAATACTGGACGGAATCAAAGGTCAATACCTGATTTTCTCAGACGGACGTGTACTTAACATCCGAAAACACAATGGTTACTTTCTGGAAATCAGCGTAGATGACTAAATTGATAATTTTTACTGGCAACATCATAAGTCTTTTAATCTCCGCGTTTTTTTTCGTTAATTTAGGATTCATAAAAACCTTAGATTGACAAACTACTTTTTTTGATTATGGAAAACATAGACTGGGGTAATCTGACATTCGGTTACATGAAAACCGATTACAATATACGTTGTACTTACAGCAACGGTGCCTGGGGCGACTTGGAGGTATCTGACAGCGAATATCTGAACTTGCACATGGCTGCCACTTGTTTGCATTACGGGCAGGAGTCATTTGAAGGATTGAAGGCATTCCGTGGGAAAGACAACAAAATCAGGATATTCCGCATGGATGAGAATGCAAAGCGTATGCAGGATTCGAGTGTTGGAACAATGATGGCCATCCTTCCGATTGAAAAATTTGAAGAGGCTGTTGTTAAAGCTGTGAAATTAAACGAGCGTTTTGTTCCACCATACGAATCAGGAGCATCGCTGTACATCCGTCCGTTTTTATTTGGAACTGGTGCCCAGGTCGGCGTAAAACCAGCTTCAGAATATATGTTTATAATTTTTGTAACCCCGGTAGGACCTTATTTTAAAGGGGGGTTCCAAACTACACCATTCGTTATTATGCGGGAGTTCGATCGTTCGGCACCGCTGGGAATGGGTAAATACAAAGTGGGTGGAAACTATGCCGCTAGTTTGGTAGCAGGACAAAAAGCCCACGAATTGGGCTATTCTAATGTATTTTATCTCGATGCTCGTGAGAAGAAATACATTGACGAATGTGGTGCCGCCAATTTCTTTGGAATTAAAAATAACACCTATATTACACCAAAGTCGAGCTCCATTCTACCTTCAATAACCAACAAAAGTTTAATGGTTTTGGCAGAAGATATGGGCATGAAAGTAGAACAGCGCCAGATTGCGGTTGAAGAACTTGCTACTTTTGAAGAAGCCGGAGCATGTGGAACTGCGGCTGTAATTAGCCCAATTGAACGAATTGATGATTACGATGAGAAAATCTCTTATGTATTTTCGCCCGATGGCAAGCCTGGTCCGATCAGCGAAAAACTCTATAAAAAACTACGTGGTATTCAGTATGGCGATGAGCCAGATACGCACAACTGGGTTACTATAGTTGAGTGAGCCCATTCCTTCTAAAAAACAACAGCAGATCTAATCCGGTCTGCTGTTGTTTTTTAAGAGAATCAAAGTATTATTTAGATATCTCCAACATTCGGAGAATCGGCAATTGAGCCTTTTTTATAACTTCTTCAGAGAGCGTCACTTCAGGAAGCTCGTGTTTCAGGCAGATGTACAATTTCTGAAGGCTGTTCAGCTTCATGTAGGAACAGTCGTTGCAACCACAAGTTGAATCAATTGAAGGAGCAGGAATGAAGATTTTATCGGGGCAGGCTTTATTCATTTGGTGCAGAATACCGCTTTCGGTGGCTACGATAAATTTCTTATTTGGGCTTTTTTCAACGTAATTCAGCAAGGCAGTGGTCGATCCAATGTATTTGGCCACCAGTAGAACTGGTTTTTCGCATTCCGGATGTGCAATGAATTCGGCATCCGGATGTTGATCCATCAGTTCAATGATTTTTTCTACCGAATATTTTTCGTGAACCATGCAGGCGCCGTCCCAAAGCACCATTTCACGACCAGTCAGGCTGTTGATGTAATTACCTAGGTTTTTATCTGGAGCGAAAATTAACTTCTGTTCTGCAGGGAAACTGTTTACAATCTTAAGTGCATTGGCCGAGGTGCATACCACATCTGTTAAGGTTTTCAGATCAGCAGTACAATTAATATAAGAAATCACTTTGTGATCAGGATATTGAGCTTTAAACTCGGCAAACTTATCAGCCGGAGCCGAATCTGCAAGAGAACAGCCAGCTTTCAGATCGGGTAAAATAACTTTTTTTGATGGGTTGATAATTTTGGCAGTTTCAGCCATAAAATGAACACCGACAAAAACAATCAGATCAGCGGTTGTTTTGGCCGCTTCCTGAGCTAATCCTAAGCTGTCGCCAACATAATCAGCTATATCCTGAAGATCACTTTCCACATAATAATGGCTAAGAATGACCGCATTTTTTTCCTTTTTCATTCGGTTGATTTCTTCAACCAGTTTTAGTTCCGGGTTAATCTGCTCTTCAATAAATCCTTTTTCCTCTAGCATCTGCCGGATTTCCATTTGTTTCATCGTATACTAATCTTTTAATTTCAGCACAAAATAAGGCTGCAAAAATATCAAATCATTCGGAAATTATCGTTTAAAGGATACTAAAGCTATCTCAACAGATAAAAACAACTGGCTTTTCGAAATGTTTGATTGGGATTTTATGCCAGCACATGGGTAATTTCATAGCATTTTTTATTGACGATTCAAATGACTATGAAAATAAATAAATTTATTTTATTAACAACTTATCAAGATGACGACTGTTGATAAGTACCTTTTTGCTACTCGCATATAAATTGTAATTTTCAACATGAAAGAGGGTCTTGTTATTTCTGCTTTTTGGGTGGGGCTAATCGTGTCTGTTTTAACCGAATTGACACAAATTGATAACATTATCGTAAGGAACAAATAATTTTAATCATAAAACAAATAACTTTCTTTGTCGGAATTTAAAATCAATTTTTCTATGAAAAAGATGCTAAAAGTTTATTTATTGCTGACTGCATTTGTGATGGTAAGCATTTCTGCTTTTTCTCAGGTAACTACATCTGGGATGAACGGAAGAATTACCGGAGCAAACAATGAGTCTCTTCCTGGTGCGACCATCGTAGCCGTGCACCAACCTTCAGGTACCCAATACGGTACTATTTCAAATTCTGAAGGTCGTTATTCTTTACCCGGTATGCGTTCCGGAGGTCCTTATAAAGTTGAAGTATCATTTGTTGGTTACAACAAAGCTACTTATACTGATGTTACCCTTTCTTTGGGCGAATCATACGGATTAAACGTTACCCTGAAAGAGGAAAGCGTTGACGTAGGCGAAGTTATTGTTATGGGACAAAGAGGTCCTGCACTTAACTCAGAGAAAAATGGTTCATCAATCAACGTTGGCACCCGTCAGATTGCCATGATGCCTACTATTTCCAGAAGTATCAATGATGTTACCCGTTTGACCCCCCAAGCTAACGGAAACACCATTGGTGGAGGAAACTACAGACAGAACTACATTACTGTTGACGGTGCTCAGTTTAACAATGCCTTTGGTATCGGAAGCAATCTTCCTGCCGGTGGTTCACCTATTTCATTGGATGCACTTGACCAGATTTCGGTTAACATTACTCCATTTGATGTTCGGCAAAGTGGATTTATCGGTGCTTCGGTAAATGCTGTAACCCGCTCTGGGACCAACGAGTTTTCGGGTTCAGTTTATACCTATATGAACGACGAAAAATACAAAGGGAACAAAGTTGGTGATGCTACTTTCACCAAAAATCCATCTAGCTATCAAATGCAAGGTTTCCGTTTGGGCGGTCCGATCATCAAAAACAAATTGTTCTTTTTCGTAAACTATGAAACTGAAAAGAGTGAAGTTCCCGGTCCGTCGCGCGTTGCTGCAACAGCCGAAGCTCCTACCGATTTTACCAAAAATATTGCTCGTCCGACAGTTACCGAGATGGATATGATGAGTAAGTATCTACTTGACACTTACGGTTATGAAACTGGTCCTTATCAGGGATATTCAAACGAAAGTCCGGGTAGCAAATTGCTTGCCCGTATTGACTGGAACATTAGCCAGAACCACAAATTTAATATTCGTTACAGCGATACAAGATCTAAATCTCCAAGTTTCCCAAGTACTTCATTTTCACCTTTCTCTTCTATTTATACAGGAAACCGTCAGGCAATGGATGCTATGTGGTATCAAAATGCCGGTTACTATCAGGAAACTAATTTCAGTTCACTCGCCTCTGAGTTAAACTCAACTTTTGGAGGAGGTAAATTTGCCAATACACTGCGTTTCACTTATTCATTCCAGGATGAGCCTCGCAGCACTGATGGTAAAATTTTCCCATTCGTTGACATCCTGAAAGATGGTAAGGCATTTACTTCATTTGGAACAGAATTGTTCTCGTACGGTAACTTAAGAGAAGTTAAAACAACTACCATTACTGATGATTTTACCTGGACTATGGGTAAAAACCGCTTTACTGCAGGACTTCAGTATGAACACAATGCTACTAAAAACGGATTCATGCGTTTCGGATCAAGCTTTTATGTATTCAAGTCGTGGGACGATTTTATTAATCCAGCAGCAAAACCACAGAACTTTGGTATTACATTCTCTAATACTCCAGGATACGAACAGGCTTTCCCAAGTTTTGAGTTTAACCAGTTCTCAGGGTATATTCAAGACGAGATTGCTATAAATGACAAGCTTAAAGTAAGTGCAGGTTTCCGTGTTGACCTTCCTACTTATTCTCAACCTGCAGAAGAACATCCTATGGTTTCGACTTTAACTTTTGGAGACCGTAAATTTAGTACTGCTACTTTGCCTAAATCAAGATTGTTAGTGGCGCCACGTGTTGGTTTTAACTACGATATTAATGGAGACCGTTCATTAATCGTTCGCGGCGGTACTGGTATCTTTACAGGTCGTGTTCCTTTTGTATGGATCGTAGGTCAGGTAAGTGATGCCGGTATGATTCAAACAACTCAGACTTATTCCGGAACAGCTGTTCCCGGAGCATTCAATCCTGATCCAAGAGCTTATTATCCAACTACTCAGCCTAAGGCCGGAACTATAGTTCCCGGAACATTCACAATTATTTCAGATGATTTCAAAATGCCACAGTCATGGAAATCAAGTATTGCATTGGATGCGAAACTTCCATGGGGTATTAAAGGAACATTGGAAGCTCTTTACAACAGTGACATTAATACAGCCTTCTTTGTTAACGCTGGGTTGAAAGGCGGAGTTCCTTTGAATATTGCCGGATATCCTGATAACCGTATTGTATACCCATCAACTGCCACTGCTACAAATGGTCTTAAATATTACCAAACTATCAGCTCTGATGGTAAAACGGTAACTACAGGATTACCTGCTGGTGGCAACGGTGTATCTCCAATTCTTCTTACCAACGAAAAAGGTGGTTATTATGGTTCTGTAACTGCCAAACTTGAAAAAGCATTTGACAATGGCTTCTATGGTTTGATTGCTTACACTCACAGTGAAGCTAAAAATCTGGTTGATGGCGCTGGTGATCAGGCTGCTTCAGCATGGAACGGAAATGCTAACGTTAACGGTGCAAACAGCGTTGAAAAAAGCTACACCAGCTATGTTACTCCTGATAAAGTGATTGCTAATGTTTCTTATAAATACGAATACCTGAAATCGATGGCTACTACTGTTTCTGTATTCTATGAAGGTGGTGCTCCAAGTCGTTTCTCTTATGTGTATTCAAGCAACATCGTTCGCGACGGTGCAGGTTCAAACAACTTGATTTATGTTCCTAAAGATCCTTCTGAAATCACATTTGTTGACCAGACTGTAAAAGATGTAAATGGCAATAACGTGGTTTGGACTGCTTCCACGCAAAGTGCTGCTTTCTTCGCTTACGTTAATCAGGATAAATACCTGAGTTCAAGAAGAGGACAATATGCTGAACGTAACGGTGCTGTTATGCCATGGAGAAATCAGTTTGACGTTAAAGTTATGCAGGAATTCTTCGTTAAAGTTGGTGGAAAACGGAATACAATTCAGGTTAGCCTTGACATCTTAAATGCTGGAAACTTACTCAACAAAGACTGGGGAAAAGCCTTGTTCTATAATCAGAATAATATTCTGGTTCAGGCAAATAACTCAAGTGTTGTTGCTGGCGGTACAGTTAAACCTACCTGGAAACTTAATCCTTACAACAATAACATGCTGAACACAACTTACCGCGATAACGTAGGTTATGGATCAACATACTCTATGCAACTTGGTATTCGTTATATCTTTAACTAGTACAAAAGTGCATTCATAAAAAAAGCTCGCAAGTAATTGCGAGCTTTTTTTATGAAATTTATTCTAAGGACTATTTTTTCTTTTTGCGCATAAAAAAGAATGCTGCTGCACCAATTACAACAACCCCACCAATAATGGCGTAAGTCGTCGTGTTTGAAGATTGTTCCGGTGCTTCTTCTTCATAAAAGGTAGGATCCATATTATCGATTGAAATGGTATCTTTTGGTTCTTCAGCAATTGTTGCTGAGTCTTGCGGTGCAGCAGCTGCATCCTGAGCCAAAACATTCATTCCACCCATCATCATCAGGCCAAACATGGCCAACATCATTAATTTTTTCATTGTTTTAATTTTAAAAGTTATTTTAATTTATTTATCAGTTTGTCATATTTTGCGGCAATTTCAGGAGCCGTTTCCCTATAAGTTTCTGCCATTGCTTCAAGCGCTGGTTTGTACCTTGGGTTTAATTTCAAACAATCCCGAAGCACTTTACGAGCCCTCTCGGTATTGGTTTCAACGTAGATAGCTGCCAGTTTAGTGTAAATACTAAAATACTTTCGGTTTGCCACTTTGGCTTTTTCGTAATAATCAACAGCTATTTCCGAATTTCCCTCTTTCAATGCCAGATCGCCGGCCAGACTAAGTGCTTGTTCATATCCCGGATTAATCTCCAGACAGGTATTCAGCATTTGTTTGGCCTTAGTAAGTTCTCCAGAACCCATTAAAGACTGTGCAAATTTATAACAGATCAATTCATTTTGAGGGTCAAGTTCGAAAGCTTTTTGAAATGACAACGCAGATTTAATGTTATCACCACTTTTCAATTCCTGAATTCCGCGTAAATCATCTTTTGTAACCCGCTCAATTACTGCACAAACCGGAACCCCATCAGCATAAATGGTATGGATTGTATTTGCTGGTGGAAAAAGCTTTTTTGTAAGTTGGTAAGGTGAAATATAGCTGTTGGCCACAATGGCGTAATCCCAATCGTACTGGCTCCTGTTTTGGTATGGGAAGTACACAAATTGCATAGTAGTTTCATTCCTGAAATACCATTGGATAGGGAAATTTCCACCAACAATAAGCTTTTGACCATTGGGCTGCTTTTTGTTGAGGTATTCCTTTAGCCATTCGGCCCCTTCGCGCATAGTATGGTAGTAGTAATCTGTTTCATAATTTCCATAGGCACCATTTAGTCCGCCAATAAACTGGTTGTAGTACAGGTAAAAATATGGGTGATTGGCTGCCATAAATTTTACCGGATGAAAGGATAAAATCAGTAGCAATGTAACTGCTCCAATCTGGACATTTTTTTGCCTGAAGCGCTTGAAAACAGCGTGAATTCCTAGAGCCGAGATCAGGATTATTCCCGGATAAATAAACAGGAAATGTCGCCATGAGCCATATAAATTGGACTGTTTGATAATGACAAAGGTTACAGGAAATAAAATTGAAAATCCTAAAAGCCACAACTGAATTCGCTGGTTCCGGTTGAAGTTCTTACGGGTATTGAGAAAGAAGGCTGCGAGTCCGGCAAAAATGACAAGAGGGATGGTAATCGCCATGTATTTGGGGAGGTAATACCACGGGTGAAAGTCAGACCAATCGAACCGTCCCTCAAAAATCTGACGTACAGTAGTTGGGAAATGAGTCATTACCTGGTATGATTCCCAGGGGTTGATTAGCGGATTTTGCAGCGCATAAGGCCATGTTAGCAGCCCAAGTAAATAGCCAGCCAACGAAATTCCTAAAAACAGGGACAGTTGTTTTTTCAGCAAAGTAAAATCCAGCTTTTTATTGGTATTCCAGTCCAGAATGGTTTTCAGGAACATGAAAAAGGCGAGATAAAATACTACTAAAATTCCTCCTGCACGAATCCCGATGGCGAAGGCAATGCTTAAGATTAGCAAAATTATAGTTTGCCTGCTTGGTTTTACATCAGTAAAAACAAGTTTAAGCGAATAATAAATGCTCGAAATGTAAGCCAATGCAAAGGGAATATCTTTTAGGTTGTTTTGACTATGTCCCAGAAATCCGGGCGAAAGAGCGAAAAGAATCAGAACCAGGATAGCCGCTCCATATCCTGCAAGATATGCTGCAAACAAAGCGGTTACCAAAATGGTCAGCCATCCGGAAAAGCTACACATCAAATGCCTGAAGTTGTAAATATCTTCAACTTTGAACCAGTGAATCAGGAAAGTAACCAGATTGTCGAACGATTGGCCGTAATACTTTAGATGGGTTTTTGGTGTATGGAGCGATGATTGGTCTTTTCCCATCGTACTGAAGTAGTTGTAAACCATTTCGGACTGCTTGTAGTGCACCTCTTCATCGCCTGAAATACCCGCATCACGACTAATCAATAACATGGCAGCCAAAAGGATGGTCGCAAAAACATAAAAAACTATCTTCAGATTTTTGTCTGTCATTATTCTGTTTCGGCGTCGTAAAACTTTTTCACCAGGTAAATGGGCCGGTTTTGCGATTCCTTATAAATGCGGTATACATATTCGCCCACTACGCCAAGGAAAATGAGCTGAATGGAACCCAGAAAGTAGATGCTTAATACGGTTGATGACCAACCCAACACCGACCATCCGAATAATTTATCGACCAATGCATAGACTCCGGCAAAAAAGAAGACGATAGTTCCGATAGTTCCCAGGAAAAGGCAAACTTTGATTGGGAATTTTGAAAATGAAAATATGGCATCGGCACCCAAAACAATCAGTTTTCCAAGCGTCATTTTAGGTTCCCCACCCTTGCGGTCGTCGCGTACATATTCTACATAGCCCTGTTTGAATCCAATAAAAGAGCGCATTCCGGGCAGGTAGCGTATAGATTCCTTCATTTGCACCAAGGCATTCACTGCCGCGCGGTTCAGAATCGAGAAGTTGCCTGAATTTTCCATTTCATCAATTCCGGCTATTTTTTTAAAAAAGAAATGAAACAGATTGGTGGCAAGCCGTAATCGTTTACCCTTCCGACCTTTGCGTTTTCCACTAACAATGTCGAATCCTTCATCTTTAATCATTCGAAACATTTCTGAGAGCAATTCAGGTGGATCCTGAAGATCGCCATCCATCATGGCTACGTAATTTCCTAGTGCCATTTCAAGTCCGGCTGTAAATGCAGCCTGATGTCCGAAGTTTTTCGACAGATCGACAATTTTAATTCTGGAATACTGCTTCCTGGCGCCGATTAGTTTTTGAAGGGTTGAATCGGTACTTCCGTCGTTTATAAACAAAATCTCATAGTTCGGCGTGAACGATTCAATCGCGTTAACCGATCGTGCTGCCAGTTCGGCGATCAGATTTTCTTCGTTATATACGGGAATGATCAGTGAAAACATGATTTCGGTAATTTAGGCAAATTCTCTATTTTCTTCCTGAAAAGAACCCAATCATTTTTAAAATAAGGGTCTTTAAAGGTTTAAAGATACAGATTTTCAGTTTCCAAATGTCAATTTCTCTGAATATGGCTCAATCGTTGATATACAAAACACTGCCAGTTCTGGAAATTGAAATCTCCATCCCTGGCAGTTCTTAGTTGGTTTAAACAAGTATCCCGAAATTCAGGATGAAAAAGCGATATTCTGATTTAGGTAATATTTAAATGGTTGGGATTTCCCATGGTGAACGGAATTGTCTCATCAGCATTTTTGTAGCTTCAGCGTTGTTGATGATCTTTTCCTTTTCCGGATCCCACTGAATTTTCGATTTGGTAGTCATGGCAATTTCGCCAAGTAAACCAACCGAAATTGAACGATGAGCTACTTCAACTGGTGTAATGGTTTCCTTACGGCTTTTAATACAATCAAGGAAATTTTCAAAATGGTTGTCGCTCTTATACAATGGTTTTTTGTTGGCCCCCAATTCTTCTGAAATCAATTCGGGTTTTGATGCTGTAATTTTATCGCCGCGGTCAACGTGTATCCATCCATTTTCGCCATACCAGGTAACGCCCATTCCCATAGGTAAGCGGGCTGCATTGGCCACTCGCATAACTAAGCCTGACTTATATTTGCAGTTGAAATCAAATTCTCCGGGAACATTGTACAATTCAGTGGCTGCTGGATAAACGCCTTCGCCTGAAACTTCAATCGGACCAGTACGATCAAGTCCTAATCCCCAATGGGCAATGTCAATGTGGTGACCAGCCCAGTCGGTTAATTGACCTCCGGAATAATCCAGAATCCAGCGCCAGTTCCAATGACAAACGCCGCGGTATTCAGCTTTTGGAGCCGATCCAAGCCAAAATTCCCAGTCGAGTTCGGCTGGTACAGGTTTTACCGGTGGCATACCGATTAGTTTTGCAGCATTGGGTAAGCCAACTTCAACGCGATCGACTTTGCCAATTCGGCCATTGAAAACCAGCTCGGCACCTTTGTGGAAATTAGCAACCGAACGCTGCCAGCTTCCGGTTTGCCATATAATATTATTTTTCTTTACAGCTTTTACAATTTGCTGACCTTCACCAATACTTCTGGCCAAAGGTTTTTCACCCCAAATGTCGAGTTTTTTGTTGGCGGCAGCCACGTAGGCTATACTATGCCAATGGTCAGGAACCGAAATACACACAGCATCTAATTTTTCTTTTTCCAGAAAATCGCGGTAATCTTTATGTGTACGGCAATCTGTATTTTTATAGAATTGATTGACAATTCCAGAAGCACTTTCCAGATGTTTGGCGTCGAGATCACAAACAGCTACATACTGAACCTGCTTAAATTTCAGAAAGTTTTTCATGTTACCGGTTCCCTGAGAACCAACACCGATAGATCCCATAACAATGCGATCGCTTGGTGGAACCATTCCGTTCATTCCCATAGCAGACGATGGGATGATGTGCGGAAGAACAATCGTTCCGGCTGCTGCTGCGAGTGAGGTCCTTAGAAAAGATCTGCGTGAGCTTTTGTTGTCCATTTCTGTTTAGTTTTAGTTTGTAAGAATTACTTTTTATCTGGTTGGTTTAAGTTTGCAACTATGCTTTGTGCGCTGTTCCCGGAATCGGAACTTCAAACTGCATGTCAACAGGGCCAAAGGCAATTTCTTTTGGTCCCAGATCCATATCTGATTTATAGATTTCCTCCCATGTCACTTTTTTGCCCGTATAAGCCGCGGTACGTGCCATGATTGCAGTCAGTGTCGAAAGAGCGGTTTCTTCAGCCTGATTAACGTATTCGCCTGTACGGATGGCATGCACCAAATGCATGTGCTCCTGCACGTAAGGAGGTATTTTTATGTGATTAGTTTCGTTGCCATTTTCATCTTTTTCGTATTCGAACTTCCATTTTACCGATCCGTCCATGTTCCAAATGGTGTTTACGCAATTGGTATAACCTTCAGTTCCCATAATAAATTCGCCGGTTCCATTGGCACAATTGTCTATCTGCCGACACATACTGTGTGAGAAAACCCCTCCGCCATAATCAAAGTCGATACTGAAAAAGTCATATTGATCGCCTGTTAAACGACGGGCACGACCTCCGTATCCCACAGCACTTTCGGGCTGTTTCCCGAGGAACCAGTTGATTACATCAATGTTGTGAACGTGCGTGTCGAGAATGTGATCGCCACACAGCCAAACGAAGTTGTTCCAGTTGCGGATCATGTAAGTCATGTCGTCCCAACCTTCTTCGCGAGTGCGGAACCAAACGTGGTTCTGATTCCAAAAAGCCCTTGCAGAAACAAGCTTTCCGATGGCCCCATTTGCTACTTGCTGGTAGGTTTCAATGTAATCTTGCTGATGACGACGCTGCGTCCCGGTAACCACATTCAGGCCAACAGCCTGTGCCTTTTTAGCACTGGCAATTACTGAACGAATGCCGACAGGATCAACCGCTACCGGTTTTTCCATGAATACATGTTTGTTTTGCACAACCGCTTCCTTAAAATGCTCTGGTCGGAATTGAGGTGGGGTTGCCAGAATGACTACATCGATATCAGGCAAAGCCATTATTTTTTTATATGCGTCGAACCCGGCAAAACAGTTTTCTGCCGGAATTTCCATTTTTAGTTTTGCAAATCGGGCGCGGCAATCATCAATTTTATCCTGAAATGCGTCGGCCAAGGCAACAATGTGCAAATCGGGTCCGGCGCTGATAAAATTCATGGCGGCTCCTGTTCCACGGTTACCACAACCGATCAATGCAGCACGTAGTTTTTTCCCTTTCGGCGCAGCTTTCAGGATGGGAGGAAAACCAAGAGCTTTAGCATTTTTAACATCTTTACATCCTGAAATGATTGCACTTGCACCCAGTAATCCGATTCCGGCCAAGGCTGTTGATCCGAGAAATTTTCTGCGATTTATACCGCTATTGTTGTTATTTTCCATTGGAGTATTTTTTTCTTATTGAATATTTGCATCTACTTCACACACAACTCTGAAACCGATATCGATACAATCGGAATACCACCAAACACTTTTAGGCATTTGAGGATCGGTTACCAGCCATGCTTTTGTTTTAGTAAAGTCGCGCGCCGCACTTCGAACATCTTTCGCATCGCTTTTAAACGAACCTCCTCTGATTACATGTTCCTGACCTTTTTTGGGTCCTTTGGGGTCGACTGCTACTTTTCGGTTTCCTGCATAAGCTTTAGGCGCATAATAATCGGAACAGAATTCATATACATTTCCGAGCATATTTTTAAGCCCGAATGGATTTGCCTTTACTGAACCGGGCTCCATGGTTTGAGCCATGCTGTTCTCTTTATACACCACATACGATTGAATAGTTGTTGTATCAGCTCCAAGAATTTTTTTGAAGAAGCCTTCTGAGGTATATTTCTTAGCATCTCCTTCGAAGAAATACGGAGTTTTAGTACCACCGCGTGCAGCATATTCCCATTCGGCCTCAGTAGGAAGACGGTATTTCTTTCCTGTAACTTTCGAAAGCCACTGGCAATAGGTATTTGCTGCCTTCCAAGACATGGTAATGGCCGGACGCGATCCTTTTCCCCAACCCTGATCAGGAGCTCCCCAGGGAGGTGTTGGTCCTGAAATAGCATCAACGTTGGCGTTTTCTTCAGCTTCCTTGCGACCTTGTGATGCTGTGGCTTTAAAGAATTCAAGGTATTCGTCCCAGCTAACTTCAATTTTAGCCATGAAGAATCGTGTAACTTTTACCGGATGAGCTGGGCCTTCGTCTGGTTTGCGATGGACTTCCTTCTTCGGACTTCCCATTATAAATTCTCCTCCGGGAATGGCGACCATATCAAACGCCAGGCTTGTTCCAGGCACCTTTTCGGTGAAGTTTGCGAAACTTGTTAATGTGGTAGCTTCAGTATAAATCTGAATATTTTGATTTGCTGAGGCTCCAAAGTTTTTATCGTGTTCGTGTTTGCTGTTTGGGTCGAAGTGACCTACATCGAGGTGGCAATTCAGGCAGGTAACGTCGGTTTTGCTGGTCAGAAAATTCAAGTGGGCATTTTCACCGTCAACAGTTAAGGTTTTTGGGAATAAATTCTGGTGGCATTTAACGCACGATTCTACATACACAAATTTTTTGGCTATTTCGAGCTTGCGTTTGGCAGGCCAGTTAAACTCGCTCGAATCTTTAAAAAGTTTCCCATATACATCTTTGGCTCCATGTTTGGCTTTGGCAAAAAGCATTCCTTGGCCTTTTGGCGGAAGATGGCACTCTACACAATGCACCACAATTCCGGCTGTATTGTCGTAATGTGGCGAAAGTTTCCAGCTTTGTTCGGCGTGTGGATGAACGTGACATGAGGCACAGTATTCGTCGGTGGAGGTGTAATGAACGACTTTATTTCCGGCAAGCATAAAAACCAAACCAGCAATCAGTCCGGCAAAAATTATCCAGAAGAATGCTCTTTTACCCGAAAATAATGTTTGAATAGAATTCCAAATCTTCATAAAGTCAAAATGTATTAATCGTTTTGCTTAATTCTCTTTCACAGGAAGAATCAAAACATCTAAATTTTAAAGAATCAAAGCTAATAACCAGCAGTTAGCAGGGTTTTAGCTGGAGTTTACGGACGGGTTAAGGCTAGGTTATTTTTGGGTTAAAAATAGCTCAGTACTGAATTTTATAAAACAAGTAAATTGCTGATTTTGAATGGAATTTTTGCATTTCGAATAAAATTAACCCTGTTAGAAAACATGTTTTTTCAGGATGCCAATAATTCTTCAAATTTTCCTTTAAACTTTTCGCCGTACATATCTTCATAAAGGGCGCAGAACCTGTCGAATGTAAATCGGGCCAGATTGTAATTGTTCTGTTTCACCAATGCTTTCAGTTTAAACGCAATGGCCTGATCACTAACCGGATCGGTTTCAAGAATTCGATCAGTCAGTTTCAGGATTAGTTCATTGTCACGCTCAATCGTCAGTTCGCTGATAAATTTCAGCAGAATATCAACGATATTATTTCCAACAAATCCTTTGAAATCGTCGAGCCAGTCGTATGATTCACCTTTAAAAATTTCGCCTTCCTGAATAATGTGATAAAAATTCAGGTTAAAATCGGTATCGTGAATTTTCTCCCGCTTCAGGAGTTTTAAGCATTCTACGTAATCGCAGTAAACCGAACCGCCAAATGCCATCGACCACCTGTCGATATGAAAGTTTATCTGGACAGAATCGAGCGATTCAAGAATCAGACGTAGCTTTCGGATGGTTACTCCCCGGCTATTTTTAGCACTTTGCGAGGAATGACCTTGCCAGAGGATATCGGTTAATTCTTTGGTCGAAATACCATTCTTATTTCGCCTTGAATACAAAAGAATAATCAGAAAAAGCTGCTTTAACTTCGGTGTAAAAAGACTGGTAATTTCGTTTCCCTCCGTATTAAGTACCTTAAAATCACCAAACAACTGGATGTAATTTGACTCTGGCTTTTTGATGACAATTTGCTCAATACTCCTGATTTTTTCTGCAGCTGATGGCTGCTTCTTAATCCTTTTTTTGATCTTGAAGAATCCAAAAGTGGCCAAAGCCAGAAGTAAAATAACAAGGCCGGATCTGGATAAAATAGGGTAAAGTATGAAGATGTTTTTAATGGGGACTATTTCGATAAGCTCTTTATTTAATTTCCAGATTTCTTCTTCACCCAAGGCCCTTGACCAGATGCTGAGGTTGTCGATAGCTCCATTCATGTTTGATGACCAATTAAATCCGGCAACGCCAATGTAGAGGTTTTCCCTTCCTTTATAGGCCGGATGACCCAACGATCGGCTGTCGAGTTTCCCGTTCAGAAATATGGCTTGTTCACCACTCAGTTTATTGTACCTCCATACCAGGTGGTACCAAACTCCGGGTTCGAGTAAGGTTTTTCCCTGTAAGTCGTTGTTATAAAAGCCGAAATATGGTTTTTTATCTCTGATTAAGAGGTGAATACCTTGCTGGTATGAATTGTTCTTGGTTCCGATGATGCAATAGTCCCGTTTGTTGGGCAAATATTCCTTGATTTTTATCCATGCTGCAACAGAAAAATCATGGTCTCGAATCTTAAATTCTTCAGCACCAGGCAATATGATATAACTGTTAGGGCCAAATGTAGCTACGGTAGATCGGGTGGAATCGTTGGTGAACCGAATGTTCTCTGGTTTCCCGTTAAAGCCGTTTATGCTGTAATCACGGCTTTCTTTTGCAAAAGTGTAATGACCTTCCAGATTATCGGTTATTTCAAGTGGTGTGGCAATAAAGTGCTGAATGATATTTTGTTTTGGCTCGTTGAACGTGCTCGACTCCGGTGTAAACCGGAACCCCGGACTGTGGGGTGTCAGGACGAGATTGTCGCCGGGGCCCACCGGGAAACAGAATTTTCCGCTTGTGAGACTTTCAGTCTTTCCCCAGTTTACATAGTCGAGAACCTCCGTGTTGTAGGTTACAGTTCCCTTTATGGTTCTAAATCCGCGAACGTAGGAGAGAATGCCCAAAATCCAGTTTTCGTACCGATCAAGAAAAATGAAATTAGGCGTTTTGCCCGCATTTGTCCAGGTATTTTTGATGTGCTCGATGAGGTAGGGATTCTGATTGGTGTCGTATTTCAGGTTCTTTGCGGCTTCTGACCTTCGTGGAAAATTATAATCGTTGTATATGAGCAGGCTGTTTTTAGGATCGCCTTTCAGAAATTCGCCTTTAAATACGGGCGCTTCCCAGATGGAAAAATAAGGCTCAACCGCATGATTCCAGATGTAGTGCAACCATTCCGGACTATTTCGGTGCTCTTGCATGGAGAAGATGACCAACCTCCGGTCTTCTTCAATCATTTTTTTTATCGATGGCCAACCTTCTTCAAAATCGTATGTATATAAATTCTGGCTGATTCCGGTTTCCTGAAGGACATCGGTTAATTCATTTACGTTAGTACCGAAATCGAGGAAGAGGGTAAATACCTTATCAGGCTTATTTTCCAGGTAGTTTTTTATTTCTTGTATGGTTTGGCTGAACGAAATGGAATGTCCGTCCGCTCGTTTAATCATGAGTTGATTCTGTTGTTTTTCCCATTCCAGATAAAACCTGAAACCGCCAATGTTTTCATTCAGAAGTTCCTGAATAGAGCGGGTTTCGTTCAGATTAGCGTCAACACCGGAGAAATTGGAGATGACAAAAATCGTTTCATCGTATTGTTTCATCAGGATGTCTTCGGCAGTTTTGGCATTTGCCGCCAAAACCGGGACAAACCCGAAGATTAATATAACAATGTAGCGAAGGACGATCTTCATCTGAAATATTTTAAATACTCAAGAGTCACAATTATAAGCAAATTAACCAGATATTAACCCAGTCAAACCGAATTCAAAAATAGCGTTCTGATTCTTAATTCTCAAATTTTGACGATTTATTCGTCAAACTAAAAAGAATCCAAAAAATTTATATTTTTGTGGCTCGAACAAGGACTGTTAGCTCAGTTGGTTTAGTCCGCCATCTGGCGGATGGTTCGAATCCAGTACAGCCCACAATTCGCGAAAATAGTTAATTAAGTTCACTGTTTATTGGTTACATAAGAAGGGCTGTTAGCTCAGTTGGTTTAGAGCATTACCTTGACAGGGTAGGGGTCACTGGTTCGAATCCAGTACAGCCCACTTCTTTAACTACAAAATGTATTTCACATACGTTTTATATTCCTCAACTTTCAACAAAATCTACGTTGGACAAACCTGTGATCTCAATCAACGGTTAGAAACACATAATGGCATCGAAAATACAGGTTGGACAAGTCATTTTCAACCATGGGAAATGATCTATTTTGAAGAATTCACTTCCAGAACAGAGGCCATTAAACGCGAAAATTCCCTAAAAACTGCAAGAGGCAGAATGTTTGTTTGGGAATTAGTGAAAAACAAATTAAATGCACAGACATTGCCTTGACAGGGTAGTCCGCCAGATGGCGGATGGTTCGAATCCAGTACAGCCCACAAAAAAGCAGAAATTTTTATTTCTGCTTTTTTGCTTGTTATATGTTTGTTGAAGAGTTTTATTTTTTCAGCTGACCTTCAATTTTTTCATCAATTACCACTGTATTTGATGCCGATACATCGCGGGCGGTAAACAAGCCAAGCACTGGTTTACCGTCGCTTGAAATGAAATTGCTTTTGATATTTGCTGCCGGGACACTGAATAGAGAGCCGGTACTGCTTTGATTAATCATCTGGAAATAAAAGTTATAAGCAAATTCTGAAATCGAAGTCTGTTTCAGGTAAACTTTATCATTCAGATTAAGCTTGCGCTCTTCCGGTTTGTTCGGATCATGAAAATCAGTATATATTTCCAATTTCGAAATGTAGTTTCCATCCACAAATTCGTCGCTGGCGATGGCCAGTCGATTGGCCTCGTGAACAAGCGTATCGTTGATGTAAACATCCCATTTGTAGAAATTACCCAGCCCCTTTGTTTCCTTGCCATACGAGAATACACCAAGGAAGATTTTATTCCCACGCATCGACGGAAAAATCTGGATCGAATCAATCGGTTCAACTTTGATTAGTTTGTCTTTGGCTGTTAGCGTTATGCCCTGGGTTTGAATGGTCATCGTATATTCGCGTCCGGCAACTCCCAGGTAACTGGCATTTTGAGGAACTGTATAAAAGCCCTTTTTCTGCAGATCTTCAACCAACGTAATTGAATTGGCAGGACTTGAATTATCGGAAACGGTTACCACCGCGCCACTAATTACCGGATAAGCGTCGTCCTGATTTACCTTTAATGTTTTGTACAGGAAAACTGTTGGTTTGTCCAGAGTTGTGATACTCGCTTCAACACCAATCAGATTAAGGTTTTCGTCATTGAGCTTTACATCGATCACATCTTCGCATGAAGTGAAAAGGATCGTTGAGAGCAGGAAGACAGCAAAAGCAAAGGAATGGAAAACGGAAGTCCGAAGCCGGAAGTCCGAAGCCTTTTTGCCGATTGTTTTGTGTTTGGTGTGTATATAGTTTTTCATGATGATCAGGCTTTAAAAATTGAAATTGTATGTAACAGATGGAATCATGCTTCCGATGATCGACAAACGGGTGGCTTCCGAAACATTCGGTTTTTCTTCGTTCTGGCGGAAAGTTACCGAATAGGCATTCCGACGGGCATACAGGTTGTAGATCGAGAAGTTAACCGACTGTTTTACTTTTCGGCGTTCGTTCTTCTTGAAATCATAGGTCAGCGAAACATCCATACGGTGATAATCAGGAATACGATTGCTGTTGCGGTCAGCATAAAAATAGATGGTATTTCCCTGAACATCGTATTTGGCAATCGGGTACGAAGTTGGGTTTCCGGTCGAGAAAACCCATGTTGACGATAAATTCCAGCGTTTACTCAAATCGTAATTGGCCACCACCGAAACATTGTGGGTGCGGTCGTAACTCGACGGATAAGCATTGCCATTGTTGATGCCCGAAATTTTTCGCATCGATTTCGACAAGGTGTAACTCAGCCATCCTGTGAGGCGACCTTCCTGCTTCTTGGCGTACAGTTCCAGTCCGTATGCATAGCCTTTCCCACGCAGCAATTCCGTTTCCAGATCTTCATTCAGGAACAATTCGGCACCATCGATGTAGTCGATTACGTTTTTCATCTTTTTGTAATACACTTCCGCCGAAGTCTCGAACATGTTATCCTTAAAATTCCTGAAATATCCAAGTCCAAGCTGGTTGGCAATCAGTGGTTTGATGTAATGATTACTGGGTAGCCATATATCCAGTGGCGTTGGGGAGTTGGTATTCGAAATCAGGTGAAGATTTTGTGCCATCCGGTTGTACGAAGCTTTTATGGAGCTCTCCGGAGTTAGCATGTATTTCAGGGCCAGACGCGGTTCCAGATTGTGGTAAGGCGGAGGAATCAATTCTCCCGATCCGTATTCTTTCACATTGGTTACTTCGTCCTCATTCGGCAGATCCGGATTTTGGTATTCCCGAACTTTTCCCTTTCCGATTTGCTGAAAATACGAATAGCGTAATCCATATCTCAGGCTCAGTTTGGAGCCGATGTTTTGCTCGTTCGACACATACAACGAGTTGTCGATCGCATTGTAATTTGTCAGTTTCAGGTCGGTAAAATAGGAACCTTCGTTGGCGTCAACTGCACCGGGTTCAAAGTGGTGATAAATCATGTTGAAGCCCAGAGTCAGCTTGTTCTTCGAATTCAGGTACCACGAAAAATCTTCCTTGAAATTGTAGTCCGAAATTTGGGAAGTCCAGTCGAATTGATCGGCTGCTGATCCCGGAACGCCTAAATTGTAGTTGTATCGGGAGAAAATAAACGAAGTATTCGAGAATAGTTTGTTGCTGAACAGGTGATTCCAGCGCACGGTTGAGGTCAGATTTCCCCAGCGCATGTAAATCGATTCGCCAGCCTTGAAATAATCATCTCCGGTATAGGCTGAAAGGTATATCCGGTTTTTATCGTTGATTTCCAGATTTGTTTTTAGGTTCAGGTCGTAAAAATAGAGTTGATTATCCTGAAGCGCTTCAATTCCAATGGCTTTTCCCAAAACATCGGCGTAAGTACGACGGCCTGAAGCGATGAAACTCCATTTGTCTTTAATGATAGGTCCTTCCACGGTCAGCCGGCTCGAAATATTACCGATTCCACCGCTCATACCGAGTTGCTGCGAGTTTCCGTCTTTCATACGGATGTCGATTACCGAAGAAGCTTTTCCGCCGTATTCTGCCGGAATTCCTCCTTTGTACACCTGCACATCTTTGATGGCATCGGAGTTGAATACTGAAAAGAAACCCAGCAAATGCGAGGCATTGTAAACCGGTGCTTCGTCCAGAATCATCAGGTTTTCGTCGGGTCCGCCACCACGCACGTACAAGCCGGAACTTCCTTCGCCACCATTCTGAATTCCGGGCAAAAGGGTAATACTTTTAATGATGTCAACCTCGCCCATAAACGAAGGCAGTTTTTTAATCATTTTTACCTGAACTTTCTCCATGCTCATTTGAAGGCTTTCCACGTTCCGGTTTTTCTTCTCGCCGGTAATCAACACTTCGTCAATTTGTTTCGAGTCTTCTGCAAGCAGAACATTTAGCTGCTTATTGGCATTCAGGTTAATAAACGGCGACTGCGTTTGATAACCAATAAATGAAAAGTTGACTGAATAAGTTCCCTGAGGTACTGAGATGGAATAGAATCCATAAGAATTGGTAATGACACCCGTTTTCAGATCGGGAATATAAACGGTGGCGCCAATCAGGGCCTCGCCGTTGGCCTTGTCTTTCAGGTAACCGCTCAGGGTTACCATACCCGCCAGTCCGGGTAAAGCCAATGTGACTAATAGAATAAGGATAATTAATTGTTTCATTGTTTTCTGTTTTCTGAACATCTTAATGCAAATACTAACCTATACTGACCAAAAATTTTTGGATTAGTTGCAGTCGGTAAACGTGCAATTACAAACACATGCTTGATTGAATTGTTTTTAATGGCGCAACAAAGGAAGTATCTTTATGCAAAATGAAATAAACGAAACCTGCGAAAGGCCATTTTTTATCGGTGAACGAAGGGTTAAAAAAGCAAATGAGGCTTTGCTTAGTACTGAAAACGTAGTCGAAAATTATTGAATGATTAGTTTACCTTGAGTTGGTAATAATCCTTTGGATGTTAAACGGTAATAATAATTTCCTGTTGGGAGATTAAAAACATTCAATTCGTAACAGTTCGAGCCCTTTATATTCTCCTTCCTGACCAGGTTACCGCTTAAATCAAACAGTTCGAGCAATTCAAATTCAAGGTTCTCAAAATAGACAATTCCTTCCGCAACCGGATTGGGATATACCATAATGTCAAGATTTGGTAGCAGTTCAACATCGTCGATTACAAATTGTGGGATGCAGCCACTAGACGCGTCATTCAGAAACATTAAAGAGTCATTGTGGTGCATACAAATCAGTTTACTATTTAAACCACCACCAGTTGTAAGTTCCCCATAAGGAAAAATTAAGCCCTGAACATTTCCGATGCCCTCTATCCACTTTATCCAGGGATATTTTTCGAAACTGAAAACTTTTCGAACGGATTTGTAAATTTGAAGAGAGTCAATACGTTTGATCACCAGATTTTCACCGTGTCCAATATTCGGGAAGTTTTTCTTTGCCCAGATTGTATCACCAACTTGTAACGAAAAATCGTACAGCATAATTTCTCCATTCTTGTTTGAATAGCTGTAATTGATGATTGAATTTTTAAGATTGCTCACCCAAATTCTCTTTTGGTTATCTTCCCTTATTCCACCTATACATTTTGAATTTTTGGCGGTAATTGTTGAAGCATTGGAATGGAAAAGTTTGTGATAAGTAATGCCATTTATTAAGGTATCTCCTTTAAATAGGGCGAATTGATTAAAAACTGCCGGAGAATTGGAATCCCATAAAACTTCACCCCAAACTGCGTTGGATTCGGGGAAGTTGACATACTTATAGTTTTGTGCATAGCTGTTTCTGAATATTAAAACTTGAAAAAGCAAAAGAAATATTGACAAGGAAATTTGCTTCATGGCAAAGCTGTTAGTTGATCAGAACACAATCAAAATTAACGAAACTGAAGTGAATTATAAGCTTATTTAAGATAAAAAATCTCAAAATTTGACTGCTTCCAGTTTTCGTAAAAGCAAATCAGGGCTTCACCTTTCGATGAAACCCTGATTAAGAAATATATATTTTATGGATTAGAACAATCTCCGGAATCCAATCACATCTTTTACTTCATTCAATGTTTTCTGGGCCGATTCGCGTGCCCGTTCGGCGCCGGTGCGGGCTACTTTGGCCAGGTAAGCTTCGTCTTTCAGAATTTCCAGAATGCGTTCACGAATTGGAGCAGTGAAGGCTACAATATCTTCGGCCAGTTGTTTTTTCAGATCGCCATAACGGATGCTGCAATCGTTGTAAGCCGCATCGAAATGTGCTACCACATCGGGCGTTGAAACGATTTTCAGCAAGGTAAACAGGTTTTCAACGGCTTCAGCCTTTTTGCTGTTTTGTTCGGTTGGGCCAGCATCGGTAACTGCCCGCATCACTTTTTTACGAATATCTTTTGGGTCTTCGAACAGGAAAATTCCGTTTCCTTCCGATTTGCCCATTTTTCCGCTGCCATCCAACCCCGGAACTTTAATCATGTCGCCGCCATCGAAGGTAAACGGCTGAGGAAGCGGGAATAATTCGCAGTTGTACATGCGGTTGAAACGTCCGGCAAACTTGCGGGCCATTTCCAGGTTTTGCTCCTGATCTTTTCCTACCGGAACAAATTGTGCTTTATGAATAATGATGTCGGCAGCCATTAAAACCGGGTAAGTAAGCAAACCAGCATTTACATTTTCGGGTTGTTGGCGTGCTTTGTCCTTGAACGAAGTTGTGCGTTCAAGCTCGCCCAAATACGCATTCATATTCAGGAAAGCATACAGTTCTGACACTTCAGGAACATCGCTTTGAATAAAAATGGTTGCTTTTTCCGGATCAATTCCACAAGCCAGATACTCGGCCAGCACTTGTTTCACACCGTTCTGAAGGTTTCCGGGAGTGGGGTGCGTGGTGAGCGAATGAATATCGGCGATGAAAAAATAGCAGTTGTAATCTTCCTGCATTTTGATGAAACTGCGCACTGCGCCGAAATAATTTCCGAGATGCAGATTTCCGGTTGGCCGGATTCCGCTGACAACTATCTGTTTGGTCATGATTTTCGTTCTAAAATGGGCAGCAAAAATACATCAAGTATTTGCATTTCACAAGAATTAATTGAAAAGGGGAATGCGAACTATCCGATTGTGCCTTTACTATTTCTTTTACACGATTCCGTTTTTGATGGCATAGCTGATTAGTCCGGCAATGTTACTCGAGTTGAGTTTCTTCATCAGATTGGTACGATGGGTATCGACTGTACGATGACTAATAAACAGTTTCGAACCAATTTCCTTGTTTGAAAAACCCTCGGCAATAAGTTTCAGAATCTCCGTTTCACGATCGGTAAGTAGTTCAGGCTGATTGGTATTTAGCGGATTATTTGGTGTAGGGTTCAGCAACGACAAAGTTACTTCGGGCGAGAAAAACTGCTGGCCGGCAGCTACTTTCCTGATGGCGCTGATCAGTTCATCTTGTGCACAGCTTTTTAACAGATAACCATGAGCGCCGATCGACATCAGGCTTTTAATCATGCCGGCTTCCTGGTGCATCGAAAGAATAATCACCTTAAACCGGGAGTTCAGTTTCTGCATTTCTTTCAAGGTATCAATGCCATTCATCACCGGCATGTCAATGTCCATCAGAACAACGTCGATTTCCAGCATATCCAGAATGCGCAAAGCCTCACGGCCATTGTTGGCTTCGGCCGCCACAACGATTTCGTCGGTATTTTTTAAAAGCGATTTCAGCCCATCAATGATTAGCTGATGATCGTCGACCAGAAGTACTTTTATTCGGTTCATTCTATTGGGGTTCTTATGGTTACAGTGGTTCCTTTTCCTGAAATTGATTCGTAATGCAAATGACCTTTAATCGCATCAATTCTGCTGGCAATATTTAAAAGTCCGATTCCATTCTTTTCCTTGCACTCCACATCAAATCCAATTCCGTTATCCGAAACGTTCAGCACGACATGCGATTTGAGTTTTACCAACTGAACAGTCAACTGACTTGCCTTTGCATGTTTCACTACATTGCTTACTAGTTCCTGCAAAACACGAAACATGGCCAGCTCAATATGACTGCTAATCCGTTCCGAAAATCCGGAATGTTCGAACTCGTATTTCAAGGGTGCATTATCCAGGTTCAGGCTAAGCATACCTTCCACTGCGGGTATCAGGCCAAACTGCTCCAACTCTTTAGGAAGCATCTGGTGGGAAATGCTGCGAACTTCAACCCCGGCATTTTCAAGCATTTTCCCTATCTTCTCAAAGTCTGGCGCCAATTCTTTTTCAACTGCTTTGCCCGACAAACTTTGGTAGTTCATTTTTATTGCGCTGATGGTCTGACCAATTCCATCGTGCAATTCTTTGGCAATCCGTCGTCGTTCTTCTTCCTGAGCCTGAAATACTGCATTTATTCGGGTCTCCTGCTGGCTTATCCGCTCGGCATCCAAGGCTGCTTTTTGTCGTTGCTGGTGGCGGTAGAACAGAAAAATACCTGCTCCAGTAATCGAAATAATCACAAATATCAGAAGCCAAATCTCTGTTTTTCGTTGATGAAGTTTAATGTCAGTAAACTCCTTTTCCTTTTTGATTAAAAAGAGATCTTGTTCCAGTTTATCGGTTTCGTATTGGCTCTGTACATCCAGAATTTGTTGCTTAATGCGGGCATCATAAACCGAATCCTTTACGGCAATGTAGGCATTCATTAGAACGAACGAACTGTCGAGCTGGTTAGTTAATGCTTTTAATTTGGCCAATCCAAGCAGAGCGCTCAACTCTTCTTCTACAACCGAAATTTCGCGTGCAATCTTCAATGAGCGGTGCAAAGCCTTGGAAGCTTCTCTGTATCTACCGGTTTCAGTATATACGTTTCCCATTCTCGACAAGGTCGAAGAAATTCCTTTTGAATCACCCAGAATTTCTCGGATTTCAAGAGATTCGGAAAACAAGCCAAGCGCTTTGTTGTACTTTTTCTGAGCCATATAAATATTGCTGATGTTGCTCAGGTTGGCACTAATCAGCTCCGCTTTTTTTAAACTTCGGGAAAGGTTTATGGCTTTTTCGTAATAGGATATGGCCGAAATTGTATCCTGAATTTTGGCGTAAACATTGGCCATATTTCCATACGAAGCTGCTTCGCCTTCCTGATCTTTTAGTTTTATCCGGTATTCAAGTGCTTTTTGGTGGTATTCAAGTGCCTTGTCAAGATTACCCAGATTTTGATGGATAATGGCAATGTTGTTTAAGCTATAGCCAATCCATTTGTCCTGACCAAGTTGCTGGTAAATTTTTAGTGCGGCAATCTGATTTTGAAGAGCATCTTTGAGCCGTCCCTGCTTTTGGTCTATAATACCTAGTTTGTTGTGCAAAGAGGCCATCCCCGGCAAATCATTTAAGCGTTCCCGAATTTTCATCGATTCCTGCAGATACTTTGATGCTCTGCGGTAATTGGCGCGGTCAATAAATACGATGGCCATATCGTTGTAAGCCTGAGCAATTCCTTTGGGATAGTTTATTTCTTTGGCCAACTGCAAAGCATGTTCTCCAAAAATCAAGGCAGAGTCGGCAGATTTGAACCGGTATTCCCAACACAAGTCGCACAAAGCCTTCACCTTATTCGTATCAGGTGGCGACTTCAGCAAAAACTGAATACTATCTTTATCAAAGCCAGCCGCCAAACTGACTTTTAAAAACACAAATAATACAAAGGGGAAGGCAATTGAAATCCTCATTTTGAAATTATTTAAGTTAAAAACAGAATTCTTATGAAAAGGTTGAAATTGAGCATAAAAAAAGAGTAATTTTCTATGTCTGGTAAGGAAACGCCATTTCCTGATCTTGAAAAGTCTTAAATAATCATATTCACTTATACTGTTATCAGGAATTTTCAGTAACTTTCTATACGGAATCAACTCAACTGAAACGAATCATGAACACCCCAATTCTTTTCTATTTGACCGAACTCCTTTTCCCACGACTTTGTGTTGTTTGCGGCGACAGGCTGATTGAGCAGGAACAGTTAATTTGTTTGCATTGCCTGCACCATATTCCCAGAACGAACTACCATCTTGAACGGGATAATCGTGTAGCGCAGGTTTTTTATGGACGGGTTCAAATCGAATTTGCCACTTCTTTTTTCTATTTCAGCAAAGGCAGTAAATACCAATCTTTACTGCATAACCTGAAATACAAAGGGATGAAAGAGTTGGGTGAAGAAATCGGGAAACACTTTGCCATTGATTTGCTACAGTCGCCCGATTTTTCTTCGGTTGATGTGATTTGTCCGGTACCGCTTCATCCGCAAAAGGAGAAAAAACGTGGGTACAATCAAAGCTGGTGGATAGCTTCAGGAATAGCCAAACAGATGCAAAAAGAATTGTCGGGAAATAACCTGAAACGGGTAACGGCTACCGAAACACAAACGCGCAAAAATCGATTTGAGCGCTGGCAAAATGTTGAAGGTATTTTCGACTTAAACGATCCGGAAGCTTTCTCCGGAAAACATATTTTGCTGGTCGATGACGTGGTAACTACCGGTTCAACGCTCGAAGCCTGCGCTCAGACCATCGTTTCGAAAACCACCGCAAAAGTTAGCATTGCAACTTTGGCAACTGCCTGATACGCTCTATTCGAAAAAGTGAGGAACAAAACGACTGGTATTGCCTGTTATCAGGCCATCCGATTCGCGGATACCCATTCCGGCCGATTCGCTTCCAATAATCCAACTGCCAATTACCGGATGATTTCCTTCGAAATCGGGCAAAGCTGCATATTGCTGATAAACGTAGCCTTCACTGCCATATTCACCATCGGTTTTTTCGACTGACTGACCATTAATCCAGATATCAACATTGGCTCCTTCGCGCGAGTAGATTGGTTTTTGAACAAAATCGCCACTCATCGGACGTGTAGTTTTGCAGGGTAAAATGTATGGTGAGTTGGGGAACATTTCGTGCAAAACAGTCAGAATCATTTTGTTTGAAAGAATCATTTTCCAGGCAGGTTCAATCCACCAGCATTTATCGCGGGTGGTGATTAGCTCCGGTCCGAATTCTTCGGCCAACATCCATTCGTAAGGATAAAGTTTGAAAATGGTTTCAATTTCTTCAAACTGGTCGTCGGTAAAACATTGCTTTTTTGTGTCGAAACCCAAGTGTTCCATGTACAAAAAGCGGGTATCTAATCCGGCCTGATGTGCCACATCTTCAAGGTATTTTACGGTCATTAAATCTTCCAGATTACCTTCCACGCAGCAGAAGTGCATGCGGTTCGATTTCATCCAGCCGCGAATTAGCTTATAATGTGCAATGAGCTTTTCATGTATTGAGTTGAACTGGTCAGCCATTGGTTTTACATCTTTCATCCAGTACCACTGAATAACTGACGATTCGAGCAAAGATGTGGGTGTGTCTGCATTGAATTCCAACAGTTTGATAGAGCCTTGGTTATAGGCCAGATCCATTCTCCCGTATAGCGAAGGTTGATCTTCGTACCACGACCAGCGAATTAAATCAGCATATTTCCGGTCGATAAAAAACCGGTCGTACCACTCGCGTTTAATGACATATTCAACCGCCTCGCAGCACATCGAAAAAATGGCATTGGTCGCTTTTTCTATCGACAAGATTTCGGCTTCAGTGAAGGAATAGGCAGCATTTTCTTTCCAATAGTTACCACCTTCGTTAAATAAAAAACCTTGCTGTTCGATGGTATTTTGCCATCCGGACCGGGGTGAGAATTCGACTCTTTGCATAGTTAATTAACTTGAAACGGATGAACTTCGGCCGCTGGCACCAAAACCACCAGTACGAATATGTGCAGGAATATGTCCCGGGGTGCGAATCTGGTGCAGTGAAGAAGGTTGATACCTGCCGGGATTAATCATTCCGTTGGCAATTAAGAACCAACCCATGCCATAATGCCTGTAATGCTGATTGTTAATAAGGGTATCGCGGGTCTTGCCAGTCTGGTCAGCACCTGTAATCCATTCATCTTTTTGTTTTGGTTTGTCGGAACACGAACTGATGGCAGCCAGGAAAACAGCTCCAAGTAGAATAGAGGTCGTACGTTTCATGCATTTTAAAGTTAAGCGTGCGAAAGATAAGACTATTGTAGAGTAAAACCAAGTGAATTGAATCGCTTGAATTATCTGTGTTTCGAGTGAGAAAATCAGTAGTTTTAATATTAATAATAATCCTATTTCTTGATTGAATTTCAAAACCAGAACCTGCAAATTTTGTATATTTGATTCTGGTTGATGGGATTTGTGTTGATGATTTTAGGCTGACAAACTTTTACTGTTTTTTAAAAAACCAAAACTCCTAACAAAGCTATCAAAATGCCTAAATTTCAATTGTTGATTTTGGCCATATTCCTGCATTTTCTTGCAACTGCGCAAATCCGGAACATTGATTCTTCTGACACTTTAAAGTCGTTTTGTGTAAGAAAAAATCCACCAATTCTATATTCTGTCCGGATAAACCATCAGGAGGCCAGTTTGTGCAACAAAATGTGGAGGGGAAGTTTGTATGTTGCAGGCTACAACATCACGATGGGAACATACCTAATTATTGCACCCGAATATGTGAGTAAGTGGAATAAAAAGGAAAAACTCAAATTTACTTCAATCAAAAATCAGTACCGGAAATCATTTACAGAGCCTCCGGTAATCGATTACGACCTTTGGTTCATCAACTACATTGGTCATCCATATCAAGGTGGGTTTTATTACAACACCGTCAGGGCACAAAATGCCAATATTTGGCAATCGTCTCTTTTTTGTATCGGACAATCGCTAATTTGGGAGTACGGATGGGAAGCGGGAATGGAACAACCCAGTGTTCAGGATTTAATAACAACCCCTTTCCTCGGAATTATGGTTGGCGAACTGAGCCATGTGGCAACCGTAAAAATGAGCAGAAACGGATTCCGCTGGTACGAAGCGGTTGCGGTTTGCCTGATCAATCCATCGTATGCGCTCAATAACGGATTTAAATCGCGAAGTTCGCTGAAAAAGTAGGAGGCTACTTATTCAATCGCTTCAAACAGTTCATCAACGAACGCGAAGTGTGGTAATTTCCTTTCCAGATTTGTGATTTCATGGCCATTTTTTCGCCAGGCTCTTTGTCCGTTCCGTTTGGGTACCAATCGCCATGTTCATGATCAATCAAGTATTTGTCAATGTATTCCCATTCCTTCGTAAACAGCAATTTGTAATTGTGCGGGTCGTCCGGGAAAAGCTCTGCCATCATAAGCAACGAGTTCAATCCTTCGGCCTGTGCCCACCAGTTCTTCGTATCTTTTATAATGGTAACTGTATCCTGACCTTTGAAGTAGTAACCAGCTTCATAAAATCCACCAGCCTGCTTATCCCAGCCATTTTCGATGGAATGATCTACCATCTTTTTTGCCTTCCGGAGTGTGATTGTATCGTTTTCGAGGCCGGCAATTTCGGAAGCTTCCAGCATCAGGAAAGCTGTTTCAACATCGTGTCCGAACGAAATGTGATCGCGATACCAGTTCTTTTTTCGCACATCTTCTGCCGAATCGCGGTACGAAACCGGCGACAAATCCTGATTCAGGAACAATTGCAAATACCCTTTTGGATGAGTAATCTTGTCGCGGATCAGATTCAGCATCATTAACAGACGTTCTTTCACCAGCGGATCGGGCCAAACGCGGTACAATTCGGTGAATGCTTCGAGCAAATGAATTGAGCCATTCTGATCTTTGGGTGGAACTCCGTTTAGTCCGTTTTTCAGGGCTGTACCATCGGCTTCCAGAAACTGAAAATATCCGCCAAACTGGGGATCGTAGCTGTGCTGATCGAGCCAGAGAAAGGCTTTTTTCGCCATTGAAAGGGCTGCGGTATCTCCTGAAACCCTGGAATATGCTGATAATCCGTAAATGGCAAAAGCATTTCCGTAAGCGTCCTTAATTATCCGCTCCGATTTTTCGTCTTTCAGCACATTTCCTTCCCGGTCAACCAGATTAAAAAATCCGCCAAGTTGTGCGTCCCACATTTTATCTTTCAGGAATTGAACACCATGTGCGGCAGTTTTCAGGAATTGATCTTTTTTAGCGGGATAGAATTCAGCAACGGTAGAGCATGTCCAAACGTGGCGGCTTTGGGTTACAATCATCTTGTTTTGCTGGCCTTTCATTTCCCACTTGTAATCGAAATCGCTCAGAAATCCTCCTGAAATGCTGTCGATGGTTCGGGGATACCAAACTTCCAGAATTCCGTTATTCAGTGATTCAGACAATTCAGCGATGATTTTCTGATCGGATGATTGGCTGACTTTCTGCGGCGAAGAACAGGAAAAAAGTAAAATACCGGTACAAATGAGTAACAACTTTGGGTTCATAGGTTGGTTGGTTTCAGGTCAGATCAGAAATCGAGCCGGTACAGTACCGTGGTACTGAGTATATTATTGAATTGGTTGCTTTTCCAGTACCAAAGCTCATCGCCTTTCTGTTCGCGGATAGGCAAAAGTGAATAGGCTCCGCGCAGATCAACAAAAAGCCGACGGGTGAACTGAAAACGGAAACCTAACATTCCCTGAACATCGAGCTCGCTGAATGGACTTTGATCTTCTTCCGGAAACTTTCCGTAGTCATTGTACTCCGCTCCACTGATCATGTATCCTGGAGATATACCGACAAGAAGAGATATTTTTTCGCTGGTACGAATCCCCAGATAAACCGGAAGATCGACATAATTCAGGCGCATAATGTATTTAATCTGGCCATCGGTAGCGAGCGAATCAATGTTGCGGCTGCCCTTTTGCATGAATTTGAGTTCCATTCCGGCATATACCGTGCGTGAGAGATTGGTTTGCACATATCCGCCCAAAGCAACACCGGGTTTGTGATATCCGCTGTAATTGTCCCCATCAACCTGAGAGGCGTTAAGTCCGCCAATTATACCGCCTTCAAACCGCTGTGCGAACCCATTTAAACCGGCCATTGCCAGTAGCAAAACAATGAGATAAATTTGCTTCATACGAAAGATTTTAATTTTTCTTTCAGGATTTCAAGCCCTTTCCCGGCTTTTTCCTGAATATAGATTACGTTTCGAACAGACATTGGTGGACGCTCCGGATCGACTACGAAAATTGGAGTGCCTTTTTTTGTATAATTTACCAACCCGGCTGCCGGATAAACATTTAGCGAAGTACCTATAACCACTAAAATATCTGCGCTTTCAACCAGTGGAATAGCATCGTCCATAGCAGGAACGGCCTCGCCAAACCAAACAATATGCGGACGAAGCTGGCTTCCTTTGGCACACTTCTGCCCGAATTTTAATTCCCAGCCATCGATCTCGTAAATCAGCGATTCATCAACCGAACTCCGGGCTTTTTTCAACTCGCCATGCAAATGCAAAACATTTAAACTTCCGGCACGTTCATGCAAATCGTCCACATTCTGTGTCACTATCTGCACATCAAAATCTTTTTCAAGTTCCACCAGGCCCAAGTGCCCTGCATTTGGTTGGCATTCGTACAATTGTTTGCGACGATCGTTATAAAACCGCATAACCAGTTCAGGATTCCGTGCCCATGCTTCAGGAGTCGCCACTTCAGAAATGTCGTATTCCTCCCACAATCCACCCATGTCGCGAAAGGTACGGATGCCACTCTCCTGGCTCATTCCGGCTCCTGAAAGGATGACGAGTTTCTTTTTCATTGCTGAACTGATTTATATTCATGATCCGTAGCTCTGCGGAATCCGTCAATTTTCAGGCTTCCGTCTTTATAAAATTCAACGATCATATAAGCGTTGTTATTTGGGCCATCGCCATCGACCACCGCATTCACCGAATAATAGTGAATTCCGTTGATCAGATTGTATCTTTCCTCATGAACATGCCCTTGAAACACACAACGTACCCTACCCGAATGTTCCAGAATTTGTCGCACTTCAGCGGCATTCTGTACGGCTTGTTTCACGCTTTTTGAATCGTCGAGCATTTGGTGAACGAAAACAATTACCGGATGTCTGGTCGATTTCAAATCTTTTTTGAGCCAATCGAGCTGGCTTTGTGGAATAGAAGCATCTTCCCAGTGAAAGTTTCCATGGTCGTATGCTTTTCCTTCCTTCGTGAAATTTCCATCCAGAACCACAAAATGAAGTCCTTTTTTGTTGAAGGAGTAATAG
This sequence comes from Prolixibacteraceae bacterium, assembly GCA_019163175.1. Classification (GTDB taxonomy): domain Bacteria; phylum Bacteroidota; class Bacteroidia; order Bacteroidales; family Prolixibacteraceae; genus Aquipluma. The sequence continues at coordinate 345,961 of JAFLKN010000015.1, read as the reverse complement.
CTTCGGTTGGGAGAAATGCCTGTATTTTCCACCCGGCTCAGGAACTGTTCTTTCGAAATTCCATCCATGTCGTGGTTCCCCAAAACATGATAAGTCGGGCCTTCGAAATTTTGGAAAACCGCTTCGATGTCGGATAAGTATTTCAGTGTATTGGCTTCGTTCGGAACCGAATCCTGATCTTTAAAATCGCCCAGTTCTATTGCAAAATCAACCTTTTCGCGATTGAACTGATCGATACAATCCTGAACTTTGTTGAGTGATTGCCCATAAAAGCGGCTACCGGCTGGTTCACGGTTGGCATAGTGTACATCGGATAATACTCCAAACCTTACCAGCGGTGTCTGTCCACTTTTTGCCAGTAAATCAGGCGAAATTAAAATTCCGGCGGTGGTTGTCCCAACTAATCCAAGGAAACGTCGTCTCGAAATGATCCAACTTTTAGTCATATTTCTTCGAAATTGGTTTTACCAAAGATAAGAATTAAACATTTGCACAAACCAGATACACACAGTCATTCCGGATGGGTTTTCAGCAGGGGGAAGTTTAAAAACTGGTCAGATTTCTCTTTTTACTCACCCCCATCACACCTTCGGTGTTCTGCCCCCTCTCTTTATAAAGAGAGGGGGAAAGCCCGATTTATTGGGCGAGGGGGTGAGTCAATAAAATACGACAATAAATTGAGCCCATTACTTAAACAGTTTCTTGAACAGATATGAAAATACTGTCTTTATGATACCTATATTTGACCATTAGACAGCAACTTCTGTCTGATGAGATTTGTATTTTCACTGATTCACTAACTTTTGTTTTCCAATTTAAATGAGCAATTTATCGATTCAGACCCTGACCTTTATTTTTGACAACAAAACCGACCATATTTTATTGCACCAGATTGCAGGTGAAGTCCCTTTGAAACGAAAACACTCCGGAATAAAGGGCAGCATTGGCACACTTGAAGATATGAACGAAGCTGCCATTCACAGCGTTAAAGAATCAACCGGACTCGAAGTTTCGAATGCTGTTCTGCGCGGGGTTGTTAAGATAATTCAGACTGAACCCCAGGAATCAACAATCTACTTTATTTACGAATCCTCGAAATTTTCAGGAGAATTGGACAGCAAAATTCCAGGTCGGCTAAAATGGGTCGATATTCTGAATATTTTCAATTTGGAAATGGAAAGCCTCGTTCAGGAAATTATGCCCAATTTGCTTGATGGCGAAAGCTTCTTTGAAGGAAGTATTCATTTAAACCTTGCCGATGAGGTGCTCAGTTCTAACCTGAGAATTTGTAATACGATTTAAACTGTTATCTTAACGAATAAAATTAGTACCACTATCAGTCAGAAGAAACTAATGTTTCAGTCATTCAGGTTCAACTCATGAATGTAGTGGGCCAAATCAACATCTTTACCGATGTCTAATTTTTTCTTCAGCCTGTATTTACATTTCCTAACGCTCTCCGGAGAAATGCCAAGAATAACAGATAGCTGATGGGTATTAAGGTTGATAAAAACCGCAGAAATAATGATGAGATCCTGTTGTGTCAATTGTGGGTACCGAATGATTAAACGCGATGTGAAATTTGGATAAGTTTGATTGAATTTTAACTGAAAGACAGTCCAGTTATTCACCAAAACGGATCGTTGACGAATCTTATTCCTGAGATCGACCAACACTGCTCGTTGTTCTTCCGCAATTCCTGTTTTCTGAAGCTCAGTCGACAAATGTTTGGCCATGTATTGGAGGGTGGTATTTATCTCGATTGAGCGTAGCGCCTCGTGCATTAACTGTGCCTGCTTCTCGTTTAACTGACCCATTACATGTATGTTGGTTGCAGAGATATCATCGATAACCAATTTCTGATTTTCGTTTTGCTCCTTTAGCTCCGAGATCCTGGATTTTAGTTCATTTTCAATCTTCTCAATCTGCAACCGGATGCGCTTCTCGACCGAATTGTGCTTCGACAAACGTGTATTGATGGCATTTAGCAACTCGCTTATCGTAAATGGTTTGACCAAATAATCATCGGCGCCCATCTCCATGCCTTCTCTGTAGTTTTTGCGCTCGGCCAAAGCAGTTATAAAAATGAAAGGAAATGGCAGTTGCCCATCTTCAGTTTTTAGAAATTGTAATACATCATAACCATCCATGCCTGGCATAACAATATCGCATAAAATCAGGTCGGGCTGATGTTCCCTGGCCATCTGTATACCGGTATATCCGTCATCGGCATGAATTACTTCAAATCCCTCCTGTTCCAATACATCAGCAATATTCTCTCTCAACAGAACAGTATCCTCAATGATTAAGATTTTGGTCATAGCATTCAAATCAATTCAGGATTAAGTTAGGCATTTAATTAATTTAATTTCCAGTTCCCGAAATGTTTTTCAGCAAACCCGGATAATTATCTTTTTATATCATTCAGTAAAACTATACGATGAAATTATACCAACAGGGAAATGCAAAGTAAATGTTGACCCTAGAGTTGGATTGCTTTTAAATGAAATGTTTCCTCCATGCATTTGAACAGACTCTCTGACGATACTCAACCCGAGCCCGTTCCCCTGGATTGTTGAAGCATTTCCGGCCCTGAAAAATGGGGTACATAAATGTTTCTGATCTTGCTCCGGTATTCCCATTCCGTAATCCTGAACGCTGAAAATTAATTCGTCGTTTTGGAGTTTCAGTTCGATGAGAACCTTTGGGTCTTCAACTGAATATTTGATTGCATTTGAAATCAAATTGGAAATGGCCTGAGTAATCAGTCGGTTATCAACAAAGCCAATCAGGGTTTTAAATGGATTGCTGAAGGTGATGTTACCTTTCACAAGGATAGTTGAATTAAATCCGTCGATGATATTGCGAAACATGGCAATCAGATCTTCATCTTTAGGATTAAACCCGATTTTTCCTTCCTGCATTTTAGAAAGTTGGAGAACATCATTTACAATGTTGGTAAGATGCAAAACGTGTTCCTTGATTTTTTGCAACCGGGCACTAATTTGCAATTCATCCATTTTTTTCTGGTACGAAATGAGGGTTTCGCTAACCATCAGAATCGATGCCAGTGGGGTTCTGAACTCGTGCGAGGCTGTTGCAACAAAGCGGGATTTTAAATCATTCAGTTCCTTTTCTTTTTCAATCGCTTTGCGCAATTGTTCTTCGAAGAGTTTCCGGGGAGTTATATCGGTGTGTGTGCCTATTATCCGCAAGGCTTGACCTTCGTTGGTCCATTCAATAACCTTACCGCGATCGAGTATCCATTTATAGTTTCCATCTTTGCAAAGCATCCGATGCTCATTTACATATATCTCAGTCTCACCATAAAAATGTTTATCCAAATCGGCCAGACAAGCCTGAATATCATCCGGATGAACGCGTTTTTCCCATTCTTCCAGCTTATTCTCAATTTCGGTTGTCGAATATCCTAGCATGGCTTTCCATTGTTTCGAGAAAAATACCTCGTTGGTTATAATATTCCAGTCCCATACTCCATCGCCCGATCCTTCGAGCGCAAAGTTCCAACGTTCCTCACTTTTGCGCAGTGTTTCCTCAGCCTTAAGCCTTTCGGATATATCGCGAGAAATTCCATATAAAGCATCTAAACCATCCCATTTCCCAAATACAACCTTGGTTTCGACAGGGATGAATTCACCGTTTTTCTTACACAGCGGTACAGGACAAACCTCAAGGCGTCCGGCAAGCATTTCTCCCACAATAAAACCAGCTTCTTCCCGTCTGGCTGGCGGATGAACCATTAAGACAGACAGGCCATGAAGCTCCTCGCGGGTATAGCCAAGCCGTCGTTCAACAACCGGATTGGTTTTAATAATTTTTCCTTCAGCATCTAAAATAAACATGAAGTCATCGATGGTATCAAACATCAGCTGAAAATTTCGTTGACTTAATTTCAGCGCATTCTCAGTATTTATGCGGGCAAGCGCTCCACCAATCTGGGCAGCAATTATTTCAAGAGATATTCTGGAAGCATATTTTAGCCTTTCAGACGAACGGGATGCAATATTTACCGACCCGATAATTTTATCCTCATGTTTGATTGGGATTACTCCAATTTGATTTAAATCTTCATTAAGGAATAAATCAGAATCTGTAATGATTTCATCATACAGACCATATACAGGTTCGCCTTTATTTACTATACCGAATTGAGTGTGTTCATGATTGTATCGTCTGACCAGTTCGACAAAATTGGTGGAAAATCCTTTGTGAACAATGAGCTCCAGTTCGTCAGTTTCCGGATTAATGAGATAAACACCAACAGCATGAATTCCTTCAATCCGGAAGGTTGAATAGATAACCTGATTTAACGCTTGTTCGATAGTTGTAGTTGTTGCCAGATTGAAACCCAGATCGCGTTGAATAACGGCATATCTTTCGTTCAGTTTTCGTTCGCTGATGTCGCGGTATTGCCATAGATGCCCCACCAGATCATCGTTTAGTAAAATTGGAATATAGTCACGTTCGTAAACCTTGCCATCTTTTAAATACAATTCATCGTTAATTACAATCTTTCGAGCTGAGATAATTTCGTCAATACGAGTAATAAATTGGTCAGGATTTTCCATCAGATGCTTACTGGCCTCGGATGCGTCAGCACAATCGAACCCAACCAGAACCTCTGGGGGCAAATTTATGCCGAATAGGTTACAGAAAGACTGATTAACCATGTAAATATGCCGTGTTTCATCTTCGAACAGGGTTCCTGCCTGCAAATTCTGAATCAAAATGGTCAGATTTTGCATTGTTTTAATCTGATCTTTCTCAGCTATTTTTTTGTCAGTAATGTCGATTGCAACTCCAACAAATCCTGTTACATCGCCCTGTTCATCTTCAAGCTTACTGACTGTAAGTAAAACATTTATCTTCTGACCATTTTTGCACACATAAGTCCATTCATTTCCTTCGCTATATTTACTCTCATTGAGACTCATCCTGGTCAGCTCTCTAAAATCCACGTCACCTTTCGGTTTTTGGAAAGATGACAAATACTTATTTTTTCCCCAAAGCTCAGCTTGGTCGTGGAAAATAAGAGGAGTACATTTTCCAATAACTTCGCTTGATTCATATCCAAGTATTTTTTCAGCAAAAGGATTGAATGACTTTATAAGTCCATCCTTATCTGTTGATATAACTATTAAGCCAACATTATCAACAATTACACGATTAAGTTCCAGAAGCTTTTTTATATCCAGTGTCCTTTTTTCAACTTTCAGCTCGAGCTCGGTATTGATTCTTACTAAATCTTCCTCATATTTCATCCGGCCAAAACCATTTCCCAAAATTTCGCCCAACATGGTTAAGAGCAGAATATCTTCATTTTGCCATGCTTTTACATCGGCAACCGAATCGAAACCAAGAAAGCCTATAACCGAATCAGAAGTTAACAACGGTATTACCAGCAGCGATTTAATGTCTTGTGCTTCCAGAATTTCCTTTTCCGCCTGAGCTTCGGGGGGTAGATTTGCTACCAATGGAATGTGAATAGTTTCGAACTTTTTAAGTTTATCCATCCACCATGGCATTAGCTCTACCGGAACATCTTGCAGATTTTCTATTTGTGGTTCAATTCCATTGGCGCACCATTCATGGGTATTGTTGCAGTAAAGTCCATCCTCAGAAAACAGAAAAATATAGCTTCGGTCGACCCCGGCAAAGTCTCCTATTTTTTGCAGTGCCCTGTTGACTGAATGATCGAGGTATTCTTTTTTAAGATGTACAAAGTCATTTGATATTTCTGAAATAGTGAGTTCCAGTTTTAGTCTCTTTTGTATTTCGCGCTCATCGTTCTTTTGTTTTGTAATATCAGAGAACATTCCCAAGGTCCCATTTAATTCTCCATTACGGTTATAATGTGGGGTTCCGGAAACCATTATGGTTTTTTGTTTACCGTCAGGTGTGATGATATCTAATTCATAGCGCGATTTTTCGCCCAAGGTCCTTTTTTCTGATTCTTTTTGAATGACCAGAATTTGATCTTCACTCAAGAATTCCATTAAATTGCGGTTTCTCAGATCTCCGGGGGATACTCCAAAAATTGCTTCTCCTGCCGCATTTGCATATATAAATGTCTCCTCAAGGTCGATAATTCCAACACCATCGCTCAGATCATCAAGGAGCGACCTGTATTTTGTTTCACTTTCAACGAGTTTCTCAAAAATTTTCATGCGACCCATAACATCCACCATGTCGACAAGGCATTCGAGTTTGTTTGGTAGTGATCGGCCTTCAATCAAAACACTTACCGGAATGTTGTAAAGTGATTTTAATGAAACTTTGCAGCTCTTTTTTTCATCTGAATTGAAAATTTCAGCTATGAACTTTTCGAAAATAATATGAGAGTTTGAGTCTAAATAATCAATCAATCGTTTCCCTTTTAACTGATCAATTTCTACTCCCAGAAATTCTGATGCACTTTGATTCAATTGCAGAATAAGCCCATCACGGTCCAATGTAAAATAGCCAGAAGGAGCATATTTATAAAAATCAATATGATTCTTCAATTGATTTTCGGCCAACTCTTTGTCTTTTATCAATTCTTTATTGGCCAATTCAAGTTCAAGCCTTTGCCTCTTTAATTCATCGATTACGTTCATGTAATCTACAGTAGAATCGTTGGTCAGGGCATTGACCTCATCTACAGATTCATTCTTAAAACTCGTATTCATATCCCTTTTTCATCCCATTTTATACATACACAATGAATCATTTTGAGCATGTAAAATTTCATTGTCCTTGTGCAGGTGCAATATTTAATCATTGAAATACCTAAATGACTTATTAATAACTGAATAAAGGTAGAAATTAACTTTGGTATTTCTGATTTTAATTTTTTTGATAAAATTTATCTTTGGTTATGTGCTACTGGTAAGGTTATTAAAACTGTTGATCCGAATTTGTTGTTGGTAATTTTTACCGACCCTTTATACCTTTGCACAATTAACATAGAAGTAATAAGACCCAGGCCCGAACCCTGCTGCTCCATTTTTTTTCGGTTGAATTGATTAAAAGCACCTATATCTTCCATGCATTCAAGAGGAAATCCAACTCCATTATCGGTTATTCCTATCTCCATTAAACAATTGCGAACTGAGTTGGCTACAGTAACATTTGACTTTGGTTCTGAAAATTTAAAAGCATTGTCGACTAATTCTTTAATAATAAAATCAAAATCGTCAAATTCCATCATGAGCGAAGCATTGTCTAAACTGAGGATTAAATCGTTAGCTCGTTTGTACTTTTCAGCAACATGTGTTGAAATTTCTCTCATCCGATCGCTGGTATTATTTAAAGTAGATACTTCGCCTCTAGGTTCATTCCTGGATGAAGCAACAACGTAATTCAGATAGTTATTAACTGAGTCCTGAAGGCGATTTCCACTAACCTCTATGGCCGAAGCCATTTCGCTAATCTCATATCGGCTAAGTTTTCCTGCTTCTTCACGAAGTAACTCGGCAAACCCGATTATTGAATTTAAGGGTGTTAGTAATTCATGAGGTAAGGTATGGATTATTCTATCTTTTAACTCATTCATCCTGCTTTTTAGCTGATTGTCAATGTTACCGGCTTTTTCAAGTCGGGTATAAATTGTTTCCAGCAATTCGCTTAAGGCAATTGGTTTTGTGACATAATCGTCAGCTCCAAGGTTCATTCCTTTTCGAACATCATCCCGCTCCGAAAGGGCAGTCAAAAAAATGAAAGGAATCAATGAGGTTGACGAATCAGATTTTAATTGCTTATACACTTCATAGCCATCCGTTTCGGGCATCATTATGTCGCACAGAATTAAATCAGGAATTTGTTCTTTTGCCATTAGGATTCCCTGCTTTCCATTTTCTGCACCCAAAGCATCAAATCCTTCCAATTGCAGGGCTTCAAGAGTTACTTCCCTCAATGCAGTATTGTCGTCAATAAATAGAATCTTTTTCATCCGAAAGTATTGTTATCAATTTATATTTCAATGTTCGGATGGAGCAATCCATTATTAGCTGGAATTCCGAACCTTATTCTTCAATCTTTACCACCGTCTGACTCTACACCTAGAGGAAGATTCATTTATCATCAAACTAAAAACAGAATGAGCCAGAATATTTGTAAAATTCTGGTCGCAAAAGCAATCTAGTCAGACAAATATCTAACTGATGTACCTGTTTATGCAAAATAATAGATTATTCGAAAAACATCCATGGAAGCGTCATGGACAAAACGTGGACAAGGAGCTGATTTCGCCCTGTTTTATTAGTATTGGATAGATTAAGAAAAGCGGACTTACCCATAAGTCCACTTTTCAAGTGAAATTTTCAGATTATTTCACTTAATTCATTGCCTCCTTTAAACTTAACAAATTTCTTCCCTTCTATACTTATTTTCGCACCAGTCTTTGGGTTTCTTCCATTTCGGGGTTGGCGGTAAGAAACAGAAAACGAACCGAAACCCATTATAGCAACACGGTCACCAGTTTTTAGGGCATCGGAAGTTACACTAGAAAAGGCATCTAAAGCCTTTTTTACGTCAACTTTTGTTAAGTTCGCTTTTTCAGCAATTGCATCGATTAATTGAGCTTTGTTCATTAGTGAATTTATTTAGGGTTAAGAAAACAGTCATTCTTCAGCAATAAATTATCTAAGCAGAATAATATTAATCAATTGAAGATCATTTGTATTGATTTGATGTAATAACCAGAATCCTCATAAAATTCTGGTTATTACCAACACATTTTATCAGACACTCTTGTCTAACAGAAAAAACAAATTTCTAACCAAAGAAACTCACAAATCATGTATCGACAAACAAACCATTGTGGACAAAATATAGACATCCGAACACTGTTTGCTTATCTGGAATTTAATATTTACACGATGATGTGCATAAATCAATAATTATCCGTGACCAATCTGTTGCAAAATCTTACCAAAGGTTTAAACAAAGTATTAAAGTGTCTACATTTTGTCCTCATCCAAAAATGAACAAACATTATGCGTTTATTAACTTTAGACTTATATTTTTCATGAAGCTAAGGTCAGAATATTCATTCAGGAGATAATAATCCGTCGAGTATAGCTTATAATCAGGAAATTTAAGAAAAACCAATAAACGTGAACCCTAATTTTAATACTTAGCCTATGTTAGTGATGCCCAAAAGTCAGCAGAGGTGGATTACCCCCAGTCATTTTTTTCTTAACTACAATGGAGATCAGAAGTACTTAAACTTGTCGGGGAATAAGATGAATAAGCTTAAAATTAAACAATACACGGATGCCGAAATACTTTTTTTGGATCAGGTCAATTTGGGAGAAGATGAAAATTCGGTGATTGAGAAATTAGGAGATCCATTTTTTATTTATCAGGATTATCAGGACATGCAGCCCTATAAAGTATATAGCTACGGGCTTAAATCCGGAAATAATAAACTGAAGGTTCATATGCATTTCGTCGACACCAAATTTTCATTTGGTACGATTTTATTCAATACTTATCTTATAAACTACGGCGAAATAAGCACATATTTTCAAGAAAAATATAACATACCCAATTTCAATATCCGGAGAGATATTATTGTTGATCCTTCAGGTAACTTTATTGATTTTAATATCAAGCATAATTTCCTGGTTATGATGATATCCCGGAAATAGAACCTGAGGGTTTTTAGATACTAATTTGCAAACTTCAGAAATTTTGTTCCAGAATTTCAGCCGCTGAAGCAACCAAATCAACACAGACTGTTTCAAATAAATTTTTACTATTGGCTTCAGCCGATCCTTCAGGGGTTGAAATATTAACCCCGAGTAACTTTTTACATTTTAGCGAGCCATGTTTGGCAATAAATAGCTCATTAAATTTCCGCACAGCAACTTTTTTTTCTGCCTTTATTACCTGAATGGTCTTTTGTTCTGCCTGTGCTTTCATGCCCAGAACCATGTAGGCCCCGGTAACTGCCCCACAGGTCTCGGCCATGGCCATTCCGCCGCCAAATCCGGCTGAAATCTTTATGGCGGTCATTTCATCGAGGTTCAGATCCTGAGCAAAACTCAACAACACCGATTGAGCGCAATTCAGTGTTTTGAAGTTTTCTATGGCGATTTGCGATTTTTTCATGAGTGAAAAGGATAAACTGATATCCGTGTTTTAGTTTTTGTAATTCAAGCGAAGAATAATTTTGCCGAATTGACTACTTAATAAAATTGTAATTGCAACTTAACGTCGTTAAATGGAGAATTTCCCGCCGGATAATTTGTCCTCACATAGGTATAAGTTATCGTTGGGTTATAAGCTGGCGGTATTAAGGATTCATTCCATGTAGTATATTTTCTGGTATAGCTTAAACTCTTTATTGCATTTTGAGTTTCTACCGAGGAATTTGTTTTAAAGATATACGATATTCCATATGAGTTACTTGGTAATGGAGTTAGCCATACATTGGATAATACCATGGTCATCTCCCTTACATCCTTGGTTCCATTAGGGGTTTTAGCGCCCCAGTCTTCTTTATCATAAATGGTCATTTCTCCGGTTAGATAATTGTATGTGGTGGTTTGTTCAATCCAGTCCGAGGTTGCTGAAACAACAATAGTGGAATCGGTAGTACTACTATTATATCTCATTGGGCCATAATATTGATATTGATATACCCGAAAGACTGATGGCATTATATAAATCTCATCCAATTCTTCCTTTGTTCCATTCGAAATTGTATGAATTTTTTGGTTGGATGAACTATAACCTACAGTGAAATTCAAATTGTCAAACATTTTAAAATCAGGAATATTATAAGCTTTTAGTTCATAATTTACCTTCATACTTTCACTTTTATCTTTATTAATGAATAACAGAAATGCAATATTGTTTCGTTCGGTTGAATTGTTAATCCCAGGTTTTTCAATTACGAATGAGCTACTATCTTTTTCAGAAATTTCTTCAAAATTCATTATTTGCTTTCCACTATTATATCTGCACAAGTATACTTTCAGGTTATCCTTTTTCTCACTTTTTCGCTTATACTTCACAATTATTTTCTGGTTCGCGTTTAAGTTATATATCCTGGTCATTTTCGCAGATAGGCTGGGCATATCAAGTTTGACGCTGTCTTTTAACAATTTTTCATTGTTAAATTTGAAAACCTTGTTTGTTATAAAATCTGAAGCGCTATCAAAATATTTGAGAGGGTCTTCACCTTGCTTTCTGTTCAGGAGACTAAATTTTGGATTTGATCCTTCAACAATATATCTGACAAAAGCATCGTATTCGTCACCAATTTTAGATTTTAGATTTTTTTGTATGTAATTATCCAAATAACTAAGCCAAGTTTCAAACCATGTTGTTTCTTTCAGCAACACCTCCGGCTTCAGCTTATCCCCAGTCCTGTAGCTTCTCATATAGTGTAAAAAAGTACCCGCAATATTCGGATTGAGTGAATTGGTAAATGCCTTTGAAAATACTGGGATATTATTATCATCATACCAGGTTTGGGCCAGTATCTCGAAAATGGATTTCGAATCCTTACCGGGATAAAGAACTTCACTCAATATTACTTCAGGTTCGGCGAGCGGTTGTTGCGTATCATCCCAAACCATTCGGTCGGCAAGTGGTGCTGTAGCTTCAGTCCAAAAATAATTGTTGGTATTGACCAACATGTAATAATCCTGAACCAGATGCATATACTCGTGTGCCAAAGTTGCCATTAGAGTTGGGGGATTAGGAGCAAAAGAAGGATTTATGTTAAAATAGTAATTACCTAAATTTTGAAAAAGTGTCGGAGTTGCTCCGGCTGCATCTATTGATTGACTCACATATACTATAATTTTAAACCAAGGTGTTGCTAATCCAAGCGCTTCAAATTTATCCATTATCTGATTCATGTATGCAGCAACATCCTGAATCAAATACGGGTTTCCGCCTTTTGAAGGATCAGAATTCGTATCATGCCAAGGTTGAGAAGGATACTTCTTGAGGTTGCTCTCGTAATCAGTGTAGCTAATTTCTTCACTTTTCCCTGATCCTGATTTGTAAACTACATTTACTCTACCTTTGGTAAAGATGTCTGTGTAACCCCAATCGGTGTCGGAGTCGAACCACCAAGATAACTTGGTCAGATGATTTGTTTCGAAAATTAGAGAACTATCCTTTAGGCTAACAAGTGCATTTTGGTACTTAACCCACTTCTGATTTTTATCGTCAAAATATACGGCCTTATATTTGTCAATATCCATTCTGCTAAAAGCCTTTTTGTTAATATTTTTAAACTTCATTAGCAAAGGAACTTCGAAAGTGCTACCACAACTAAGATTAACATCGTATACACTGCTCAGTTTTACGGTGTCGGGAGATTCCGGTGGGTTAGCGAGTTTCTGAATGGTGAGCCTAAATTTCTTTTCAGTGAAATTGTATGGAAAGATGATCTCAATACTATCTGTTTTAACTCTCAACTCCTTGTCTTTTAAAGTGATCAAAGTATCAATCAATAGTTTTCCGTAAGGATTAATCTTAATCGCATCGCTAATTATTGGATCACAGTTCTCTTCTTTCACGATGTATCTAAAAAGTGTTGAGGTTTTAGGTTCTACTAATATTCTGTCTGGTTTAGCTGATACAATATTCTGCTTTATTTCAGTTTGGTTCATACTTTCAGAAACATTATACCAGGCAACACCATCGGCTGAGGCCTGCCACTGACAATCGCCTCTCACCTCGGCTGGAGCTTCAAGTATTACCTGATGATCAGTAAATTCATGTTTTATGTTTGATCGTGATGTCGTCTGAAAGCTTTTAGCGTATAGCAAATCTTCCGAAGTCGTTATGCTGATCGGATAAGTCTCAAGTTCGGTCTGATTTCTTTTGTACTTTTTATTGGTTACCCGACAAAAATAGGAACCATTCATATTACCAGTAAAACCGGTGAATTTTAATACTGGCCCGGCCTGGATTGGTTGATTATCTTTATACCATTGGTATACATTTGCCGGGTGCGACAGTCGGCTTATTGTTCTAATATCGATTGAAACCGGGTCTCCTGAAGAAAAGATAAATACTGAATCAGAAACAGGCACTTTTGCCTGATCGTAATACAGGAAGGTATAATCATCAGTATAAATCGAATCATCTGGCATTCGGCTGGCAGCAATATCACTGAAAATAAGATTGTTGCTTTTTAACCACAAATCCAAAAGTCCCAAATGATTCAGTGGAGGCAATGCCCCTGAAATTTGATTGTTGTTTAAATAAAGGTGTTTCAGATTGCCTAGCAAAGTAAGTCCAAAAGGAACGGAATTTAATCTGTTTGAATTTGCAGAAATGGTAGTCAAAGTCGACAAATTTTGAAAAGAGGAAGGCAATTCCGTCAATTTATTATTGTCCAGATACAGTTCGGTTATTTTTTGTAATCGACCAAACGATTCAGGCAAGACAGTTATCTGATTGTTTGACAAATTTAAATCCCATAATGCGGGCATTGTACCCAAATCAGGAACAGTAGTCAATTTATTATTCGTCAGATCGAGACGATATAACTTTGATAGTTTGCTAATTGATGAAGGAATAGACTCAATTAAATTGTTGTTTGCAACGATTTGCTGCAATTCCGATAAATTGCCAATGCTTTCAGGCAATCCTGAAAATTTGTTGTTATTGATTATGAGCGCCGAAAATTGAGAGAATTGACCAATCGCACTTGGCAATATCCCTTCGAAAGAATTATTGTTGAGACTTAAGTTCACCAGTTTTGTCCAGTTTCCGATCGATTCAGGAATCAGTCCTGAGAACTGATTCTCTGCAATATAAAAATCGGTGAGATTAACCAGATTGCCGATTTGAACAGGCAATTGACCTGAAAGCTGATTTTTCCAAAGACTAACTCTTTTCAATTTTGTTAATTGTCCGATTTTGGAAGAAATGCTTCCAGAGAGTTGATTGTTGTTTAAAACTAGTTCTTCAAGGTTCGTTAAAGAATAGATTTCATCAGGAATCGCACCAGTTAAACTTCCTCCTGAAAGATCCAGAGTTCTAAGTTTAGTAAGATTACCTATTGCTTTTGGAATGTTCCCATCAGCTTTAATCGACAGACTTTCCAGATTAATCAATTTCCCAATTTCGGAGGGCAATGAAACTTTTGAAGAATTTGAATAATAGTTGATTGACAGCTCTTTCAGGTTGATCAGGTTTGTAATAAATGATGGAAATGAACCTGATATATTTCCTCTAATACTAAAATTCTGCAACGCCGACAAATTGCCAATTTCCGGACTTATTGTTCCTTCAAGGGTTGCTGTTAATTTCAAACTGATCACCCGTCCGTTCATAACAATTACGCCAGGCCAGTTCACCACCGGTTTTGTTATGTCCCAACCGGTTTTGCCATTCATGCTACTGTGAAAACTAACCAGAGCCAATGAGTCTTGCGGATTGATTTGGAAAGGTTGTGGAGATATGAATAGCGATGAAGATATGTTTGTACCAAAGGTGTAACCCACATTCATCGTGCTGTTGCTATTCAATAAGAAATATCCGTTCGAAACACCGCCCCAACCAAAATTTAGATGAAAATATCCATTTGCATCATATCCATCCACGACTACCGAATGGCTTGGATAACCTGGTAATTCGCAATAAATTGGGCGATTATTATCTAACTCGTTCCTGAGATAAAATGACTCGGAAGTACCCGAATGTATATTGTATTTAAAATTTTTCTGTAGAACACTCGTGTAATTTGAGACTGATGGCGTACTCCCATTCACATCTGCGCAATAGTTCATATTCATTCCAACACCCAAATGGTACGACAAAAGTTTATAATCTTCATTTGTCATATTTGTCCAATTGTAAGTTGTTTTTCCAAAATCAACACATAACTGACCATAAGTTGAATGACTGTAGCAATTGGAGCCTTTGCCTGTATTGGGATACTTATAGTAGCACATGATCTGGGCTAATGCCGTAGCAACGCATCCGGAAGGGCAATTACCAACATTTTCATGATAAAACTGATTCAGATTGATTCCCTTTTTGTCAAGTAAGGGTTCAACAACTGCAACAGAACTCATTTCTGAATTTGGAGTATTGGGGACTAGCTGTATTGCATTTTCATATGATTTAAGTAATGATGAAAGTCCTTCCGGAACATCCACCGGATTGAAACTTCCAATTGGCGAATAACCAACAATGAGAAAATTTCCTCCATTTTCGGATACAATAATAAACCCAGTATGGGTCTTCTGAAAACAATAGAGCTTATTCGTGATAGAATCAGGCGATTGATACACTTTTTGTAGTCCAATTTCAGAATTTTCAACCGAGCCACTTTTTAAGACTCTTTGTTTCATGAAAAATTGTTCTGCTATTAGTTTTGCCTTTTCAACCGAGGATTCATTTGCACAAATTGCTGTTGTATAAAAAACAAACAAAGTCAACAAAATGATTTGTAAGATTGATGAAGTCGGCATTTTTTTGTTGTCAGGTTGTTGCCTTAGATTTTTCATGATACAATGAATTTTTTCGATGCAACAATTTGTTTTTTCGTATTCTCTACTCTAATAAAATATAAACCCGATGGTAGGTTTATGCCTATTAATGACGTTCCCTCAATTTGTTTTTTGAGCAAAAACGTTCCCTTGGAGTCAAAAATAGAAACATGGAGTGTTCCTTCAATTTTATTCGGATTTATAATTAAAAAATCCTTAGCTGGATTGGGATAAACGCCAATATTAAAGAGATCTTCCTTTATGTCAGTTGTGCCTGTTAGTAAAGCGCCTTTGGTGCAGGAACAATTATTTGCGTCTTTTACTTTTAAGGTGAGTCCACTTGTCGAAGTGTTTAGGGGGACTTCGGAAACGAGTGAGTTACCAATTGGCTGACTATCCTTTAGCCATGTATAAGAATAAGGAGAAACTCCACCCTCAATTTTCACGTTACTTCCCAAAATTATTGAGGTTGCTGATTGAGAAAATAGCTCGTTGGCAACAATTTCAAGTTTTTTGGGTTGATCGACAATTACTTTAACAATTGTTTGAGGCTTTGTGCTTAATGCTATTGGGAATAGCATAGAAAACATCCAAATTATTTTCCACATGAGGGTTAGTGAATTTTTCATCTGGTGATTTTTTTGAGTTCTGGCAAATAGTTAGATTCTTCTAAACACTTAAGCAAAAATATAATAAAATCTAAGCTATCCAATTGAATACTTGTATTTTCGAAAAATAAAATAGGAGAATGAGACTTCTGCATCAAGAGCTAAAGCAATTGCATCCAATCCTGGCATTAAGCATTTACAATATTTTGATGCATCTTGAAGTTGATTCAGAAAGAAACCCATTTTAAACTGAAACCCCGAAGCATTTGCCTCGGGGTTTCAGTATTTTTAGCTAATAATTTAGCTTGTTCTTTTTCTCCTCACCCTTCGGGGGAGGTTGGGAGGGGGCTTCCGCTATTCGCCTCTTACTGCTGCAACTCCAGGAAGTACTTGTCCTTCGAGGTATTCGAGCAACGCTCCGCCAGCGGTTGAAATGTATGAAACTCCGTCAGCAAAACCGAATTGGTTTACACATGAAACAGAATCACCACCACCTACTAAAGAGAAAGCTCCTTTTGAAGTTGCTTTTACAATAGCTTCGCCAACAGCTTTTGAACCGACAGCAAATTTTTCCATTTCGAAAACGCCAACCGGACCATTCCACAGAATAGTTCCTGAATTTTCGATTACATCTTTGAACATGGCAATGCTGTTCGGACCTGCATCCAAACCTTGCCATCCGGCTGGAATAGCGCTGGCATCAACAACCTGAGTGTTGGCAGTTGGGCTGAAATCATCGGCAGCAACAACATCAGTAGCCATAAATATTTTTACGCCTTTTTCAGCAGCTTTTTTCTCGATAGCCAAAGCTGTATCCAAATATTCCAGTTCGCAGATCGAATTACCAACTTCGCCGCCATGAGCTTTCACGAAAGTGTAAGTCATACCGCCACCCAAAATCAGGTTGTCAACTTTGTCGAGCAGGTTTTCGATGATGGTAATTTTTGATGAAACTTTAGCTCCACCCATGATCGCAGTCAACGGACGTTGTGGGTTTTTCAATACTTTATCCAAACTCGCTACTTCGCTTTCGATGAGGTAACCAAACATTTTATCGTTCGGGAAGAATTTAGCAATAACAGCTGTTGAAGCGTGTGCACGGTGGGCAGTACCGAATGCATCGTTAATCCAGCAATCGCCATTGGCAGCCAGTTGTTCAGCAAATGCTTCGTCTCCTTTTTCTTCTTCTTTGTGGAAACGAAGATTTTCGAGCAACATAACTTCTCCTGGTTTTAAAGCTTTACACATGGACAAAACTTCTTCGCCAATACAGTCCGGTGCCATTTTCACTTCGCGGCCAAGCAATTCGCTTAAATGACCAACAAGGTGACACATCGAATATTTGGGGTTTGGTCCGTCTTTCGGGCGACCGAAGTGCGACATGATGATAGGCGATCCACCTTCGGCAATTACTTTGTTGATGGTATCAACTGCAGCGCGCATACGGGTATCATCAGTAATTACAAAATTTTCGTCGAGTGGCACATTGAAATCAACACGGATAAGTGCTTTTTTGCCAGCGAAATCATAAGTTTCAATAGTTTGCATATATTTTTTTTTAGTGTTACAAAAATTCACATCAAATATAAAAAAAAGATCAGTGCGATTAATTTTCGGTGCAAATGCTTTCCCGAATTTAATGTTTGGGTAAGGTAATTTGAAGTTCGAAGCCGGAGGACCGAAGTTGCTCCCTGAGTAGCAAAGCGTATCGAAGGGAGCTTAAACCCAAATGTTAGGGTAGATACGTTGCATCTAAAACCACAGGCAAAAATCACCTTAATCTACAACCAATTTGCCTGTATGAATCAATGAATGCGATGAAGTAAGCTTGTACAAATAGATACCACTTTTCAAGCCCGTTAAATGGAGTTTGTACGAATTGCCTTCGAAACATTCGGTCTTGACCAACTGTCCTGTCTGGTTGTAAATCCTTACTTCATGAAACTCCGAATCACCATTCAGTTGAAAAGTAACCACATCACGGGCAGGATTAGGAAAAACCTGCAATTGACCATTGGTTTTAAGTTTTGGAACACCTGTAATAACCAGCTTTTCGCCCCATTCAGTAGCGCCTTTTTTGTAATAAACCAGTTTGCGCTCCTCCGTTTCGCCAGCATAACCCCGACATTGGTAATACGGCCCGCCGAGTCCGTCAATGTAACGTATCTCGGGCAGGCAGCCCTCTCCGGCAATGGCGCTCCAACAAATTTTGTTGTCTGAATTTACATAGAGTTCATTCATTGCGGAAGGTCGAATCTTCATCCGAAATTCATCGTTGCGCATAAACATCTGTTGAGCAGAACCGGCATTGAAGATCGGTTCTCCTGGCAATTTATCGAAACCGGGATTGGCTAAAATTACCGATTTCAAGGTGTCGTGGTGAGTCTCCAAAGTGGTTCTGTCGGTATAAACGGTTTTAATGCTTTGTTTGCGGGCGTACCGGTAAACAATGGAATCGACATAGTTAGTTCGTCCCAGATATTTATAAATGCACCTGTTATCGTATTCACGTATGGGGAGATAAAAGTTTGGATCTCCTAGGTTGTGTTCCTGTACGTGCAATTCGTCACCCGGATTAAACCCATTGACCTCGAACCATCTCAGGTTTTGTAAGCCAACCTTAGGATTGGTAAGCCCAACAAGCGAATAATTCATCAGCATATCATTTGGAGACTTTGCAGAAATGTCAGGGAAAAGATAAAAGTTGAGCGTTTCAACAAAGCCATACCTTTTGCTAATTTTTACCTTCAGTTTGTTCAATGCATGGTCAACCGTGTTTCCCTGTTGATCAACTACCCTGAAGGCAATTGTTTTAACCAAGTCGCTTAAGCCCAGCATATTTTCCAATTCAACAGCCACCACGTTGGCCTCGACTCTGAAGGATTGGGAACGTTGAAAAGCGATCCACGATTCGTTTAACAGGGCTTGGGTTTTTAGGGTTATCACACTACCTTCCCGGTTGAAGAACAGGTTGGTACCATCAGGTTTAATCGTCACTTTTTCGCCTATCCACGAAGCTTTGTAAGGAGAATGACAACCCGCCGATACTTCCTGAATGGTAGCAAACGAGTACAGAATGGTATCTACAGCTACTTTCACCGAATCGATTCTCAGGGCTTTTATCCGTTGGGTTACAGAATTTTTGAAAAGCGCTGTCTGTTTAGTATACACTGTCTGATAATCATGTGCTTGAATCTGTAAAGCAGAGATTGTAAAAAGCAATATGAATATGTGCTGAGTTTTCATGAGCAAATAATTGGCAATTAAATTACTGTTTAAGAAAATAGTAAAGTGATGCATTCAATTAATAGTGACGAAATATCAAGTAAATGTTTTTTGATTTTTATCTCTAATTTACTGCATCTGTTAATCGAATCCAATAGCCAAACATAAAATTTATTTAATGCTTTTTATATGTATCTGTTATATAGATGTCCACCCCGCAATACATGTCATTAAGCATAAAAATAGATATGTTGCCATGCGCTTTTGATTGGGTAACTTCAAGTCACCCACTCAATAAAATTCAATCTAAATTTAGGCAAGACTTATTTTCGAGGCTAGATTTGCTATTTTTGGGCTTCTCAATTTATTCAGTATGTTTTTTAAAGAAGTTATCGGACAAGATGCCACGAAACAACGGCTAATTCAGTCGGTGAAGGAAGAGCGGGTAAGCCATGCACAACTTTTTGCGGGCCCTGAAGGAACTGGCAAACTGGCTTTGGCAATTGCTTATGCGCAGTATGTGGCCTGTACAAACCGTCAGGCAAACGACTCATGTGGCGAATGTCCGTCGTGCAAAAAATACAAAAAGCTGATTCATCCCGACTTGCATTTTGTGTTTCCTGTAATTAAAACCCCCAAGTTTAAAGAACCTGTTTCCGACAATTTTCTGGAAGAATGGCGCATGATGATTGCTAAGAATCCGTATTTCAGCATCGACCAATGGTTCGACCAGATTGGCGTTGAAAACTCGCAGGGTTTGATTTATGCGCATCAGAGCGAAGAAATTATCCGGAAACTCAACCTCAAATCATACGAATCGGAATACAAGGTCATGATCATTTGGCTTCCGGAGAAGATGCATGTTGCCTGTGCCAACAAACTGCTGAAGATGATTGAAGAACCACCGGTAAAAACCTTGTTTATCCTGATTACCGAAAACGAAGAAGATATCATCAGTACGATCCGCTCCAGGTGCCAGCTGATTACCATTCCGCCCATCGAACCCAATGCAATGACAAAGGCCATTCAGGAGCTTCCTGAAGCTGAAGGTTGCGATATCCGAAATATAGTGCATCTGGCAAAAGGCAATTATGGGAAAGCCATTGAGCTGCTGCAGCCCGATGAGCAAACGGTTTTTAATCTTGATCGGTTTAAAGAGCTGATGCGATTTTCGTATGGAAGAAAGTATGCTGACCTGTTCAAGTGGGTCGATCAGCTTTCAGGCGTGGGTCGTGAAAAACAGAAGAGCCTGTTAAACTACTTCCTGATTATTCTTCGGGAAAATTTTATTTATAACCTGAAGAACAGAGAATTAACTTTTATGAGCGATCAGGAAGAAGAATTTTCGAAGCGGTTCTCACCTTTTATCAACGAACGGAACATTCAGGAATTGACTGAAGTTTTCGAAACAGCTTTTGCCCACATTGGCATGAACGGCAACCCCAGAATTATTTTTACTGATGTGTCTTTCAAAATTGTGAAACTGATCAGAAAATAGAAGATAGCGCGTACTTCAAAAAGCTTTGGGAATTCTGCTGTCAGGTGCTTTATTTTGAGGATAAATGCCGCTTTGTTTATCGGGTTTTATAACTATTTTTGCGACAATAATGCAACTCTATTGACCGAACTTCGATTTACACCTTTCGGCCAGCAAAAATTACTATTATGGATGATCAGAATTTGGTCGATCGCGGCTGTTGTAACGGTCACGGGGGTACCTGCTCTAAGCTGAATGTTTACGATTGGTTGGACGATGTGATCAACATTGCCAATCCGACCGATTTGGTTGAGGTTCGTTTCAAGAATACCCGCAAAGATTATTTCCGGAATGTAAACAATCTAAAGCTGAATGCAGGTGACTTAATTGCCGTTGAAGCCAATCCAGGTCATGATATCGGAATTGTTTCGTTGACCGGCGATTTGGTAATTGAGCAGATGAGAAAGCACAAAGTTACCCTGATCAACGGCGAAATTCGTAAAATATACCGCAAAGCCAAACAGGCCGACATTGACAAATGGAAGGAATCCATTGCGCTCGAACATCAGACCATGCTCAAATCGCGCCAGATTGCGCTTGATCTGCAGCTGAATATGAAGATTGGTGATGTTGAATATCAGGGCGACCGGACCAAAGCGATTTTCTATTATTTGGCCGACGACCGTGTTGACTTCCGCCAGCTTATAAAAGTTCTGGCTGATACATTCAGGATTCGTGTTGAAATGAAACAGATCGGAGCCCGCCAGGAAGCTGGCCGCATCGGTGGAATTGGCCCTTGTGGACGCGAAATCTGCTGTGCTTCGTGGATCAACAATTTTGTCTCGGTTACTACCAATGCCGCGCGTTATCAGGATATTTCGCTTAACCCGCAAAAACTGGCCGGACAGTGCGGAAAACTGAAATGTTGCCTCAACTTCGAGGTGGATACCTATATTGATGCACAGAAAGATTTTCCACCAACGAATATTCACCTTGAGTCGGAAAACGGAACCTATCAATACCAGAAAGCCGATATTTTTGGCCGGATTTATTGGTATTCACAAATTGGCGATAAATCAGGAACCTTTATACCAGTGCCTGTTGATCGGGTAAAGGAAATTATACAATGGAACAAAAAGGGGAATAAAGTTGCCCATTTACTTCAGGAGCAGGAACTCAAACCAAAGGTCGAAAAATTTGAATTCGAAGCTGGTTCCGACCGTGACTCTTTAACCCGTTTCGATGAGCCCAAAAACTCCGGCAGTAAAAAGCGCAGTAACAACAACCGCCGCAGAAAATTCAAACCAAAATCATGAAGCAGATTTTCTCCTATTTTATAATTGTATTCATACTGGTAGGCATCGTTTCGTGCGACCGTAAAAGGGTTTTCGAATCGTATTACGAACTGGATAAAAAGGGATGGAACAAAGATTCGGTTGTAGTTTTTAACGTTCAACTTACCGACACCATAAAAAACCACAATTTGTATGTCAACATCCGGAACAAAGGATCATACGCGTACAGCAACCTTTGGCTGTTTTTAACTGTAAATTCTCCTGACGGAAAAATGCGGACAGATACCGTTGAATTTACCCTGGCCGAACCTTCAGGCAAATGGAAAGGCAGTGGAATCGGGGGCTTGCACGACAACCAGATTCTTTTTAAAAACAGCGTTTACTTTCCACGAAAAGGGGAATACAAATTCATGATTAAACAAGGAATGCGCGACAATGTGCTTGAAGGAATCCGCGACATTGGCATCCGAATTGAGAAAACCTACTAAACGAGAGCATTGTGGGGAAGAATAAATTATCGAAATTTGCCGATCTGGCAACCTACGAACACGTAGTTCAAATTACTTACAAAGAATTACAAGCAGCAAAATTCAGGTTTAAAGGAAAATGGAGCGAAGCTTTTTTTGGAAACAGCAATCCGATTATTCTTGAGCTTGGCTGTGGCAAAGGTGAATATACCGTAAAACTGGCAACACATTTTCCTGAATTTAATTTTATTGGCATCGACATAAAAGGTTCCCGAATGTGGAAGGGAGCCACTCAGGCTATAGATTTGGGTCTGAAAAATGTTGGATTTTTGCGCACCAACATCGAAAACATCCGTATGTTTTTTGCTGCGGGCGAAGTGGCCGAAATCTGGCTCACTTTTCCTGATCCACAAATGAAAAAGACACGCAAAAGACTAACTGCTACCAATTTCATTGAAAATTACCGCCAGATTATGACTCCAAACGGAATCATCCACCTGAAGTCTGACAGCAATTTCATGTATCAATATACCGAAGCCATGGTTGCTGAAAACCAATTCGAAGTAATTCGCCAAACTGATGATTTATACAATTCGGAATTGCTCGATGAAGTGCTCTCCATTCAAACTTTTTACGAAAAACAGTGGCTCGATCGCGGATTGAGTATCAAATATCTGGCTTTCCGTCTCAGTCATAAGAATCCGCTTCGCGAACCCGAAGTTGAAATTGAGAAAGATCCGTATCGTAGTTTTGGCCGCAGCGCGAAAGAATAAAGGGAAGCCCCTCTAAATCTCCCTTTAGGAGAGACTTTGGAAAAGTTGAAATTCATAACCGTTTAATTTTAACGAGAATTCAATGTCAAAAAATACATCTACGAATACCGGTTCTTTCTCCCCTCCTTCGGAGGGGTCGGGGGAGGCTTCTTCATTTTACGATAAAGTCTACGAAGTAGTCCGGTTGATACCTGCGGGAAAAGTAACCAGTTATGGTGCTATCGCTACGTATTTGGGCACGGCTCAGTCATCGCGCATGGTTGGTTGGGCCATGAACAATGCTGGACTGCAATTTCCGTATGTTCCGGCGCATCGGGTGGTTAACCGAAACGGATTGTTAACCGGTAAACATCATTTTGGCTCGTCAACTATTATGCAGGAGCTGCTCGAAGCTGAAGGTATTCAGGTGATTGATGATCAAATTATTGACTTTGAAAAACACTTCTGGAATCCGATGACTGAACTTGGAATGGAATAAGTTGTTTTAAAGACGATACAATATTCAAACAAATAATAAATTTAAAATAGAATGACAGAAATACCACGTAAATTAATTGTTCCCAAAAATATAACCGATGCTCTGCGGACAGTTATTTTCCCCGGCGGAAATCAGGATGTTGTTTCGCTCGACATGGCTCAGGAAATCAGGGTTGCCGGTAAGAAAGTTACCTTTTCACTGGTTTTTCAGCGGTCAGACGACCCGAATATGGCGGCAGTTATTGCTGCTTGCGAAGAAGCTATTCTTGCCCAACATGGCCCGGATGTTGAAATTAAAGGAAACATCACCGCCAAAGCCATTCACCAGATGGAACGCCCGATTTTGCCCGGCGTGAAAAACCTGATTGCCGTCGCTTCCGGAAAAGGTGGAGTGGGGAAATCAACCGTTTCTGTAAATCTGGCCATAGCTTTAGCCAAAACCGGTGCAAAGGTTGGGTTGATTGACGCTGA
This sequence comes from Prolixibacteraceae bacterium, assembly GCA_019163175.1. Lineage (GTDB taxonomy): Bacteria > Bacteroidota > Bacteroidia > Bacteroidales > Prolixibacteraceae > Aquipluma. The sequence continues at coordinate 321,695 of JAFLKN010000015.1, read as the reverse complement.
TATTTATGGACCATCGATCCCCAAAATGTTTGGAGCCGAAGATATTCGTCCGGCAGGCGTGCGGGTTGATGGAAAAGAACGGATTCAACCAATTAGCAAATTTGGCGTAAGCTTTTTATCGATTGGGTTTTTTGTAGCCACCGAAGATGCTGTTGTGTGGCGCGGACCAATGGCCTCCAATGCCCTAAAACAACTGATTACCGACGGAAATTGGGGAACACTGGATTATTTGCTTTTCGACCTGCCTCCGGGAACCAGCGACATTCACCTGACCCTGGTGCAAACAGTTCCGGTAACCGGAGCAATAATTGTTACAACTCCTCAGGATGTTGCTCTGGCCGACGTGATACGCGGGGTTAACATGTTTAAAGGTAAAGGTGTTGATGTTCCCGTTCTTGGTCTGGTTGAAAATATGGCCTGGTTCACTCCTGAAGAACTTCCAGATAACAAATACTACATTTTTGGGCAAGATGGTGGTGTAAAGTTGGCTGAAAAACTTGAATTGCCTTTACTCGGGCAGGTTCCGATCGTTCAGGGAATCAGGGAAGGCGGCGACTCTGGAAACCCGGTAGCTTACGATGAAAATTCGATTATTGGTAAAGTTTTTACCGAAATTGCAGCCAATGTGATTCGTGAAGTCGATAACCGAAATGAAAGTCTGGATCCGACAAAAAAGGTGAAAGTCAGCCGGAAATAATATGAATTCGTAAATAAAACATATGCGGAATACCTTGTTAATTGGACAATTGGTATTCCGTTTTTTATTTCTGAGAAGGTTCGTTAGCTGATTAATGACATGTTAAGTTTAGGCTGTTTTATGTTTTTTTAACCAAGGAATCTTTGATGCAGCCGGTTTTAAATGGATTAAATTTTTAATTTTGTTCGGATAAAAATAAATCAATTCAGACAAAAAACTAAACAAACTAAAGAGCTGAGATAGACATGATTGGTTAGTACCAACCGGTAAAAATTTAACAGATATATCATGTAATATTTCTTGCCGCATTAAAAAAAATTATTCAAACATGAAAAATGTAGCAATAGGTGTCGACATAGGCGGAACAAATACGGCCATTGGCGTTGTTGACAATTTGGGAAATGTAATGGTCAAAGGAAACATCAATACTCCTTCGCATGGTGATATTGACCTTTATATCGACGATTTGACTGTGGCCATCCGTGAACTGATTAAATCGGTGAAATTGTTGAATGCCGAAATAGAAATTTTAGGTATCGGAATTGGCGCTCCAAACGGTAATTATTACACCGGAACAATTGACTATGCACCAAACTTATCATTTCGTGGTGTTGTGCACCTGGTTAAACTTTTGCAAAACAAATTTCCTGAATTTGCAACCATTGCACTGACTAATGACGCAAATGCGGCAGCAATGGGAGAAATGATATACGGTGGAGCCAAAGGCATGAAAAACTTTGTGATGTACACCCTTGGAACCGGAGTTGGCAGCGGATTGGTAGTAAATGGCGATCTGGTATACGGGAACGACGGCTTTGCAGGCGAATGCGGACATACAACACTGGTTGCCGGTGGTCGGCCATGTGGATGCGGCGCTTTGGGTCATCTCGAAGCTTATTGCTCTGCCTCAGGAATGAAGCGCACCGCTTTTGAACTTCTGGTAAAATACAATGCAAACGATAGTTTACTTGCCGACAAATCATACCGCGAATTGGATTCGAAAATGATTTTTGAAGCTGCGGAGAAAGGGGATAAAATTGCGAAGGAAGTTTTTGAACTCACCGGAAAATGGCTGGGCCGAGGATTAGCCGATACTGTTCATTATTTGAGCCCGGAAGCTATCTTCTTGTTTGGCGGACCTACCGCTGCAGGTGACTATATTTTCAAGCCAACCAAAGAAAGTATGGAAGAACATCTGTTGCCGATTTACCAAAATAAGATCAAAATTTTGCCTTCTCAGTTAAAAGCTGGTGATGCAGCCATTGTTGGCGCCAGCGCCTTGGTGTATAAAGAAATTGAAAAATAGTAAATTCGGAACACGCTGATTATTAGTCAGTAAAACTTTGAGTTTCGATAAAATAGAAAGGGAAGATTGGCCTAAAATAGCCATCTTCCCTTTCTTATTTTTTATTAAAAATTGTTAATAGTTCAGGTGGTCTGGTTCAATTTTCATAGCTTCACCAACGAAACAGTTAAAACAGAAGCTTGAAATACATAAAAACACATATCCATTTTTGCCTTATTTTCATTCTTTCACTAGGTTTTATTTCTCCAAAGGCTATTGCATCAGCAACGCTCAAGAAGGTAAAATACAACTACCTTTTACATCTTCCTGAAGATTACGGCAAGGATCCCAATAAAAAATGGCCTGTTATATTTTACCTGCACGGACGCCATGCAAGTGGTAAAAATCTCGAAAGTCTGGAACGTTACGGATTGCCATATTACCTGCAAAAGGGTAAAAAAGTAGATTTCATTGTTGTATCGCCACAATGTCCATGGAACAAAAACTGGTCGTCTGAAGACTGGTTTAATCCGGTTTTCGACGAAGTTGCAGGCAAATTGAAGGTTGACAATTCGCGGGTTTATTTGATTGGTATGAGTATGGGCGGTTTCGGAACCTGGGCTCTGGCCAACCGGATGCCTGAACGTTTTGCAGCCATTTCGCCAATGTGCGGCGGTGCCGATGTAAAATGGGCCGGTACCCTGAGCAAAATTCCGACCTGGGTTTTTCATGGAACTGCCGACCGTCAAATTCCAATCAGCCGGTCAGAAGTAATGGTAAAAGCAATGGAGAAATTAAAGGCTGAGGTTAAATATACTCGTCTGGTTAATCAAGGGCACGACATCAGCAAACAATTTAATAATGACGAACTGTACAATTGGCTACTCAAACATTCGCTCGAAAAATTGCAGTTCTGGCAGGAATCACTTCCTTTCATGAAAACAATTGCTGCAAAAAGAGTTACTACAAATCCACCGCTTAGAACTTCTTCAGGCTATGCATCAATTTATTAGCTGATATTTAAGCATTAAATTGAATTAAGATTACTGCATTTGTTTCACTTCACGCGTTGAAATATTGCTTAAAATAGTTGTAGCTTTGACCGTATGAAAGCTGTTTTGAGATTCATATTGAAGGTATTGGGCTGGATATTAATGGTTCCTGTGTATTTTTATAAATATGCAATTTCTCCGCTGACATCTCCATCGTGTCGGCACGAACCTACCTGCTCACAATACGCCATTGATGCCATAAAAATTCACGGCCCTTTTAAAGGATTTTGGCTGGGGACCAAACGTATCTCCAAATGCCATCCCTGGGGTACACATGGCTATGATCCGGTTCCGCCGAAGAAAAAGAAAAGTGTTCAATAATCAGCCGCAGTAGGCAGTGCGACATGAAAAGTCTAAGATTTTCATTCGGTCATTTAGAACAATCATCCACTACAATTAATAAGCACCAATCACTATTTTATTCTTCTTAATCCGGAAATCGAACTATCTTTGGTATAAAATGTTTAAATCGCTTCACAGTCAAATCGAATATGAAGAATTTCGCATATCTGCTTGTTGTTATTTTATTTGCATGTCAGTCCAAACCTAAGGAAACATCGAATATGGTTTCGGTGAGTATTCTTCCGCAAAAATATTTTATCGAACAAATTGCCGGAAATCTGGTACAAGTAAATGTGCTGGTTCCGCCGGGTTCCAGTCCGCACAATTATGAAATACTTCCTTCGCAGATGAAAGATCTGGCCAAATCGAAAGTTTGGTTGCAGATAGGTTTACTTACCTTCGAAGATGCCTGGAAAGAAAAAATGGCCGAAACCAATAAAGAAATGCACATCGTAAATAGCTCGGAAGGAATTGTTCCGATTGCCGGAAGCGAATGCGAAGAAGAGGGACATGATCACGGGCATGATCATGCCGAAGCGTTTGATCCGCATGTTTGGTTGGCTCCTGCGGAAGTTAAAACCATTGCTCAAAATACATTGACGGCCTTAAAAGCCAATTTCCCGGAACACACTGCTATTTTTGCTGAAAACTATTCGCAGTTTATTGCAAAAATCGATTCGCTTTCGGCTCAGATCGATCAGAAACTTGCTCCTTTAACAAATCGGAATATTCTGATTTTTCATCCGGCGCTGGGTTATTACGCCCGTCAGTTTAACCTGAAGCAAACGCCGCTTGAACTGGATGGAAAAGAACCTTCGCCCAAACACATGAAAGCCATAGTTGACCTGGCGCGTGAACAAAATATCAGGGTAATTTTTATTCAGAAAGAGTTTGATTCGGAAAATGCGCTTCAACTCTCACGTGAAATTGGCGGAGAGGTAATGATTATCGATCCGCTCGATTATGACTGGGAAAAACAAATGCTGGATATTACCGAAAAAATAGCAGCTCAAAAATGAAAAAACTGCTTGAAATAAAAAATCTTTCAGCCGGATACGACGGGAATGTGGTTCTCGAAAATGTGAACATGGAAGTTTTTTCGGGCGACTTTATTGGCGTTATAGGCCCCAATGGTGGTGGTAAAACAACCTTGATAAAAACCATACTAGGCCTGATAAAACCCACCTCGGGCGAACTTATTTTACACATCAGCAAAACCAATATTGGTTATTTGCCCCAGGTGAACCAAATCGACAAACGATTCCCAATTTCGGTAATTGATGTGGTTCGCTCCGGAAAAGCCAACTCGGCGCTGTTTTCGTCGTTTCACAAAAATTCAGCTGAAAAAGAAAAGGCCGAGTCGTTGCTGGCAGAAATGGGAATTTCACATATCCGGAATAAGGCTATCGGGGAACTTTCAGGAGGGCAAATGCAACGTGTTTTTTTGTGCAGGGCACTTATGAATGAGCCCGAATTGTTGGTGTTGGACGAACCAAGCACTTATGTTGACAACAATTTTGAGGGCGAGCTTTACTTGAAGTTGAAAGAATTGAATGAGCAAATGGCTATTCTGTTGATTTCGCATGACGTAGGTACCATTTCGTTTTTTGTAAAAACGATTGCCTGCGTAAACCGGCATTTGCACCATCACCCAAGCAACATCATCAGCGAAGAGCAATTGGCATCGTACAATTGTCCGCTGCAAATAATTACCCACGGAAATATTCCGCATACCGTATTGAAATTACACGACGAACACGAACACCATGGACACCATCATTGAGTTGTTTTCGTATGACTTTTTTGTGAATGCTTTTCTGGCATCGCTTCTGGCAGCTGTTTCATGCGGAATTGTCGGTACGTACATCGTTTCGCGCCGAATTGTATTTATCAGCGGCGGAATTACCCATGCGTCGTTTGGTGGAATCGGAATGGGTTATTACCTGGGCATCAATCCGCTGGTTGGTGCGGCTATTTTTTCTATACTCTCCGGAATGGGAATTCAGCTTTTCAGCAGTAGAGGAAAAGTTCGCGAAGATTCGTCGATTGCCATTTGGTGGTCGCTCGGAATGGCTATCGGAATTATTTTTGTCTACCTCACTCCGGGATATGCACCCAATTTATTGAGTTATCTGTTTGGTAGCATACTCACGGTTTCAACTGGTGAGATCTGGCTTATGCTGGCATTGGCTTTAATCATTGTGCTATTCTTCACCCTGTTTTACCGAACCATTCTGTACATTTCATTCGACGAGGATTTTGCAAAAACTTCTGATCTGCCGGTAAATCTGTTCAACTATTTGCTGATGATCCTGATTTCGCTGACCATTGTTTTAAACATTCGAGTGGTCGGGATTATCCTGATTTTGTCCTTGCTGACCATTCCTCAAGCTACTGCCAACGTGCTTACCCGCGAATTTGGACGAATGATGTTTTATTCGGTAGGATTTGCTTTTCTGGCCTCTTTCATCGGATTGCTTATTTCCTACTTTGCTGATATTCCTTCAGGAGCAACCATTATTTTTACTCAGGTTGTACTTTTCGGATTGGTTAAGCTGATCAAAGCTTTCATCCGTAGTTAAATTAAATAGGTATGGAGCAAAAAAGTACAGACGTTACCTGCGACCACTGTGGAAAAACCTGGGATAAGAAACAGTTGGATCGTTCGTGCAGCAACTGCTTCGGCTGCACCGGTTGCGAAGCTTATATCTGCCCGGAGTGCCGGTACGAGATTGTTGTTGTACCCATAAAACCTATGAAAAAGATTAAGCGGGAAGAATAGATTTCTACCAACAATAAAGAAAAATGCCCGGAAAATAAGTTCTTCCGGGCATTTTTTAACTGTGTTGCAGTGCAGTTTAAGTGTACAAATACCTTTTGATGTTCCGTTTTGGCGTCTTCTCAAATTCTTTGTCGACCAAAATAATAGAACTCAGTTGCGCGTATTTGGGTAGTTCCCGGTTCACATGTTTACAGTTTTCGGTCATAATTTGCTTTAATCGATTTTCATCCGGCTTTTCAGCTTCTATCATTTCGGGATCAGGATAAACAAATGCAACCAATTTACTGTCGCGTTCCGTAATTACGCATTCCAGAACAAAAGGATAATTGTTCAGTTTGGCTTCCATTTCTTCCGGATAAATATTCTGACCAGATGGACCGAGTAGCATGTTTTTGCAACGTCCCCGAATGTAAATAAAATCATCAGCATCAATAATTCCGAGGTCGCCGGTGTGCAACCAGCCTTCGCTATCAATAGCATCTGCAGTGGCTTTTTCATTTTTGTAGTAGCCCATCATCACATTGGTGCCCCTTACCAGAATTTCACCCACTTCGTTGAACGGATCGTTCGAATCGATACGAACTTCCATCCGGTCAACCAGTTTCCCGGCCGATGAAGGGCGGAATGTTGATGAAGGTTCATACGAAATCAGCGGGCCACATTCAGTCATTCCATATCCGATTGTAAACGGAAATTTGATTTTCCGGAAGAAAGTTTCAACCTCGTTATTTAGTGGTGCACCACCAATCACAATTTCATGGAAATTTCCTCCGAAAGTTTCGACTAAACTAGCCCTGACTTTTTTGAAAAGTAGCTGCTGTATTCCCGGAACTTTCAGCAGAAATTTAAGCGCTGGTTTTTCGAGCGCCGGTAGAATTCGTTTTCGGTAAATTTTTTCGATGACCAACGGAACCGACAAAATCAGGTTGGGCTTAACGTCCTGAAAAGCTTTAATTATCAATTGAGGTGTTGGTGGTTTGGTCAGGAATGAAACATGGCAACCCACTGAAACCGGGAACAAAAACTCGAATAACAAGCCGAAAACATGAGCCATAGGCAAAAAAGAAACAATCCGGTCGCCAGCTTTTAGTGGCATATGATCCTGTGCATAAACAATGTTCGACAATAAGCTGCGTGCCGGAATCATTACGCCTTTTGTAAATCCGGAAGTGCCGCTGGTGTATGAAATTACGCTCAGTTCATCGTTTTCATATTCATCTAGCTCGAAATTATTTGGACTCGATTTCCCGGCGTATTCCGATGAAAAGCATTGTGTCCATTTGTCTTTTTCTTCCTGATTTTTAAATGACAAGGCAGAAAAGTTAGTCAGGCTTACAATTCCGGCTATTTGTGGGATTTTAGCAACTTCCATTTTTTCGAACAGACCATCAGCAGCAAAAAGAAATACTGACTCGGAATGGTTGAGTATATGATGAATATCTTCAGGATTAAAATCGGGTAAAACAGGAACCGAAACAGCTCCATAGCCTGAGACCGCTAAAAACGCAATAGCCCAATTGGATGAATTGCGCCCAAGTATGGCAATTTTATCACCTTTAGAAATGCCCGATTCGCGAAAATAATAGTGAATTTGCCTGATGATCTGGGCTGCTTCGCCATACGTGGTTGTTGATCCCTGATAATCTGAAAATGCGGGTAACGACCAATTTTCCCTGAAGGTTTGGGCATACAGCCCAATTAATTTGTCACGGTTCATATTTTGTAATTTTCAAGTTAGTTGTTTCGGGTTGTAAACATTCCGGTGCTGGTTACAGGCAAAAATCAATCTCTTTGGGTGGGAGTGAGTTTATCCTTTCACAATACGCATAATACTGTTTACCGCCTCATCAATCTGTTCAACTGTTGTCATTCCAATGGTCATACAGTCAACATTTTTGCTGCCAATCACATATTTCAGCGATTGTTCGCGACGGCTTTCTTCGGTCATTTTCCCTTCACCAAATATCTTCATCCCAATAATTCCTTTTCCGCTGTCATGTGCTTTTTTAAGTACAGCCATCACTTCATCTGATGAGGCATCCATAACAAGCCCTTCGGGATTGATGCGTGCAAGTATCACGTCAACCCAGGGATCTTCAACAGCGAGTTTCAATGCTTCAAAATTATGGCACGAAACACCAACCGTTTTTATAATTCCTTTTTGTTTGGCTTCAGAAAGCGCTTCGATATAGGGTTTTTTCTCTTCCTGCCACTTTGCATTGGTCATACAGTGCAGCAACAGAATGTCGAAATAGTCCGAACCTGTTTCTGTTCTGAACCTGTCGATCGTTTTCGCAGGTGTATCAGAATTCCATTTTTCCGGACGTGTCCAGATTTTGGAGAGTAGAATTGCCTTTTCGCGGGGAACTTCTTTGAGGATTTCTTTCACATTTCGATGAGAACCATAAAGGTCAGCAGCATCATAGAATGTCATACCTCTTTCGTGAGCATAGCGGGCCATTTTTACCCAATTTTCAAGACCCATTCGGGTCATATCCGAAGATTGATTTCCGCCATGACTTCCGGTACCCAATGCCAGTCGTGGAACAACAAGACCAGTTTTGCCCAGTTTGACTTTATCGATTTTGATATTTTTTGAACTGGCATAGGCCATGTTGGAAAAGCCTGTTGTAATTGCAGCTGCGCCTACAAGTCCGGTCTGAATAAATTGTCTTCTTGAAAGCTGTTTCATTGTAAATTGGTTCAGTTGGTTGTTAAAATAAGCACACATTCTGGAAAATTCCATTCTCAATTTGGAACAATTTTCGAGAGCAAAAGGTGGATGAAGATATAAAATAATTCAATCTTTTGTAGACAAAGTGTGCTAAACTATTGTATTTCAATTGTGGGTAAGTGTTAAGAAACTGTTGGTAACAAATTAGACTGTAAAATAGACAATAAAGAATCAACATTAAGATTTTAACTATTTTTGACAATCATAAACCCTTACAACTTAAAGATCAAATTATGAAGAAATTAGTCCTTGCTTTTATTGCCAGTTTATTTGCCTTCGGGGCATTTAGTCAGAATGTTCAGTTACATTACGACATGGGTAAAGATCGCGGTTATTTGACCAGCACTGTAGAAATGTTCAGACCGGACAAAACCGGAAACACCTTCTTCTTTATTGATTTCGATTATGGTGTTGGTGGAGTAGAAAATAGCCCTGCGTTGGCTTATTTCGAAATTGCCCGCTGCTTCAAACTTGGCAAATCACCTTTCAGCTGGCATGCCGAATACAATGGTGGCTTTGGACAGTGGAAAGCCGGAACCGCAAGTGGTGCATATTCAATTAGCAATGCGTGGTTAACAGGGGTTGATTATTCATGGAATGCCAGTGATTTTTCAAGAGGATTCTCATTGAAAGCACTGTATAAAAATATAGCCAATACAATGGACGACAGCCCAAATAGCTTTCAGTTGACTGGTGTTTGGTACGTGAATTTTGCAAAAGGGAAAATGTCTTTCACCGGATTCGCTGACCTTTGGAGAGAAAAAACAGCTTTTGGCAAAATGGTATTTCTTTCTGAACCACAATTGTGGTTTAACGCAACCAAGAAATTTTCTGTTGGGGGAGAGGTTGAATTAAGCAACAATTTTGGCGGAATGGATGGTTTTAAAGTTATGCCAACCTTAGGAGCAAAATACACTTTCTAATCATAACCAAACATGGAATTTATCACTAAGTTTTTTAAGCTACAGGAGAATAAAACGACTGTACGTACCGAGATCATTGCAGGTATCACTACCTTCATGACCATGGCCTATATCCTTTTCCTGAATCCGAATATTCTTTCGGCTACCGGAATGGATAAGAATGCTGTATTCTTCGCTACTGCCATTGCTGCAGGTTTTGTAACTATAGCAATGGGTTTGGTTGCCAATTTCCCGATTGCTCTTGCTCCCGGTATGGGATTGAATGCCTTCTTTGCAACTGTTGCTCTGGCTGGCGTGGGTATGCCTTGGAGAGTTGCTTTGGGTGCGGTTTTCATTTCAGGTATCATTTTTATCCTGCTTACCATTACCAAAGTTCGTCAGATTTTGGTGGTTGCAGTTCCCCACTCATTAAAAGTAGCAATCACTGTAGGTATCGGTTTGTTTATTACCATTATTGGTCTGAAACTTTCTGAAATCATGGCAGTGTCAGCTAATGTGATTCCTCCAACACTCGAAAAACTGAATGCCACAAAAGGTCAGTCAGGACTGTTGTTTTTTGAATGGAACATTGGATTGGGCAGTCTGAAAAACCCTGCAATGTTGCTTACTCTGGCAGGTCTGGCTATTACCTCTGCGCTAATGGCATTGCGGGTAAAGGGCTCCTTGCTCATCGGTATTATCGTAACAACAATCATCGGAATTCCATTTGGTGTTACCAAAATTGCTGATGGTTTTTCTCCCATTTCTCTTCCTGATTTTTCTAACCTTGCAGTTTTCGAACTCGATATAAAAGGTGCCCTCAGCATGGGTATCTGGACTGTTGTATTTACTTTCACTTTTGTTGAATTGTTCGATACTTTCGGAACATTGGTTGGTACAGCCAATAAAGCCGGATTGATTGACAAAGACGGCAACTCTCCAAAAATTGGTAAAGCTATGTTGGTTGATGCTTTCGGTGTATCGTTTGGTGCATTGATGGGAACCAGCACTGTTACAGCTTACGTTGAAAGTGCTGCCGGTATTGGCGAAGGTGGACGTACTGGTTTAACCGCCGTAACTACCGGTATTTTATTTCTGGTAGCTCTGATTCTTGCACCTCTGGCAACTATGATCCCCAATGCAGCAACAGCTCCAGCGTTGATCATTGTAGGTTTACTTATGGTTTCGGCCATTAAGGAAATCGACTTCTCAGATTTTACTGAAGGCATGCCAGCATTCATGTGTATCATCATGATGCCTTTTACTTACAGCATCGCCAATGGAGTTGCTGCCGGTATCATTTTCTACACAATTCTTAAAGTGATTACAGGAAAAGCTAAGAATGTACATTGGATGATGTACCTTTTGTTTGCTTTGGTAGTAATACGTTATGTCTTCCTTACCGAAGGATGATCGGATAAATGAAATACCCCTAAGGAGGCTGTTCTGCAAAGTTCAGCCTCTTTTTTTATCTCTGAAAACTTGGCGGAATGGGCAGCTTAAAGGCCAGTTGTTGATTGGTAACCGGATGGGTAAATTCGAGTTTGTAGGATAGAAGTTTGATGTAGTTCACGGTTTTGCCGTCATCGTTATAGCGGCGATCGCCAACAATGGGGCAGCCGATGGTCGAAAGATGAATCCGTATCTGGTTTTTCCGGCCGGTATCGAGTTTAATCTCGAGTAAAGCCATGGAATGAAAAGTCTTTAACACTCGGTATTCGGTAATTGCTTCTTTCGAGCCGGGTACTTCACGGTCGTACGAAACCATTTTCATGTTGGCCTCTTCACGCAGCCAACTCCGGATGGTGCCTTCTTTTTTTTCAGGAATGGCGGTGGTTTGAGCCAGATAATACTTGTTTACCAATTTCCAGTTCTCCTGAAATTTTTCCTTGACTTCGTTGGAACGTGCAAAAATAATCAGACCTTCAACAGCCTTGTCGAGCCGGTGAACAGGGAAAAGCTGTTCGCGGCTGCCGTAACGGTCGCGGAGGTAACTGCGCACATGAGTGAAAAGGGTTTGTCCCTCAAGAGCAGTATCGCCACTGGAAACAATTCCGGGAGGCTTGTGAACCACCAACAGCCATTGGTCTTCATGAATTATTTTTAGCTGAAATCCATCTAATTTTACAGCCCGTTCCACCGATTTGGGCAACAGTTCTACGGTTTGTCCTTCAGCAATGGGCTCGTCAGGGCGTTTCAGAATTTTATCGCCGCATTTTACCGTGTGGTTGTCAATTAGCTTTTTGGCTTTCGAATTCGACATTCCCGCATGGTAAGCCAAAAGTAGTTCGATGAGGGTGCAATTTTTTTTTGCTCTGAATTTCATGGGTTTGTTTCTATACCTTCAGACGTAAAAATGTTCCGAGTGGCAACTGAATTCCGGTTTGTGAAAGCAGGTAAAATTCACCGTATTCTTTTTCCGATGCGGTCAGGTAGCTTTCTACTACATTGTTCCCGATTAGCGATGAAAAGCCAAGCGAATATAAATTCAATACCAGAAAACTATCTTTCCCGGCCAGAAGCTGAGCACAAAGACTCATCAATTCATTGAAATTTTCTTCGAGTACCCATTTTTCGCCAGCCGGACCACGCCCGTAAGCCGGAGGATCCAGAATAATTCCCTGGTATTTTTTGCCGCGGTTGACTTCGCGTTTTACAAATTTAAGTGCGTCTTCAACCAGCCAGCGGATGTCTTTTAAACCGGTAAGTTCCATGTTTTCGCGTGCCCAGGTGATCACGTTTTTAACGGCATCAACATGGGTAACATCGGCTCCGGCAGCTTTAGCGGCCAGCGAGGCACCGCCCGTATAGGCAAACAAGTTCAGCACTTTGCATCCAACGCCTGCCTTTTTTACATTTTCGGCAATGTATTTCCAGTTTTCAGCCTGTTCGGGGAAAACTCCGATGTGTCCGAAAGTGGTCAGATTCAGCTTGAAATTCAGGAGAACATCACCCAGTTGGTAAGTAATTGTCCAGTTTTCGGGCATCTTTTTGAAGAACGTCCACCCGCCATTTTCCTCGTCGGCAAAACGGTAAGCTTTCTTCTGTTTTTCGCGCACATAGCGGGCATTGGCCATTTTTAGCCAATCTTCTTCCGGAAGTCGTTTGTTCCAGATGGCCTGCGGCTCGGGACGAATAAGGATATATTTTCCGAATCGTTCCATTTTTTCAAACCCGCCGCAATCAATGAGTTCGTAATCTTTCCAACCTTCAGCTTTCAGAATGATCATTTCGATATAAATGGGTATCAGGCTCCAAAAGTAATTGATTTTAACCTAAATTTATGCGCTTATTTTAATGTTGATTTTATGCTTTTCAGAGACCCGATAACCAGCGCACAGAACCCACGGATAAAAAACTTTATTCACCTGCAAAAGGCACGCGAAAGAAAAGAACAGAACGTATTTGTGGTTGAAGGCTCCAAGGAATATGCGCAGGCAATCCGACACCAATATCAGTTTGCCAGTATTTTCGTTTGTTCCGATCTGATTTCTGAAGTTCATTTTAAAGCATTATCGGCAGGAATTAATCACGATGCCGAGGTGTATCCGGTTTCGAAAGATGTGTTCGATAAAATTGCTTATCGCGAAGGAAGTGGCGGAATCATTGCTCTGGCTCGACCGAAGAATAATACCCTTCAGGACTTAAATCTGAGCACAAATCCCTTGTTGCTGATTCTGGAGTCGGTTGAGAAACCCGGAAATTTAGGCGCCATTCTCCGGACGGCTGATGCTGCAGGCGTTGATGCTGTGATTGTCTGCGATCCTCAAACCGATATTTACAACCCGAATGTGGTGCGTTCGAGCATCGGGTGCTTGTTTACCGTACCGCTGGCTGTGTGCAATTCTGACGAAGCCATTGCCTGGATGAAATCGCATCATATTGCTATTTACTGCACTTACCTGAAGGCTGCCGTGCCTTATACTGAAGTTGATTTTGCCAAACCATCTGCCATTGTAATGGGTACCGAATCGGAAGGAATTACCCCCAAATGGGTTGCAGCTGCCGACCGAAACATCATTATTCCGATGCAGGGAAGTGCCGATTCGATGAATGTGTCAACCGCAGCAGCAGTCGTGGTGTTTGAAGCCTGCCGGCAAAGGAATTTTGAAAAATCAGTATGACTTTAGGCAACTACCAACGACTGATAAAACTGGCCGACGAAGTGTTTGCGGTAAAAAGCGACCCCAGCCAGCTCGACGTTGATCAGGACGTTTTAATCCGCCTTAAAAAGATTCACCCAGCTACCATTTCGGAATACAACGAAGGAAACGGCCCATGCGCATGGGTTTTACTCATTCCTACCACACTCGGTTTGATGAATCGATTCCTTGCCAATGAAATCTCGGAGAAGGAACTTTACGAGCTTACTCCACTTAAAGCAAAATACGATGCCATTTATTTGTGTTCCGCTTTGGTTTTGGACGAATACCGCCGGAAAGGAATTACTAAACAGCTTGCCCTGAAGGCCATTGAGAAGATGCGCAAAAAACATCCGCTGCGGGCTGCATTCGTTTGGGCCTTCAGTCCCGAAGGAGATAAGGCGGCTGAAATGATTGCACAACTGGCTGGCCTGCCACTGTACAAAAGGGAGAAATAAGAATTCTGGGCTATTGATTGGCTTAACTTCCTTTTTTCAAAACAATTTACTCCTTGCAGTTGGGTTAAACCTATCAACATCTTTTTTATAAAATAGGCGCTTTAACCTCTCAAAATATTTTCATTTATCATTATCTTTAGTAGCCGATAAATCCAAGATTTAACTATGAACTTATTTGAATTGCATAATTCATTGACAATTACCGAAAGAAAAATAAATGGGATTCCACTTATTAAAACCAAAATAGAATCTCAATTAAATGCGTTGAAAGCAAGAACCAATGTGTCAGCAAATAAAATTGATTTTAAAACTATCAAAATAATTTATGGTCTCGGCAATACTGAAGCAAGTCCCATATTATTAAGGATTTATAAGGAAGGAAGCGTTGTCATTGACAAACATGGAGGTTCATTAATAATTACGTGGACCGTTAAATTAGATACTTTGTATGCAATGGCTTTTAGTATTGCTTTCATTTCGCTTATTATTACCAGCATTGTTACCCAACTCATTTTTTCGTTTATTATTGGAATCGCTGTTTTTCTGGCGGTAGTCTTTATCGGTGTTCTTTTTATCCTGGCGTCGATGAATGAGTTGGTATTGTCAAGCGTATATAAAAAATAGAACGAGTTAACGATATTATCAAGCTTAAATTGCTATTTAATTCCTCATTTAAAGCTTACTATAAGGAATATCGGTTCTTTAATCAGCAAATTTCTTTAATCATTCCGCTTTATCTTTTGCCGTTGGATTTTTATACCAATGAAAATGAGGCAACTTGAAAAAAGGGGTCTCCCTATACATCGCTCGGCTCCCTATGCGTGAAGTAGTCGGAAGGAGTTTTCAACTAGAATATTAGGTTAATGAAGGAAGTCGGTAACTGCAATCAATTACATTATATTGGGGAAAGGGGTTTTACATTAGAAAAGGAATGCCAAAAACTCAATTGGTATCATTATATTTGATCATGGTATTATCTCACTAATAAACATCTTATGGAAGATTGGATTAAAAATACAATTGCCTTAATAAGTGGGGGAGCATTATGGGAAGGGTTTAAATTTTTATACCCTGAAATAAGACGGCCAATTGATAATTACAGCAAAGCAAAAAAGCAGTTATTTGAAAATCTTGATCCTATTTTAAAAGCTTCGGATGAATTATATGGGAAAATTCTGTCGTTGACCAAGGAGGATTTTGCGACATTCGTTAATGAAAAGCACTCAATATCAGACGATGTAGAACAAAATAGAAAGTATATTTATTACCTGTTCGCACAATTCTGGGCTCAACTTGAATATATG
Source organism: Prolixibacteraceae bacterium (assembly GCA_019163175.1). Classification (GTDB taxonomy): domain Bacteria; phylum Bacteroidota; class Bacteroidia; order Bacteroidales; family Prolixibacteraceae; genus Aquipluma. Next base: position 305,997 of record JAFLKN010000015.1, on the reverse strand, counting down.
CGAATGAAAAGTCATTATTTTTCAATTGCCAGAATTAAGAAGGGGAATGAATTGTTAAGGTTTATAGAAACATATGAGTCCAGAGAATTCAGAATTCTGGATAGATCAATACAACGGATTATTGGTGAAGCTTTATTGGAAGAATCTGGAAATACATTTAAAGTAATGAGTTTAAACCAGTTTGTTAATAAGCTTCACGAGCAAGATTCAAATATTAGAAAATGGATTACATTACTTGAAAGTAAATTAGTCGCAACTTCTGACAAGGAAATAAGACAGAAAATATTGGTTTTTGGTGTTCTTGTTGCGATTTTGATTGATCACTTTGATCCAAAGCATCAGATTGTGAGGAAGAGAGACATTTATCGCAATAAACTTAGTGAAAAGAGTAAGAGTTCAATTCGAAGGAATCTACTTGGACATTATCTGAAGTTTGTTAGAAACAAAGAAGAATACTATTAATAATAAAGGCCACCGCCGGACTTACATGTCAGAGACAATGCCATTGGTAACCTTCGCATCTTAAATGTCTTTTAATCAAATATGTGTTGTAAATTTAATAAACTATTTTGCCAATATCAAAAATAAAATTATTGAATAGTTTTCACCTTACCTCTATCGCTTTTCCTATTGTTGACCTCCCGCTTTCTCCCAACGCTTCAATCGAAAAATAGTAAGTTGTGCCTTTGTCCATTCCGCGGAAATTGTAGTTCGTTTCGCCGTTTACGGTAATGCAGTTGTACAATTTGCCGGGTGAAACGCCATACCAAATGTTGTAGCCATAAGCTTTTGCTGATGGGCTCCAGTTTATTTGTGCATTACGTTGGTCGGCGGTTGAGCGGTTCACTTTAAAGTTGTGCACTGCTTCAGGTTTCTCGCCTTTGGCCAGCCCAAATACCCGGAAATCGCTAATGGCAAACGATCCGGTGGGCATGTGGATATTCTCGATTTTCAGGAAACGGGTATTGACAGGTTTTTTAAATTCCACATAATCGTGTGGTACATCGCGGTCGTTGTCGCGTTTATCCACCAGCAGTGTCCAGTTTTGGCCGTCAACCGAATGGGATATGCGGTATTGGTGGTACAAATCCATCGCCTTGTTGTGCTGAAATGCCTTGTGCTCGTAGTAATTGATTTGCAAAGCGCGGACTTCTTTCAATGCGCCCAAATCCATTTGCAACCATTCGTCCGGATTACCGGTTTGAGCAGCCCAATAGGTGCGCATATTTTCATCCGAAGCATTTTTTGCAATCAGGTCACCATCAGTAGAAGAAGCGATGATTGGTTTCTGGTACGAAAGCAACATCCAGCCAGAGAATGTTCCGTTGCGGTGGTCGGTGGCTTTAGTTGGTGTCAGACAAGGATAATCGCCATAGCCAGTGGAAGCGTACATTGTTCCGTCCTCATCAAAACCTGCCGGATAAATACCAATGCGCCTTTCGAATTTGTATTTAAGTGATAACATGCAGGTGCCCACATGCCAGTAATTCCCGAAGTTATCAGCAAAAGTTCCGCCATGACCGGCACCCTGCACAAATCCACCGGGTTTGTACGACATGGGGTTGTGTTTCTGATAAGTAAATGGCCCAAGTGGATTGTCGGCTACATAAACACCATCGGCATACACCTTAAATTCGGTTCTGGGAGCGCCGTATTGAAAATAGTATTTGCCCTTGTGTTTATTCATAAAAGCTCCTTCCGTAAAAGGTGCCAGGGTGGTGCTGTCATCGTTGTTCATGCCAAAACGTTCCCAGCCGTGCTGTTCGGGTTGTAACATCATCACATCAGTAATTTTGCTTTTCGGGTAAAAGTTACTCCGGTTCAATTCAACAGCTTTCAGCGGAAATTCGTTGCTCGATCCATAGTACATGTACAAACGTTTGTCATCGTCGAGAAAGAATCCCGGATCCCAGAAAGGCAAAGAAACCGACTCAATTTTCCGTTTGAAGCGTCCGCTTTTCGGATCGGTGCTGTACCAAACAGGCAATCCGCGGTAGGTTGATCCGGTATAAAACAGCGTGTCGCCGCTCACATATGCTGAAGGAGCACACTGATCGTCGTCAGTTGGGGTGCGTTGGAAACTGGCATAAACAAATTCCCAGTGACTTAAATCTTTGGAAACATGAAATCCGCCCTGATTGGTCGAAAACAGGAAATATTCGCCTTTGTAGTTCACCAAAATCGGGTCGGCTGCCGAGCGGAATGAGCCATTCGGTTTTACATTGTTGTTGTAGGGTTCAAAATTGTAACTGATGTTTACCGGGTTGCAGAAAGTTTTCGGGTGGTCGTTCAGCGGATCGAACCATTCGGTTGCCCGAGCTTTTTCCGGTTTTACTGATGTTGTTTTTTGCGGATTCAGTTTGAAATCGACCTTACTTCCCAATCGTTTCACATACACATTGGCCATTTCCATGCCGGGATAATACACCACCATTACCGAGTCGTATCCGCCATCGATAATTTTGTACATCCCTTTTGCATCCGTATTGTCGTGCACGGGGCTATACTGAAACATGACTGTTGCACCCTCCAACGGTTTGCCATCAGGGCCAAGCACCTGTCCGGTACGAAATTTCTTCTTTTTCAGGGTGATGGTATAGTCGCTTACCTGGCCTTTTACAACAATAACGCTGTCTTCGGGCTCCTGTGCTTTTGCCTGAAAAGTGCAGAACAAAGGGAATATGATGAGCGTAAGAAATAATTTTTTCATGGTTTAAAGTTTTGTTTAGCCCCCTAAATCCCCCAACCGGGGGACTTTAAATCCTGCAAAGTCTGACTATAATCTCATTTATAGTCAGACAAGCCGATTTTTCACTGCCGCAACCCCCTTCCCTTTTGGGGGAAGGGTTGGGGATGGGGCTTCTATTTCAATCTCCCAATTTCTTCGGAACCTAACGCCCGGTCGAACACGGCCAATCCACCAATTTGCCCCCGAAAATAGTTGCCCATTCCGCGGGCAAGTAAAACAGCACCAACAGTAAAATCCGATCCGCTGTTGCCCATTCCGTCAGGAAAATAATACGGATTTTTCGAATGGGTGATTCCTTCCGGATAGCCAGGAAAGCCGATTGTGTGATCTATTTTTTCCGGTTCCCGGGCTTCAAGTTCGCCATTCAGATACGATCGGATGTGCTGCCCGTCATAGGTAAAGGCTACAAATTGCCACTTGCCTTTGTCAACTTTTTGTTTGCTTGCTGAGTAGTCGATGGAATAGGGGAATGGCGGAGTTGGTTTTCCGGTATAGGAAATATGCCCGCACACCTGATCGCTACCATTGTAATACGGCAAACTCACAAACAAGCCATATTGCCGCTTTCCTCCGGAAGCATATTCGTTCCACATGCCGCCCACAAAGCCGGTTTTGCCTTCCCATTTTACCCAGGCCATCACAGTTAAGCCTCGATTTTTACCATAAATATTCAGCTTTCCTGTTTTTGAATTGGGCAAACACAGAAATGAGCTATCACGAAACAAAGCTGAATAGCCAGAAAGTGGTCCATCGTCTATCCGCGGAACCAATCCTTTCTGCTCTTTTAATGGAAATTTCCCTTCTCCAAATGCTTTACGTGCTTTGCCGGCATCCTCTTTGAAATTCCACAAAGCAACCAATCCCGATGTGGATTTGATTCTTGAAACGAGTTCAGGATTCCCCTTTTTCTCAGGTTTTATGCCAAAAGAATACGCAAACAGAAATATAAGAAGCAATAGAAGTAGGTACCGGCAGTTCATTGGATTAGGTTTTGATATAGTTCTCCTCAAAAATACGACTTAACATGAAGACATTAATCCACCGGAATTAAAAATATTTCTTCGTGTTATGATGCCTTCGTGTTTGAAGAAATCATTTCAACACAAAACCGGCTTCGAGGGTACTGGCCGAACTGGTTCCTACAAACACTTTGAAATCGCCGGGTTCGCTCACAAATTTCAGTTCGCTGTTGTAGAAAAGCAGGTCTTTTTCGGTCAGGGTAAATTCAATGGTGCGGGTTTCTCCTTTTTTTAAGAATATTTTCTGAAAGCCTTTTAGTTCTTTCACCGGACGAGTTACACTGCCTACCATATCACGGATGTACAACTGAACGACCTCTGCCCCATCATAATTTCCGGAGTTGGTTACATCAACAGAAACCTTTATTTGTCCTTCAGCGGTAAGGCTTGAATCGGATAATTTTAGGTTCTTATAATCGAAAGTGGAGTAGCTCAACCCGAAGCCAAACGGGAAAAGTGGCTCGTTCGGAATGTCGAGGTAATTGGAACGGAATTTAGTGAACCATTTGCCTTCAGCCAGCGGTCGCCCTGTATTTTTGTGGTTGTAGAAAATTGGAATCTGTCCAACGTTTTGCGGGAAAGTTGCACTCAGTTTTCCGGAAGGATTGACTTTGCCCAATAACACATCGGCAATGGCATTTCCGGCTTCGGTACCGGCAAACCACACGTTCAGGATAGCCGGCACATTCGCTTTTTCCCAACTGATGGTTAGCGGGCGGCCTGTAAACAGCACCATCACTAAAGGTTTCCCGGTGGCAAGTAGGGCTTCCAGTAATTCTTTCTGGTTCTCCGGAAGGCTGATGTCTGACCGGCTTGAAGCTTCACCGCTCATTTCAGACGATTCGCCAACGGCAGCAACAACTACATCTGATTTTTTTGCTGCGGCAACAGCTTCGGCAATCATTTCTTTTTGCGACCGCTTATCCCATTTGGTTGGTTTCCCAAAAATGCTGATGCGTGCATCGAGTTCCGGATTGCGCACCACATTGGTTCCCATGGCATATAGGATATTTGTTTCATTTCCGAGAGCATTTTTCAAACCGTCGAGCAGTGATACCGATTTTGAAAAATCGCCGGCAACACTCCAGGTGCCGGGCATATTTTCGCGGTTATCGGCCAGCGGTCCAATCAAGGCAATGGTTTTTGTATGCTGAAGTGGCAATGTTTGGTTGTCGTTTTTCAGGAGGACAAAAGTTTGTGCAGCAACTTCGCGGGCAACCTGCCGGTTTTCGGGAGTAAAAATTTCGTTTTTGGCGCGATTAACATCGCAATAGCGGTATGGATCTTCGAATAAGCCAAGCTTGTATTTGGCTTCCAGAATCCGGCGACAAGCCTGATCGATTTCCTGCTGAGTTATTTTTCCTTCATCCAGAGCCTGTTTCAGGGTTCCGGGTAAACCATCACTCACCATGTCCATGTCAACTCCAGCTTTCAGCGCAAGTGTCGAAACCTCTTTCAAATTACCCAACCCGTGATCGACCATTTCCAGAATACCGGTGTAATCAGTCACAACAAACCCGTTGAAACCCCATTTCTGGCGCAATAGATCGGTTAGTAGCCACTTGTTGGCGGTAGCCGGAATTCCGTCGATCTCGTTAAACGATGCCATCACGCTGCCAGCGCCAGCTTCAAGAGCAGCTTTGTATGGAGGTAGATATTCGTTGTACATGCGGATTCGGCTCATGTCGGTGGTGTTGTAATCGCGACCAGCCTCGGCAGCACCATACAATGCAAAATGTTTGACGCAAGCCAAAATCGTATTGTTTTTACTCAGGTCGTCACCCTGATAGCCTTTTACCATCGCTCGTGCAATTTGCGAACCGAGGTAAGCATCTTCACCAGAACCTTCGGAAACTCGCCCCCAGCGTGGATCGCGGGCAATATCAACCATAGGTGAAAAGGTCCAGCAAATTCCATCGGCACTGGCTTCCTGCGCGGCAAGCCGGGCACTTTTTTCAATCAGTTCCATATCCCAACTGCACGACATTCCCAACGGAATGGGGAACAAAGTCTGGTAGCCGTGAATGACGTCCATCCCGAAAATCAGCGGAATCTTAAGGCGACTTTGCTCCATGGCAATTTGCTGAACAGCGCGTATTTTTTCAACGGATTTAATGTTGAAAAGTCCGCCAACTTTACCTTCTTTAATTTTTTCGGCAATGTTGGAACTACTGACCGATCCGGTAGTAATATCGCCAGATGCCGGCAGGTTGAGCTGCCCGAGCTTTTCTTCGAGCGTCATTTTCCCAATCAGATCGTCAATAAGGTCGTTCATCTGCTTATCTCCATCGGTAGTCTGTTTCTGATTGCACGACATCAGGATTGATGCCCATAAAGCCAGTATAATTAATAGGTATGTTGGTGTTTTCATGCTCAAAATTTTTTTAAATATCCAATACTGAATATCCACTGCTCAAAATCAATTAAAAACTGAACACTGTGATTGGGACTGAAAAATCTAATTATTTCTCCGGAAAACTGAATCCCAGTTTTTTCAATCCGCCTTTTACGTCTTCATTTTTCATGAAAAGGTTCCAGAGTAAGCCAGTGCGGTAGTTTTCGATCATCACCGGAATTGGGCCCTGATCGATAGCCAGGTAGTGTGGCAAAACCCATTTACTGGAATGACTATAAGCATCGTATGGTCCGTATTTGCCAATCAGCGAATCAGCTTCGAGGTACAGGTATTTGGCAAATTGCATCGATTCGGTTGGTGTGTAAGGGAAAGATGACAATGCTGCTGTTGGTGAAATTACGCCCAAATCTTCTCCGCCCGGATGATGCCCTGCATAGCCATTCATAGAATAACTGGAAGTCATTCCCCATTGTTTCTCGCCGTAACCTTCAAATTTTTTCGGATTGTCTAGCGCATATTTGTAATGGATCAATGCATGATTCTGGTTCAGTTTCCAGTAATCAGCATATTTGTCGATCAGCCCATTCGGATTCAGTCCAAGGTAGGAATAATGCGCCCAGAAAAGCGGTCCGGTAGGATCGTTACCATGTTCATAAAAATTCAGGACGGTATTCAGGCCATAGTAAACTGTATCTTTGGCAATGGCTCCGTTCAGTGCCCAACCTTTGTGGTAAACTTCGGGCTTAATTGGGAAAGTTGGTGAGGAGGCCGCCAAAACATACATGATGAGACACTCGTTGTAACCACCAACCGGAAAATTCATTTCCCAGTTGTATTCGGGCGACCAGTGCCAGTATAATACATCTTTCCCTTGGGTGTACCAGCTCCATTCCACTTCGCGCCAAAGCTTATCAATATCGGCAGCCAACTGTTTTTCGGCCTCATTTCCGGTTTTGAAATATTCTGCAACTGTTAAAAGTCCCTGAATCATAAATGCTGTTTCGACTAAATCGCCACCATTATCTTTTTTACCAAATGGTTTTACTTTACCCGTTGGGCCATTTAACCAATGCGGCCAGGCGCCGTGAAAGCGGTCGGCTTTAGAAAGGTAACCCACAATTTTTTGAAATCGGGCAAGACCTTCTTCACGGGTAATAAAACCACGCTCAATTCCAACCAAAATGGCCATTACGCCAAAACCAGATCCTCCAAGGGTAACCACTGCCTGATCGTTTTCCGGATAATTTCCATCCATATGAATACGTTCACAAGCCATTCCCGAAGTAGGTTCAGCACCGTCCCAGAAATACTGAAAAGTCTGGTGTTGAATTTTAGTCAGCAGAGAATCGTCAGATAGCTGAGCTTTTGATTCCTCCTTTTTATTTGTTTTTGCCAGGTTTTTGCACGAGATCATCCAACCGCCAAGCAAAAGAAATATCAGGGTAATTATTTGTGTTTTTTTGTTCATGGTTCTAATCTTTAAAGCATTATGCTTATAATTTATAGGTAAATCCCAATTTGGTCAACCCACTCTGAACTTCAGGGCATGACATCAGTAGTTTCCAAATCAGGCCGGTCCGGTAATTTTCAATCATTACAATGATTGGTCCCTGATCAATAGCTAATGTTGAGGTCGCTGTCCAGTCTTCAGTCAGATTGACGGCATCGTAAAAACCATATTCGCCCCACAAGCGGTCACCGAGCGTATAATAGAAAAATTTAACCGCCTCAAGCGATTCGGTTGGGGTATAAGGAATTGAAGAAATTGCTGCCGTTGGCGAAATTATGCCCAGGTCGTTGGTTGGCGAATGAGCCGAATAGCCTGTGTTGTTGTCACTGGCTGTCAAGCCCCAGCAACTGGCACTGTACCCGACAAAATTATTTGGATTGTTGATGCAGTGCGCCCGGTTGATGAGTGAATGATTTACATTTTGCTCCAAATAGTTGGCATATTTATCCGATAGTTCGCTTGGATTGATTCCCAAAAAGGAATACTGCGCAAAAAACAAAGGTCCGCCGTAATCGTAGCCCAACGGAAGTTTTATTCCATAAAAACTTTTTCCGTTTTTAATGGCTCCGCTGCCTGCCCAACCCTGATCATATACATCAGCTGTAATTGTATGAGTAGGCGATGAAGCAGCCATGATATAGGTGATCAGCGCTTCGTTGTAGCCCTTAATCTGGTGGTTCATTTCCCATCCGTAGTTGGGCGACCAGTGCCAGTAGAGCACTTTGCTTGCCTCTTTGGTATACCAGTCCCACTCAACCGATTTATTCAGGTCGTTGATTTTATCAATCAGGTATTTTTCGCCGGGAACCGTTGAATTCAGGTACTGTCGCACCGTTAAAAGTCCGGCCACCAGATACGAAGTTTCAACCAGATCGCCACCATTGTCTTTGGTGCTGAAAGGCTGTACTTTGCCTGTTACTCCATTCAACCAATGCGGCCATGCTCCGTGAAAGCGATCGGCTGTAGACAAAAAATCGACGATCTTTTTTAACCGGTCAACCCCTTCGGTGCGGGTTATAAAGCCTCGCTCCATAGCAACCACCATTGCCATCAGGCCAAATCCCGAGCCACCTGTGGTAACAATATCTCCTGAAGTGTTTCGCTCGCGGGCCAATCCGCTTGTGGGATGGCCAAAGTCCCAGAAATACCTGAAAGTTTGCCTCTGAACCAAGGTAAGCAGTTCGTTGTCGGAAACTAAGGGAAATTTGGGTGTTGGATCGGGTTTCGTGTAGAAATATCCTGAAAATCCTTCGTAAGGATGCCCGTTTTCTGAGACCAATGTTGGTGAAATTTCGAGCTTGAATTTGGCAAGTCCTTTCAGCTTCGACTCTGGTTTTATGGTGTACGATTTTTTATCGGCAGAGGCCGTAAATACTAGTTTTTGGCTGGCTGTTCCCTGCGATAAATTTACTTTCGATGTGATATCGCTTAAAGTTACCGCATCCGAAAAGTTTAGTTTGATTTCAGGTTCGAGGGCAATGTCAAGCATTCGGATGGCCGGATAATAAACTTTTGAATCGATCGTCATGGTTTGAACAATCAATGCCGGTAAAAGGGTTTTAAACGAAACCGAAAGACCTGCAAAAGTTTCTTTCTTTTTGCCTTTGAGCAGGTTTGAAATCGTTAATGTATAAACTGAATTTACCGTTAATACTTTGGATGGAACCAGCGAAACGGTGGAGTTATTATCAAGAAATGTGAGTTTATAAGGAACCACAACTGCATTTTTGTCGGTCAGCCGTGTGCTTTGCCTCACCGAAGCGGTGTCTAGCGCAGCTTTGAACCGGATCATGATAGTCTGATCGGTCGGCAAATCTTTATTTTCTTCGGTAAGCGAGAGCATTTTAATGCCCACATTTACCGAGAGCAACTCGATAGCCGATGGAATCTCTTCATCCGGAGTTTTCTCGGAGCACGAAAATCCGATTACCAAACCGAAAAGAAAGACCAACGCAACGACTTGATTCTTTATGAAACTCATCAGAATATCTTTAATTGAATAATCGGACCGAAACAGCTTGAGGTTTTTAAATATAAGAAAAGGCTGCCCGACTGTTTAGTGAGCAGCCTTTCTTATACACGGATAAATCTACCTTTTCTCTTTTAACCAAACTATTTCTCCGCGTTCATAATTGTTTTTATATCGTCCTGAGAGAGCGCTTTATTAAAAATACGCAGCTCGTCCATCAGGCTTAAATCAGATTTATGTCCCCATTCTGTGAATCGTGGAATACCCGACATGATCGACAGCAGGTCGCAGCCTGTCCAATCAATTGCAGTCAATGCAGATTCGCGGGCCAACTCACCATTGATGTAGATGATACTTTTCGATCCGGAAACTGTAAACGCCATGTGTACCCATTCGCCAGCCGAAGGATCAATTTTACCACCATCGTTCCAGCTTTCGTTCGTACCTCCCAATCCAACATTTACTTTGAACTGTTGCGAGGTTGCACTTCCTTCGCGGAAGAAACGGAATCCACTTGTACGCTTGTTCTGTAAAGCCGGATAGCCAGCGTTGGTCTTATCTTCAGGACCAAGTGTTAAAATACCTGCACGGTCCGGCGAAGCATTCACTTTCATCCAGAAAACGGCACTCACTTCAGAAGTTTTAACCAGGTTGGTGGTTGGGAATGTCAGGTACGAATCGGTAGCGCCTGCATAAGCTTTACCAACTTTTCCGTCAGCAAATGTTGGTGTTCCTACTTTCGAAGCAGTTGTGTTGGAATTCAATTCCTTGTAATTTCCTTCGAAAGGCATATAGAATACTTCTCCACTGTATTTTGCAACATAAGGAGAGTCGTTCTGAATAATGGCCTGAATTTCATCGCCGGTCAATGCCCGGTTGAAGAAGCGCATTTCGTCGTATTTACTTAAATCTGATTTGTGATCCCAGTATGCAAAGTTTGGTGCACCCGAAGCAATCGAGATACTTGTACATCCGGTAAAATCGATTTTAGCTGTAGGAACTGAGGCTGCAACAGCACCATTAATGTAAATCACACAAGCCGTTTGCGAAATCGTAAAGGCCAGATGAATCCATTTGGTGTTAGGCAGAGTGATTACACCACCATCATTCCATGTTTCTCCTGCACCGGTACCAACATTCAGTTTGAAGCGTTGAGAGGTGGCGCTTCCTTCACGGAAGAAACGTAAACCTTTGGTGCGATCTTCTCCAGCGGGGCTTATTGAAATTAAGCCAGACCGGTCGGGTGTTGGATTGGACTTATACCAGAACTCAGCACTGAACTCATTACCGGTAAGTCCGGTCAACGGGAAAGTCAGGTACGAATCGGTAGCTCCCAAATAGGCATTGGTGCCTTTAAGTGCTTCGCCTGCAAAAGCAGGTGTACCAACCTTTGTTGCTTCTTTGAAACTGATCTTTTCCATATAATCGCCATCAAAAGGCATATAGAATGTTTCACCTGCATAGAGCGGAGTATAAGGAGGTTTCTTTTCGAAATTAACCGTGGTACTGGTCACTTTTCCGCCAATATCAGTTGCTTTAATTGTCAGTTTATGAGCGCCATTGGTTACTTTGTCGTACAGATATTCCTGAACTAGCCGACGGTAATCTTTGAAGGTGGCAAAACTGGTAACTTCAACATTGTCGATAAGAATTGCTACAGATTTAAGCTCAATATCATCTGTTGCTTCAAACTGAATGTTGACAGATGTGACGAGTTCGGGAACCTGAATTTTAGTTCCTTCGATTGGATATTTGATGGTGATTGCCGGAGCGCTTGCGTCGGGTCCCGGATCTACTGCAGATATTGGGTCGATTCCTTCGTTACATGCTGTTGCAAAAACGATGGCAAATAAACCAACCAAAACATATTTGAATATTTTCATTTTTCTAAAGTTTTAAATTGATCAGTTAATTAGTTCTTGCTTTTCAGTCCAGGTAATAAGTCAACCTGAACCTGCGGATAAGGCAGGAAGATTTTAGCTTCAGTAAAGGTTCTTCCGTCGTAAGTCAATTCGCTGTATTTGCCAAGGCGGATCATGTCGTAATAACGAGTTCCCCATTCCATAGCCAGCTCTGCATATTTTTCTTCCATCACCTGAGCGTTGGTTACTGCGGTGAGTGCTGGTAAACTTGCGCGCGATCTTACTAAATTAACAGCGGCCAATGCTGTCATTGTCGAGCTTGTTGCTCCCTGTGTAAGGGCTTCAGCGTGCATCAGTAATACTTCAGCATAACGAATAACCGGGAAATTTTTGTTGGTACCATAATCCGTACGGCCGGGTGTCAGCATCGATGAAGGCAGATAATGTTTTCCGCTAGCAAACATGGCACGTGCATAGTCGTTAATTTTATCACCTGAGCGTGTGGTATTCAACAACCATGTTGGTAAAGTTGCATATTTTGCATCTTTCTTAATTTCGGCAATACCGCGATTGGTAAATAGGACGCTTGTTTCCAGACGAACCGATTCACCACGATCCAACATAAATTTAATGTATTTCATACTAGGTTCATAAAATCCCCAACCATCGCCAGCACCTGCAACTTTGGGTGTCCAACCCTGCGGGCCGAAGAAGCCATACAAATAGCCGTAATTGTCGCCAGCACCTTTCCCCAGGTCGGAGTACTGCAATTCCAGAAGATTTTCGGTATTCAGTTTACCTTTGATTTTAAACAAATCGTAAAAACTGGATTCCAACGCAAATTCTCCTGAGCTGATGATTTGTGATGTAGCATCGGCAACAGCCTGATAATTTTTCAATTCAAGGTTTGCCAGGGCTTTAATTGCCAATGCAGTGTATTTGGTCATTCCACCCTTGATGTCGGTGCGTTCGTTCGGGTGCATATTGGGCAAGAATGGAATTGCTTCGTCCATCTGAGCCGAAATGTGTTTCATCACATCATCTTTAGTTGCTACTTCAGCAACCAGAAGTTCCGATGGGTCAGAACTTTGAGGAATAAAAACGTTTCCCCAAACCCGTGAAAGAGTTAATAACAACCAGGCTCGCATTGTTTTTGCCTCGGCAATGTACTGGTCGGCCACCGCTTTATTGGTTGCATTTGCTTTATAAAGTTCGAGCTGTTTCATTGTTGAATGTGCAGTTATAACATCGGCATATAAATTTTGCCAAACCGAGTTATACATCCAGTAGTCTTTGTTGTAGCTGAATTTATCAGTTTCGGTATAATCTTGCTGGTCGCCCAGCCCACCTGCATTCACATCGTCTCCCCTGACAGAAATCAGCGGGAAATCTTCCCAGCCACGGGCATAAAATTCGGCATACATACCCTGAAGCGGCTTAATCATGTTAGCGGTGAGGGTATAATCAGTTTCTTCCGTAAACTCTTTGTTTTCGGCAGGCTCATCCAGAAGATCCTGGCAGGCTGTTGTTGCAAATAGTGAAACAAGAGCGGTGAGCGCGAATATTTTATTTATTAGTTTCATAGTATAATCGTTTTAAGAATTAAAATTTGACATTTAACCCGATGGTATAAACAGCAGGAATTGGGTAAGTCTGTGCATCAATTCCGTTTGCCACTTCAGGATTGAACCCATTGTATTTGAACATGGTCAACGGTCGTTCGGCTGTCAATGAAATCCTTGAATCAGGTATCAGAACTCCTGAAAGATGTTTCCCTTTCAGGTTGTAGGCCAACTGGATGTTTTGAACACGGAAGAAAGAACCGTCTTCCACAAAGTAGTCGCTCATTTTCTGGTTCCAGCCTTTGCGCAGTCCGGCCGAAGAAGGATATTTATTTGATGTTCCTTCGCCATGCCAGCGGTTGATTGCGAGGTCAGCATCAAGGTTGCCATCAGAAGTCCAGATCAGTTCTCCACGTTTACGGTTCAGAATTTTATTACCCGACTGGCCCATGATGTTGGTTGAAAAATCGAAGTTTTTGTAGGAAATGCTCAAATTGGCGCCGTACATGAAATTCGGGAAATAAGAACCCAGAATTACGCGGTCGTCGTCGTTAATTACTCCATAACCAGCTTCGCCTTCTACCTGCTGATCCTGATATTTTAAATCGCCGGGTACTGCAGATGCGGGGGCTGAAGGATCGGCAGCGATATCCGCCTGATTCTGGTAAACGCCCAAAACTTTGTATCCGAAGAATGCCAGCAGAGGTTCGCCTATCATGGAACGTTGACGGAACTCAGCAGAACCTCCATCGATGTAAGGCTGTCCGTACAAATCGCGAACTTCGTTTTTAAGGGTGGAGAAATTCAAGCCAACGTTATAGCTAAAATCTTTGGAAATTTCGTTGCTCCAGTTCATCGCCAATTCAATTCCTGAATTGCGGAAAACGCCTACATTCTTCAAAACTTCACCGCCAATTAAAGGTATTTTCACAAAAATTGCAGCATTCTTGGTATCACGAATGTAGTAATCGGCATCAACCGTTAAATGGTTTTTGAACAAACGGGCAGTGGCGCCAATGTTGGTTTCTTCGGTAACTTCCCATTTCAATGAAGAAAAGGTACTCGATGTTTTATTGCCGGTAACCTTTACTCCACCTATAGCAGTTGTAATATCGGTTGTTGTTGTTGCCCCGTAGCTGGCCTGAATTTTATCGTTACCTAACTGTCCCCAGCTGGCGCGTAATTTCAGGTAATTAATTGCTTTGCTGTCTTTCATGAAGGCTTCTTCAGAAACAACCCATCCGGCACCAATTGTAGGGAAATATCCCCATTTCTGCTGATATTTCGAACTACCGTCAGCACGCATGGTTCCATAAAGCAGATAACGATCGAGGAAGTTGTATGAAACACGTCCGAAATATGAAATACCGTATTCGCGTTTGCCATCATCGCCAACTCCTGTTGTTGGTATTTCGTCGGCTTGGTTAATGTACCATGCCTGTTCCTGATCGGTTGGGAAATTTAAACCCTGTGCATTCAGTTTATGATAGGCCTCATCGCGGTATGATGTTCCGAGCATTGCGGTAAAACTGTGGTCGCCAAACCGATCGGTATAAGTCAGTACATTGTCCCAAATCTGGTTCGAATAGGAAATAGCATTCTTGGTCAGCGAAGCATCAACACGTTGAAAATTATTTCCGGCAAAGTAGGGGAGATCAACGTAACGTTCTTCGAGCGAAGTGAATGCATGATTGTATGTAGTTTTAAAATTCAATTTTTTAGGAATCAGTTCCAGGTCGGCATAGAAATTAGCCAACATTTTTCTGATCTTCAACTTATTTTCGCTGAGTTCGAGTGTTGGGAAAGGATTTTGTCCGCTCCGGTAACCCATATTTTGTGCATTGGCATAATGTTTTGGCCATGCGGTAGTGTTTTGATCATCGAGAACAGGTAAAACGGGCACTGCAAAATAGGCCTGATTCCATGCTCCCGCCTCGTCGTCGTATTTTGTTGCATTGCTGAAAATCATATTACCGCCAATCGTCAGCCAGTCGGTAGCTTTAAAATCAATTTTATTCCGGAGGTTGAAACGTTCGTATTCATTTTTCATTTTCAGAATACCTTCCTGAGCAAAATAGTTAGCTCCGATTGAATAGGAAGCTTTCTGGTTACCGCCCGAAACATTGACACTGTGATTCTGAATAGTGGCCGGACGAAGAATTTCTTTATACCAATCGGTATTTACATCCGGAACGTTGGGGTTGACACGGCTACGTCCGTAGCGTTGCATGGCATTCAGAATAAAACTGGCATCGGCTGTCGATCCTGATTCGTTGGCCATTGTTGCAAACTGTTCGGCATTAGCCATTTTCAATACATTTTGTGCTACCTGTGTTCCATAATAGCCATCATAACTGATTTCTGTTTTCTGGTTTAGTGCACCCGATTTGGTCTCAATCAAGATAACCCCGTTGGCAGCACGTACACCATAAATTGCGGCAGCCGAGGCATCTTTCAGTACCGAAACCGATGCAATATCGGAAGTATTCAAAAAGTCGATGTTATCGAAGAACATTCCGTCAACAACGTACAGAGGAGATTCGTTTTCACTGCCCGGATATGAACCAACACCGCGAACGCGAATGGTTGGCGCATCGCCTGGACCTCCACTGCTGACAACCTGCAAGCCGGGAACTTTACCCTGTAAAGCCTGCATGGTCTGACCGGTAGGAGTTTTGGCAAGTTCTTCTGTCTTTATCGTCGAAATGGAAGAAGTGAGGTCTTTGACATTCAATTTTCCGTAGCCAACGACAATAACTTCGTCAACCATTTCGGTGCTTGTTTCCAACGACACATTAATTAAGGTTGAGTTATTAACCTCAACTTCTTTGGTTTTCATGCCAATAAAGCTGAAGACCAATGTGCTGTTGCCGGTGGCCTGTATAGAATAATTACCATCAAAATCGGTAATCAGTCCGGTATTGGTGCCTTTAATCAGCACGCTTACACCGGGAATGGGCTCACCATTTGCGGAATCAGTTACTTTTCCTTTTACCGCAATAGGATTTTGGGCAAAAAGGATTGTTACTGACAATAGTAAGTTCAGTACAACAAATAGTTTTTTCATAGTCTCATTGTTTTAGTTAACAAAAATTCACAAATCAAAGCTAGATCACCTGTCATCGAAAAAGAAAAAAAACAGTACACCTCTGATTCATCGCACCCAAAAGATGTTGCAGAACAACTACACTTTTACCTCATCGTATTTTATTTTGTGTGTTTTAAGTAGTTGATGCATTGAATTTTAAAGCCAGATGTGTTTTACACAAAGCCAGTTTTAAAAAACAGAAATTACTTCTCTGAACGTAATGGTTTTAACGCCTACTGCTCTTGTAAGTCAAAGTTTATCAACAGAGTTGTCAAATTCGTTATACAATTTACTTAAAAAGTTACATAATTCACACCTCAAAGGACGTCCCATTGTTTAAAAAGCTCGTGTAAAGAGTTCGTTTAGCATTTAGAACTTAATTATCAGGAAACAAAACCAGCATTTTTCCTTTTTTTTCTACCTTTAGTTTCTCATAATCAAAATTTGTTTATGGTCAACACAAAACAAGGATATATAATCAAGACAATCATATTACTGCTTATCGGTCTGTCCTCATTTGCCAGTTCAGGCTTGTATTTAAAAAATTACTCCAAACAGGAATATCAGGCTGCTAGTCAAAACTGGTCGGTTGCACAAGATGCCAACGGATACATGTACTTTGCTAACAATATCGGTCTGCTCGAATTTGATGGAATAACCTGGACGCTTTATCCCGCTCCTGAAGGGGCTATAATTCGCGCAGTAGCTGTCGACCAGAACAATAAGGTTTTTACCGCTGGTTACAGAGAAATGGGCTTTTGGGAGCGTAACGAGTTGGGCCGACTCGAATACCATTCGTTAAAACAGGAAGTTGAACAATATTTTACCAATAACGAAGAATTCTGGAATGTTATAATTTCAGGGAAACACGTTTATTTTCAATCATTTTCAAAAATTTATATTTACGATTACGAAAAGTTTGAACTAGTTCAACCTAATGGTTTTATCAATTCAATTTCAACTGATGGTGACCTGATTTTTGTAAATATAATGGATAAGGGAATTTACCAGATTACAGGTAATCACCTATCAGCCTACTTGGTTGATGATTTTTTCAACCGAAAGGAAATCCGCTTTATCATTCCGCTCAGCCCATCACAGAAGCTCATTGGAACAGCCAACGATGGAATTCTGCTATACAACGGGCAAAAATTATCGGCATGGCGACCCGAGCAAACCGATTATTTCCGGAAGAATATCATCAACAGAGCCTGTCTCACACCGGATGGGAAAATCATTATTGGAACCATTTTGGATGGAATTTCAGTTTTTGACCGGAACGGAACTCTTCTTCATCGATTCAACAAAGAAAATGGATTGCAAAACAATACGGTGTTGGGTGTAATGTCTGACACAAATCAAAATATATGGATTGCACTTGACAAGGGCATCGACTTTATTTCGGTTTCGCCCGATCCCTCGTTTTCCATCACCGAGCGAAAAGAACTTGGAGCTGTATACACAGCCGCTGTTTACGGCAAAAAATTGTACCTCGGAACCAATCAGGGTTTGTATTTTAGACCATTTAACTCAACAATAGAGCCTTTCAGCCTGGTTCCTGAAACGCAGGGCCAGGTTTGGGATTGTAAGGTAATTGACGACCGCCTGTTTGTAAACCACAATAAAGGAACATACGAAATCAAAGGTGATCAGGCCAGGCAGCTTTCTTCTGTTTCTGGAGGGTTTTCAATTATTGAAAATCCACTGAAGCCCAACTCACTCATGCAAAGCACGTATTCAAACCTAATTTCATACAAAAAGGAGAATGCAGATTGGAAGGTTGACAAGATCATTTATCAGTTTAACGATCTGATCCGCTACATTGAAATTGACCATTTTGGTAATTACTGGGCAAGCCATTTGTATCGTGGCATTTTCCGACTCAAATTCGATCAGCGCGACTCATTAATTTACAATCGTTATTTTGGGGAAAGTGTTTTTGGAAAAGATCATAGCATACATGTGTTTAAGGTTGAAAGCAGGATTGTTTTTACGACCGGCGAAAAACTGTATACGTTTGATGATTTGAAAGATTCCATCACCGATTATGTGAGTCTGAACGAAAAACTTGGGGATTTCCGGAAAGCAACCCGAATCGTTGCAGCCCCTGAAAATAGGTATTGGTTTATTACCAGTGCGGCCTGCGGATTGTTTAGCATTCATAATTCAGAGGTCCGGAAAATTAAGGAGTTCCCAACTAGTCTGTTCAACAATCAGTTGATTACCGGCTATGAAAATATCGTTCCGGTGAGCGCCAGCAAAGCAATTCTTTGTCTCGAAAACGGGTATGCACTCTTGAATGCGGATACGATTAGCCCAGCCTCCCAGATTTCAGAAAAAAGGCCCGAACTTCGGCGGGTAACTATTAGCGGCACAAACGATCAGTTTACCGATTTGCCACTTACCGGGAAGGATATTACTTTGCGCTTCAACCGAAATAATCTTCAACTGCGGTTTTCATTTCCTTTTTTCAGCAGCGATAACATCAAATATCAATCATGGATTGAAGGACTTGATCAGAGATGGTCGGAGCCACTCGAAAAACCAATTTTTAGTTTCAAACGTATTCCTATAGGACATTACCAAATTAAAGTGCGCGCGATCAACACGTGGGGACAATCGAGTCAGGAGTATACCGTAAATCTTGTTATTCTTCCGCCTTGGTACCTTTCAGTGCTGGCTTATATCAGCTATTTCCTGATTGTGCTGGCCGGACTTCTGATTTTCCGCCGAAGGATTATTGAACGTACACGCCAGAAGGAAAGTCGTGACAGGGAAGAACGTGAGCGCGAACTGATCAAACTTCGGAACGAAAAACTTCAGGCCGAATTGTCGTTTAAGAGTTCGGAATTGGCTAGTTCAACGATGGCGATTATCAAGAAAAACGAATTTCTGATGAATGTGAAGGACATGTTACGAATTCAGAAAGAACAACTTGGCACACGCTACCCCGATAAATATTACGACACACTGGTGCAAAAAATTGACGACAACATGGCCAGCCAGGATGAATGGAAGGTTTTTGAAGCCAATTTTGAACGGGCACACGAGCAGTTTATGAATACCTTGAAGGACAATTATATTGATCTTACTCCAAGCGATCTTCGCTTATGTGCTTTTCTGCGGATGAATTTGTCGTCAAAGGAAATTGCACCATTGTTGGGTATTTCGGTTCGTGGTGTCGAAAATCACCGCTATCGGCTGCGCAAAAAGCTCAATCTCGATGCCGACAGCAATCTCACGGAGTTTATTATCCGGCTATAAATTGACTGGTGCGCAACAAAACTTTAGTAGGCAAACTTGCACACAATTTCTACAACATCAGCAAACCATTTTCCCGCAATTCCTTTATTGCCGGGCTGTTCCAGAAAAGTACGAAATCGTCGCCGGTTTGCTGTTCGAAGCTTTTTTCGAGATCGCCAAATGAAGTTTGTGTTGGATTATAAACTGAAAGTACCGGCATTTGTGCAAATAACCATTCGCCTTCCTTCTGTTTCAATTGAATCACCAAATCGTGTTTTTTATTGCTGAAGGTCAGTTCGGCCATCTCGAAGCTATTGTTTTTCTTCTTTTTGGTAAAATTCCGGATGGATGGAATGCCTCCCAGCCAAACGATTTTGGCATTTGGACTGGCTGGCTCGTAGGCCTGTTCATCAATGGCTTCCTGAATGTATTTTGGCGCAACGGTAGTTTTCGGAACTTTAAAACCGAACCAATCCTGAAGCGGGAAATCGAAACAGATGCCGTGCATGTAATTGAAAAGCGATTTTTTCAATCCTTCGCTAAAGCGTTCGTGTTCCGTCCCGCTTGGGTCGGTGTGAATCAAATCGTTGTTGGCAAAAGTACCCGGTTTTTCGTTCTCAATTTTTACCTTGAATTGCGTTGGATTCAGGCCAATCGGGCTATGTGCCGTCATGGCAAACTGGTGCCAGAAGCCGGATTGAATGACTCCTGCCTCGAACAATTGTCGCACCACTTCCAGCGAATCAATGGTTTCCTGCGCGGTTTGCGTTGGAAATCCGTACATCAAGTATGCATGAACCATGATTCCGGCACGGGTGAAATTATCGGTAACCTTGGCAACTTTCGAAACGCTCACCCCTTTGTTGATCATTCCCAGCAATCGATCGGAAGCGACTTCCAAACCTCCGGAAACCGCGATGCAGCCGGATTCTTTCAGGAGCAAGCATAGGTCGTAGGTAAAACTTTTCTCGAACCGAATATTGGTCCACCAAACCACAGTGAGTTTGCGGCGGATAATTTCAAGGGCCAAAGCCCGCATCAAAGCTGGTGGAGCAGCTTCGTCCACAAAGTGGAAGCCGATTTGTCCGGTTTGGCGAATCATTTCTTCAATGCGGTCGCACAAATGTTGAACGGTATTTGGTTCGTAACGACGAATGTAATCGAGTGAAGTGTCGCAAAAGGTGCAACGTCCCCAATAGCAACCGTGTGCCAAGGTTAGTTTGTTCCAGCGGCCGTCACTCCAAAGGCGGTGCATTGGGTTCACAATTTCGATGACAGAAAGGTAGTTGTCCAGCTGAAAATCGGAATAATCGGGCGTACCAACTTCAAACTGCGAAAAGTCGTTTTGTTGGGAGCCGTTCAGGTATACTACTTCACCGTTTTCGAGTGCAAAAGTCCTTTTCAAATCGGCTTTTTCGCGTTTCCCATCAAGGTATTCAATCAGGTTCAGGATTGGCGCTTCGCCGTCGTCGAGCAAAATAAAATCGAAATATTCGAAAACCCGCGGATCAGAAAGCGAGCGAAGTTCTGTATTCGGGAAGCCGCCGCCCATCGCGATTTTCAAATCAGGATATTGTTTTTTGAGGTATTGGGCGCACTTGAAAGCGCTGTATAAATTTCCAGGGAAAGGAACCGAAAAAGCCACCAAAGTTGGATTGGAAAGCTCGATTTTTTCCTGAAGGAGTTTTAGCAATATTTGATCGATAAAGCTTTCGGGCTTTTGCAGTTCAGAATTTAACTCATCAAAAGTGGCAGCCGATCGCCCAAGTCGCTCGGCATACCGGCTAAATCCAAAATGCGGATCGATGGCTTCCACGATCAAATCCGACAAATCCTCAAGATAAAGGGTAGCCAGATGCTTGGCTTTGTCACGGTTTCCCATCGTTCCGAATGCCCACTCCAAATCTTCGGTTTGAGCAAAGCGCGAGGCTTCGGGCAAATAATTTCCTTCGCAAATGACATGTGCCAGAGTCACATTTTTTTCCTGTAGAAAAGCAATCACCGGGTCGATGGTTTGGATGTAACTTTCGCGCAGATTGAAAATCCGCTGACTGTTAGCAGAGAGGTCCGGGTTGCCGGTTGCGAGTTGCGAGAAAAGTGATTTCAGTCCTTCCGAAGAGAATAGTTTAAGGATAGTTTCAATACCCAGATCGCACTGAAACGAGTCGATGTTCTGCGTATTCAGAAATCCTTTCAGATAAGCCGTTGCCGGATAGGGCGTATTCAATTGTGTAAACGGCGGTGTTACTAGCAATACTTTTTGGCTCACAATCAGAAATTTTGAAAGGTAAAAGTACGATAAAAGATTTTTAGATTTCAGACCTTCGATAAAAGACAAAATCCTGTTAGGGCATAAGGTGATTCTCTCAGTTTTTATCTATTTTTACGACGTATTGGTTGACGAGCTTCCTGCTTCGGGAGTGAGTCTGAAAAGGGAATCCGGTGCGATACCGGAGCTGTGCCCGCAGCTGTAAGCCTCGACGAAAGCTTTTTGCAATCCCCGCCACTGTTTCGATTCTTCGCGACGGGAAGGCCGCAAAAGGTGAGGTGAGCCAGAAGACCTGCCAGTTCAAAATTAGTTTAGTCGAATCTTCGGGAAAAAAGATCGGTGAAAGGTTCTTCGAGTTTCCTTTTATTTTTCCGGAATTGAACATGATTTGTAACGTAAAGATTTATGCACATGCGAATCAATAAAAATGTCATTGTTGTATTTATATTGCTTTTGATGATCGGATCAAAAACTCAGGCACAATCCAATCCAGAAAAGCCAATTCGTTTGGCTATTTCAGGAATGACTCACGGACACATTTCCTTTATTTTAGGCCGTAAAGACAAAAAGGATTTTCAATTGGTTGGAGTTTATGAACCAAACGCAGATTTGGCTCAGCGATTGGCCAAACAGTATAAGTTCGATCCCAAACTAATTTACCACAATCTGGAAAACATGTTGGAACAGGTAAAACCTGAGGCTGTTGTCGCATTCGGATCGGTTTTCGAACACCTGGCAACCGTTGAAGCTTGCGCCCCGCGTGGCATAAATGTGATGGTTGAAAAACCGCTCGCAACTACTATTGAACATGCCAAAAGAATGGTTGAACTTGCTGAAAAGAATCACATACATTTGTTAACTGATTTCGAAACCTCGTGGTATCCAACCACCGAAAAATCGTTTCAGTTGGTAAACGACAGCAACTATATTGGAAACATCAAAAAAGTGGTTGTTCATGACGGGCATCAGGGACCGAAAGAAATTGGTTGCGAAAAGGAATTTCTCGATTGGCTGACCGATCCGGTTCAAAATGGAGGTGGCGCTTTGATTGATTTCGGCTGCTATGGTGCGAATTTGATGACCTACTTGATGAAAGGAGAAGCCCCCGTTTCGGTTACCGCTGTTACACGGCAATTAAAACCTGAAATTTATCCCAAAGTCGACGACGAAGCAACCATAATTGTCAGTTATCCCAACGCACAATGCATCATTCAGGCATCGTGGAACTGGCCTTTTGGCCGAAAGGACATGGAAATTTATGGGGATTCGGGCTATATTGTCGCAGTTAACAACAAAGAAATGCGGATGAGGAAAGGAACGATGCAAGCCGAACAAACCAAGCATATAGCTTCCAGAAATAATGCCGCCTATGAAGATCCGTTCTGCTATTTTGCCGATGTAATCAGCGGAAAAATAAAAATGACAAGCTACGATCCATATTCCCTGACCAATAATTTCATCGTTGTTCAGATTCTGGATGCTGCGCGCGAATCGGCCAAAACCGGAAAAACCGTAATCCTGAAAAAGTAGTATGAAAAGATTTTTTTTTCTATTTGCAATACTGCTTGTTTGTCAATTGCATAGCCAGGCGCAGCAAGCCAAGCGCATTGTTTCGCTGGTGCCGTGGGTAACCAAAAGTTTATACCTGATGGGTGAGCAAAACCGGTTGGTGGGATGCACCAGCTTCTGTCCGGTTGAGGCTTCATACAAAATCCCTGTGGTGGCCAATGCCATGAGTGTAAACATCGAAAAAACCTTCACTCTAAAGCCTGATGTAGTGATTGCGTCGTCACTAAACAAGCCTGAAACCATTGAAAACCTCAAAAAGCTTGGTATTAAGGTGGTGTTGCAGCCTTACCCCGAGTCATTCGAGGAGATTTGCACTTATTTTATCCAAATTGGAGAACTGGTGGGGCAAGGGGTCAAAGCCAAAGCGATTGTTGATCAGCAGAAAGTTCGTTTGGCTAAGTTGAAAGCCAGCATTCCTCCTGGGAAAAATCCAAACGTGTTTATCCAGATTGGCGCGAAACCTTTGTTTTGTGCGGTTCCAAATACTTTTATGGAAGATTTTATAAGGTTTTCAGGAGGGGAAAATATTGCCAGTGAGCTAAAACTTGGTAGTGTTACCCGCGAATATGTATTGAAACAAAATCCAGATGTGATTTTTATCGTGACGATGGGAATTGTTGCACAGGAAGAAAAAGATACCTGGCTGGGATATTCTGCTCTTTCGGCAAGTAAAAGCAAAAAGATATTTATCCTGGATGCAGATAAAACCTGCAGTCCAACGCCGATTTTGTTTGTGGATGCACTGGAAGAAATGATTAAACTGATGTATTGAAATGAGTTCGAAGAGAACAAGGACTATTCATAAATTCAGTCTACCACGAAGTGGTATAATATTAATCACCCCCAATGAAATTGGGGGGAAAAGAACGAAAAAGAGATAGAACCCGGAAGTGGGTTCAATGTAATGGAATGTGCTTATGGTTGAACCCCTGTCAGGGTTCTGTTCTTTGGTTATTGTTTCTTCCCCCAGTTAAACTGGGGGTGATTAACATTTAATCCCTTCGGGATTATTAACTAGCTTTGAAGATGCAAAAAAAATACCTTCAATGGTCGTTGTATTTGGCCGGATTGCTCGTCCTGCTTGCTGCTTCGGTGGTTTTGTCGCTGTCGGTTGGCGAAATGAACCTCGGCTTCATGGACATTTTCAGCATTCTCCGAAAAGGGCACGAAAGCATGGAATATACTATTTTGAGCCAAATCCGCTTTCCGCGGGTGCTGCTTGGGATTGCAGTTGGCGGGGCGCTCAGTCTTTCTGGTATTTTGTTGCAGGGCGTTTATCGCAATCCACTGGTTGAGCCTTATACATTGGGAATTTCCGGCGGAGCATCATTGGGTGTTGCCTTTGCCATTGTGTTTGGATTGCATCTGCTCGTCGGATCGTTTGTGCTGCCAATAGCTGGTTTTGCCGGTTCGTTCCTGATTATTTTCCTGGTTTACACCATTAGCACACGCAATGGCCGCGTGAACATTCAAACCATGCTGCTTACCGGGGTTATGATCAGTTTCATTGCTTCGTCAGCGATGATGTTGTTGATGGCGACTACCAGTTCCGAAAACCTTCATGGCATTATTTTCTGGATTATGGGTTCGCTGGACGAGCCCGATATGTCGCTGATATATATTACGTTGATTATTGCTCTGGTTTCGTTGGTCGTTTCGTACTTATTTGTACAACCACTCAATGCGCTGCGTTTGGGCGAGGAGAAGGCCAAACACTTGGGGATTAACACTGATACGGCAATAAAACTCATCTTCCTGGTGGCATCACTTTTAGCTGGAGTTTCGGTTGCAGTGGCTGGTGTCATTGGTTTTGTAGGGCTGATTATCCCACATCTGATGCGGCTTTTGGTGGGTTCCGATTACCGCATTTTATTGGTCACTTCTTTTTTGTCGGGGTCCATTTTCCTGGTTCTTTCCGATGTCATTGCCCGGACCATCATATCGCCCAATGAATTGCCGATTGGGGTTATCACCGGAATTGCCGGAGGAATCGCTTTCCTTCTGATGATGAGCCATACTTCCATCCGTTCACTCAATAAAAGCCGATGATCAACATCCTGAACATACAAAACCTGGGTTGCGGATATCCAAAATTCCAGTTGTCCGAAATCAATTTCGAGATACCGAAAGGTTCATTTGCCGGAATTATTGGCCCAAACGGATCGGGAAAAACCACACTTTTCAGGGCAATAACCGGAATATTGGGTTTGAAAACAGGAAAAATTTTACTTTCCGACAAAAACCTGAAATCGTTTTCTTTGCGCGAAAGGGCACAAAATATTGCCATTGTCAGCCAGTTTATCGAAGCGGGCGACATGAGTGTAGAAGATTACGTGTTGATGGGCCGGATTCCTTACCACAGCCGGTTCAATTTTTTCGAAACCAACGAAGATTTTTCAATTGCACGCAAATACATGGAAATGACCGACACCTGGCGGTTTAAAGATCAGCTGATGTCGGAATTGAGTGGCGGTGAGCAACAGTTGGCCGGAATTGCCCGTGCCCTGACGCAGCAACCTCAATTGCTTTTGCTCGACGAACCAACCTCGCACCTCGATATTACCCATCAGGTTCATATTCTGAATGTATTGCAGCAACTGAATCAGGAAATGGGACTGTCGGTACTAATGGTCATTCATGACCTAAATTTAGCATCGGAATATTGCGACCGGCTGATTTTGGTTAATCAGGGTAAAATACATACGCAGGGCACTCCGGAAGAAGTGCTGACTTTCCAAAATATTGAAGACGTTTATAAAACAGTGGTTGTCACGCAAAACAACCCGCTATCGGGCAAACCTGCTGTTTTCCTGGCCTCGCGGAAGGTATTGAAAGACATTCAGGAAAAGCTGTCAAAACTTTGATGTGTCTGATTTAATGATGGACTATGAAAAAGTCCATCCTGAATCTATTTTTGCGACGATGATTTGCTTCAAAAACTGTAATTTCACCAAAACTTTAAATTTCGCCCAATGAATCCATTAATCGACCAATTTGTATCGTCCAAACGGATTGCCGTTGTGGGTATGTCTCGTTCTGGGAAAAAGTTTGGAAACATGGCCAGCAAAGAATTGAAAGAAAAGGGCTACGAAATTTTCCCTGTTCATCCCGAAGCCACAGAAATTGATGGAATGACCTGCTATCCTGATCTTCAAAGTTTAAGCGGGAAAGTGGATGCTGTCTGGATTTCTATACCGCCTAAAAATGTTTCGCCGGTATTGGAAGAAGCAGCTCAAATTGGCCTGAAAAACATTTGGTTGCAACAAGGCGCGTGGTCGGCAGAAGTTCAGCAAACGATTGATCAGTTGCAATTGCCGGTGGTTACCAAAAAGTGCATCATGATGTATGCTCCACCTGTTAAGTCGGTGCATAAGTTTCACCGCACCATTGTTGGTATTTTCGGGAAACTGTAATTTTTCATTCTATCTGAAATGCATTAATGACAGCCACACTAACATCAACAACAAAACTTTACAATGGCGTTGAAATGCCTTGGTTTGGGCTTGGCGTTCACAGATCAGGTGCTGGTTCGGAGGTTTTAACCGCGCTTAGATGCGCACTTCAGGCAGGCTACCGAAGCATTGATACCGCAACATATTATCAAAACGAACATTGTGTAGGCAAAGTCATTGCCGAAAGCGGAATTCGGCGCGAAGATATTTTTATCACATCCAAAGTATGGAACAGCGATCAGGGCTATCATTCCACAATTAGGGCATTTGAGCAAAGTCTGGAGAAATTGCAAACCGATTACCTCGACTTGTACCTGATTCACTGGCCACAAAACGAGTTGACTCTCGACACATGGAAAGCGATGGAGGAACTTTATCAGAAAGGGCAGGTTCGCGCTATCGGAGTTTCCAACTTTCTTGTAAAACATTTAAAATCGTTGATGTCAAAGGCTACCATTAAGCCGATGGTAGATCAGTTTGAATTTCACCCTGAACTGGTTCAGCCTGAGCTTTTGGAATTCTGCAAGGCGAATCAAATTCAGCCTGAAGCCTGGCGACCAATTATGAAAGGGCGAGTGAATGACCTTCCTCTTTTGCAGCACCTTTCCGAAAAATACCAAAAGTCACCAGTACAAATCGTACTTCGGTGGGATATTCAGAAAGGGGTGGTTACTATTCCCAAATCGGTTACACCGGAACGGATTATCCACAACGCTGATATTTTCGATTTCGAATTGAGCCCGGCAGACATGGACCGAATTGATGGCCTCGATCGGTTTAGCCGGATGGGTGAAGATCCTGACCAGTTTAATTTTTAGACACTTATTCCAATCCTACATGAAAAAAACTCTTTCCATTTTTCTTTTGATTTGTTTTTCAGTTTCAGCCTTTGGCCAGATTCAGAAGTCCAACCAAAGTGCATTGACCATCGATAAAATCATGCAGAATCCTGAAAAGTGGATAGGAACAGCCCCCGAAAATTTGTCGTGGAGCGAGGATAGCAAAACGATTTTTTTTAGTTGGAACCCTGAAAAAGATACACTTTCGTCGGTTCATTCGTATTCACTTCTTACACGAAATATATCGAAAGTATTGCCGGAAGAAAAATCAAAACTTTCGATTCATGAAGGTGAGTATCGGCTCGATTATTCGGCCAAAGTATTTGTCCGGAATGGAAATATTTTTCTTCTTGACCTGAAAAATGGCACCGAGAAACAGCTTACCGACTGGCTTGGACAGACATCCCAGGTTCACTTTCTGGCCGATCAGCAAAGCATCAGCTTTGTTTTTAACCAAAACCTATACCTGCTGAAACTGGAGTCAGGAATGATTAAGCAACTCACCAATTTTGTTTCGGGCGAAAAGAAGAAAGAGAAAAAGGGCAATGCGCAGGATGAATGGCTTGAGGCGCAGCAAATGCAACTGTTCGATGTGCTGAAGTCGAAGGACGAACTTCGGAAAACACAGGAGTATCGGGCAAACTTAGACAAAGAAAAACAGATGGAGCCGGTTTATCTGGGCACGGGTCGACTGCGCAGTATTTCGCTAAGTCCATCGGGTAAATACGTTATTTACTCCGTCATCGAAAATGCATCAGCTGAAAAAGAAACTGAATTGTTGAATTTTGTAAGCGAATCAGGCTATTCGGAAACAGAACCCAGCCGACGGAAAGTTGGTGGACCGCAGACAGCGGCGAGCTTGAGAATTTTAAATCTGGAAACGGATAAATCGTATAAAGTTGAAACTTCGAATATTCCCGGAATCAAAGATTTACCAGCTTATAAAAATGATTACCCACATTCGAAGCTGGAAAAGTCCGATGACCGAAAAGTGAATGTACTTGGCCCGTTCTGGAATCCAACAAAGGACCAAGCCATTGTGGTTGCTCGTTCGCACAACAGCAAAGACCGCTGGATTATGCAGCTCGATTTGGCAAGCGGAGAACCCAAATTACTCGATCGTCAGCACGACGAAGCCTGGGTTGGAGGTCCCGGAATAGAAAGTTATCCGATGTCTCCCGGCCTGGTTGGCTGGATGCCCGATAATCAATCCATTTGGTTCCAGTCTGAAGAGTCGGGATATTCGCACTTGTATACGCTGAATACAATTTCAGGCGAAAAGAAGCAGTTAACCCAAGGACAGTTTGAAGTTTACGATCCGTTTATTTCGAAGGATAAAAAGTGGTTTTATTTCACAGCCAACAAGGTGCATCCCGGAGTTCGCCATTTTTACCGGATACCTGTTTGGGGTGGCGAACCAGTGCAAATTACATCAATGGAAGGAAATAACGAAGTTCAACTTTCGCCTGACGAAAAACAACTGGCTATTCGGTTTTCTTCTGCCAACCAGCCCTGGGAATTGTACCTTCAAGCCAATAAACCTGGTGCTGCACCTCAAAAAATTACTCAATCGTTAACTAAGGAATTTGAGGCTTATCCCTGGCGAAAACCTGAATTTGTAAGTTATCAGGCCGAAGATGGACAAACCGTTTATGCCCGTTTGTACCGCCCCGTTAGTCCGGAGAAAAACGGGCCAGCTGTTGTTTTTGTGCATGGTGCCGGCTATTTACAGAATGCACACAAATGGTGGAGTCAGTACCAAAGGGAATACCAGTTTCATAACTTTTTAGTCGACAATGGTTATACGGTTCTTGATATTGATTACCGTGGAAGTTCGGGCTATGGCCGCGACTGGAGAACGGGAATTTATCGCAACATGGGAGGAAAAGATTTAACCGACCATGTTGATGGTGCGCGTTTTCTGGTAGAAAAATATGGGATTTCGCCTGCGCGAATTGGCATTTATGGCGGTTCGTATGGTGGTTTTATTACCCTGATGGCCATGTTTAAAACTCCTGATGTTTTTAAAGCCGGAGCCGCATTGCGTTCGGTAACTGACTGGGCCCATTACAATCACGGTTATACTTCAAATATACTGAATACTCCGGTTGAAGATAGTCTGGCTTTTGTGCGAAGTTCACCGATTTATTATGCCGCCGGATTAAAAGGCGCTTTGCTAATGTGTCATGGAATGATTGACGACAATGTACATTTTCAGGATATTGTTCGCTTGTCGCAAAGGCTGATCGAACTGGGCAAGGAAAACTGGGAACTGGCGGTATATCCTGTTGAGCGGCACAGTTTTACTGAACCTACAAGCTGGGCAGACGAATACAAACGCATTTACAAGCTGTTTGAAGAGAATCTTAAGTAATTGTTTTTCAGACAAAAGACAATTAAAAGGGATTAAAAAAATCAATGTTATAATTTGGTTAAGCAATTTATTTACTACCTTGTCAAGGATAAAATAATTATTTTTGTCGATAGAAATTACAAACAGATTAATAGTTGGTTAAGATACTATTATGCAAGCCAAATGTACAACTTACTCAAAGTATAGCCAATTGGCAAGTTCACTGCCTACCTATCAAGCAGGTATCTAACTATTAAAAAAATATAGAATATGAAATCCCCCCAATTCAATATTTACTGCTTTTTCATCATAGCTTTCTGTATAAAATCAAAATCTGCGAACTAAAAACTTTCCCATGAGTATTTACATTTTCTTTTTAGTAGTACTTTTCCTTTTGGCTATTTCCGACCTGATGGTCGGGGTTGCCAATGATGCTATTAACTTTTTGAATTCGGCAATTGGTTCTAATGTAGCGAAACGTCGGATCATTATGATTGTAGCTAGTGCCGGTATTTTAGCTGGTGCACTTCTTTCGAACGGAATGATGGAAGTTGCACGCAAAGGACTTTTCCATCCACAGTACTTTTTGTTTACCGAAATCATCATCATCTTTATGGCGGTTATGTTTACTGATGTTCTGTTGCTCGATTTCTTTAACACTTTTGGATTACCTACATCTACAACGGTTTCCATGGTTTTTGGATTGTTGGGTGCTGCCATCGGAATGGCTTTTCTCAAAGTTGGCGATGGTGCAACTATTCTAGTTGATGGGACTCAAAAAATTGCCGAGATCAGTGATTTTATAAACTCATCCAAAGCCCTCACTATTATATCAAGTATATTACTATCAGTGGTACTTTCCTTTGTTTTTGGTGTAGTAATTCAATGGATCAGCCGTTTGCTGTTTAGTTTTAATACTGAAAAAACAATTAAATATTATGGAGCCCTGTGGGGTGGATTGGCGATATCTGCTATTACCTATTTTATACTGATTAAGGGGTTGAAAGATGCCTCTTTCATGACCAAGGAAGCCTATAAAACAATCCAGGATAATACTCTTTTAATTGTTGGGATGAGTTTCATGTTTTGGACTTTTCTTTTACAAATAATAAGTTGGGTTTTCAAGACCAATCCGCTTAAAATAGTTGTATTGACAGGCACTTTTGCCTTGGCAATGGCCTTTGCCGGAAACGATCTGGTAAACTTTATTGGAGTTCCATTGGCAGGGTTTGAGTCGTACAAAACATATGTTGCAAATGGCAGTAACGATTTATTAATGGGAGGTTTACTTGGCGAAATTAAAACACCAATTTATTTTTTGATTGGCTCTGGAATTGTTATGGTTATTACACTCTGGACATCTAAAAAAGCACAAACTGTTGCTGAAACAGAATTGAAACTTAGCCGACAAGATGAGGGAACTGAACGTTTTGGTTCGTCAGCCTTTTCAAGAGTCTTAGTCAGGCGAGTTGTAAATGTCGGGACATTCTTCAGTCACGTGTTGCCACAGCCAATCATCGATAAAATAAGTAAGCGGTTTGATACCACTGAAATGGATGAAAGAAGCAAGAACGATCTGAACCCACCAATGTTTGATATGGTGCGGGCTTCGGTAAATATGATGGTTGCCTCTATACTAATTGCTGTTGGGACTTCATACAAATTACCGCTTTCAACCACTTATGTTACCTTCATGGTGGCCATGAGTACTTCGCTGGTCGATGGCGCCTGGGGTCGAGACAGTGCTGTTTACCGCATAACCGGCGTATTTACTGTTATTGGCGGTTGGTTTATTACTGGTCTTGCTGCATTCTCGGTCGCATTTTTTCTTTCCATGTTTATGGGTTGGGCTCAGATTTTCGGCGTAATTGCCATTCTTGCTTTTGCCATTCTTGCTTTTTACAGAACTCACTTGGTTCACAAAAAGCGCGAAGAGAATTTTCAGTCTAAATCTGATGATGTTGAAGTGATCCCAACGGTGATATCAATGTTTGAAACAAACAACAAGGGAATTACAAAAACCCTGAATGCGATAAGTGGTATTTTCAGCGATACCGTAAAAGGACTGATCAAGGAAAATCGGAAGGAATTGAAGAAGCAGCTGCAGACCGCTGTAGAACTGGAGCAAAAACTGGCGAATAAAAAGAGCAAAATCCATCAAACAATCAATTCTCTTCCGGCCGATTCGGTTGAAGCCAGTCATTATTACGTTTTAACACTTGATTATCTAAAAGAACTGGCTCATTGTATAAACTTTATGGCCGAACCGGTTTTTAATCACGTTGACAATAACCACAAGCCCATTTTATCTACTCAGGCAGTTGAACTGACTCAAATTGCTGAAGAGTTTTCGGTATTTACCAAAAAGATGATTGATGCCCTGGACTCAAACAATGAAGTCAAGCTGGAAGAGATTAATGCAGAACAGCTTCGAATCATAGGTTTAGTTCGTGAGGCTCGTAAAAATCTGATCAAATCGATAAAGAAAAATGATGTTGGAACCAAGAATAGCATGCTGCTGCTGAATATCCTTAGCGAAGCCCGAAATATCATGATCTATTCGATTAACCTGATGAAGATTCAGAATGATTTTACCAACATCATGAAAAACTAAGTGGGATTTTTGAAAATTAAAATCTACAGGAGTCAGGGTTTCATGCAAATTGAAGCCCTGACTTTTTTGATACACACCCCTTTGAATATGGGTAAAAACTACTCGTACCTCAGCACTTCCATTGGATTCTTCGAAGCCGCTTTAAAACTTTGCCAGCTAACTGTAAGCAGAGCAATTCCCAGGGTGAGCAAACCTGCCAGGACAAAAATCCACCAACTTAGTTCGGTTTTGTAGGCAAAATTTTCGAGCCAGCGATACATGGCATAGTACGCCAATGGAATGGCAATCACAAAAGCTACAGCCACCCATTTGATGAAAGTCAGGTTGATTAAATGAATGACCTGGGCAATGTTGGCTCCGTTCACTTTTCTTAAACTGATTTCTTTTTTACGCTTTTCGAGATAGAAAAGAATCAGTCCATACAAACCAATGGTGGCAATTCCGATGGAAAGCAACGTTAGCCAGACATACAATTTGCTGAAACGGCTGTCGGATTCGTATTGCCGGTTGAACTGTTCGTCGGCAAACACATAATCGAAGTTGTCTTTCGGGTAATGGCGCGTCCATGTGGTTTGCAGGTGGCTTAAGGTTTCCTGTACATTTTGCGTGTTTACCCGGATAGAAAAATAACCGAATTCATTGGGGAACTGGTTATTCCAGATGATGGGGTAAATGGCTTTATGCAATCCTTCGTGATGGAAATCGGCCACCACGCCCTCAATTTTTAAAGCTGCAGAGTTGTTACCTTTTCTGAAAATCTCTTTGCCAACAGCATCCTCCGGATTATCAAATCCAAGCAGTTTCATACTCGATTCATTCAGGATTATACGGTTAAGGTTTTGTGACTGATTTTCACTGAAATCGTTTCCTGCCAATAATTTAAGTCCGTATGTTTTGATGAATCCGCTACCTGCATGATTCTCAAAAATTTGTTTGTCTGGTGATTTCCCTTTGGTTGGGTTGTTAAACTCTCTAAATCCGAAGGCCGGTTCCTGCCCGGGAACAAACTGGTTAAAAGTCACTCCCTCAAAACCTGCCTGATTTTGAAGATCGCTGCGGAATCCTTCAAATCGTTGACGTTTGTTGCCATCAGAATTTAATGAGGCCGGTCCGGTACAAACCACCACATTATTCAGCGCCACACCCAAATCTTTGTTTTTCATGAACGAAATTTGTTTGTAGACGGTCAGCGTGCTGATCAGGAAAATGATGGAAAGCGCCATTTGTAAGACGACCAGCCCACTCTTTACCTTTCCTCCGTTGGCTTGTTTCTGATCAGGCAAAATCTTAATCCGTGCCAGTTCAATGCCGTGATACATGCCCGAAAACAAGATTCCTCCAAAAACAGTGAGCACCGAAATGAGAATGACATACCCAAGAGGTATTTGTGCCTGATTGACCGGAATGTTAAAAACCGAGGCCACCGTATTCAGCAAAATCAGGTAGAGCAGAAAAGAAGCGATTAATGCTGCAATGTTCAGGATAGAACTTTCGGCCAGCGACTGGTGCCAGAGATGAAAATCGGACGCGCCAATTAATTTGCGGGTGCGAATCTGGATTGACCGCGACTGCGCGTGTGCCACCGAAAGATTCACGTAATTGATCCACGCAATAAAAAGGGTAATTACCGCAATAACGATTAGGTTGATGAGCGACGAATAATTGGTAATAGCGCCCATTTCGCCCTCTATACCCTGAATAAAGTGCATAGTTTTTAAAGGCTGTAAGGAAAATCGTGCGCTCCTTTGGTCATCTGCCAGAAACCCCATGTACGACTGAATGAGACTGTTGATTTTTGAGGTTGTTACTTCCGGAGAGCTGCCGTCTTTGAGTCTGATGTAATTCCACCAGCCATTCCATCGCCAGTCGCCTTCTGCATTAATGGCACCCATTTCGACCCAGGTTTTTACTGCTATAAAATACTGCGCCCGCAAATGCGTGTTGGGTGGCAAATCCTTGAAAATACCGGTTATTTCGATTGGCATTCCCTCGTTAACCCGCATAATTTTCCCGATTGGGTTTTCATTTCCGTAGAGCGCTTTGGCGCAGGTTTCAGAAATAACCCCAGACCGCGGTCGGGTGTAATCAGCAATTCCCGCAATCATGTCAAGAGGAAAAACTTTTTCAAAATCTTCGGAAACCCATAGCACATCCTGATTAGCAATGGTTCGGTCCTGAAAGTTCACCAGGCATTTCTCGAAATAGGCCAATCCGTTGGCTTCAATTTCGGGGATTTCGCGTTTAATGGCAAAAAACAATGCCCGCGGTGTTTTGGCCCCGTGAAAAATGGTCTGTCCTTCTTTTTCAACCTCCAGGTTTACACGGTAAACATTCTCCGTTTTGTTGAAAAACGAATCGTACGAAAACTCGAATAAAATATAATGGACAGCAAATAAAAACGAAGTTAATCCGGCTATTAAGCCCACGAGATTAATGATGCTCATGTGCTTGTATTTCAGTAAACTTCTGAAGGCAGAAAGGAAGATAATTCTCAACATGGTGTTCGGTTTAGTCGTTGGTTATAAAGCTAGCAATAAAGTCCCTCTAAATCTCCCTGAAGTGCAGCCTTTTTAGATGAGGCTTCTTTCTTACTCATACCTCAGCGCTTCCACGGGGTTTTTTGTGGCTGCTTTCCAGCTTTGCCAGTATATTGCACCCCTAAATCCCCTGAAGGGGACTTTGTAGCTCCGATCTATGCCTTGCACATTCTTGTTCGATTTCTTTCTTAACATGTTCAATGCTTTTTTCTACTTCCTCGTTAGTAAACCGAATTACTTTTATTCCCCATTTTTCTAGTTCAGCTTCTCGGCCAATGTCATATTCTTTCTGTTCTTTGGATTTATGAATTCCTCCATCTATTTCAATGACCAGTTTTAACGGATGACAATAAAAATCGGCAATAAAAATGTCAATAGGATGTTGAGGTTTAAATCTTAATCCCAACATATTTTTTGATTTCAATACCTCCCAAACAGCATTTTCTGCTTGTGTCATATTCTCACGCATCGCTTTTGCTCTCTCAAAAATGATTGGTTTGGCATTGTAAAACATTGAAATTTTATCATTTATGCTCATGTTTGCACTACTTTAAGCCCCTTCAGGGGTTTGGGGTGGACACTACTCATACCTCAGCGCTTCCACGGGGTTTTTTGTGGCGGCTTTCCAGCTTTGCCAGGTCACAGTAATAATAGCAATAGTAACTGAGATTAATCCTGCCAGTGCAAAAATCCACCAGCTCAAATTAGTTTGGTAGGCAAAGTTTTCGAGCCATTTGGTCAGGATAAACCAGGCCAGAGGTGTAGCAATTACAAAGGCCAAGACAACCCATTTGACAAAATTACGATTCAGCATGATCAGTATTTCAGAATCTTTGGCACCGTTTACTTTTCGAACCCCGATTTCCTTGGTTCGTTGATTGGCAGAATAGACAGCTAGGCCAAAAAGTCCGATAGCAGCAATGAAAATTGCCAGAAAGGTAAACAAGGTAAATACACGTCCAAATGCCTGATCGGCTTTATATTGCGTATTAAATTCATCGTCGAGGAAAAAGTACTGAAAATGATCTTCAGGATAGGTTTGCTTCCAGATTTTTTCGATCTGGGCAATGGTCTGATCCAGATTGGCTGAATTTACTTTGATGGAATAGTACCCAATGTCTGACATCCAGCGGTATCCATAAAAGAAAATAATCGGTTTAATTTCCTTCCGGAGCGATTCGTGGTGATAATCCTTCAGGACACCAATGATTTTAAAATCTTTATCTCCAACCTTTACGAATGAGTTTATGGTGGATGAAGGATCGGAATAACCCAATTGTTTCATTGCCGATTCGTTCACAATCATCGTATTGTTGCTTTCATTTTCTTCACGTGAAAAGCCTTGTCCTGCAGCCAGTTTCAGGTTAAAAGTCGGGATAAAATCATAATCGACATAGGCGTAGGCATAAACATTGGTCGAATTGGGCTGATCGGTCACCTTCCGGACATCCTGTTTCTTCCAAAGAATTTCTTTTCCCGGAAGAATCGACGAGGTTGCTACCGACTCTACACCCGAAGTTTGCCTGATCTGTTCTTTATAGGCATTCAGTTTGCTCATCCGTTGTGGCCGTCCGATCTGCGTTGGAGGCGAGAAAGTAACCAGTGTCCGTTCGATATTCACTCCCAGGTCGCGCGATTTCATGTAACTGATTTGCTTGAAAACTGTGATCACACCGGCAATCAGGAATATGGATGCCGCAAACTGCGCGACCACCAGAAACTTCCGCAAATCGAGTGAATTGGTCACTGTCGAGTGAATTCCTTTAAATAAATCAATGGCTTTGAATGATGAAAGATACAACGCCGGATAAAGTCCTGAAATCAAGACTCCAGCCAAAATGATCGCTGCCAGAATCAAAGTGTAATTCCATCCGATTGAGGCGATGATGGGCAGATTGCTGAGTGACGAGAACCAGTTTTGCAGTAGAAACACCAAACCCAAAGCGATTAAAACACTAATCAGATTGGTAATTAATGCCTCGGTCAGGAATTGGAAAACCAAATGTTTTTTCGTGGCACCTGCCGATTTCCGGATTCCGATTGATTTGGCATGTTCCACTGCGCGGATTAGCGTTAGATTGACAAAATTGATCCAGGCAATAACCAGAATGACCAGAGCAATAAATACCATCGCCATGACTGAATTGCGGTCGCCATTGGCTTTCATTTCATTATCAAGATGCGAATTAAGGTGGATACTTTTTATTGGCTGAAGCTGGAACTCTGCTTTACCATTGTTTTGCGTGATCTTTTGGGTATAGTCAACCCCGATTTGAGCGATTTTCGATTCTATTTGTTTCGGATCGGTTCCGGGTTGAAGCAAAAGGTAACTATACCATCCCGCATACCCATACTCCCAGCTTGTTACTTTTTTGTTTTGAATGTAAGCTTTCGGGTTTTTGATGATTTCCGACCCTGTTGCATCGTCCCAGTTTTGATAATAGTGGTAGTAGGTTTGCAGACTTAGCAACATATCGAACGAGATATGTGAATTCGATGGCAAATCTTTGTAAACACCGGTCACACAAAAACGCCATCCCTGGCATACTTTGAACCATTTTCCAACGGCATCAGTGGTTCCAAACAAGCTAAGTGCCGCTGACTCGGAAATAACCGAGGAATAGAGCGGAATAAGCGGATTATCGGTTTTCTTGTTGATGTAGTCGAGTTTAAATACACTTTGAAAGGTCGAGTCGACTACATACATCTGAATGTCCGCAATCTGGTTATCTTCGTTGTAAACCGTCACCACATCTTTAAAAAGCTGGGTGCTGCCAATCACTTCCGGTATTTTTTCTTTTAAAACCGGGGCCATCCCACCAAGGGTGCGTGCACTTTTAAAACTAAGCTCGCCATTCTGATAGCGGGTATAGCTGATCCGACAAATGTTGCCGGCTTTTTCCCAGTTTTTGTCGTAGCTGTATTCGTATGCTACATGCATTAAAATGAGGATTGAGGATGCCAGCCCAACAGCCAGTCCTAAAATATTAATCGAGGTTAGCGACTTGTGCCTGAGCAGATTTCGAGCCGATATTTTCCAATTGGTTGAGTTCATATGTTTTACTGATATTTTAATTTCTTCAATCCATTTGTCGAAACTTTGATTCGCTTGATTTTATGAAGACTTTGATTTTTTCTATTCTCAAAATCATGTTAATCATTCAATCAATCTAATCATAGTTCAGACATTTTTTATTCATACCTTAATGCTTCCACCGGGTTTCGCGTTGCTGCTTTCCAGCTTTGCCAGCTCACTGTAAGCAGTGCAATTCCCAATGCCAACAAACTAGCCAACGCAAAAATCCACCAGCTCAATTCGGTTTTGTATGCATAACTTTCAAGCCATTTGCTCATGATATACCACGCAACCGGTGTGGCTATCACGAAAGAAATAGCTACCCACCGCACGAAATCACGGTTGAGCATGGCCAATACTTCGCTTACTTTGGCGCCGTTTACTTTCCGGATACCAATTTCTTTAATTCTGCGCTGGCAGGCAAACAGCGACATGGCTAAAATACCCAGACAGCAAATTACGATGGCACATCCGGCAAACAGCGAGAAGGTGCGGCGGAACTGGATTTCCGATTGATACAGACTTTCAACGGCCTGGTCAAGAAAGCTGATTTCTACAGGAAAGGATGGAGAAAGCTTACTTGTTTCAGACTTTATTTCCTGGATAAAACGATTAAGCGATTTGAAATCGCTGGTGTTAAGGCTAACCAGACAGTATGAAGACCACGGTTCATTCTGTATAATCAGCGACCCAATTGGTACTGTAACTGGTTTGTAATGAAAATCTTTCACAACTCCAATAATTTCAGAAAGGGGAGGATTTTCGCCAAAGCCCATCACGAATTTGGCGCCAATAGGGTTTTCCATTTTATGTTCGCGGACAAATGTTTCGTTCACGATCATCTTGTGCTCATCGGTAACTAAATCGTCGGAGAAAAAACGGCCCTGGACAAGTTGTAATCCCAACATGGAGTACAGACTGGCATCGCCGTTAAACGTATCAAAATTAAGTTGCTTTTTTTCTCCGTTTATTTGCTGAAACGATGACCAGTGTTCGTTTAACTTTCCGGGGAAGAATTGTGAAAATGAGACTTTTGAAGCGCTAGGATTGTCTCCGATCAGTTTTTTAAGGACTTCCTTTTTGTCTCTCAGTTGGGGAGTAAGTTTTATACCGATAATACTTTCCTTATCGAACCGAAAGTTGCTGCTGCCAAAATCTATTTGTTTCTGCACCAAAACAGTAAAGGCAATGAGAATAATAGCTATTGCAAATTGGGCGGTAACCAGTATTCCTCTTGATACCGAGTTTGATGAACCGTTGTGAATCGTTTTCTTCAGGTTATCGACAGCTTTCGACGACGAAATGCGTATGGCAGGAATAATGCTGAATATCAGGCTAAGGAGAAATATTCCGGCTATGGAAACAATAAGGAATGTAGGTGTAAAAAGTAAAAATGGATTGAAATGGATTCCGGTATAACTACTGATAAAAGGAAACAAAAGCTGAACAATCAAAATAGCCAGAAAGAGCGCCATCAGGAACAGGATGAAAGCTTCGGAAAGCACACTCCGCAAGATCGAAATTTTATCGGCGCCAATCACTTTAAGAACGCCGGTTTGCTTTATTTTTTCGAGCCATTGTGACGAGGATATGTTGATGAAATTAACCAGTGCAATAATCAGTACCAGTGCGGCGACCATCAGCAAAATCATTACTTTTCGTTTATCTCCACCGTGCAGGTAGTCGCCCCATGATATTGTGAAATTCGAAAAATAGAGATCATTGAGATGATTTAGTTGGTAGGTCTTATAGTTTTCGTTACCCTGGTCCCCTTTAGGAAACAGTGCGGCAATCTTTTGTGCCGTTGCCGTTGGATTGGCGCCTTCTTTTAAAAGCACAAACAGATTAAAATTCCACCATCCCCATTCTGTAAATTCGCTTCCGTTGGAGTAAACAATTTTTCGGGTATCATTCGAAGCAATTGAGCTAAAAGAAAGGCTACTATTGTCTTTTGGCGGTTTAACTACTGCCGATACTGTTAATGTATGTTTGTTGTTTATTCTCAAGGTTTTGCCCAAGGCATGCTCATTTCCAAACAGTTTTTTTGCCAGTGGTTCTGCCAGAACAATGGTCAACGGGTCATTTAGCGCCATCTCCAAATTTCCTTCAATGGCTTGATAAGTAAATAGCTTGAAAAAATCGGGATCGGCAGTTATGATGTCTGAAGTTATGGGGTCGTGGTCATCAACCTGAAAAACTGGTTCTTCCCATGTTCCCGCTATCCGGACTGATGATTCAATCTCCGGAATATTCAGGTCAATCTGATCTTTGAGAATAGCCGGAGTATTCAGATTTTTAAATTCATTATTCAAGTCGGAATAAATATAAAGCCGTTTCCCATTTTTATGGAAATTGTCAGTAGT
Organism: Prolixibacteraceae bacterium; assembly: GCA_019163175.1. GTDB lineage: Bacteria > Bacteroidota > Bacteroidia > Bacteroidales > Prolixibacteraceae > Aquipluma. The sequence continues at coordinate 265,567 of JAFLKN010000015.1, read as the reverse complement.
CAGTTCGCTGTACGAATACACCGAAAGGATGATGACCAAAGCTAAACTAACCGCCAAACCACCCAAATTAATCAGGTTGGTCGCCGGTTTCCGGACGAAATTCCGATAAGTTGATTTAAAAATGTTTTGCATGACCTAAATTGTTTCGTTTTAAATTGTCGGAACTTAGATTCGCTTGATTTTATGAATACTTTGATTTTTTCTATTCTCAAAATCATGTTAATCATTCAATCAAATGAATCAAAGTTCAAGACTTTTCATCTTTCCGGATAATCCCATCTTCCAAGCGAATAATCCTTTTCCCGTACTCGGCGAACTTTTCGTTGTGGGTAACCTGGATGATGGTCATCCCTTCTTGATTCAGGGTTTTCAGCGTTTCCATGATCATTTCGCCCTGAACAGATTGCAGGTTTCCGGTAGGTTCGTCGGCCAGCAAAAGTTTGGGTTTGCCGACGATGGCGCGTGCAATGCCCACCAGTTGTTGTTGGCCGCCCGAAAGTTGCTGCGGAAACAGATCTTTTTTGGCTACCATGTTAAAGCGGTCGAGTAGGTCGGCTACCATCGCCTGCCGGTCGCGGCTTTTTACACCTTTGTAGATGAGAGGAGTCTCTATATTTTCGTACACAGTCATATCTTCAATCAGGTGATAAGCCTGAAAGATGAAGCCCATGAAATTACGGTGGTAATCCACTTTTACTTTTTCTTTCAGGTCGAGTACCGATTTATCGTACAGCGAATATTCCCCTGCTGAAGGTTGATCAAGCAGGCCAATGATATTCAGCAAAGTTGATTTACCAGAACCGCTGGGACCCATAATGCTCAGAAAATCGCCTTCTTTTACTTCCATGTTAACGGCTTTCAGTACGAAAGTCCGTTGAAATTTCGAATCGTAATACTTGTCGATGTTGGATAAGTGGAGCATATTGTCTTTGTTTAATGTTGTCTGAATCTAGATTGATAAGCCCCAATAATCTCCCCGAAGGGGAGATTATTGGGGAAGTGCATACTTCTTTATTTACTCTTTTATCTACTGCCTTTTTTTCGTCCCTCCTTCGGAGGGGTTGGGGGAGGCCTCTATTCATACCTCAGCGCTTTTACCGGGTTACTCACTGCAATTTTCAATACATGGTAGCTGATGGTAAGTAATGCAATAATGGCTACTAGTGCTACCGAAACAAAAAATGCGGCAATCGAAAGGGGCTCTTTATAGGCTCCGGGCATCGTTTTGTAAATGTAAATTGCAGCTGGACACCCAACCAAAATGGCGAAACCAAGCATACTAATCACTTCGGTTGACAGCTGCCAATAAATTGAACCGACAGAGCTGCCAAGCACTTTCCGAACACCAATTTCTTTTGTCCGGCGCTTCACGGTAAACAGAATCAATCCGAATAGCCCAATCGTAGAAATGACCAAGGTAACCACCGAAAAAAACATAAACATTCGTTTCATCGATTGCCAGAATGGGATTGCTGCATCGAGGTAAAAAGCAACACTAAAATCTTTAAACTCGAACGGATAGTTCGGAAAAACGTTACCCAGTTCCCTGGCTACTAAAGCTCTGGCTTTTTGCTCATCACCTGTAAACCGCACCGATAGTAGTGTTGACCCTGAAATTACATTGCTGTTCAGGAACATGATATAGGTTGGAATTGGATTGTGGACCGAATAGGGATGGAAATCTTTTACGACACCGATGACCGGAAACGGTTTCCCTTCCAGATAAATCTGTTTTCCTATCGGATCGCTCCAACCGAAAATTTTCAGCGCTGTTTCGTTAATAATACAGCCCTTGTTGTCGGCCGGATATTCCTGCGAAAAATTGCGGCCATATGCCATTTTCAGGTTATAAGTTGGAATAAAGTCGTAATTCACATAGTTTCGACTTATCATTACCTTTTCATCCTGACCGGCGCCGTCCCAGGTCACGTACCCACCAATATTTCCAACGAAAGGAATAGTACTCGAAAATGAAATATCTGCAATTTCGGGATGCTGTAAAATAGCGGTTTTTACAGTTTCGAACGGCATTTTATCGCGCGGATTGATTTCGGTATAAAGAATGTTTTTGGCATCGAATCCCAAATCTTTGTTCAGGATAAAATTAACATGGTTGAAAAGGATAAAACTCACGATAAGCATAAACAGCGAGATGGAAAACTGTGCCGCTACCAAAATCTTTTTAATACTGATTGAGTTTCCGCCATTGCTGAATATTTTGCCTTTCAGCACTTTAACAGGGTTGTAGGCCGAAATCACCAACGAAGGATACAATCCTGAAAGGACGCCCACCAGCAAACTTGCCAAAAAGATAAAGATCAAAAGCGGCGCATTGTTCCATAAGGTGAAATCTATATTCTTATTCAGGATTCGGTTCAGCAATGGAAACGAAGCCTGTGCAACGAATAGCGCCAGTGTGGTGGAGATTAAGGTATGCAGGACGGTTTCGGCCAGAAACTGAGTGGCAATTAGTTTTTTGGAAGAGCCAATCACTTTTTTGATCCCGATTTCGGTGGAACGCTGGGTGGAATTTGCCAGCGAAAGGTTCACATAATTGACACATGCCAAAATGAGAACCAGAATGGCTGCCAGCGAAAGAATGGCCAAGCCAATAATCATATCCGACTGGCTATTTGGCGAGATGTGTAATTTGGAAAGCGGATGCAGGTAAGGGAAGCTTTTTTCAAAGTTTTTCACATCCTTAAATGCATCTTTAATTTTGCTATCAACCAATTTGGGGTCGGCTCCATTTTTCAGTAATACGTAGTTATCGAACGAAATACTGGTCCAATTTTCGCTATATGTAGGTTCACCGCTCAGTACCGGGTATGTTGGCATCGAAACCAGATAAGTAGCCTTCAGGTCCGAGTTTTGAGGAAAATCGGCATAAACAGCTGAAACACTTACCGGAAATCGTTTCCCAACAACCACCTGTTTCCCCAGTGCATTCCCTTCTGGGAAAAGTTTTTTGGATAATGTTTCTGAAATGGCAATGGTGTTGGGCTCTGTGAGTGCATTGCTCTTATTTCCTTCAATAAGTTTAATGCTAAAGACATCGAAAATCGAATTTTCACTCCAGTAGCCGTTGAGTTGATACAACTGACTGCCATCGGGAAGTGTAAAATACTGGCCTGAACCTTTGGCTCCGCCCGAAACCTCGCGCATCAGCAAAACCTCTTCAACCTCCGGAACATCGGCCATTAAATGGTAACGATAAGCTGGCGGACTGTAGGTGCAAAAATTGGTTGGATACGAGTCTTCCTGACGGGTTTGGACCCGATAGATATTTTTATAATTGGTATTGAATTTATCGTAGCTCAGTTCGTAGCTTATCAGTGAACTGAATAAGATGAAAACGGCAAATCCGATCACGAGATTCGTTAAGTTGATGACCGTAAAAACCTTATTGTGGATGAAATTCCGATAAATGTTTGTAAAAAAATGTTTAATCATGGCTTTGAGTTTTCAATGGTTTTGTTTTCTGTTTCCTGAAATTCCAGAAACCATACCACAATATTAACCGATTGATATTCAGTGTATAGTTTTGTTTTCAAATCGTTTGGCCGTCAAAATATTTGACAGATTTTGTATATTTATTTGTCAGTGGATATTGAACTTTGATTCGTTTGATTTCTTGATGGACTTCGATTCCTCCCGTTTTCAAAATCAGGATAATCAGTTAATCACAAGAATCAAAGTTCAAGACTTATTCATACCTCAGCGCATCCACTGGGTTTTTTGTAGCTGCTTTCCAACTTTGCAATGTAACAGTGAGCACAACTGTTGTTAGCATGATAAGGCCTGCAAAAGCATAAGTTAACCAGCCAATTTCTGTTTTATAGGCAAAACTTTCGAGCCATTTGTTTATCAGGTAAATAGCCAGAGGAATGGCCAGAATAATCGAAAGGATCACCCAAATCAGAAATTCCTTGTTCATGTAGGCCAGTATGTCGGAGACCTTAGCGCCATTTACTTTTCGGATACCAATTTCTTTTGTGCGGTTCAGGCTTATCTGGAATACCTGCCCGAGAATTCCCATGAAAGTCAAAATCAGTGCAATAACCGAGGCAATTCCAATTGCTTCTCCCAATCGTTCATCTTTCTGATACATGACCTCAAATTGCTCGTCGTAAAACGAATAACTCATTGGCTCGTCCGGAATAAATGTTTTCCAGACTGCCCGAAGCTCATCCATTTGCTGGCTCAGATTTCCTTGAGTCAACCGGATTGAAACATTCCGGAGGTCGTCGTGCCTGTCGTTAGCAGCCGCCAGCATACAAGCGGGTTTTATCTTTGTATGCATCGATTCAATATGAAAATCATTCGTTACACCAACAACCTGGTAACCATCTTCACGACCATTTTCAAACCGCTTTCCTTCAAAATCGGCCCATTCGTATTGTCGCACGGCTTCTTCGTTCATTATACAGGCATTTCCCATATCTCCGGGAAGAAACGTTCGTCCCGACTTCAGTCCAATTTCCATTGTTTTAAAAAAGTCCTCGTCAACGTAAAGGGTTTGCAGCATCACCGTTTTTCCCGATTTGCCGTCACCCATAAATAGGTTTACCGATCCGGGAACACCGCGGCTTAACGATACACTTTCGCAAAGCGGCAATTCTTTTATCTTTTGCTTGAAAGCGTCCTGACTTTTAAAGCCAATGGGCAGTTTCAGGAGTAATAATTGTTCTTTGCTGAAACCCAGATTGGCATGTTTGGCATACGAAATTTGCTTTTGCAGCGAAAATACTACCGCCAGCAAAACGATTGATGCGGCAAATTGCATTAAAGTTAGCAAGCGGCGTCCAGTTTGCTTATTACCACCAACATTCATTTTAGTCAGAAATGAACTTGTATTGAATCTGGATAAAATAGAAATTGGCGCAAGGCTGTTAATCAGGATGATTGCAACTGTGATCAGTATTAAAACCGATAAAAGGGCAGGCCGCAACAGCCAGCTTGCTTCCAGATTTCGCTCGAACAGTTGGTTGGCAAAAGGAAGAAAAATTAAGAAAAGAACCAGTGAAATAGCAACAGAAATCAGGATACTTACTGAAACCTCGGCCAATGAAAAGCGCAGAAGGTTTTTGAAACTGGCACCATTAATTTTCTTAATTCCAATTTCTCTCAGCTTAGTGTATTGCAACGAAACGTAAAAATTCAGGAAATTGATGATTGAAAGTACCAGAACAACCAGACCTACCGATAGGAAAATGAATAAAAGAGAAAGATTCCCGGTGATGTTTCCGTTGCCGTTTATTGGTGCTGAAAGGTAAATATCGGTCAGTTTTTGAAGCGCAATGGTTTTAATTTCAGGATGATCTTTAGGAATATCGGCAGTCATTTTTTTTGCTAAAGCGGCAAAGTCTGTCTTTGTCTGAAGCACCAAAAAATGGTTCATTGGACTCCAGCACCTTCCATTGTTGCAATTTTGAGACAAGCGGAAATCCGGATTTTCTGCATTAATCAGCACTTTGGCCTGAATGCTAGAGCTTTTAGGAAAATCTTCTATAACGGCAGTAACTTGTCCTTTGATGAAATCGAAAATGGTGATCGGTTTTCCAAGCGGATCTTCGTTTGGGAATAAAATGGCGGCAAAAGATTTGGTAATCAGGATCGATTCTTTCCCTTCAAACGGAAGCCTGCCAATGGCTGAAATTGTTTTGACCGGAAATACATTGAAAAAATCGTTTGTCGTCGAAATCAAGCCGGTGAAACGGGTGAAGTTCAGTCCACTTTTGGCTGAAATCTCCATATCGCTCATTTGTTCGAGCGGACAGGCATACCTGATTTCAGGATATTTTTCTTTAAACTGCTGATTGAGTAGAATATCCAAACTGCAATTGTTTTCTTTTGGGTCATATACCCTGACAATATTTTTGTAGCCGGAGAAGCATTTGTCCATCGACAGTTCGTTGTAAACGAACAAGGCAATGAAAATACAAACTGCAAAGCCGACTGAAAAACCGGTAATGCTTAAAATGCTGTACAATTTGTGTCGTTTCAGGTTCCGGATGGCCAGTTTAATGTTGTGTAGATTCATGTTCTTTTCGTTATTCGTTTAATACCCCAATCTTTGATTTTTCTGTTACCAAAATCAGGATAATCGGTTAATCACAAAAATCATTGGTTGAGCCAATATTACACTAGCAATTCTCCCATCTGCTTTTTTACCTCTTCGGTAATCACTTGTCCGTCGAAGAGGTTGATCACGCGGTGTGCAAATTCGGAATCGTGCATCGAGTGGGTTACCATTACAATGGTGGTTCCTTCGCGGTTAAGTTCAGTGAGCAGGTTCATCACCTCCAGACCGTTTTTCGAATCAAGGTTACCGGTTGGCTCATCGGCTAAAATCAGTTTGGGATTGGCAACCACGGCACGTGCTATGGCAACACGCTGCTGCTGTCCTCCGGAGAGTTGCTGCGGAAAATGTTTTTTGCGGTGACTGATTTGCATCCGATCCAGCACTTTCTCGACCATCTCTTTGCGTTCTTTGGCGCTCAATTTCAAATAGATGAGCGGAAGTTCAACGTTTTCGTATACGTTGAGTTCGTCGATCAGGTTAAAACTCTGGAACACGAAGCCGATGTTGCCTTTCCGTAACAAGGTACGGTTACGTTCTTTGAATCCGCCAACCTCCTGATTGTCGAAATAATACTCACCCGAACTTGGGTTGTCGAGCAGCCCGATAATGTTCAGTAAGGTTGACTTGCCACAGCCCGAAGGCCCCATGATGGCTACAAATTCGCCCTTCTGAATGTGAAGGCTCACGTTGTTCAAAGCACTGGTTTCAATCTCTTCCGTGCGGAATACTTTGTTAAGTTTTACTGTTCGTATCATAGTGAAAAAATTGGAAAAGGGAGAATGGAGACCGGAAACCGGAATGCATGGCCCTTTCATAAGTTATTAACTGAATCGTTCTTTTCTGGTTTTGATTAAATTGTATAATTGTGCTGATATCTTTCTGGTATTCTCCAATAAAAACTGGTAATCCGTCTCGCTTAAGAAACCCAGCTTGCAGGCGATCAATAATTGTGTGCGAACTTCTCCTGCTGAACCTTTTGCTATAAACAAATATTGAATAAACTCTTTATTATATTGCCTTTCAAAGCCTTCAGCAATGTTTGAGGGAACGGAAACTGATGCTCTGCAAATCTGATCTTTTAAAGAATAGTCTTTACAATTTTGAAATCTGCTGTAAACATCGACACTAAGCGAAATTGCATTTTGCCAAACATCCAGATCTTCAAATTTTTCGATTTTTGCCGTCATAATATTTTAGTTTTGGAAATGAGTAAAAATTAGGATACAGATAAATTTACCTATTTTTCGATTCCAATCTTTCAATCCAATCACGTTTTCCTTTTTACTTTTTCCGGTCTTCGGTTTCCGTTCTCCTTCTACTTCATCACAATCCTGTCATTAGTCCCAAACATTTCATATCCTGAAGTGATTACTTTTTCGCCGGCGTTGAGGCCTTCTAACACTTCATAATACTGTGGATTTTGCTTGCCGATTTTAATGTTCCGTTTGGTGGCTTCGCCTCCATCTTCGTTCAACACAAATACCCATTGTCCACCCGTACTTTGGAAGAACCCACCCCGCGGGAGCAGCACAGCTTTGCCCGATTCGCCGAGTTCAAGCTTGATGTGGTATGTCTGACCGGTACGGATATTGTCTGGAGTAGTACCGTCGAAAACTAGATCAATTTCAAACTGGCCATTGCGTACTTCAGGATATACTTTCCGCACTTTCAGGTTGAAGTTGGTTCCATTGCGATCTAAAGTTGCCGGAAGATCGCGCTTCACACGGTCGATGTAATGCTCATCGATTAAAGCTTTGATTTTGAAATTATCGAGGATGTTAATTTGTCCGATCCGTTGCCCTTTACTAATCGATTCGCCAATTTCGGCTTCAAGTAAACCGAGCTGTCCGTCAACAGGCGCCTTTACGTTCAGGTCTTCGCGACGTTGTTGAACCACTTTTAGATTAAGATGCATGTTCCCAAGATTTTGATCCATTTGAATTTTCTGATTTTCGCGAAAAATGGAATCCTGCACCAGTTTCATAAAAATGAGTTCGCGGTTTTTCTTAGTCCGGAGATAGTCTTCTTCAGCTTTCAGGAAATCTTCTTTGGCAATTAACTCTTCGTTAAACAAGGCTTTCTGCTGTTCGTAGTTTCGTTTCAGCCGCAGAATTTCATAGTCAATTTGGAGCAACTGTTGTTTATTTTGAATTTTCTGCTGCTCCATTTGTATCTGGGTATTGCGCAACTCGTTGGTCTGGTAAGCCATACTCGATTCGCTATTCATGATACTCAGGTTGAGGTCGTTGTTCCTTAGTTTCAGGATTACATCGCCTTTTTTCACCATCTCACCTTCTTCAATCAGCTTTTCTTCAACTTTTCCACCTTCCTCGGCATCGAGAAAAATGGTTGTGATTGGCTCAACATTCCCAATAACTGTGATGTAGTCGTTAAACAAGCCGTCTTCCACGGTGCTGATGGTCAGCTTATCTTTTTCAGCCCGGAAGGTCGAACCCGTTTCGGCAAATATCGCTTTATAGAGCAAAAAAGCGACCGCTAATATTCCCACACCCCAGATGATGTGTTTGGGTCTGATGCCCTTTTTCTTTTCAATTACTTTATCCATTCCCATGAGTGCCTCCCCCGACCCCTCCGAAGGAGGGGAGAAAGAATCCCTTCCATCAGATTTTGTCGTATTTTTAATTTGTTTTAACTTACTTATTTTTATCTAATTACTCTTTATATTACGTCAATTTATCTTCTTTGCTCTATCCAAGTTCCCTCTCCTTTGGAGAGGGCTAGGGAGAGGCTTTTTCTCGGTCCTCCCCTTCGGGGGAGTTAGAGGGGGCTTTGGGTTCTCTATTCCCAAAACCTTTTCCCCATGTAAAAATCAAGCACTTTTCGTTTGATTTCCCATTGGAGGCGGGCTTTTAACACCTGACTAGCCGAATTAGCCAGGCGGTTTTTGGCGATATAGAAATCGACCACATTGACCAATCCCTGTTCAAATTTTTTCTCCGAAGCCTGAAAAGCAAGCTGATCGGCTTCCTGCTGTCTTTGGTATTGATTGTACTCTTTTTCCAAAGCTTCAAGGTCGTTCAGGTTGTTGGCCATCTCAAAATATAATTTTTGCTTTTCCTGATCCAGTGTATTTTGTGCCTGTTCAACTTCGAGTTTGGCTTTTTTAATATCAGAGCGTACAGCCCAGCGACTGAAAATCGGAATATTTATAGCTCCACCCAGATATTGACTTCGGTTATTGTCCAACTGAGTTCCAAATCCGATTGTTCTTCCGGATTCGTCTTTGGTGGTTTCGTAAAAACCGGTTCCCATCGAGCTGTAAGCACTAACCGAAGGATACAATTGCGAACGGCTGATTGCCAACGACTTGCGGCTTGCCTTTAGTCGTGCTTCAAACGACTGGTAATAAGGCGACCATTGCGTATAGGCGGTAAACAGATTGTTCTGCTCTTGTTTTCCGGAAGCAACCATTGGGCTTTGTTCTTCATCCAAAACAAGTTCTGTTCCGTCAGTCAGGTTCATGCGTTGTTTCAACTTGAGCATTGCTGTTTTCAGGCTATTCTCAACCTGAATCCGGCGCAATTCTTCCGACTCGAAATTGGCGCGCATTTCAAGTAAATCGGGTTTCGATTTCATTCCCAACTCAAGCTGTTTTTCCATCTTTTTGACGTTAATTCTCGAGGTCTCTACTTGCTCCCCGGCAATTTTTAACATGCCTTTGTAGTACAGAACATCGAAATACGAATTCATCACGCCAAAAGCCAGATCATCAAGAGTATTCAGCCGGTTTAACTCACTGGCCTTTTTCCTGAATTTTTGATATTCAATCTGGTTCACCAACCTGAAGCCGTTAAACAGGGTCATCGAAGCTCCAATGTCGTAGCTGTTATTAAAGAACTCATTGTTCACAATGTCGTTCGTATTCGGGTCGACCGATCGCCCAAAACTTATCCCGGCACGCGAAGAAGCGCTGACTCCCGGTAACAGGTTTCGTTTCGACTGGCTCAAATCTTCCGAAGCAATTTTCTCCTGAATTTCCATTTGCTTCAGGCCAATGTTATTTTCAATTGCAAAGGAAATGCACCGGTTCAAATTCCAGTTGGTTTGAGCCAGCGCGTGCCCCAATGCAAACCAAAAAATGAAAAAAAGTATAAAATTCTTTCGCATCGTTGTAGTTTTCTTTGTTAGGTAGTGTGCCAGAATAATGCCAGACTTGTAATTAATTGATATCTATAAATTTAGAAATTGGATACAACGTTTAAAGTTAAAATAATTGACATGATTGTGTAAAAAAAATTTACATACTATTGTGTTTGGGTTTTAAGTCCGATAACTTTGGAGGGAAGTATAAGCGCTTTATTGAACCCACTTCGGGGTTCCTTTCGTGCTGTATTTTCTTACCCCGCACTTCGTACGGGGTTATTCAGATTAAATCCCTTCAGGATTTTTTCTTCGAAACCACAAATGTGGTTTAATTTGAATAACCTCGGGTGTAAACCCGTGGTAAATAGAATGTGATGATTTGGAATCCCGAAGCGGGTTCAATTTTGAAACGGCACATTAGCCAATACTTAAAAAAAATAAAAAAATGGCCAAAGGAAACCTGCTGATTGTTGATGACAATAAAAGCATTTTAAGTGCACTGGAGATCCTCCTTTCTCCGGAATTCCAAACGGTCACAACTCTTTCTGACCCCAACCTGATTCCCACCGAGCTGCGTAAAAGGGAATACAACCTCGTTATTCTCGACATGAATTTTAATGCCGGAATAAATACCGGAAATGAAGGTATTTATTGGCTGAGCCGCATCAAAGAAAGCAATCCGGAGATTTCGGTGGTGATGATTACGGCTTATGGCGATGTTGAGCTGACCGTAAAAGCCCTAAAAACCGGGGCTACTGACTTTGTGCTAAAGCCTTGGGACAATGCCAAGTTGCTGGCCACCCTGAAGTCGGCTCTCCAACTGAATCTTTCAAAAAAAGAAGTGAGCCAGCTGAAAGAGAAAGAAAAAGGATTGAAAAGCGAGATCAACCGTGAGCAAAAGTTCATTGTGGGTTCGTCGCCACAATTGATGAATGTGCTGAACTTGGTTCGCAAAGTAGCCAAAACCGATGCCAATGTGCTGATTACCGGCGAGAACGGTACAGGTAAAGAGTTGATTGCTCAGGAAATTCATCGTCTTTCGAAAAGGGCCGAAGAAGTTTTGGTGAGCGTTGACATGGGAGCAATTACCGAAACTTTGTTCGAAAGCGAGCTTTTCGGCCATGTGAAAGGCGCTTTTACCGATGCCCGCGAAAGCCGCCCCGGTAAATTTGAAGTGGCCGATAAAGGCAGTCTTTTCCTCGATGAAATAGGGAACCTGTCGTTTCATCTTCAGGCTAAATTACTGGCCGCTATTCAGAACCGGCAGATTTCGCGCATTGGTTCCAATCAAACTGTTCCGGTTGACATCCGCCTGATTTGCGCCACAAACAAAAATCTTGAAAATATGGTGCGCGAGGGTTTATTTCGCGAGGACCTTCTTTACCGCATCAATACCATCCAGATTGAAGTTCCGCCGCTTCGCGAAAGGGAAAACGATGTGCTGGTACTGGCCGATTTCTTCCTGAAAAAATATGCCTCGAAATACAACAAGCCGAACCTGAAAATCAATCAGCAGGCTCAGGAAAAGTTGCTTAAATATGCCTGGCCGGGCAACATCCGCGAGTTGCAGCATACTATCGAAAAGGCGGTTATCCTGAGCGAAAATCATGTGTTGAAACCCGAGGATTTCTTTATGCGGCCTATTCAGTCAGGCAAAAATGTTTCGCCCGAATTGACCCTCGAAGAAATGGAAAAGCGAATGATCAACATGGCCATCGAAAAAAACAATGGTAATTTAAGCGCAGCTGCAGATCAGCTTGGCGTTACCCGGCAAACACTCTACAACAAGATTAAAAAATTCGGACAATGATCAGTCGAAACCTATATTTCCAGCTTGTTTTCAGGGTTCTGTTGGTAACCACATTTGCTTTGGCTGCGGCATGGGCTTATACAATAGTAAACTCTATTTTGCTTTCAATTGTGTGTCTTTTTTTTGAGTTACTGGTTGTTTTAAATCTGATTAAATACCTAAATACAACAAATCGGAAAATGGGCTATTTTCTTGAATCAGTTCGGAATAATGATTCAACTTTGCTGTTCCCGACCAATATTTCAGGTAAGCCAATCCGCGAATTGTATCAGGGATTGAGCAAAATAAACGAGCAGATTCAGCAATTGAAAATCGAAAATCAGCAGCGCGAACAGTACTTTCAAACCTTACTTGAACATGTTGCCACCGGAATTGTGACCTTCAATTCCAAAGGATTTGTACTTCACGCCAATTCGGCGGCAAAAAAAATGCTGTCTGTTGATGTGCTTACGCATATCAATCAACTGGATCGCATCAACAGGAACCTTTTTCAGGTGGTGCAAAATATAAAGCCTTTTGACCAAAAACTGGTGCCAGTTACCACCGAACGCGGTACGATTGAATTGTCGTTAAAAGCTACATCCTTCAAAACCAATAGCGACGAACTGATATTGCTTTCGATTCAGGATATCCGCAATGAACTGGACGAGAAAGAGCTGGATTCGTGGATGAAGTTGATCCGTGTTTTGATGCACGAAATCATGAATTCGATTGCCCCGATCACTTCCCTCTCAGAAAGCCTGAGCAAATTCTTTACTATTGACGATCGTGCCGTGCTGCCTGAGGAAGTGGATGAAAAGACCATTCAAACCACCATTCGTGGGCTAAACGTGATTAAAGAGCAGGGCAATGGACTGATGCTTTTTGTTGAATCATACAGAAAACTAACCCGGCTACCAAAGCCTGACAAAATAGTGTTCAGGATAGAAGATCTGGTCGACCGGATAAAAGTGTTGTACTCCTCACTAAGTAATAGCGACAAAGTAAAGCTTACGGTTACCATCAATCCACCAGGACTCGAACTTTTTGCTGACGAAAACCTGATTTCGCAGGTATTGCTTAACCTGATGAAGAACGCATTGGAAGCTAGTTCAGAAAATCCGGCCGGAAGAATTCACATTAGGGCTGGCTACACTACCAGTAATCGCCCTGAAATTTGTGTGCTGGATAATGGCCCGGGAATTCCTGAAGAAATTATTGAGCAAATATTTGTACCGTTTTTTACTACACGCGAAAATGGGTCTGGAATTGGCTTAAGTCTTTCGCGACAGATTATGCGCATGCATGGTGGAAGTCTGCAGGTGCGCTCGGTTCCGAATAAGGAGACTGTTTTTTGTATGATTTTTTAGGGGAAATGTACTTGGCTGTAAAATGAAATGGCGCTGATTAATTTTCAGCGCCATTTGATATGAAAATGGTGATGTTACACAATCTCTAGTGCGTTATAATTCCAATTTCTGCCATCGACAAATAAGCGTCTTTTTTTACCGTTGATAAGCTGGTAAACCGGATGAACCTGGCGGACTGTATTTTTTCGAAAAAGACTTCCTGAAAAACGGGATTGTTCCTGATGTTGCTGAACTCGCCTTGTTTGGCCTGAATCCACGTTTTTCCATCGGAGCTCACTTCCAAATTGTAGGTTTGACATACTCCCGAAAGATTACCATCAGTACGTGGAAGATAGCTAAAGCCGAGCAATCCGATAGTTTCGCCCAAATCAATCGTTAGCTGGTGTGGGTGATTGGTTATCTTTCCTTCCCATGGCGTGTGCCACATGGTTTTTGGTTCACCATCAATAGCCAGATTTTCGTCGAATCCTTTTTGTGCATCGCCGGGGGCAACAACTTTCCATTTATCGCCGCAAATATCATATTTTACGCTGATGACCTCGCTGGACTGGGTGCCTTCATTGACCAATGCTATTGCTTTTACCCGACCACCTTGTGGAAGGGCAAATGGTTTTTCGTAGCGGATTGATTTGCCAGTTGGCTCCGTTCCATCAAGTGTGTAATATATTTCAGGATCAGGAGAAGGGCAGCTTATCCGCACCATTCCATCTTTGCTTCGCGCGATTGCTGGGTTTGCAAGCATTTCAGGGGCCTTGTAAATACCAATCTCTGCTAGTGTCGGACAAATTCGTGAATTCAAGATACGAATTTTCAACTCGTCGGATTTGACCATTGGAAACCGAAGTATGCTTTTATAACCAACAGTTTTCCCCCGTGCTATTTCTTTCCATACACCGTTTCCGTGGACCTCAACAGCAAAATCTTCAATACGTTGCCCTTGGGTACGAATTTCTTCCTGCAAAACCAGCCGGTTAAATTCGGTTAGTCTTTGAAGTTTGATCGTTATTTCGGGCGATTCATTTCCATCCTTCGGGTTCCAAAAAGTTTCGGGATTTCCATCTGTCATGTTTTTTGCCGGTCTGTTTATTTCAGCTTCCGAAGCCGAAACGATGCTTCCTGAAATGAGGTTGGTTTTGAAGGAAGCTTCAATAATGCGACCCACTTCTTTCAAGCGTGCGGCATCAGTTTCAGGAATTAAACCTCTGCGATCGGGAGTCATATTGAGCAGGAATACCGTATTACCACCTACCGAACGGTACCAGGTATCAACCAATTGATCCACCGTTTTTACGTACTGATCATCATCGCGGTAAAACCATCCGCCGCGAATGGAGGTATTGGTTTCGGCCGGATACCAATATAAGTATTTTGCATTTTTCAGTTTTTCGCGGCTTCCCAAATCGTGGCTCATCAAATCAGGCCATTTGTTATTTTCTGGGTCTTCCTGAAGTGGAATAACACTCCATTCGCTCTCGCGGGTATCACCGGCTTCGTTGCCACACCAGCGAACGTCAGGCCCTTTAATGGCAATAACGGCCATGGGCTGAAGCTTTCGGATCATTTCGAACCATGCTTTGTAATTGTAGGTTTGACCGGTTCCGGGTTTTGGATTGGCACCATCGAACCAGACTTCGTAAATTGGACCGTACTGCGATAGTACTTCGTAAAGCTGGTTCATAAACAAGGTATTGTAATCGTCGAGTTCGTATTCAAAAACCTGTTTGGCTTTTTTCTGAAGCTCAGGGTCGGTTGGTATTTTTACTTTCCTGAAAGCTGATTTATTTCCATAAGTTCCGTTTTCACGCTCAATCTCGTGCATATCGGCAGGGGAGAGGTAAACCCCGATTTTGATTCCCTGTTTTGCTGCTGCTATAGTTAATTCGCCAAACACATCGCCTTTCCCGTTTTTCCATGGCGAACTGGCAACCGAATGTTTGGTTACCGTACTTTGCCACAAACAAAACCCATCGTGATGTTTGGCCGTAACCATGGCCATTTTCATGCCAGCAGCTTTTATCGTCGAAACCCATTGATCGGCATTCAGTTCAGAAGGATTAAATACGGCAGGATTTTCTTTTCCGTTTCCCCACTCAACCCGGTTAAACGTATTGGGTCCAAAATGAATAAATGCAATAAATTCGTTTTTCTGCCATTCGTATTGCTTGTCGGTCGGAACCACCAAGGTTGATTTCCGGATAATCTCATTTTGATTGTCCTGTGGGAATATTTCAACCAGATTACTTGTCGTTTTATTCTGGGCAAAAGCTCCGGTAAGTACCGTACTAAAAAGCAACAGCATTAATGTTTGACGTATATTCATTGCATGTGATTTTTGAAATTGTGCTTTAACTAATTCGTTTATTGTGGTATTCTTATACCAAACCCCTGAAGGGGATTTTGCTGCAAGCATTATAAACTAATGCATGTCTAAAGTCTCCTTCAGGGGTTTTTATAACTAAAGCAGGAGAACTTCAGATTAGTCCATCTGCTTCACTCCTTTTACCGGTTTTGGGCTGAGTTGATGCAGATCAAAAATTATGATCTCGTTCTTCCCTTTTTTCAACCAGGGTGCCGGACAATACAACTGTTTCTGTGGGCCAATGTTCCAGTAGCGACCCAGGTTGTGACCGTTCACCCAAACAACTCCTTTTTCCCACTCACTCACATCAAGATAAGTATCACCGGTTGCGGCCAGCTCAAATTCGCCTTTAAAGAAAGTTCCGGGGCGGCTGGCTTCTCCTGAAGTAAATTTCAGGTTTTGAAGATAGTTTTCGTCGAAAGGGAGGGTAAAAATCTGCCAGTCCATAAGCGTCATTCCGTTGAGCGAAACACGGTCGGTAATTCCTTTACGGTCGATCATATACTCGGCAAAATTGATGCGGCCCATTCCTTCAACCAAAATGTCGAGCTGGGGATTTGCCGACGTTGAAGCTGGTAGTTCGATGATATTTTCGGCTTTGGCACGGTCTAATTTTCCAACGTACTTTCCATCTACAAAAACCGTAGCATAGTCGTGCAGTTCGGTAATCCGGAGTTTGCCTTTTTTATGCCCGATTAATTTGGTCCGGTATAAAATGAATCCACCCTTCTGTCCAAACATTTCCATTGGTTTTGGCTGTGGCGACTGAATAGCTGCAGGTAGGTTTTCCCACACTGACGCCGAGGCCGAAAGATTAATTTCCGGAATTTCAATCACGGGCATTGCTAACGGAACTGCGGGTAATTTTTGTTTGGCTGGCAGGTATTTGGCCATTACTTTCCGCAATGCATCATATTTTGGCGTTGCCTGTCCCATTTCGTTAATCGGCGCATCGTAGTCGTAGCTGGTTACATCGGGCTGGTATTGAGTTGGGCTAAATGCATTGGCGCCAGCCCAATAACCGAAGTTGGTACCGCCATGAATCACATAAAAGTTGAACGACTTTTTGTTGTCCATCAACCATTTTACGTCTTTTATCAGTTCTGTAGTGTCCGGCCGCTGCCATTTTTCGCCCCAGTGGGTCAACCATCCGGGATACAACTCGCTGCAAAACGAAGGAACATTCGGATTGACTTTGGTTGCCTGTTCGAAATTTCCGGCATTGGCACCAGGATCGAGGCCAATGGCAGCATCGGGCAATGATCCGGCTTCGAGCATAAACGGAGTAGCTCCGTCTGCTGTATAGAATGGGACTTCAATGCCACATTTCTTCCAAACATCCTGAACCCATTTCATGTAAGTACGGTCGTTTCCGTAACTTCCGTATTCATTCTCAACCTGTACCATCACGATTGGGCCACCTTTGGTCACCTGCAAATCGTTCACCTGAAGCGCCAGCGTTTTGATGTACCGTTCAACTGCATCGGTGTAGCGAGGGTCCATGCAGCGTACTTTAATGTCTGGAATGCTGAGCAGATAGGATGGCAATCCACCAAAATCC
The DNA here is from genome assembly GCA_019163175.1 of Prolixibacteraceae bacterium. GTDB lineage: Bacteria > Bacteroidota > Bacteroidia > Bacteroidales > Prolixibacteraceae > Aquipluma. The sequence continues at coordinate 248,299 of JAFLKN010000015.1, read as the reverse complement.
CATTCGGCACAAACATAAGGGCCGGGACGAAGCATCAAAAACATACCTTCTTCCTGAACGATCCGGATAAATTGCGCGATGTTGTGGTTCCCGGTTTGGAAATCAAACACACCGGGCTCAACTTCATGGTAATTCCAGAATATATATGCCGCAATTGTATTGCAGCCCATCGCTTTGGCCATCTGGATGCGATGTCTCCAGTATTCAACCGGAATTCGGGCCGGGTGCATTTCTCCTGAAATCATCTGGAAGGGTTTTCCGTCAAGCAGAAATTCGGATTTTTCGAGCTTAAATGAATGAACTTTCCCCTGCGACAAACCAAACATTGGCAAAGCAAGAAGAATGAGAATTGAATACAATTTCGTCATTGGTCTATTGTTTACAGTTTATTTGGCGGCAATTTAAGGATTAATCTGTTCTCAGGGAAAGACAATTCTTAGGTTTTATCTGTTTAAACGACTTTTAAATTTGTGACTGTTTAAACTTCGAATTTTCATTTGTCCTTTCAAATTTTAAACAGTCACAAATTGCCCACAAATTATTTTCCCTCCCCGTCAATGGTTTGAATAGAACCATCGGCATTGTATTCCAATTCGATCACTTTCAAACTACGCAACCATGTTCTTCCTCCTGAAGGAACACTATCGTGATGAAACAAATACCATTTTCCTTTGAACTCCGCAATGGCGTGGTGAGTAGTCCAGCCTACAACCGGGGTTAGAATCACGCCCTGATAGGTGAATGGTCCGTAAGGATTATCGCCGGTAGCGTAACACAACAAATGAGTGTCGCCGGTTGAATAAGAGAAATAATACTTGCCTTTGTATACGTGCATCCACGAAGCTTCGAAGAAGCGGTTTTCCTGTCCGGCTTTCATCGGAGTTCCATCCGGATTCAGGATCGTAACAGGACGTGGTTCTTCAGCAAAACCAAGCATATCGTCCGACAAACGAACTACTCTTGAAGGTAATGCCAATTCATCGGCTGAAGGTAAATAAGCACTTTCCATGGCTTTGTTGTCTTTGTAACGTTGCAGTTGTCCTCCCCACAAACCACCGAAATACATGTAATGAGTTCCATCTGTATCTTCAAAAATTGCAGGATCGATGCTGTAACTTCCCCGGATCGGATCGGGTTGAGGAATGAACGGGCCAGCAGGACTGTCGGAAATAGCAACTCCAAGCCGAAAAATATCGGTTTTATCTTTCAACGGATAATACATGTAATATTTACCATTTTTAAAGGCAACGTCACAATCCCACAACTGACGTCCGGCCCAAGGAATATCGCTTACTTTAAGCACAACCCCATGGTCTGTCAAGGGTTCGTTTTCAATATCGGAAGTGGAGAAAACATGGTAATCATTCATGTCAAAATGGTCACCGTTATCATTTTCAGGAATACCCGATTCGCGGTCGTGTGAAGGATAAATGTATAATTTTCCTTCGAAGACATGTACGGCCGGATCGGCCATAAAGTCGTTATCAACTAAATATTTCGCCTTTTTCATTTTTTAATCTTCTGTTTTTTGGCCATTTTAATCATTTCGTCAACCACTGGTTTGCGTTGGTTATTGCGATCGAACAGTACAGGAGAATCTTTTCTGCCCCGGATGGGGAAATTATTCAGCCAGGTTGTGTTATCAGTCAACCCCCAAATAGTTACCCGATCTACTACATCATTGTATTTCAGAAAAAGTCCGAACATATCCAACATGCGTTTATTCCAATGCTGCTGAACCGAGTCAGGTATTGCTTCACGATAAGGATCCATTTCTTTGGAATACTTGAAATTAGCAGAAATGTTGGCTCCTTCGTACGGACTTGGAAGAATAGAAATATCCAATTCGGTATAAAGTACTTTTACCCCGGCATCTTTTAGTTTCTTGATGGTGGTTTCGGCTGCATTAACAGTTGGTGAATTCATGTGCCAATGTGCCTGTGAACCAACCGCATCAATTCTACAACCGGCAGCCTTAAGTTCTTTAACCAATTCAACGATTGCATCGCATTTGGCTGGAGTTTCAACATTGTAGTCGTTGTAATACAATTCTGCATTCGGATCGGCTTCGTGGGCAAACTGGAACGCATATTTGATAAAATCCTTGCCCAGAATCTGGTAGAATTTGCTGTTGCGATATTTGCCGTTGTCTTCAAAGGCTTCGTTAACAACATCCCAACCTAATATGCGGCCTTTGTAGCGGCCAACAACTGTAGAGATGTGCTGACGCATGCGTTCTTTCAGAACTTCGGGCGATACGTCTTTCCCATCAGCACCAATAAAGAACCATCTGCCAATTTGAGAATGCCATATCAGACAGTGACCGGTTACAACCTGCTTGTTCTTTTCGCCAAAAGCAACCAGTTTATCGGCATCTTCCCAATTGTACCGGTTCTCTTCCGGATGAATCGGCTGCGGTTTCATACAGTTTTCGGCAACAATCGCGCTGAATTCTTTAACAATCAGTTCTGTTTCAATTGGATTAACTCCTTTGACTTGTTGGGCATTGACAGCTACACCAAGCAAAAATTTCCCTTTGGTTGCTTTTGCTAATGTTTTTTGGGCCATTGTATTTATGGATGCCAGAAAAACCATAGCGGCAATTGCGATAATTGTTTTTACTTTCATAATTATAGATTTAGTTGTTTTAGATATGTTATTTACTTCCTCCCCTTCGGGCTTTCAAATCTTCTTCAATTTTTACTTCCATTTTCTTGTCAATTACATAGAAGAAAAGCAGGCCAACGCCAATAAGGAACGGAATTGACGGATATATGCTTACAAGCATTCTGGCTCCTTCGGATACTGAATGTGGTTGAATAATCTCCTGTCCGGCAACTCCGCTTTCTTTAGCAATATACCCGTATAAGCTTAATATCCACGCAACCAAAGCACCGCCGATAGAGAGTCCTGCTTTTAGGCCAACCATCATAGCAGAAAAGATGATTGCGGTTGCCCTGCGGGTTGTTTTCCATTCTGAAAAGTCGGCAACATCTGCAATCATGGCCCAAAGAACCGGAATGGTAATACCGTAGAAAAATCCATGCAGAATTTGCGATGCAAACATTAAGGCCACACTTTCAGGTTTGAAAAAAACAAAGATCAGGATAAATAAGGTGGCGACCAGTAATCCATACTTGTACACATCCCGTTTACCATACTTATCTGCCAATTTTTTCGATAGTGAAATACCAACAATCATGAAGATTATACCTCCTGCGTTGAACAAACCAAAACCGGCAGCCGCAGGGTCTGATCCAAAGAAATTGATGCCTAAATCGGATAATGTAGTAATTACAGGACCTATGAATTTTGCCAGAGCATCTTTATCAACGTAATTATTAAAATAGTACACATATGAACCACCTTTCATTGCAAGAGTAATGAACACCAAAATGGTTAGGCTGAGCATAATTAACCAAGGTTTATTTCCCATAAGGTCTGACAAGTCATCTTTAATAGACGATTTTTGTTCCAGACTTGGCACAATGCGCTCCCTGGTTGTAAAGAAAGTTATTAGCAACATGATAGAGCCAACAATTGCCATCCACGTCATTACGGTTTCAATTCCGGCGGCCTTATCTCCGTTACCTGCATAGATAATGATCGGTAACATAAACACCTGCACAAAAAACTGGGCAAACATAACAGCCACAAAACGATACGACGAAATACTATTCCGTTCGCCCATTTCGCCGGTTATTACACCGCTCAAAGCAGAGTATGGTAAGTTACTTGAGGCGTAAAGCATCAACAAAAGAGAATAAGTTATAGCAGCATAGATCAATTTTCCTTTGTATGCAAAATTTGGTGTTGAGAATGCGAGAAGCGCTACAACGCCTAAAGGAACAGCCGTGTACAAAATCCAAGGGCGAAATTTACCCCATTTCGAATTGGTTCGGTCGGCCAAAACTCCGATTATTGGGTTGAATATAAATGCAGCAGTCAAGCCAACAACAAGCATTATTATGGATGCATCGGTGCTTTTAAGCCCATAAATATCGGTATAGAAATAAGCCAAATAGGTAATTAATGTTTGGAAAACAAGGTTAGCGGCTAAATCGCCCAAACTATATCCAATTTTTTCGAATACTGAAACTCTTTGCGAAGTTGTTGCCATAAGTTGATTTTTAAGTTTTTATACTGGTTGATTAATTTAAAATATTCGTAAGGTCGATTTTATTTAATTACAATCTTCTTAATAACAGTCTGTTTCCCATCGGATAGATTCAGTAAATAGATGCCTTCAGGAATATTTACCTGCACATTTAAATCAGCCTGGTTCAGATTATCAAAGCCGATGACTTTCTCCCCAAGCAGATTAACAAGTTCAATGGTTTTGATATTTTCGATTCCTTTGATGGTGAAATTTCCGGTTGCCGCAGGATTTGGATAGACTGAAATCTGATCAGCAAGCGCTTTTTCTGACAATCCGGTTGTCTGGTTCGAAATGGTAATACTTGCGGTTCCTTTGGCGCCCGACGCATCCCATGCCGTTGCAGTTACAGTCACTTTACCATTGGCCAGTGCTGTAAGTTTCCCAGTGGCATCAATGGTTGCCATATAGGTTGGAGATACAGTCCAGTTAACATTCGGGATAGTTGTGTTTGCTGGCAAAACTTGTGCAAGCATATTCAACGAGGCGCCTTTGGTGCTGATTGTTGTACTGCCATCGCTGGCCAAAACGGTAATCGATTGTGTGTTTACCAAAGTATCGTTTACGTATGCTTTCAACCATTTGAGTGCTGCCCGCTCTGTTCCATTTTGGTTAACCAGATAAGCTCCCTCTTTTGTACGCCACAAACCATACCGGAATCCCCACAAAGTAATTCCCTGTACTGCCGCATGTTTCCAGAAAACCGGAAAAACACGCTGCATTTCTTTAAGCTGAATATAGTCAGTCGTGCCGTCAATATCCATTTCAGTCAAATAAATGGGTAATCCGGTTGTCGCCAGTGCATCGAGGTTTGCCTTTAGTGCTGTAGCTGAAACTCCGTAAGTTGTAAACGCATGTGCCTGTTCACCAATGCCATCGATCAGCTTTTCAGCCTGAAGTAGTTTAATTATTTTTATATAATTCTGTGTCTCGGTAGAGCTGTTGATCACACTGTATTCGTTGATGATCAGTTTTGAGTTGGGAAAATATTTGCGTGCCATGCGGAAGGATTTGATGATCCAGTCCCAGCCTGTTTTTCCGGCGCCGCCCAGCGCTTTTGCATAATCCACATTTTTGGTGGTGGCGCCCCATGGAAGCATTCCATTTGGCGCATTGTGCATCGGCTCATTTACCACATCGATATAGGCGATGTTCTTGTATCGGGCAGCCATGAGCGAAAACCACTGTTCAATCTCCTGACGTTGGGCAGTTGTATCTAAATTGGCTATCCACGAAGGTTGCTGAGCACCCCAAATCAAGGTATGCTCTTTAAAAATCATTCCGTATTTCTGGGCCAGATTGTAGCTCGCATCCATATCGTCCCAGTTCATAACACCTCGTGTGCCTTCCACGGCGCCCCATTTTCCTCCATTTTCCGGAGAAACCTGATTCCAGTAGTTTTGAAAATTGGTGTTTTGTCCGCTACTCCAGGCGCTGCCAAGAAATTTTGTACTTCCATTGGCAATGGGTTTTACGGTAGTCTGGCCAAAAGAAGCTGTACCTGCCAGTAAAAAGAAGAATAAAAGTAAATGTCTGTATCTCATTGTATATAAATTACTGTAAATCAACTAAAAATTTTGACGCTGCAACATCCTTTTCGCTGCTCACTTTTAAAACATACATTCCGCTGTCCAGATTGAATTTCAGTTCTGAACTTTGGGTGGCTCCTTTTTTATCCTGAAATACTTTTTGTCCATTCATACTGAATATTTCAACGGTATTAAACAGAAATCCGGAGAAGATGGACAACTTGTTTTTGGCCGGATTGGGATAAATTAGAAGCCTGTCAGACTTTTCGATTTGCAAAGAAGAGGTTACCGGCCCTGACTTTTTACTGAAGCTGATCCATTTAAGCTGAAAAAGTTTGCTGGTTCCCGCTCCCGTGAATTTCAGGTAAACATCGTGGCTGCCGGAAATAGCAGTTACAGGCGTTTTGAATTTTTTATATGTGCTATAGCTTCCGGTGTTGCCTAGAACACATTCAGCCACTTTAGTTCCGGAGTCAATAGAATCGAGCCAAACCTGAATCATTCCTCCGGAAGCAATGCTGGAGGCCGTGAATTCTACCGAATCGGGTTCAGCTTTGTAATTGCTGTTTCCAAATTCGACTCCGGCATAAAGCGCCCAATCGTTGTTGTGGATATTGTCGAGCGCACTGATTCCCGAAATTACTGACCCTTTTGTTGTACCAAACTGGTTTGACGGACATTCGGCCAAAATAGGAGTATAAGCATCGCGGTAAACATACAGGTCAAAGTAAGCGCTGGTAGCACCCTGCACATACAAACCCTGAAGTGTTCCGGTGAAAGAAGAGAAATCGGAATACGAATCGATTACCGATACATCGAATGCCAGACCAACCTGTGTCCAGTGGGTTCCGTTGCCGCTGAAATATCCGCTTATGCCATGATTCACTCTGACCATTTTAAGCCAAAGCGTATCGCCTACTGTGTTTTCAGCTTCGTAATAGGAGCTCTCGAAGCTGAAAGCTATCACTTTTTTCCCAGCGGAATTTAACGTACTGACGAGCTTTACAAACTTGGTTTCATCGCCTCGCAATAACCTTATGCCGGCTTGATCGTCTTTTGATTTGGCTGCAAAATCGACTCGTGTGATCAGAGAATAATTGTGTTCGCCATCATATTTGGTTACCGTATTGCCTTTTGTGGTGCTTTTGGGTGATAACCGCAACCAGCCTGGGCGTTCGGTTAGCGAGTATTTTCCGGCAACAGTATAACCCAGTGATGACCATTCAGGATGAAGTTTGGCGGTTGAAAATTCGTCGGATTTTGGAACCATCCACGGAATACCGCTACTTGGTAATTTTGGTGCAGTGAAGGATTGGTTGACCGGATAATCAGCAATCGGCCGTCCACTTGCATTGTACCGAACCTGGTTCAGCAAACCCTGTCGTCCCTGACCTTTCCACTCACCTTTGGCATAAACCGGATGAATGACCCATGATGTACTGTCGCCAATCAACACCGCATTCGAGGCGTGGTTGGGGCTGGCGAAAAGTGAGGCGGCTTTCAACGGATCGTTTTCGTTGAAAAAATCGCCCAGCATTTCCCATGATGCCTGAGCGGCAGTCAGGGTTTTGCTGCGCATCACCTTTTGTCCTCCGGCCAAATCGCGGGCAAACGAATAATAATAGTAGCCTTTGTATTTCCACATCACGGGACCTTCAGCCCAACTGTATGGAAAGGAAGGACTCGGATTTAACCAGTTCAAATCGTATACAACACCCGTTGGCTGACCCGTACTGCCCAGTTCAACAATACCGCCGTTGGGCTGGCCGTTTTTCACCACCAGATACCATTTGTTGTTGTCGTCGATAAATATCGAATTGTCGTAGCCCAATCCATAAGGCAAACTTGATGGGTTATTTACTTTAGTTGGTGCGCTCCACGGCCCTTTTGGATCGTCGGCCTTCACAAAATACATCGTATTTGCCCTCGAAAAATAATCCCACCATTTTCCGCCGAAATAAACGATATGGCCGCCCCAGCATCCGCCACCAGGTTTATCATCGAAACTTGCCCAAGATGCACTTACTGGTTGAGCAATAGCTTCCCAGTGAACGAGGTCGGTGGAGCGATAAATCACCGGGGTAACATTAAAGGACGAACCTGTGGTGTAATAATCTTTACCCACTTTGGTAACCGTGCAATCCGGATGATCGCCCGGAATCACGGGGTTCATGTAAGTTTTAAACGATGGTGATTGACCGGATGCACTTATCGTGATTGCCAAAACGATTATTATCAGCGTAATTTTATTCATTATGAAATTAATTTTTAATTCTAAACCAATTAAAGTCGGCAAATCTCCCGGTTTCTTTCATCGCGTATATGAATAATCCGAAACTTTAGCTCATAAATATGTCATAGAAATGAGACAAATCTGCTGCTTTGGTTTATGATTTATGTATTTATTCAAACTTAATCCAATCAATCTCAACCGGATTTTCATCTTTCAGTACCACAATCAGGTGGTGAATTCCGCTTTGTGATTTTGAAACTTTAGCTTCAATCGTATCCCAACTTGTACCTTTTGGAACTTTAACTTCAGAAATCACTGGTCCATCTGCTCTATCCAGTCTGATTTGCAAAGTACTACCGTTTTCTGACAAGGCTTTTAACTGCACCTTTTTCAGTTTTTCCTGACCGAAATCAACGGTGTTGTATTGCACCCATGCATTTTTACTTTCGAGTTTTGTTTTCCATCCGTTGAAAGTATGGATTGAATCAAGAAAAGCTACAGATGAACCGGTTTCGCTTTTACTACTGTACCTGTCGATTTGTATTTCCTGAAAAGCGGAAGTCACTCCAACACCGCGCAAGGTAGGTGTTACTTTCCTGATAGTTCCATCGGCACTAAAGAACAGACTATCGATACAGATCGACCGGTTTTTATCGAATTTGGGTGAATAGGCATCCTGATGATAAAACAAATACCATTGCCCTTTGTACTCAACGAAGGATTGGTGATTGGTCCAACAGTTCATGGGCGATTCATCCATTACCACTCCGGTCATTTTAAAAGGCCCCATCGGGTTATCGCCTATAGCATATTCAAGTCGTTCTATCTTATTTTCAACATGTGGAATTGTCAGGTAATAAATGCCCTTTCGTTCAAACAAAAAAGGGCCTTCTTTCAAGCCTTTCTGCGGCAGATTGGCAATGATCAGCGGCTCTGAGGCCAGCTCTGTCATGTTATCTTTTAGTTTTGCCACCATGATATTTCCCATGGACCAGAACAAATAAGCCTGACCATCTTTGTCGATAAACACGTTGGGATCAATACCATTTACCCCTTTAATTGGCTCCGGAAGTGGAACATATGGACCTTCAGGCTTATCGGCAATGGCAACGCCAATCCCAAACCCTTTTCGGCCGTTTGCATCAGCAACCGTTTTATTCGCAGGAAAATAGAAATAATACTTTCCGTTCCGTTCAATGCAATCGGGTGCCCACATGCTATAAGAGCTTGAATCGACCCATGCAACTTTGTTCTGGCTAACAATCATACCGTGATCTTTCCAGTCAGTCAGGTTTTCAGAAGAGAAAACATGATAGTCTGCCATGCAGAACCAGTCTTTCCTCAAACCTTTTCCGTCAGGAGTTGGTATATCATGAGAAGGGAAAACAAATACTCTGTTGTTAAATACTCTTGCCGTTGGATCGGCAGTAAACTGATTGCGAACAATGGGATTCTGACTGAATCCCAGGCCTGATGTAATCACCAATATGCTTAAAATGAGTAATTTGAAGTTTTTCATATTTGAGTTGGTTTTTAATTTGTAATCTGATCGCTGATATGGAAATAATCAAAATCAGCAAATCCGCCGGTTTCTTTTGTTGCATAATTGAATAATCCGAAACGATAGCCCATAAAATGTTCCATCAGGGTGTACTCCATTTTCAATGGCCCGCCAATTACATTCCAGGTTTTTCCATCGAGGCTGTAGAAAAACTTAGCAACATCAATTTTATCTCTGAAATCGCATTCAATTTTCAGGTAAACTTTATTTTGCGAAAGTGGGAGGCTCTGTAATTCAGTAGGTTTGTCGGTTTTGTTGCTCACCATGAATACTTGTTTTTGTCCGTTCACGATTTTAACTCCTACTTGTCCAAATTTGCGTTGGAAGGCGGTCAATCCGGCAAAATCGCCCTCCTTCATTCCTGATGCATCAAGCAAGGTTGTTCCCAAACAGACCGGACCAAAAGTGCGCTGTGTCAAAGTGTTTCTTGATTTCAAAAACAAGCTGTCGAGTCGGCCAGTTTTCAGTCGTAAAAAACCTTTTCGTTCGGTAACCGACCAGAGGTTATTATCAGGATTGTGGTTCCACTGCCAAACCAATGGCAATGCAGGTTCTCCCTTCTTTCGGGTAAATTCATCGTTGTTCACAATTCCCGGAATCAAGCCTTTGCTTGCGGGCAAATCAAGCGTTTCAGGAACCTTACCGTCAACACCGATTACAGGCCAGCCGTCTTCCCATTTCATCGGAACAAGAAAAGGAATACGCCCAACCGAGCCATGATCCTGAAATAAGTATGCAAACCAGCGACCATCGGGTGTGTCAATAATTCCGCCTTGCGCTACTCCCTGATCCTGAAGTGCGACACGACCTTCCCACGGACCCGTAATTTTATCGGCACGATGAACCACCACCGTACGCATACCCTCTCGCGGCCAGGCAATAGTGAAGAGGAAGTATTTGTTGTTCACCTTGAAAAGCTGAGAACCTTCACCAAGCCCAACATTCTGACCAAGTGGTGCATTGGCATCTTCAATCAGAACTCTATCTGTGCCAGCTTTTACTCCAGAAAGATCGTCCTTTAACTCCACGATATGCAATTTACGCACCCCCGAAATCAGGTAAATCTTCCCGTCGTCGTCGAACCACAAGCTGGCATCGTGAATCCCGGGACTGAATGAAGTGGTTTCCCACGGGCCTCTTTCAATGTCTTTCGTTTTATAAATATAGGTTTTATCGGTGGTTTGGGCATAGGTAGAAATGTAATACATCCCGTTATGAAACCGGATACTGCTTGCCCACGAACCTCTGCCATAAGTACTTCTGCCGTTGACAAGATTCATCGCATCCATATCATCCAGAATCTGGTAGGCATAACTTACCATTTCCCAGTTTACGAGGTCTTTCGATTTCATTACAGGAACTCCCGGTGCCATGTGCATGGTTGTGCTGCTCATGTAATACGTTTCGCCCACGCGAATCATCGACAAGTCTGGCACATCGGCGTAAATGATGGGGTTTTGAGCTCCGTTTTTCTGTCCTGAAGTTTCGGTTACAAATACGGTCAGGATAAGCAAAACCGCCAGATAAATGGATTTTTTCATTTTAGAAGTATTAGCTTTTTATTTCTTAGTTTGAAAACGAATTACGGTCAACGACATTGAAGGAGCCGAATACTCGAACGATTTACTGATTTTAACGATGGAGCTTGTCGGTAATATATTTTTCGTATTTGCAAAGGTATTTTCAGCATCCCGACTTCCGGCCAAAATGGTCTGTTCTCCTTCCGCAGAAATTTTACCGAACCGACCCAGATTAACTTTCATGGGTTTGGCCGATTCATTGTAATTCACCAGTTTAAGTATTATATCGCCTGTTTTCGAGTCCTGAACACAGGACGCTGCCAGATTGATATCCTTTTCGTCTTTGGCAATTACTTTATCGAAATAATAATCACCCTGATTGGCCGAGAACATTTTTTGCACGAAATAATTTGGTGTCGGACAGAGGGTCACATTATCGAAAAATATCATGTCGGTTTTCCACTGTGTGAAATTCTTTTTGGCCAGCAAAGGTGCGTACGAAGCCATTTGAACCACATCGCCATTACGTTCGAGGGCAGTCATGTAAGCCGCTTCCGAAATCGCATTGCTCATTTTATTTCCCCACGAGGCGTATTCTCCCAAATAAACTTCGCCTTTTGTCCGGTCGTATTTATCGTAGCGAGTCTGATTGCTAATGAACCATTTCGGATCAGTATAATAATGTTCGTCCACTATGGGTATTTTCAGGTCGCTGGCTATTTCCCAACCTTTGTCAAAATCCTCGCCGCTATGGAAAGGTCCTGCAGTGCCAACGATTGTAATTTCAGGATGTTTTTCCTTAACTGCCTTTGCAATCATGGTAAATCGCTCATCAAATTCAGGGGTGATTTTATCTTCGTTTCCGATACCAACATACTGAAGATTAAAAGGTGCCGGATGCCCTGCTGCTGCCCGTTTTGCTCCCCATGTTGAAGTTTCCGGTCCGTTTGCCCATTCAATCAGGTCCAGTACTTCCTGAATGTAATCCTGCATTTCATCCAGCGGAAGTGCCCGTTGTCCGGTACCGCCAATCTTCCAGGTACCGCCTGAATTCTGGCAACTCACCGCAGCCGGTAAAACCGGAAGTGGTTTCGCGCCAATATCTTCGCAGAACTGGAAGTATTCGAAATAGCCCAATCCGGCAGTTTGGTGATAGCCCCAGATATTCCGTTGTTCTTTACGCTCCTGTACCGGTCCGATGGTATTTTTCCAGCGGTACATGTTTCCCAGTCCATCGCCATGTACCAGGCAGCCTCCGGGGAAACGGATGAACCGCGGTTTCACATCGGCCAGCATCTGAGCAAGGTCGGCGCGCAATCCGTTAGGTCGGTTTTTAAAAATTTTCTCCGGAAACAGTGAAATCATATCCATTGCCAGTTTGCCATTGGTTTTGGCCAGAATAACCAGCGACGCGGTATCGTTACTTGCTGTGGCCGTTAATGTTGCCGTATATTTTTGCCAGTTTTTCGAGACTGTTGAAACTGAACCTGCACCCAGAACTGCACCTTTTCGGGTTTGCAAACTAACCGACAATTCAATGGGCGAATCAGACAACTGTTTGGCAAACAGCGAAAAGTTGTATTTCTCTCCGGATTTAACCACAATCCCGTCAAATCCTGAATTTTTCAATCCTACACCCGATTCACCGACAAATTTCGTTTCATGCCCAACATGCTCAACATCGAGTACCATATAATGCGGATTGTTGGGATGAACCGGAGCAGTGGTTTCGATGCTGATTCGTCCATATGAAAATCCCGGAGCAATGTATTCCCAATACGAAAACGGATTCCATTCGCGACGTTCTGTCGGATTATACTCAAACGAACGGTTCTGCACCTGCTCGGCATATAGTCCGCCATCAGCCGAGTAGTTGATGTCTTCGAAAAATAAGCCGAACAAATCGGAGCTGATTTTTTTACCGCCTTTTGCCGGTTGCGCCGTTGAAGTTATCGAAATTGCCAGCGATAATCCCAGTATCAGGATTGATTTTAAATTTGTCATTCTACATCTATATTATGAATTGATTCTATTTTTTTCACCTAATTGTTTCGCACCAGCCTGACATGATAAACCGCTCCGGCCGTACTTCCGGATAAGGCCTGAAATTTCACCCTAACATGGGTTTTCCCTTTGATCATTGCATCAGGAATTGAATAAACCATGTCTTTAAACATCGACTGGTTCCATTTATTGGTATTGTCTTCGGTTACCAGTTTCTGTTCATCAATAGATATTTCAAATTTTCGGGTCCCCCATTCTGCCCCCCAATAGCGAACCATCAAGCTCAAGTTGGTCTCTGATTTTGTTGCCAGATCGTAACTAAAAAAGCCTCCATCGCGTGCTTCACGAAAGAACTCATTCAGATTGTTGCCTTTGTTCGATTTTTCCAGTTGCATGGCATGGTCGGTTTCGGGCTGTTGCTCGCCCGGAGCTACCTGATCAATGGTGCGTTTTTCGAGAGCCAGTTTCTCTTTTTCGATGTTCGCCAACGAATCGGTATACGCCTTGTAGCCTGAGTTTGACAAAGCCAGCCAGTACATCATATACCGGGCATCGTGGATTTTATAAAATGGTTCCAGCGTAAGTTCTGCCGGGTTTTCCATTTTGACATTCAACTTGAAATTTAGAGCCTTGTCTTTAACTGGAATCAATCTGTTTGCAATATTTTGAATATCATCTTCAATCAGAATAGGTGCCTTATCAACCGGCAAATATTCCCCACTCGCGAGCTGTCCCCAACGGCCATCATCAGCAATCAGGCCTTTCAAGTCTTCGGTTCCGGTTTTGGCAGCCATTAAAACCGGGCCATGCATAATGGCAATGTATTCTGGCACATTGGGCAAATGTTCGATGGTATTGTGCATCGGCAGACTGATTTCAACAACATCACCTTTTACCCATTTCCGGTCGAGGCATACAAACGATGATGGACTTGCAGAATAAGCAATTTCTTTTCCATTCACTGCAATTTTCAAGGCACCTTTACTCACCCATGCCGGATAGCGAACCATTAATTTAAAATTGGAAGATCCTTCAGTTATAGTCAGTCTGGTTTGCTCCTCTTCCGGAAAACGGGTTTCCTGTTTGATTTTTACACCCTTTGCTTTCCAGTTCAGTTCCGAAGCAATAAAAAGATTCAGGAACAAAGAATCGCCTGAATGAGTGTATATGAACTGGTTGTATTTACCATGATTTTCCATGCCGGTACCCACACAGCACCACATGGCTTCGTTTGGAGCCGAATAAACCCGGTAATGACGTGGACGTGCCGGGGTGAAATAAACATATCCGCCATGTTCGGGATGCTGAGAGGAAAGGATGTGATTTAATAAGGTTCGTTCGTAATAATCAGCATATTTAGCCGAAGGGTGTACCCTAAACAGGTCTTCAGTCAGCTTGAGCATATTGTATGAATTGCACGATTCCGGCCCATCGTTGACGTTGATAAAATCGATGCACGATTCTCTAGCCGGGAAATGCTCCCTCCGGCTGTTCCCGCCAAATGCGAGCGAACGGTTGGTAGTAACCGTTTCCCAGAAAAAGCTGCCGGCTTTATCGTATTTTGCATCGTGACCAAGTTCGGCAATCCGTTCAAAACCAATAAATTTTGGAATTTGAGTATTGGCGTGTTTGTTATCAAGGTTGTCGATTCCCTGCGACAACTGATCAAGAAAAACCTTGTGTGAATAGCGTTTTGCAGCTGCCAGGTACTTTTCATTGCCGGTAATTTGGTATGCATCGGCAAGTATTTCATTCATTCCTCCGTGTTCATTTGCAAGCATTTCCTCCATTTGAACATCGGTCAAACCTGAAGTAATCGTTATTGCCCAATCGCAAAAATTTAAGAAAATATTTTTAGCATCAACATTCGCCGTATATAACCAGGTATCCCGAAGACCCGCAAACATCTTGTGGATATTGTAGTACGGTGCCCAATATTTCCATATTACGCCAACTTCTCCGGCTTTAATCTTTGGCCATAAACCTTTGCTGTTGGGAATACCTCCGATATACCCGACACCCCAATCGGGATATTTCAAGGCATTGGCATCCTGACAAGCTTTTAGCTCCGAAATCATGTACTCCATGCGTTTTTTGCATTCGGCATTTCCGGTTGCCGCATAATTAATCGCCATAGCCGAAAGGTAATGACCGCCTACATGCCCGTCCAAACCTTCCCAGTTGGGATACAATTTTGCTTTCTCGGGCAATCTGGCTTCTTTGCGGTAAGGAGCCAGCAAACGGTCAACATCGTATTTCAGGAGAACCTCAATATTCAGGTCGCGGGCCTGTTTGAACGACCCATCGAGTAATGTTACATCACTCAATGGGAATTCGTTGGGATAGAGTTTTTCCTGAGCCTGCGTCATGCATGTCACCAGCAAAAAGCCAATGAATGCGCCAATTTGTACCAATTTTATTCTACTTTTTTGCTTCATCTTTTACAGCGTACTTATTTTCCGGAACCTTGATTTTGTAGTTGCAATCCTCAGTCGGACAGATAATTTATTTCTTTTTATTGCTCTGTAGGAATAGCATCGTTGGCTGAGGTGGCGTATAAACCAATCAGGCAACCGGTAAAACCGCCAGCCACATCTGTCGAAAGAATATCACCTGAAACAGTGCCACCTAAATTCACCAGGTCGGTTCCATTGGTTGAATAACTGAACTGGTAATCGTCGCCTTTTGCTAATACCTGTAAACGAACGGGTTTCGAAAGGTCAATTTTGGTACTTGCCAGAATTGCTGAGGTTACTTCTCTGCTTCTGAATTTTCCCAGAGTTCGTTCGAGCAAGAGGTAATAATCGACTCCTTTTTTGGTGATTCCAAATACATAGTTGAACCGTTCGCTTTGTAGCGCTACAATTCCGGCTAAATCTTTTTCTGATTCTGGCTTGTAATTTAGGGTTACAGCATACGAAAAGCTATTGTGCATCTGGCGGTAAAACAGTGTAGATGTTGGAGCAACCTGCTTGATATTGGCCGCAAATGGTTTAATCTGCAAGCCATTTTTTGATGTGGTGATAAACTCCTCGCGAGGAACTCTGAGTCCAATCCAGCGGTAATCCAGTTTTCCGGATGTAAAATCATCGGCGAAAGTAAAGTTGCCATTCGGGAAGAACCCATCTTTTCCGGTTTTATTTTCGGTTACACCTTTGGGCATTTTCAGTTTTGGTTCCATCGGAATGAGCCCGTTTTCAAAAACCGGAAACTCGCCCGACCAGTCGACAGGTAGTATAAACGTTTCGCGACCGGTATTTACCCGCTGTTTTTCGTTTGGACGGACGGCCAAAAATACTCCGTAGTATTTCTTGTTGTCGGGCCCCAAAACCAAGTCGGCATGACCGGCCCAATCTACTTTATTGGCGCGGTCCTTAGCAAAATAACGTTGCGTTAAAATCGGGTTATTTGAAGCAGGAGTATACGGACCTTTTGGGTTGTCGCTCACAAAAATCACTTCGCTGTGCCAGCCACCGGTTCCACCTTCGGCGCACATCAGGAAATAACGGCCATCTTTTTTATAAATGTGAGGCGCTTCAATCCAGATTGGTTTTTTCGCCAGATCTACACCACCATCCACAATTATTTTATCGGTTCCGGGGATAACTTTGTCGGCTGCAATGTCATACTCCCAGATTTTAATCACCCGGTGACCGTTGTACAACTCTTTTCCCTTGTCCGGCGCATCGTTGTGAATAACGTAGCTTTTGCCGTTATCATCAAAGAAAAGCGATGGGTCGATTCCGTTGAATTCCAATTTTATCGGTTCGCTCCAGCCTTTTAGCGGGTCTTTTGTTTTTACCACCATATTTCCGATGCCTCCTGATATCTGGGTGGTAATCATGTAAAAGGTGTCGTTATTCTTGTTATATAAAATCTGCGGTGCATAAATACCGGCACTGATTCCACATTCGGGCACAATTAATTGCGATTTCCGGTCGAGCACGTGGCCGATTTGTTCCCAGTTTACCAAATCCTTTGAATGGAAAATAGGTACGCCTGGAAACATGGCAAACGATGAGCAAACCAAATAATAATCATCACCTTTTCGTGTTATCGACGGATCGGGATAACACCCTTGCAGGATTGGGTTATAAAACTCATCCGCCTTCAGTGGAAAATCGTTGTAAACTTTATCGTTGCCCTGATAAACGAAATTGGTAAACACCGGCGAATTGGAAGTCATCTTTGCTTTTGTCTTATTCTGACCGTTTGTTTCTGCGAAGGAAATCAGAGCCATAAAAACAGCAAATAAAATTAGGACTTGACTTTTAACTAAGTGGCTTATCTTTTTTTTCATTCTGATATATTTTTTTAAGATTTTAAATGGATTGACTTATTCAGGATCACTGATTTTAATTCCCATCAATGAAAGCATTTTTACTGCATACCTTGCGCCCAGTTTCCGGTAACCAGCAGCGCTGAAATGCAGGTTATCAGAGCCATCGGCACAAGCGGCCGAAGAAATAACATACGAATTTGGCAGAGTTAGGGGCAGTGTGGCAATGATGGTGTTCATGCCCGCGCAAATTCCCTGTTGGTCGGCATTCACCGTTTCTCCCGCAAGCAATGGTACATTTTTGGAATCGAGGTTCAGGTCTTTCATCAGGTTGTCGTAAACACTTTTTACTTTACGTGTCCAAAGGGTATCGTTTGAATTCGATTCGCCCTGGTGAAGAAGTATGCCTTTGATTACACCGTCCTTCTGTGCCAGTTTAGCCATTTCAACCAGGCGACCGTATGGATTTCCGACGTATTCCCTGATCATTCCTTTCATCCAGACAGGTGCGGTTTCTGTATACGATTGATAGTTTTCTTTATCAAAAAGCTCGATTTTACAGCCACCAATAGCCACCACAATTACCCCAACTTTTACTCTCTCCGGAAGATTGGCCACCATTGTTCTTCCGAAATAATCAGTTGGTCCCAGATTGGTTTTACAGCGGCACAAGGGTGGAACAGCCGGATACCAGCTTCCCATTTTACGACTAAGGTTGTCGCAGTTAACTGCCTCCATCACCTGAAAGCGCGGATTAACCGTTGAGTCCTGAAGTTCGGCACGTGCAGCGCCTTCCATGTTCGACTGCCCAATACAGAGGTAAATTTGGAAATTCGGATCCTGTGCGAACGATTTCAGATTCAACATTAATCCTGCAAGGAGGATAAAACCCAGTTTTATTTTTAAGTTCATTTTTATCATTCTTTTCCTTCGGAAATGCGTCTCCGTCTGAAATATTCATCAAAAACTAATTTGCTTTCCAAAGATTCGGAAGAAAGCGGTAATACAACAAATGCCTCCATGTGGCCCAGTCGTGGCCCCCATATCCACCCACATAATATTCGTGTTCAATCTTATGCTTTTCCAATGCTTCGTGCAGAGCCACACAGCGTTGCCCCATAAAACCGTTAGCTTCTTCAGTTCCCTGTCCGATAAATAAATAATCTACTTTTTCATTCACTTTGGGATCGTTTAAAAACTGTACCAACGAAGTTTCTGCATTGGTATCACCTGCGCTGAGAATACCAAAATTGGCAAACAGGTCGAGTGAACGGAAACCTATAAACATGCTGTGACGTCCACCCATCGACAATCCTGAAATGGCCCTTCTGTGAGGGGATTTGATCGTTTTATAGGATTGATCAACCAATGGAATGACCTGGTTACGAAGCTCTTTTTCAAAAATATCGAATGTCAGTTCAGTATGTTTGGGATTGTTTCGGTGTATAACCTGATTGTTTGGAATAGCGATTATCATTGGTTTGGCTTTTCCTTCGGCCAACAGGTTGTCCATGATGAAATTGACTCTGCCATCGTACACCCAGTTCGATGGCAATTCGCCACTTCCGCCCAGCAGGTATAAAACGGGGTATTCTTTTTTCGGATCATAACCCGGAGGAGTGTACACATAAAGTTCGCGTTCGCCATTGGTTACATCGGAATGATAAACATGCCGTGTGACATTGCCGTGCGGAACATTTTTGGCATCGTAATACGCCGGGCCGTCGCCATGAACAATCAGCTCGCTATATGGCGGCATAGCTGTGAAAGCCGCATAGGTATTGCTCGGATCGGTAATTTGAACACCATCAACATTGAAGTGATAAGCATACATATCGGGTTTGAGCGGGCCTATAGTGAGTGTCCATATCCCATCATTGCCCTTTGTAAACGGAAGTGGCTCGCTGCCCAAGCCATTGGCCGTGTAAATTGCTCCTGTTGGCAATACTACTTTTTGTGCATTGGGCGCTTTCAGGCGAAAAGTTACCGTACGATCGTCGCGCACTTCAGGCGAATTCACCGGAGCGCTAAATGGGTTCAGGCCTTCAGTATTTTTCTGTGGATTGTAATCGAGATTGACATTCGCCTGCTGTGCCTTTAAAAATGCGGGAAACAGCACAAGGAAAATGATCAGCCAGTGAAATGATGTTGTTCTTTTATTCATGGTCTTCGATACTTGTTTAAATCAATGCTAGAATCTCTATTTGAACAATAACTGCGCATATTGATGTAACGACCTTCTCCAGGTCAGCCATTCGTGAGCAGTACCCAGAGATTCGTAATACACGTATTTAATTCCCTGTTTTTCCAACATTTTGCGAAATGCACCAACTGAACCTGGGAACGGATTGGGTTCTTTGGTTCCCAAACCGAGCCAGAAAACTTTGAACTGTTTATTGAGAGCAGCTCCATCCTTAAACTTTCCATCCAGAAAAGTTGCCGGATCAATTTCGTCGGAACTAGGGTAATTGGATGTGCCGCTAAATCCTCCATACGAAGCAAACTTTTCGAGGTTGTTCATGATGATGCGCATGGTTTGGTTGGCACCCATCGACAAACCAGCAATGGCACGATGTTCGCGATCAGCGATGGTTCTGAATTTAGCGTCAATCATCGTGATGATTTCGTTGATCATCACTTCTTCAAAAGCTGAAGCAGGACGTGCGTTTGGTTCTCCACTTTGTGGTTTATAGGCGTAACCATTATCCATCACGATAATCATCGGAGCGGCTTTTCCCGCAGCAATCAGGTTGTCGAGTATCAGATTAGCCTTTCCCTGCGATGCCCAGCCGGTTTCGTCCTCAAAACTTCCGTGCTGTAAATAAAGCACCGGATACCGGGTTTTGGCATCCTTTTCATAGCCGGCAGGAGTGTAGACAAAACAAAGACGGAAGGAATTGGTGATTTTTGAAAAATAGATGTTCTCGCTTACCAAGCCATGAGGAACGTCTTTCAGAGCATAAAACTCCTGATCAACGGCCGGAATTTCGATTCCGCTGCCCCAACGACCTGCTCCATAGAAATATTTGGTTCCCGGATCAGGAACCGAAGCGCCATCAATATTCAACTGATAATAGTGAAAACCTTCGTCCTGAGGTGCCGACTCGCCAGTCCAGACGCCTTTATCATCCTTCACCATGTCGTATTTTACACCGCCAATATCTAGCTTAACTTTTAGGGCTTCAGGAGCTGAAATACTGGCACGGACGCGCCTTTCCGAATTCACTTGCGGAAATTGTTTCCCTTGCTGATTCACCGAGGAAGGCTTGAAGTCTTCCAAAAGCTTAGCCGTATTTGTCCGTGCAAAGCAGATTCCCTGTGACAGTAATGCGATGAATGCAATTAATATAATTCGCTTATCCATTGGGTTTTCGATTAATCTTTAAAAAGCATTGGCGCCAATTCCAGCAAACTGCGACGCCAGGTCTGGAACTCGTGGGCTGTATTTTCTGAAATGTATGAGATGGCATTAAAGCCGGCATTTTTCAGGGCAACAGCAGCATTCTTAACGCCGTCAGGTCTTTCTTTGCTTCCGCAGCTGAGGAAAATCAGTTTGACTTTTGATTTGTCTTTGATTTCTTCAGGCTTGTATAAACCACCGCTCAATAAGGCATAGTAGGAGAACACTTCAGGTTTATTCAATGTGATGGTATGGGTTTCCATGCCACCCATTGAAAGTCCTGCCATGGCGCGGTGTTGCTGATCGGCAATCGTATTGAAATTGGCATCCACATATGGAATCAACTCATCAACAAGAACTGTTTGGAAATTTTCAATTTTGAACTCGTTCATATGACCCCATCGAACCTCGTTGGTCATTCCGTAGGTCATCACAATGATGAATGGCTTGATTTTTCCTTCGGCAATCAGGTTGTCCATGATTAGATTGGCACGACCCTGGTTACTCCAAGCTGTTTCATCTTCGCCCCAGCCATGCTGCAGGTAAAGAACCGGGTAACGTTTGTTTTTTTCTTTGCCATACGTTGGTGGTGTGTAAACAAACGCCCTACGCGAGGTGCCGGTGCTTTTTGATGGGAAAAGTATCTGCTGCACATATCCGTGAGGAACGTCTTTCAGTGCATAAAAGTCCTGGTCATGGGCAGGTATTTCAATACCGCTTTCCCAACGCACCGAACCATAGTAATTCAATGCACCCGGATCGTTAAAAACACCACCATCAATGGTAACATGGTAATAATGGAAGCCTTCGTCCATTGGTCCGGCAGTAGTACCTGTCCAAAAACCATCTTCGCCTTTGGAGAGCGGAGTACCGCCTTTGGTACCGCCTAATCCCAAACTCACCACCACACTTTGTGCCTGTGGCGCTTCAATTTTAAACCGGGCATAACCTTGTGAGTTTACCTGCGGATATTCTTTACCCGGTTGATTCAGGGTAGATGGTTTGAAATCATCGGTTATAGCTGGCTGGCTGGTTTGTGCAAAGCACAGTGAGCCAGCTAAGGTTATTATTAAAACTAGAATTATGGAATATTTTTTCATGTTTATGATTTTATTTGGTGAATAAAAGTGGTGCAAATTCGTGCAGGCTACGGCGCCAGCTTTGCCATTCGTGGGCCGTTTGCGGAGAAACATAAAAATGGGTATTAATTCCTAATTCTTTCAGTTTATCAGTGTTTTCTTTTGGATCGCCACCGAAGCCTGTTCTGCGATTTTCGAGTTCACGGCTTCCGTAGCTAACAAACACCAGTTTGTTTTTTTCTTTAAATCCCGGTGCATTTGCAAGGTCCTCGGTAGTGATACTTCCACCGCTGAAAATTCCGACATGTGAGAAAACTTCAGGATGAGCAAGAGTAATCACGCGGGTTTGCATGCCACCCATGGAAAGTCCGGCCATGGCACGGTGCTGTTGATCAGCCTGGGTACGATAGTTGGCATCGATCATCGGAATTATATCTTCGAGAAGGGTTTTTGTAAAACCATCAGCCCAACCTTTGGGTGGCCAGGTTCCGGCGCTGCGATCAGCAGGGCGTGGGCCCGTCATAGTCCAGGAACCGTTGTCCATCACAATAATAAATGGCTTGGCTTTCCCTTCAGCAATCAGATTATCCATAATGAGGTTGGCATGTCCCTGACTTGACCATCCGGTTTCGTTTTCGCCGCCACCATGTTGCAGATAAAGAACAGGATAACGCTTTTTTGCATCCTTGTCATAGCCGGGAGGCGTATAAATGAAACAACGACGCATGCTGTTATTGCTTTTTGAAAAATATGGCAACTCTATGACCTGTCCGTGCGGAACATTTTTTAGGATATAGAAATCCTGATCTTTCGCTGGAATTTCGATACCGCTTCCCCAGCGACTGGCGCCATAAAAGTACAGACTTGAAGGATCGGGAACTGCAGCCCCGTCAACCCAAAGCTGATAGTAGTGAAAACCTTCATCCTGTGGAGCGGATTCTCCGGTCCAAACACCACTTGTGTCTTTGGTTAAATCGTACTTTACGGCACTAATGTCTAACTGAACTTTATGAGCATCGCGTGCTTTAATTTGAACACGCACACGGCCTTCAGAATTCACCTTCGGAAATTCTTTCCCGGGTTGATTGAATGAAGAAGGTTTGAAGTCTTCGATGATTGTTGATTGCGATTGTGCAAAACAATATCCGCCGCTTAGGGCAACCATGAGCAAAAAGGTCGCAATATTTTTCCTGTTAAATACGCTTTTCATAATTCGAGATTTATTTAGGTTTAACATTCTGGTTTAGATTAGTTTAAAGTATTGTAATTTTAGTCATTTTCAAATCTTTGCTGTCTGAACTTGTTCCATAATAAACTTCATATTCACCTGAAATAACGGCCATTTTATGCTGGCTGCGATCATAGAATTCGAATGAAGATGGAGGAAGGTCAATGGAAACAGGAACGGTTTTGCCAGCAGCAACTTCAATCTTTTTAAATCCTCTCAGCGTTTTAATCGGGCCGTCCGGATCATTCACTTTCTTCACATAAACCTGAACGACTTCGGTTCCGGTTCGTTTACCAGTATTTGACACAGGAATAGACAGTTCAAGGATTTCGTCCTTCCTGAGCTCTTTCTTGCAAGGTTTAGCGTCCCCGATTTTGAATGTGGTGTAACTTAATCCATAACCGAATGGGAAAAGCGCATCGTTCATGAACCGATAGGTGCGGCCTTTCATAGAATAGTCTTCAAAATCTTTCAGCTGATCAGAATTTTTGTAGAAGGTGACTGGCAATTTTCCTGATGGATTGTAATCGCCGAAAAGCACATCGGCAACTGCTTGTCCGCCTGATTCGCCGGCGTACCATGCCTGAAGAATAGCATCGCAGCTTTCGGTTTCAGGAGTAAAAGCAATGGCAGAACCTGAACAATTTACGAAAATCACCTTCTTGCCTGCTTGCTTCAAGGCTTTCAGACAATTTCGCTGAACCGAAGGAAGGTCAATGTTCGTGCGGTCGCCGCCTTTAAATCCGGGATAATTTACCGGCATTTCTTCGCCTTCGAGCACAGTAGAAAGACCTCCAACAAACACCACGACATCAGTACTCTTCAGCTTACTGATCAAATCGGTGTAGTCAACATCCACTTCCTTGCCAAAATTGAATTCGATATTGGCTTCCCAGTTGTTGAGCTGAGCAAAGCGCATTTCGAATTTGTACTTTTTGCCAGCCTCAACTTTATATGGGATCCGCGAAATCAGCGTTCTCCAGTTGTTGAATTTCCGCACCGATTCGCCGTTGACAAACAATTCAAAATATCCTGTAGCGCCGCATTTGAAAACGATCTCTTCGGTTTTAGATGCTTCAAATTCGGTTTCATATTTTGCCGAAAAACCTTCCAGTTTAACTCCTGAAGCAAACTCGTGTTGCCCGGCGGTGGTTAATTTTATAGGGTCGGTAATTTGTGTAGTTGCCACAACATCGCCTGAACGATCTGCGGTGTTCCAATAGGTAGCTTTGAATCCCTTTTTGCCATCGACTGAACAATTCGCAAAATAACTTTGGGTCACTTTGTCCTCTACCAAATCGCAGCCTTTGTCGTAGACTACATTTTTGGCCGAAAGCTTGGAAGTTATGCCATCGAGAATGGTGATGGTGCTGAATGGTGTTCCGTTGTAATTTCCCCAAAGCATAGGTTTATCGTTGGCATTGGGACCAACAACTGCAATTTTGCCCGATTTTTTCAGGGGCAGAACATTGTTTTTATTCTGAAGCAGCGTCATCGATTCCCGGGCCATATCCAGCGCCAGTTTCCGGTGGTCTTCGTTGTTCACCACTGAAATCAGAATTTGAGCATAGGGAACGATGGCATCGTCGTCCATTTCACCCAATTCGAAGCGGCCTTCCAGCACACGCAACACATGGCGGTTTATTTCAGCTTCAGTAATCAAGCCTTTTTCAACTGCTTCGGGTAGTTTCTTGTAATTGTGGTTTATCCACTGGCATTCCACATCGGTTCCGGCCCAAACGCCTTTCGACGCTGCATGCACTGCATCCGAAGAAACTTTGTGGCTGGTATAAAAATCGCCAATCGCTCCGCAATCGGAAACTACCAAATATTTGAAACCCCAATCTTCCCGAAGAATCCGCTGCAAAAGCTGCGAGTTGCCACAACAAGGTTCATCGTCCAAACGTTGGTAAGCACACATCACTTCGCGAACATCAGCATCCTGAACCAACGATTTAAAAGCCGGGAGATACGTTTCATTCAAATCGCGCGGATCGACATTGTTCAGGTTGAGCTGGTGGCGACTCCATTCCGGACCCGAATGCACCGCGTAATGTTTGGCGCAGGCCAGTAATTTCCGGTATTTTGCATCGGCAGGGCCTTGCAGGCCTTTCACCACCTGAACACCCATGCGCGAAGTCAGGTACGGATCTTCGCCGTAGGTTTCCTGTCCGCGTCCCCAGCGTGGATCGCGGAAAATATTGACATTGGGCGTCCAAACCGATAGACTCAAAAAACGCTTATTTTCCTGACCCTTAGCCATTGCTTCATTATATTTGGCGCGTGTTTCGTCCGACACCGCATCGAAAATCCGATAAAGAAGCGCATCGTCGAACGAGGCAGCCATGCCAACAGGTTCAGGAAAAACGGTAACATTTCCATTGTTGGCCAAGCCGTGCAAAGCTTCGCTCCACCAATTGAACTTTTTGATTCCAAGATGCGGGATTGCTTCAGATATGTCGCACATCAGGATGGCTTTTTCTTCCAGAGTCAGGCGCGATATCAAATCTTTTGCCCGCTCTTCGGAACTCAATTTTGGATTTTGATAGGGATATTGTTGAGCCCAGAGGCTAACTGTTACGAAGACAGCTGCAATAAACAGCGTATATTTTTTCATTCTTTATTAGGTTATTTGATTTCAATAAATTCAGGTTCAAAAGGTGATAGCTTGAAATTGCCAGTATAATCCTTGTCAAAAAGTATACTACGGGAATTTCCTTTCACAGGAATCTCTTTCTGTTCGCCGCTGACATTCAGGTACAGGAAATGATTTTTGTCGATTTGCCGAGCCATCACTCCTGAAGGCACTTCAGGTCCCTTTTTGATGCCCAGTTCTTCGATCAATTCATCGAGCAAAGGATTTAATACTTCGCCCTTCGCTGGAAGACCTACATAAATTGCCCGGCCTTTACCATATTTATTCACGGTCATGATCGGATAATCCTTGTCGAGGCTGGTTAAACTCCCGATAACTTCGGCTCCTTTCGGCTCAAGGATATCAAATCTTGCAGATTCAGTTTGAATGGCTTTTCCTTTATAAGTAAACTCCAGCTTTTTTCCTTTGTATGATTTCCGCGACACTTCATTCATCATTTCCGTTTCCTCGTAACTTCCTATCCGGATGCCAAATACATCGCTTAAGCGACCAGGCCGTGTGGTGGCAAAGACTTGCCCCGATTCGTCAACAATGGCGGAATTGCTGGTCATGATTACCGTTCCGCCGTTTTTCACAAAGTCGCGGATTTTGCTGGCTGTCGCTTCATCCATCACTGCCACTCCGGGAACAAACAGAATTTTGTAGTTCAATGCGCTTCTGCTGATTTCAACGATCCGGGCATCCATGTTGCGCCAGTAGAACAAATCGAAACAGGCCTGCAACTGATTGTCGTGCTGTTCAGGAAAATAGCTGCTTGCAATCTGGCTGGGGAATGAGAAAGCTAACCCAACTTCTGCCTGAAGCTGATACGGAAAATATTTCTCTATCTTTTTAAATTCAGCAGCTATCTTGCGGTATTCATCATATTTGCGGTTTGGAAAGCCGTCCCAGTCGATCAAACCTTCCAGATATTGTTCTTCACCGGCATGCATGCTTTGCCAGGTCCAGCCACAAACCATCTGGTTTCCATAGAATAAAGTTGAATATGCCTGTTTCCTGATGGCATTCGGAACGGCTGTCATGGTGGTAAATTCGCTGCACCAGAAAGGATTTGTACTCTCAAACTGAATCCGGGAAATTCCAAACAAGGCATTCATCACACCCCAGTTGGTGGTGAGTGTTGTGCCGGGATAGAAGCCGCAACCTTCGCGTGTCATTTTTCCGGAGTAAGCAATTTGCGAATAATCGAAATACTTCAGCGCGCTGTAATACCATGCATTGGTATTGGTTAAAGCTTGGGGCGCATTGATGTTCACTTTGTCGATCACTTTCAGGAGAAACTGGTTCACCTCATCCGAAACAAAGCGACGGAAATCAAGCATTCGTTCGGGCACATCTGTTGCATGGCTAGCCACCGGAAATCCAACTTCTTCGAACTGATTCAGTTTTCGCGACCAGCGTTGGGTTGCCCAGGCTTTATTCAGGTTTTCGAGATTGGTATATTTCGCTTTTAACCATGCGATGAACCGCTGACGCGCCGTTTCGGAATAGGAAATCCGGCCATCGCCCGATTCGTTGTCAATCCCGAAAGCCAGTAAAGCCGGATGATTGGCATATCGTTTTGAGATCGCTTCGGTAAACCGTAGGGCATAGTACTGGTAATTCGGGTCGCCAATATCTTCCATATAGCGGTGGTTGGGATAAAGCACATCGCCGCTGGCATCCATGATGTCGATCGACGGAAATTTGTGGTGCAGCCAGATGGGTGCCGGACGAATGGCAATATCTAAAATAACCTTGATTCCGGCCTTGTTCATTTCATCCATTACCAGATCGAACCACTCAAAGTCGAATTTCCCTTCCGAAGGTTCGTAGCTGTCCCACGCCAGATGTCCCAGCCGAACACAGGTAAACCCGGCAGCTTTCATCAGCTCAATATCCTTTTTAATCTTATCCGGATTTTTATCGTCGTGCGGATGGTAATTGGCACCAACATACAGCACCTGCGAATTTCCGCTCAAATTTGATGAAAGCAGAAAGACGATGCTGAGCAATATATATATCAGTATTTTACTCATTTCAATTCGATTATGCTTGTGCCTTTGGTAATGCCATTTCCATTGAAAGCATCAACCGTGAAATAATATTTCTGCTGGGCATTTAAACTCCGGATAGTTACTAGTTCGGTTCCAAGCACCTGGTAATTCTGATACAATTTGTCTTTGCTGGTTCCGTAACGGATGTTGTATCCAATAGCTCCCGGAATTTTTGGCCAGCTTAAATTGACAATGCAACGGTCGTTTTCCTGACGTTTCAGGCTTAAACTTTTTACTTCAGAAGGTGATTTTCCACCGCCCTTTCCGAAAACACGCAGACCAGCCAAAGCAAATGTGCCATCGGCCATGTGGTAATTCGTCAATTTGATGTACCGTGCTTTAACTGGTTTGGCCAACTCGATGTAGTCGTGCGGAACATCGGTTTTGTTCTGCGTTTTATCGGTCAGCGTTTTCCAAATTTTGCCATCGCTTGAATACTCCAACAGGTACTGATAATAGATATTCGGTTGACGGCCCCTTATTTTGGTTTCATTCTCTGCATAATTAATCTGGATGGCATTCAATGCGCATTCCGTTTGCAAATCCATGCTGATCCACTCGCCCTTATTTCCTGTTTTGGCGCTCCAGAAGGTGCGAATTTCCTCATCGGCAGCGTACTTTTTAGGATGATCGGCTAACTCCGAAGAAACTTCAACCGGTTTGTTGTACGAAAGCAACATCCAGTTGGGGAACAATTCTTCCGGTCCAGAAATTTTCTTTGTTGGCATTTTAAACGGGAAATCACCAAATGCGGTATAGGTAACCATCTCACCATCTTTATCAAAGAAAGTTGGGAATAGACCCAAACGGCGCTCGAACATGTGTTTTACCGAAATGGACATTGTGGCTACGTGCCAGTAGTTCCCGTATTTATCCTGAAATGTACTGCTGTGACCTGCGCCGGCAATGAAACCTTCTGGTTTATAGGAAAATGGGTTATGAGTTGCCAGTTTAAACGGGCCAAGTGGTTTGTCGGAAACATAAACGCCGTCGCCATAACTTTTGAATTCAGTTCCCGGACCGGCATATTGCAGGTAAAATTTTCCATCTTGTTTAGTCATCCAGGCTCCTTCGATCCATGGATCATTACCAACCTCATTGTAATCGCCCGAGCGTTCCCAACCGTAATTTTTCTTGTCGCTGCTGATCACAGCTACTGGTTTCCCAATCGGATTGAGCGTTTTGGTATCGAGTTCAACTGCATAAATCGGGTTTACATTGGAACAGCCGTAATAAAAATACAAACGACCGTCATCGTCAACGAACAAATCGGGATCGGTCATGCCAATCGGGAAAGCGGCGTTGGCAACTTCCCATTTTCCTGACTTGGGATCAGCAGTTTTATAGATTTTCAGCGGCGGATCGTTCTTTGAAGCCATAAAGTACAGTTCGCCTTTCATTTCGACAACCGTTGGCGCGTAGTCTTCTAATGGAAGGTCGTTGGTTGTAATTAAATCCCAATTGATCAGGTCGGTTGAGTGAAAATATCCTCCGGATTTGGATGCAAAAAGGTAATATTCGCCTTTAAAAGTGACCATGGTCGGGTCGGCCGCCTCGCGCCGCGATGGAGCATCGAGACAAAACCGGTAACTCAGATTGATGGGGTTGCAAATGGTTGAAGTAGTTGAGCTGGAAGGATTTTGTGCAATACATACCGATGCCAGCGCAAAGAGCAATAGGAATAGTCTTAATTTTTTCATATGTCGATAATTTTTTTTTATTTTCACTTTGAATCAATATGAAATCGATTCATATCTTATCGTTTTATTATTTTAGTTGTTATACGTTTTTTCCCATCGGTAATTCCAAGAATATACATTCCTGCCGGTAGTTCTGAACCAATTTTTCCGGAAGTAATATTTTCGATTTTTTCATGATAAAGAATCTGTCCTGACAGATTTGATACTTCGACTACAGTAGGGACACTGAAATTCTTTAAGTTCAATGTAAACTCCGTGCTAAATGGATTTGGAAACGCCAGAACATGGTTTTCTTCCTTTAGATTTGTCGGTACTCCGGAAATTTGAGATGCTACCTGCAAGGCAATGGTTGTAATCGATTTGGGTGGAAGGACAATATTTTTACCTGCATAGGTACCCGATAAGATGCATTTTTCAGTATCCGAAGTCCTGTAAATACTTCCTGATAAAACAGTATAATCAGGAGTAGAAACGGCTATCGAATCTTTTGTTGTTGCCGTATTGATGGCCACGATACTCATCTTTTGTGCATCGGAACTAAGGTAAGCCGAGACTTTGAGCAAACTGGTTCCTCCTGAAGTTTCGACCCTGCGATAACCTGGTTTGATGAAGTTGGCGTATTGTTTGAACATATAATATTTTGTTCCAACTTTAAAGCCATTGGTATTGACCCACGATCCCGAAGTCCAAGGGTTTTCCATGTCAATGAAGTCGCTGCCGGGCCAGATTATTTCCCAAACCAGGTAGGCTGAAACATTTTCGTACACCAGTGAATTGTGGATAATTTGCGACAGTGTAAACCAATCCTTATCGCTGTATTCGGTTTGCATTTTAGCAACAGAGGGATATGAATTGTTTAAAATGGTCATGTTGGTAACCATAGTTGCGGGATCGGTGCCGGTGTATAAATGATGAGCAACGGCATAACACTTGGTCATATCCATGGTTTTGGTGTAATCGCCCGGGCGTCCCGACCAGGCATTTTCGATACCCAGAACTTCAGGCCCAATCATTTTGGGATTGATATTCAGGGTCGATTTGTATTTGGCAATTGTATCGTAAACAGCATTAAACGCTTTGGTATACGACGCCACTTTTACATTGATTTCCAACTTTTTATCGAATACCGTTTGTTCATTGGGCATAAAAATGCAACCTTCGTAGCCCGGGTTCCAGTTGGGTTCGTTTTGTATACTAATGTATTTGATGTCGATTCCTTTTGCTTTATAGTCGACCAAAGATTTGTACCACCATTTGGCAAAATCGCCATAAACGAAATTTCCAGTTGCATCAGTTGCCAGTGTGGCCATGGTTTCGTCGTTGGCAGGTTTCCCGTTGCTTTTGTATTTGCCGGGAGGCGACCACGACGACATCATAATGTCGAAAGAACTTCTTTTCTTTCCTTCCGAAATAATCGTTTTGGTGTCATTCACTCCGGTATTGGTTCCTCCTTCATTCATGTACATATTTCGTGAGCGCAAAATGCTTAAGCCTAAATCGCGAAACAGGTAATCGTAAATCATGGAACGTTTGGGGTGTGATACCACCCAGTTTTCGTAGTATGCAATTGAACCTCCAAAACCATCAATGGTCTGCTTTTTAATGCTGGCCTTCACCGCAATTTGTTTTTGCCCATGAGCAAAACAAACAAGCAAAAGCAAGAATATCGTAGAAAAAAATTTGTTCATATTGACTGGGTTACACTTAATTTGGGTTCTCATTTCAATTGCTATTTTCCCTGAATGATCATTTTTTGGCTTGCTGAAAACTTGCCCACCTTAATAGTATAGATGTAAATTCCTTTGGACATATTTTTCATGTCAAATTCTACACTATGCTTTCCTGAAGAATATTCCCTTCCTGCCAGCTCTTCGATTTCAGTACCAAGCAAGTTGTATACTTTCAGTGAAACGAATGCATTATTTGGAATCTCAAATGAGATATTTGTTTTCCCGCAAAAAGGATTTGGAAAGTTTTGTTCCAATGTATAGCCATCACTGTCATCTAAAGAATTTAGGCCAACTGCTATTGCATCTTTTTCACCAAAGCCTGTCGGAGGAGTACCATAACTTGAAATACAAATTTTATCGAGCATAGCGCCATCTTCGCGATAACCAATGGTAATTTTATGCTGGCCCTTTGTCAGGAAAAAACTGGTAATTTTTATCCATGCCCATCCGCTTGTTGTTAACCCGTCAACTGCGACAAAGCCGCCATTGTCCAGTTTTAACCAGAAAGAATTATCATCGGCAGTTGGACAGTTTATTCGGGTATACAGGTTGTAGGTAGTATCCTTGGTTGCTGTAAAAGGAATGGAGATTTGTCCGGTACTGACCGAAGGTGCTGTAACAAGAGCTTGAACTCCGGCCTGTACGGTGATATATTTTTCATTTGACGCGAGAACATTGGTTACTACGTTAAAATTGATACCAACTGTTGGTGTTACAAAACGCTCAGCTTCAAACCAGAACGATTCGGTTCCTTTCGGATCAGGAGGAGTAACCGGATCAATCGGATCCTGAGGTTCAGCTACTTCATAACCCAATAACGAAAGCATCTTAATGCCATACCGCGTTCCAAATTTCCGGTAACCTGCCGAGTTGAAATGCAGATTATCTGCCTGATCGGTACATTTGCTCGATGAGATGACGTATGAGTTGGAAATTGTTTGAGGTAATTTGGCGATAATGGTATTCATGCTGGCACAAACACCTCCCTGATCAGCATTCACCACTTCACCGGCAAGCAAAGGCACTTTAGTGGCGTCAAGACCAAGATCGGTTATCAGGTTGTTGTAAACTCCCTTTACCTTGGTTGGCCATTGGCTGTCACCGGTATTCGACTCACCCTGATGCAGCAAAATACCCTTAATTACTCCATCTTTCTGAGCCAGTTTAGCCATCTCAACCAAACGTGCGTAGGGGTTTCCGCTGTATTCGGCAACGATGTTCTTGAACCAGTCTTCGGTAACTGTTGAAAGATAGGATGTATAATTCACTTTGTCGAACAGTTCAATTTTGCAGCCACCAACAGAAACATTGATAACACCCACTTTAATATCTGCCGGAAGGTTTGCAATCATTGATCTGCCAAAATAATCGACAGGGGAAAGACCTGTCCAGCAGCGGGTCAGCGGAGGAACAGCGGTATACCATTTCCCTTTTGTCCTTCCCAGGTTGGAGCAATCAACTGATCCCATAACTTTAAACCGACTGTCAACCGTTTTATCAACGTTTTCAATTGTACCGGCACCCTCCATGTTCGACTGCCCAAAACACAGGTAGATGTAAAATTTCGGATCCTGAGAAAATATGTTTGTGCTTATTAAAAGCAATCCTACCAATAAAAGTAATCTTGACTGTATTTTCAGCATCTTCATCAATTAAGAATTTGTTTAAAATTTATTTACTCTGAATCTTAAGCTTAACCTCTTTTAGATCAGTTGATTTTGCGGTAACGGTTAGTATACCTTTTTCTCCGGCTTTCGACCGAACAATCACCAATGCCAGTCCGTTAAAGGCTTCACTCTGGTGAGAGGCAAATGATTCCAGGTTATACGAATCGCCGTTATCGGTGGCCACAATTTCGCCCGGTCCTTCAATACTGAATTCAATGCGGTTGTTTGATCGCGGAACTGTTAAGCCATCTTTATCAGCTATTTTCACGTTAATGAAAGCCAAGTCTTTCCCGTCAGCAAAAATTTGGCTGCGGTCGGCTGTGGCCTGAAGCTGCGACGCTTCTCCAGTAGTTTTCACAACTTCTTCGGCCCACTTTTGTCCGTTTTTATACGCAATTACCTTCAATTCGCCCGGTTCGTATTTCACATCGTCCCAACGCAAACGGTATTCGTATACTCCTTTTTTCCTTTTCCCCAATGATTTACCATTCAGGAACAATTCGGCTTCGTCGCCCGAAGTAAACACATGCACAGGAGTGACTTCTCCAACGCGTTCAGCCCAATTCCAGTGTGGCAGAATATGAGCCATGGGAAGTTCTGCACGCCAGCGCGATTGATAGAGAAAAAACCGGTCTTTTTTGAAACCTGCCAGATCGATTATTCCGGAATAAGAACTTCGGGCTTCGTAATAAGGGGTAGGTTCGCCGATGTAATCAAAACCATTCCAGACAAACTCGCCAGCCACAAAAGGATGCTGATCGAGTGAGCCAAAAACCTTGTCGGCGGAAGAGCCAAAATCTACTGCATGAAGTTCGTACGAACTAACCTGGAAAATTTTTGAGTCGCCGCCGCGGCCGTCGCGCACCGGTGCACTGTTCTCTTTCGAAACGGGGAACAGGTAAATACCGCGGCTACTGAATGCGGAAGCGGTTTCGGCGCTGAGAATTACTTTATTGGGGAATTTCGCATGGAAAGCATCGTATTGCGCGAATGTGCGGATACGATCGGTTCCTTCAAATTCAGGAGCAGTGCGAATCCCTTCGCCCTGATAATTCAGGCCAATGAGGTCGGGAACCTGTGGTAAAGGCATATCCGGTTTTGCAAAATTCATGGCAAGGCTGGTTGGTCGCGTCGGGTCTTCTTCCTTCACAAAAACGTGTAATCGTTTTGCTACCGCTGCTCCTTCTTTGTCGGTGTATTGTTCGCCCACTTCATTGCCAAAACTCCAGATTATTACTGAAGGACAATTTCGGTCGCGACGGATAAAAGCACGCGTATCGGCTTCCGACCAATCGGGGAAAATCAGGTGAAAATCGTGCGGCGTTTTTTTCCGTTCCCACGAATCGAAAATCTCATCGATCACCAGAAAACCCATTCGGTCGGTAAGTTCAAGTAATTCCGGTGCGGGAGGATTGTGCGCAAACCGGATGGCATTGCAACCCATTTCGCGTAAAATCTCCAGTTGGCGTTCGGCAGCGCGGGTATTGAATGCCGAACCCAAAGCGCCCAGATCGTGGTGCTGGTTGACCCCTTGTATTTTAATGTGTTCCCCGTTGACAATGATTCCTTTATCGGGATTAAATTCTACTGATCTAATTCCAAACCGGGTTTCGTAAGTGTCGATTATTTTGCCATTCTGAAGCAAAGTGGTCACCGCTACATAAAGATTGGGTTGCTGAGCGGGTGGCGGTCCCCAAAGTTTCGGGTTTTTGATCGTGAGAGAATTTTCAAGCTTTGTACTTCCGGGGGAAACAACTTTTGAACTCAGCGTTGAGAATTGACCAACCGCTTTACCCGATTTGTTTCCTTTCGCATCAAGTGAATAAACTTGGGTTGAGACCTCAATTGCTGCATCTGTTTTTGAATCGTTATCGAGATTTACAGCCAGATTGATGGTAGCCGATTCCTTCGAAACAGCTTTGGTGGTTACATAAGTTCCCCACTGACCAACATGGATCGGGTTGGTTTTAGTCAGCCAAACATTGCGATAAAGTCCTGCACCGGGATACCAACGGGCAGAATGGTTGGGATTGTCTATGCGGATGGCCAATTGATTATCACTGCCGAATTTGATGAACGGAGTCAAGTTTAATCGAAATGAATTGTAGCCATAGGGCCAGCCTCCAACGAGTTGGCCGTTCAGCCAAACCATAGCATACGACATGGCGCCATCAATATCGAGAAAGATGGATTTGCCGGAATCTGTAGCCGGAATCTCTAATTTTTTCCTGTACCAGGCCACTCCGTTAACCGGCAAACGGCCCATGCCACCGCCAACTTCAGGATTCGGTCCTTTCTGAAACGGACCTTTTATCGCCCAGTCGTGAGGCAGGTTAACTTTTTCCCACGAACGATCATTGAAATTATTCTGAACAAATGGGAAATCGCCACCCGGGTTTCCTTCCGGACGAACATGCCGTTTTGCAGGATCGTTGATAAAATTATTTCCTGAAGGAAGAATCCATGGTTTTAATACTTCCTGTTTGGCTGCAACTTCAACCGCTTCGGTTGGTTTGGCATCGGCTACCTTATTTTCAGTCAAATCGGTAATTTCAGGCCTGACATCGTAAATCAGTTTGTCGGCTTTTGCTGGCGATTCGTATTTGAAAAAACTCCAATCTTCATTGATTGAAATACGCTCCCGTCCAGATTTTCCGGATTGGGCAAATGAAGTTGTCACTGCAAGAAGGCCGACTAAGCTTATCAGGAAAAATATATTCTTGTTTTTCATTTTCGATACTATTCAGTTTATCAAGGTTCAGTTGTAAAAGGAGAAGCGGGCAATCCTTCTTTGTTGTACAGATTGGCTCCGGCAGGATTATCTGCCCAGGCATAGCGAACAACCACTGGTTTTGAAACGGCATCGTTCCATACAACTATTTTGTTTCCTTTAATTTCAGCTTTTGCCCACACAAACTTCTTGTCGGCTCCGGCAATGGCAAAGTGTTTCAGTTCCTTGTCCTCATTGGTGGTCAGTCCGCTTCCGAAATCAGAAAAAGTCAGTTCTACTTTGTTGTCTTTCACTTTCATCGACTGGTATGCCGGACCAGATGCCACCACTTTCTTGTCTCCGTATGCAATCTTTTCAGCAGCAAGGGCAAGCCGCTGTCCAACTTCTTTTTTCCGGAGCGGATGAATGTCGTTCTTTTCTCCCAATCCGATGGTAACTGCCATGGCTGTGTTGGGTACCGAAAGTGTTTTCAATTGCTGGTTACGAAGCGTTGCCCATCCACCTTCTGAAGGTTCGTTTCTCGGTTCCATAAAGTCGGGAAGCTGAACAAAAAGGAACGGCAGGTTACCTTGTCCCCAGAGTACGCGCCATTCGCCAATCAAAGTAGAAAGGACTGTTTTGTATTCGAGAGCGCGTTCAGCATTTGATTCGCCCTGGTACCAAACCATCCCTCTCAGGGTGTAATTTACTATGGGCGAAAGCATCGCATTGTACAATCCGAGTGGTTTTCCCGGGAAGAAAGTAGCAGTTGGGCTGGGGCCGCATTTCGCCCCAATGTTGTATTTCCAGCTTCCTTTCAGATCGAAAATCTGACCATCAACGGTCAATTGATACGGTTTTTCTTTGATAAAAGCTCCGCTAAACGATTGGCTGACTACCCGAACAGTAATGTTGTTTTTGCCAGCCTTCAATATTCCTGGAGCAACAGTATAGCGGCGTGGAGGGTATTGGTAGCCTGTTGTACCTACAAATTTCCCGTTTATGAAAACTGAATCGCTGTCGACAATACGCCCAAGTTCAAGAAGCGCATGTTTCCCTGAGCAATTTTCGGGTAAGTCGATGTCTTTCCGGAACCATACTACTCCATTTTTGAAATCTATTCCGACTTCAGAAAACGAAGAAGGAAGCTGATAAATTGACCATGAAGAATCGTCGACTGATGGGTTGAACCAGGGAGTAGTTTTTCTTCCAAGATCACTTTTGCCCAGTTCATAGAACCATTTCCCTTGTGCAGCCTGTTCTGAAGCAAGCAGATTTTTTAGGTAAGTGGTATCGGAAAGCTGCTTAGCGATTTTGTATTGTTCGGGGAAGGCTTCTAGTGATTCTTGGCTGATCCAGCTTTCGGCAGATGAACCACCGGCAGCACATTGAATTATCCCCACCGGAACCTGATATTTTTCGTAGATGTCGCGGGCAAAGAAATAGCCCACAGCCGAATATTTCAAAATGCTTTGAGGATTAGCTTCTTCCCATTTTCCGCCCTGAATGTCTTGCTGCGGGTTAGTATAATTCCAGCGAACCGGAACCTGAAATAAACGGATTTTTGGATTCGCACTTGTTTCAATTTCAGGACCGTGAAGCGGAGCCACACGACTCATTGGAGTTTCCATGTTCGACTGGCCTGAACAAAGCCATACATCGCCAAAGAGAATATTTTTTAGTTTGATCTGATTGCTACCTGCAATTTCCAATTCGAACGGACCACCAGCTTTTTGTGCCGGAAGGGTAATTAGCCATTTGCCGTCAGAAGATGTTACCGTATCGAATGACTTGCTGTTGAAGTGAATTGAAACCTTTTCACCGGCACTTGCCCAGCCCCATATTTTTACAGGGATTTCGCGCTGAAGAACCATTCCGTCGCTCACTAATTTGGGCAGACGCACCTCACTAAATGCAATCTGTGGAATCAGGAAAATCAGGGAAAGGAGGCTGAAAAATATTTTCAAAGTCTGGTTCATCATTGAAAGTTAAGAATAGCTATAAAATTACAACCAAAATACAGGTTGAAAGTACTGAAACACGATTTTAGACCATTTTGCAGACCATTTTTTCCATTTTTGACATTTATATTTCGCTACTTTTACGCCTTTACGATATGTTTCAGAATTTATGGAGAAGACGGTTCATCTGCTGATCATGTACACTATGCTGGTGTTAACCCTGCTGTTGTTTCACAAGGGACGAAAACACCCGCGAAGCCTCATGCTGGCCATTTATGCATCAGTAGAAGTTCTGACCAATGGATTAAATAGCCTTACACTTTCGGCTGGATCAGATTTTTTTGATCGGTTTCCGGTACTGCACTTCATCTACAAACCCTTGTACTGCTTGTGGGTTCCCTTGTTTTATTTTTACGTTTGTTACTGTTTTTCTTCTGATTTTAAGTTGAAGAAAAAATATCTGATTCATTTCATTCCTTTTTTTTCGTTTCTGCTCTTCTCCCTGATCATTTGGATTACTCAAGGCAATAGCTATATCTGGGAGAATTTATACCAGCCGAATACATTTCTTAGTAATTCAACTCTCGCTGTCGATCTTTTGGTAAAAGTACAGTACCTAGTTTATAATTTTCTGATGATCAAATCCTTGTTACACATTGAAAAGAACAGAAATCTTCAACAGAATAGTCCTTCATTGGGAATTGAAATCAGATGGTTGCGATTTATTGTGTATGGTTATGCACTTGCTTGTTTTAGCGGAATTGCTATCACTGTATCCGTTTTAATGAAAAGCCCAACAGCTTCAGTAATTAATCTGGTGAGTATATCCTATTTCTTCCTGTTTTTCTTTGCCATTTTTTACCATACAATTACCAATAAAAACTTCAGTGATGAGGTAAAACCCAAACCACTCCAACTGCCTAATACCGAAATGCAACTGTTGATGAAACGGATTGAAGAACTGATGGCTGGAAAGAAAATGTTCCTCGAGCCTGAACTGACGCTTCAGCAAATTGCATTTGAACTCAATGAGAAAGAACGTAATATTTCGCAGGCCATTAATACGATACTCCAGCGAAATGTGAATGACTACCTTAATTCACTCCGGGTTAAACACGCCTGCCAATTGTTGCTCGACTATAAGGAAAAACCCATTTTCGAGATCATGTACGAATCGGGATTTAACACCAAAGGCGCATTTAATCTGGCCTTTAAAAAAATCACCGGAAAAACCCCTACACAATACAGGGAAGGGTAGTCAGCCATTCCTATCCAATCGAAATCACTTTATTTTGGTCGATTCCAATGAACCTAAATAGGTTGATTTTAATCCACCACAATCGATAATTACCCTTTGTAGCACCACTCCCGGATCGACCATCCAGATTTTTAAGGTGTGCTTGCCTGGGTTATCGAGCCGATGGGTCGAAACTACCTGATTGATGTTGTTGCTTACCCAACTTTCCCAAGTCTTCAATTGATTGTCTTTGTTCATGTTCAGGATTATCGGGGTATCATTATCAAACGAAACAGCAAGTTCGGTTCCGCCATCGTTGAAATAGTTGAGCGTGGGCGACAGATACAGGTTTATGTCAACCTTTCCACCCTGAAAGAAATAGACGTCGTATTCCAGACATGGACTGCTTTTACCCGGAACCTGTGACTTAGCTGTCACCGGGAAAACTTTCATTCCGGAGAATGTTCGTCCAAGTCCAGGAATCACTTCCCATTTCATATTGTTTGCCGGAATATTTCGTGAAAAATGTTCAGCTTCGATTGAAACAAATCCATTGCTTTCAACAAAACCTTTGAATCCTTTTAATTCAGCTGGGTTTGGTTTGAATACCGGGACCTTAACTAAAATCTCTCTGCCGGATTGCCTGATTTTTAGGAGAACTTCGTGTTTCCCTTCCGGAACTTTGCTCCAGTCGGCCGAAAGCCAAACGCGTTGTTCTTTATCAATTTTACCTGTAGCCGGTTCTGTTTTTAGCCAAGTTTGATCAGTTGAAATCTGGTAATCAAACGACTGTTTTCCGCGGTTAAAGAGATCGATGTAACCTGATTGTTTCGATAGAATATCCATTTCCGGCAAGCTCATCGGAAACATTCCTTCAGTACTGAATTCGCCTGAACCTTCAATGGAAACGCCCATTTCAGCATTATCCGGCAAACTGATTTCTTTCACTTCAGGCATTGAATTTTTTTCGGGTTGCTGCCAGTAGGTGTAGCCAATGTGCGTTTGGGCCATCATAAGATTCCATTTCCCATTGGCCAGTTTGGTATGGTAATAATCGGTGATGTCGGCATCCTTCTGATAGAGTTGCCTCGCTTTTTCCGCCCAGTCGTTGGCGATTGCCCGACCCTGTGCCGCAGCCTGACGGTTTTTTGCCACCGTCAGATACAGTTCGTTTAGGTTGGCACAAGCTGTGATGGGGTGCAAAAGCAGTTGGTAAAAAGCATCTTTTTGAGCGGAAGGAATTTTTTCATTCAGGGCCTCAGCTTCGCGGGCCAGTTGGTTATACTCTTCCACTACCCGTTCAAATTCCTGAAAATTGGTCAGACTGTAGGTTTCCGGGGAAAGTAATTCGGGTTTCCGGCGGCCATTGTATTTAGTGTACAAATCGAGCATTCGGGCAATTTCAGGAGCATGTTCGCTGCCAAATTGCTCGGCAGCCCAGTTTCTGGTGTACTCCGGAAGTCGTTCTTTGGGCCACTGATCGGGATTCCATGCATAATCGAGAAAAAATGAAATGGGCAGTTCAACCGGTTTAAGGTCGCCCACATTCACCAGCCAAATTCGATCGACACCATGCGTGTAAGCCATGTTCATTTGCTCCCATACCGCCGGAAGCGGACAAGTATTCAGCCACTTGTAATTGCGCGGTCCGCCTACGTAATCGAAATGGTAATAAATGCCGTATCCGCCGGCACGCGGTTTATCGTCCGGGCGCGGCAACTTGCGGATATTTCCCCAGTTGTCGTCACACAATAGCAACGTCACATCATCCGGAACGCGCATTCCATTGTCGTAATAATCCTGAACTTCTTTGTAAAGTGCCCACAATTGCGGCGTTTCCGAAGCTGGCTTGCCAGTCACATTTTCAATAATCTTTCGTTGATCGGCCACAATCCGTTCCAGTAAAGCAATGTTTGTTTCGGCAGTCATGGCCATGTCGCCATCGCCGCGCATCCCCATTGAAACAATACTTTCGTGGTTTTTCATGCGATCAATCCCTTCTTTCCAGAATTTCTGAAGTGAATCTTTATTGGTTTCATAGTTCCATGCAGCTCCTCGTTTTTTCTTCCACTCTGCATGAGCGCGCATCATGGGTTCGTGGTGAGTGGTGCTCATCACAATACCCATTTCTTCGGCTAATTCAGGATTAACAGGATCATCGGTATTGAAACTGGCCCACCACATGGCTGGCCAAAGGTAATTTCCCTTCAGGCGAAGAATCAGCTCAAACACTTTTTCGTAAAACTGGTGATTAAATCCGCCGTAATTCTTGACAGCCCAACGCCCAAGTGCAGGCTCTTCATCATTCAGGAAAATGCCACGGTATTTTACTTTGGGTTCTCCGGAAAGGTAGCGGCCTGCCCGGATATACAATTCCGGATGTTTTTTTGCAGGCACATCGGCCCAAAAGTTCCAGGGCGAAATACCCATTTGGCGCGACAAGTCGAACATACCAAAGATCGTTCCCCGTTTGTCGCTTCCGGCAATAACCAATGCGTGTTTGATTCCAGGGAAAGGATTCTCGACCACCTGAATAAGCGAAGTTTCCCATTTACCTTTTAAATCTGAAACATTCAG
Source organism: Prolixibacteraceae bacterium (assembly GCA_019163175.1). Classification (GTDB taxonomy): domain Bacteria; phylum Bacteroidota; class Bacteroidia; order Bacteroidales; family Prolixibacteraceae; genus Aquipluma. The sequence goes on along the minus strand of JAFLKN010000015.1, from coordinate 207,036 downwards.
CTTTCCTGAAGCAACCAATTGATCAATCAGTTCGCTTTTACCCAAAGTTCCTGCAATAATTACGGATTCTGATTTTGGCAATTCGCCAATACTTAATTCAGGTTTTACCGAAGTGACCTTTGCGATATCGTCCTGAAATAGTTTGGTGATACGAATAACTCCCGGATATTCCTTTGCGCTGATAACAATCGGTAATGCTTTGCCATCTGCAACTAAGGTTATAGTTCCTTTCTCTTTTGAAAAGGCAATAATGTCAGAGTTTAAGGCTTGATTTTGCGCCTGACTCATAAAAGTGGAGACAACAGTGAGGATGCATAGCAAAAGAAATCTTTGAATCAGAAGTCTCATTCCATAAGGGTTTAATTCGATTTTTCTATTTCAAAAGGATAAGAACAATATTAGTGAATAATGATGCTTTACGATCAGAAAAAGAATAACCCAATTGACCCAACTATATAACTATTAACTCATTTTTTATCTGAAGAATCCAGATTTGGCTTAAAAATTACTGCTTAAGATCCAGATATTTTCATGTTTTGATTTCATTGGTCATCCACGATTTCCAATTGCTGGTTCGACTAATTTGCTATTTTTGTCATGCATAACCCATAAATACAAGCACCTTGACAACAAACCCAACCAATACCTCCAATCAGGTAAATCAGACTGCAAAAAGAAAAATACCAACAGCATATTTCATTTCTATGTTGGCATTGCTTTTTGTGGTTTCGTTAATGACTATTGTCAATCACTACACTGTGCTTAGTATTCCACAAAATGTACTTATCATTTCCCGCTGGAGTTTTCTTCTCGTCTTGATCGGTTATGCGGCAATGAAAAGATCGCTTACCACCTGGATCCTTATCAGCATGATTCTGGGTACCGAATTTGGGTTTGACTTTCCGGATATTGCTGTTAACCTGAATATAATCAGCCAGATTTTCCTGAGGCTTATTAAAACAATTATTGCTCCTCTGCTTTTTGCCACTATTGTTGTCGGTATTGCGGGCCATTCAGATCTGAAGCAAGTTGGCCGGATGGGTTGGAAATCACTTTTGTACTTCGAAATTGTATCGACCATAGCGCTGTTTATAGGCTTATTTGCTATTAACATCAGCAAAGCCGGGTTAGGGGTAGTCATTCCAAAAAGTATGGCGCATGCAGATCTACCTACAGTAACAGCTCAAAAGGGTAGTGAAATTATTCTTCATGTTTTTCCTGAGAATATTGCAAAAGCGATATACGATGGGCAGGTTTTACAGATTGTTGTGTTCAGCATTATTTTTGGAATTGCGGTGGCCATGCTCAAAGACAAATTTAAAAGGCCGATGATTACCTTCGCTGAAGCCCTCTCGGAAACCATGTTTAAGTTCACGTCCATCATCATGTTTTTTGCGCCATTTGCTGTATTTGCTGCTATTGCTTATAGTATAGGGCACATGGGTCTCGATATATTTGTGAACTTGTTTAAGTTGCTTGCCACACTCTATGTATCCCTAATTGTGTTTCTTGTGGGCGTGCTGCTTCCTATTGCCTGGTTACTTAAAATTCCTGTTCGCAAATTTATCAAAGCTATTTCCGAGCCAGTTGCTATTGCATTTGCTACAACCAGCTCCGAGTCGGCTTTGCCGGTTGCCATGGAGCGCATGGAAGAATTTGGGGTGCCTCGTAAAATAGTTGCTTTCGTTATGCCTACAGGTTACAGTTTTAACCTCGATGGAACAACCTTGTATTTGTCGTTGGCTACTATTTTTGTAGCGCAGATAAGCGGTATTCATCTTTCGTTCGACAAACAACTTTTAATTGTATTTACTTTGATGTTGACCAGCAAAGGAGTCGCAGGTGTGCCGCGTGCCTCTCTGGTTATTTTACTTGCCACTGCTGCCAGTTTTGGATTGCCTGTGTGGCCAATTTATATTATTCTCGGAATTGATGAATTGATGGATATGGCCCGGACTTCGGTGAATGTAATTGGTAATTGCCTTGCTACGGTCGTAATAGCTCGGTGGGAAAATGAGTACGATCCAAATAAAACTTCCGTAGAAAGTTTGGAATAGTTTTCTTTTCGCAGTTTTGGTAGTTAATTCTCCGGTTAAAACGGATGACAAAAACCACTTTTTTTATATCCAAAATAAATTCACTTTTAAATCGAATTGAAATAGGTCTAAACTAACGATAAAATCACGGAAAATGAGTTCAAACAGAAGGGATTTTCTCCGCAACTCCATACTGGGAACCGGAATGCTGGCAACAGGATTAACCAGCCAGGCAGCTTCGTTAATTAATGAAACAAGTGCTGACGGAAAAAGAAAAATTTCAAAACAGCAGTTCAACATGTGCGGCTACTCAGCACCAAAGTTGGATAAAGTGAGAGTGGGATTTGTTGGTATTGGTGACCGTGGCTCAGGCGCTGTTGAGCGAATGACCTATATCGAGGGAGTTGAGATTACTGCTCTTTGCGATATTCGACAGGGAGCTGTTGACGGAGCGCAGGAAATCCTCGCCAAAGCAGGACTTCCCAAAGCAAAAGAATTTGTGGCAGGCGACCTCGGATTTAAACAATTGTGCGACAGCAACCTTGTTGACCTTGTTTATATTGCCACTCCATGGGAATGGCACGTTCCGGTTGCAGTTGCAGCTATGGAAGGCGATAAACATACCGCTGTTGAAGTATCAACAGCAAAAACGATGGACGAATGCTGGCAAATTGTTGAAGTTTCGGAACGCACCCGCAAACACTGCGTCATTCTGGAAAACTGTTGCTACGATTTCTTCGAATTACTTACCCTGAATATGGTTCGGCAAGGTGTTTTTGGCGACCTTGTTCATGGCGAAGGCGCCTACATTCATGATCTGGATTATTGGCATTTTAATAAGCCACAGGATGAAAAAATGAGTGACGGTGCCTACACAAAAATGTGGCGTATTCACGAAAATAAACGCAAAGCCAATGTATATCCGACTCATGGCTTAGGCCCGATTTGCCAGGCGATGAACATTAACAGGGGCGATAAAATGGATTACCTGACTGCAATGATGTCGGCTGATTTTACCTTGAAAAACAGGATTGCCGAAAAAGCAAAGGAAGATCCGTTTTTTCAGCAGTTTGTTGGCTGGGATATGCGCGGGAATATGGATATTCAACTGATAAAGACCAATAAAGGACGCACAATAATGATCCAGCACGACGTGAGTTCACCACGTCCTTATTCCAGAATTCACATGCTTAGTGGTACAAAATGTTTTGCCCAGAAATGGCCACTTCAACACATTGCATTTGGCCATAAAACTGCTGACGAAAAAATGATGAAAGAACTTGAGGAAAAATATGCACCTGAAATTGTTCGTCGCATGGGAGAAATGGCAAAAAAAGTTGGAGGCCACGGCGGAATGGATTTTATGATGGACTGGCGCTTAATTGATTGTTTACGCAATAGCTTACCCATGGACATGGATGTTTACGATGCTGCAGCCTGGAGTTGCATCACCCCATTAAGCGAATGGTCGATTGCCAATGGATCAAAACCAATCGAAGTTCCTGACTTTACGCGCGGTGCATGGAAAATCAATCAACCACATGAGTTGACGCTGAAGGGTGGCGGAACAACCGGTGTTAAAGATCTGAAAAAGGGTGGCGACAAGCAACTGGGAATCTAAATTCATAAAATAGGCTGAACTTTCTAATGTTCAGCCTATTTACTTTGTATGCGTTGTCTTACATCGGTTATTTTTCTAGTAATCCGTCTGTTACCCATTTAGAGAGAGTTGCAATTTCGGTTAAGGGCAGTTTTGAGCCACCTTCAGGCATAAACCCGGGAGTTCCCGGAGCCCTGTTTACACGATCGAGAATTACGGATATTTTGCCTTTCACAGTTTCGTAATTGTCCCATTTACTCGATTGTGAACCACCTGTAATATGGCAGGGAGTGCAAGACGCTTTCAAAATTGGCTTTATATCATCGTTGAAAGTAACCTTATTGTCAGGTGTAACATCTTCATCTTTTGAACAGGAACTAAAGAACAAAAAAGCTGAAGTAACAGCAAGTGCAAGAATTTTGGTTTTCATACTTGTAAATTTTAGAGGTAATTTGAATTGTCTAAATATCTATTTTCCTTAATTAAGTCAATAAAAGACAAACAAGTCTGAAATAGAAAATGTTCAAAAAAAAGGTGGCCTGTTTTGATTGACAGAACCACCTTTTCGGTATTAAGTTATGTGAAAACTTTTAAATTAGAAGTTAGCTTTTCCAGTATCGAACCATAAACGGGTAGCAATATCGTCTTTAGCACCAGTGCCCATTTTAACAACAGCATCGGCAACTCCAGCTGTATTCCCGGTACGTTCTGAATTTACAAAAGGCATCCTTTTGATCCATTCGTTTGCAGGAATAACTCCCCAGTCTGCATTACTATCGTTTTTATACACATTAGGCAATTTTGGATAACCTGTTCTACGGAAATCAGCCCATGGTTCGTTTGGATTGAAGAATCCTGCAATCCATTTCTGGGTAATGATTTTTTCGAGTTTCAATTCATTTGAATCAGCATCATTCCATTTCACAGTTACTGTTGAACGGGATACAAAGTCGTTAACAGAACCTGCAGCTTTTGGATCATTGTAGTCAAGAGGTTTGCTGGTGTCATCAGCAAGATAAGCATCAACGCCACCTGCGCCCCAATCAGCAAATGATAATTTAATACCGTTTTCGTAGTTTGATTTTGCATTTCCGGCGCCTGCCCAGCCACGTAAACTGGCTTCTGCAAGGTCGAAATAGACTTCAGATGCAGAGATATAATTGCGTTTTGTAATCGATTTAAAACTTTCGTTGATCATAGAGAACGAAAGGTGATCGTCTTTTGCAACTAAACTAGCTCCGTTACGGATTCCTTTGTAAGGGAATTCAGGATGGTCTGAATAAACAGAGGCATCGGTAGCTGGCTGAAAATATTTGGCAACACGGTTATCTTTTAAACCAACCATGATTGATTCCATTCCGGCTGACATTCTGGTATCGCCCCATTCAAAACAGATAACTGACAAATATAATTTGCCACCATAAAGTGAAACAGTAAAGTTATCACCATTGGTTAAGATCAATCCAGCAGGATCGCTGATTGCTTTTTCGCCCTGAGTTTTGGCTAAAGCAGGAGCAACTTTTGAAATACGGATAGCCAAACGTAAACGCATTGAGTTAACGAGTTTTGCCCATTTGGTAACATCTCCACCGTAGCTGGCGTCAAACTTTTTCATACCAGCATAAGTTTTGTTGGCAGCAAAAACAGCTTGAATTTCGTCTAACTGAGTGAAGAATTTGTTGTAAAGTTCGGCTTCACTATCGTATTTGATTGTCGATTCGGTTGAACCATAGTTAGAGTAAATTACAGGCCCGTGATAGGTGGTAAGCCTTGATACTCCAAGAATCTGGATCAGTTTTGCCCATGAAGAGAAAACAGTATAACCACCTTCGTCGGCTTTTTGGATTACTCTTCGTGCAGGTGCCATTAAGCTACCATAAATACGATCCCAGTATGTATTCCAACGGATGTAATAGGTTGTATTATTTACCCCACTAACAAAAGGCGTTGGAGTAGCCATATAGTCTGCAAATGATTCAGCAACCAGGTTTTCTTCAATCTGATGTCCGAAAATATTACCCAACATTGAAGGATAGAAAGCTCCGATGTGGTTGAAATCCTGTTGCAGCGATTCGTCGCTTATTTCAAAAGGGTTTTTATTTGCCTCTTCAAATTGATCGGTACATGCATTCGCAAAGAATGCTACCATTAATAAGAATATGATTTTTTTCATGGTATCGATTTATTAGAATGTGATTTTTAAGTTGAAGCCAAATGTTCTGGTAGAAGGCACATTGAAGTTATCCAAACTTTGGGAATTCAAGTCAGTACTCATTGTCAACTCCGGATCGAATGGAGCTTTCTTATAGAGGAAGAATAAGTTTTGTCCCACGGCTGAAATTGATGCTGCTTTAATTGGCAAATCAAGTTTTTTCACATCCAGGTCATAAGATAGAGCAAATTGTGTTAAACGAATGTTTGTTCTGTCGTAAACGTATTGTTCCGAAATACCATTACGGTCTCCAACAGTTGTATAGAACAATTTAGCATCGATTTTAGTTACAGGTGTTGTACCTTTTATAGCATTAATATCTACACCACCATTGTCTCTGGCATCAGCAGTTCTTTGGCTTACTCCATAACCATCAAGCATCGCCTGTGTTTGGCTAAAGCATTCTCCTCCAATTTTAGCATTGATCAGGAAATTTAAAGAGAACTGTTTGTAAGTAAAGCTGTTGTTCCAACCAAGACTAAAATCAGGCTCAAGATTACCCAAATATTCGCGTTCAGCTGTTTTCAATGGTCTTCCGCTTGTAGCGTCAAGCATGATCTGGCCGCTATCATTTCTCTTGAATTTGTAGCCATACAAATCACCAAAAGAACCACCTGCAATAACATAGGTTGTATAGCCTTCGGAACTACCATATTCAATTTTCTTATCAGCGAATTCAGGAACCAATTCTACGATTTCATTTTTGTTTTTCGAGAAGTTTACCGATGTGTTCCATCCAAATTTGTCAGATCTTATTGGTTCAGCATTCAAAGTAACTTCAATCCCTTTATTAACAATCTCTCCGGCGTTGATATAGTAAAAGGTATATCCAGAGCCAGAAGGAGCAGATAAGGTAATAAACTGATCCTGGCTATTGATGTTGTAATAAGTAAGATCAAGTCCAACCCGGCCATCTAAGAATTTCCAATCGGTACCAATTTCCAAACTTCTTAGCATTTCAGGTTTCAAATTGGTAAATGGTTTCTGAGAAGTCCAGTCAATTCCAAGATTTCCGCTAATTGTATTTAATGGATTAACCCGGTTAAAAGGAACTTCGTTGGCCACAGTGCTGTGCGATGCTCTTACTTTGGCAAAACTTACGAAATCGGGCATGTCAAACATTTGTGAAAGAATGCCTGATAAACCAATTGCAGGGTAAAAATACGAATCATTACCGGTAGCAGCCAAGGTTGATGCCCAGTCGTTACGGCCTGAAATATCGAGGAATAACATGTCCTTGTAACCAATTTGGGCATTTGCAAAAATAGCCTCCTTGATTACTTTCCCGCTGTAAATAGAGCTAACCTGCACGTTTGTTGGAAGGTTCTGGAAATTGAATACGTTTGGATAGAGCAGGCTGTTTGTACCATTGTCAACACTCACACCGTTTCCGTAAACAGATCTTTGATAACTGGCACCCAATACACCATTCAGGCTGAAGTCACCAAATTTATTCTGGTAGGTGAAAATACCATCAGTGTAAATAAGTTCGTCGTCAAATTTTTTGTAACTCCATCTTCCGTTTTCCGAAATGTTGGTTCCGTTACCACCGGCATAAAATCTTTGTTCGTAAGATTTTTCAGCATAATCATAGCTTCCGCGAGTCTGGAATTTCAGGTTTTTAGAAATTTCATACTCGGCAGTAATACTGGCAATAACCCGTTTAGTTAAGTCAGTTTTAGGCTGATTGTTAAGGAGCCAGTATGGGTTCGATTGATGGTGATCGGCAACAAACCAATTCTGAAGATTCATGTTGCGAGTACCACTAAACACTTCGTATTTTTCTTTGTAAGCTGAAAAATCTTTATCGCGTGGAAAGAAATATAAACCGGTTAGCGGGTTCAGATAGTAACCTGCAGTATTACGGTTTTCCGATTTTTCAGAAGTCAACATGACGCTTGAACGGATATTCAGTTTGTCGTTCAACAATTTTGTTGATTGCTGGAAAGTAACATTGTTCTTTTGATACTCGTTGTTTGGAATAACTCCGGATGAGGAAGTATTTCCGTATGAAAAGTATGCAGTTGTTTTTTCATTTCCACCGCTAACTGATAATGTATTAACCAGATTAGAGCCTGTTTGAAAGAAATCTTTTACGTAGCCGCTTGCATAATTTCCTGGAGTTGAAGACCAGCTTTCTTTTGCACCACCTTCGCTGCCATATTTAAATTGCAGTTCAGGAGTTTCGATAATGCTCTCGAAAATAGTACTTGAGCTGAAGCTAACACTGGTTTTTCCAGCTTTTCCTTTTTTTGTGTTGATCATGATAACACCATTTGCTCCCTGGCTACCATAGAGTACAGCAGCATTCGAACCTTTCAGGATGCTGATGCTTTCGATATCTTCAGGGTTGATCTGAGATAGACCGTCGCCTTCGTCAGTTCCGCCCCACATACCCGATTGGTTTCCCTTGCGGTTTACCATCGGAATACCATCGATAACGTACAATGGGTCGCTTGACTGGCTCAATGATTTATTACCTCTCAATACCGTTTTAGTTGAACCTCCGGCGCCGGAAACACTTTTCTTGATTTCGAGTCCGGCGGTTTTTCCACTCAAACTATTCATGAAGTTGATATCCTTTGCTTTTAGCATTTCGTCGCCAGTTACCTGCTGTGAGGAATAAGTCAGTGTTTTTTTGTCGCGCTGAATACCCAAAGCAGTAACAACAACTTCATCAACGCCAATGGTTTCGCTCACCATTGAAACATTGATTTCGGTTTTGCCATCAATGGCAACTTCCTGCGATTTCATTCCAACGAAAGAGAAAGCAACTACTTTTCCTTCTGCCGGAACTTCCAATGTATACTTACCATCTGCATCAGTAATAGTGCCGGCAGTGGTTCCTTTTACAAGTACTGATACTCCTGGAATTGATTCTCCGTTTTCGTCAGTTACACGTCCTTTAACCGATTTTTTCTGCTGTTCGGCCTGTACTGAATTCTGGGTAGAATTAGCCTCGGCCATAGCCTGGTTACCCAAGAAAGTAACAAACAACAACAAAACACTGATTTTCAAAAGTTTTAAAGCCCAAATCCCATATCCCGTGAGAGGGACAGAAGATTCACAATTGTTGAATTTTTTCATAAATTTGGAAAATTTGTAATTAATAATGTTGCTTCCGCAATGTTATTTAACTCGTGTCGGAAGGTGTTGCTGCACCTTTCGACATTTTTCTTTCATTCGAAGATTTACATAGGCATTCCTTTTAACTAGATTCGTGTAATTATGATTTGATTGTCAATATATTCAACTTTGACGTTTATTATTTCAGCAATAATTCCCAGAACCTGAGCCGGTGAATTCTTCAGGTCAAGAGGGCCCGAAAATGTTTCCTTAGCCAATTCCTGATCATTCATCTGTATGGAAACATTGTAATACCTCGATATTTTTTTCAGGATTGCTCCAAGCGGTTGTTTCTCAAATACAAAGTAGCCATCGCGCCACGACATGTATTGTTCGATGTTTACTTTGGTTTGTATAACGGTACCCTTCTTTGGATCGTAAAGGGCAAGCGTTCCGGGAACCATCTTCTCTTTTGACCGGCCAAAAAGCGAGTTGCCTTTGTAATTCAGTTCAACCGAGCCGCTCTCGAGAATGGTGCTGGTTGTACGATCGTCTTTATAACTACTTACATTAAAAATTGTTCCGAGCACTTTTACTTCCAAATCAGAAGTGACCACGAAAAACGGATGTTCCGGGTTGTGGCTGACCTCGAAAATTGCTTCACCTTCCAAATAAACCTCACGTTTGTCAGTTGCAAAACGAGCTGGGTAAATTAGTTTTGAGCCTGAATTTAACCAGATTCTGCTGTTATCAGAAAGGGTGATCTGGGTACGTTTCCCATAAGGGACAACTACTGTATTCATGACCATTTCATCATTTTCAACAAGCTGATTCACATCATGTAAGGCGTCAATCTTAATTCCTTTCCCCTCAGCTTCATATTCAATCTTCGATTCATTTGAACTGATCAGAACTTCTTTTTCATCGGAAAGAATTAATCTCGTATTTCCTGATAGTGGAACAGAAGTGCTCTGTTTTGCAAAAGTTCGGATATCTGTTTCTTTGTTGATTTGAAAAAATACTGACAGTCCAACAATCAGAATTAGAACGGCAGCGTAGCTCAAACGTGCAATTAATTTTCGTCTCTTGTATGTATTAATAGTATGAGTAACTCTGTTGCCAAGTATATCTTTTTGGTTTAGTTCCAGTAAAATGTTTTTCTCGCCTGAAATCTTTGCTATATGGACTGCCAACGCTGCTTCGTCGTCATTAATCTGTTCTTTCGACTGGATTTTCTGGTTTAGCTCTTCTGCTAAAAAATCGTCAGTCAAAATTTCCTCCGCCTTCTTATCTGAATATTTATTCTTCATCCGTCTTACCTAACCTGTTAAATGCAGATCTGTTTTCTGCATGTATAACTACCATAAGAAGCTTTTCTGGAAAACATAGACACAAAAAATTAACTTTTTTTACAAAAGCTTAATAAAATTTACAATTAAAATGTATGTTGCTTATTATTTGGAGATTAGCAATCAAGATAAGTCTGGCCCTGCCAGTTAAAACAATGTCAGAAATCAGAAAGAGATTTTAAAATTTATGCCAAAAGTGCAGGTCGATGGAAGACTAAAATTATCAATTGCCTGATCAATCATTCTGGTATTCAGTGTTATTTCAGGATCAAATGGAGCATCCTTGTAGATAAAAAGCAGGTTTTGCCCAACTATCGACAAATCGAGTTGCCTGATAGCCGAGTTCTGGAAAGTCCAGTCATATGAAATCATGGCCTGTGCCAACCTGATGTTTGTACGGTTGTATGTATACGGTTCCTTTATTCCATCTCTCTCGCCAATTGAGGTAAAGTATTGTTTGGCATCCATCTGCTTAACCGGTGTTCCGTCGGGCATAACGGCATTAATCTTAACGCTTCCGTTGTTCCGTGCATCAGCTGTTCTCTGGCTCACTCCATAACCATCGAGCATGGCTTCGGTTTGGCTTACAACTTTACCACCAAATTTACTATTCAGCAGAAACCCGAATGTCAGATTTCGGTAACTAAACTTGTTATTAAATCCTAAGTTTATACGTGGATTTGAATTTCCGATGTATTCCTTTTTCTCTGTTTTGAGGATACCACCCTTTGCATCCAGCTTAATTCGTCCTTGTTCATCTCTCAGAAATTTATGCACATATATATCGCCAAACGATCCTCCTTCCTTAATAACCAGCTGGTACCCTTCGGTGTCTGACAAACTGATAGGATTTTTAAGGTCGGGATGAAGAGAAACAATAGTATTCTTGTTCTCAGCAAAATTGACACTGGATAGCCAATTAAAATTTCCACTTTTTACTGGTGTCGCAACAAAGGAAAGTTCAATTCCTGAATTAATTATTTCGCCCGCATTAACAAAATAGCGTGTATAACCCGATCCGGAAGGTGCCGGAAGCGATATAAACTGATCCTGGCTGTTGATGTTGTAATAAGTAAAGTCAAAGCCAATTAAACCTTGAAACAATTTCCAGTCAGTTCCAATTTCAAAGCTGCGGATCAGTTCGGGTTTTAAATTGGTAAACGGTTTGGTGGTATTGAAATTAACCCCAGTAGCGGTAATTGTATGGTTTGGATGAATGCTGTTAAAAGGAACTTCGTTTGCTACCAACGAATACGAACTTCTGACTTTGCCAAAACTAATTGGTTCGGGCAGATTAAGTATATCGCTAATTACGGCGGTTAAACCCACTGAAGGATAAAAATAGGAATCATTTCCTGTTCCATAGAGGCTTGAAGCCCAGTCATTCCTTCCTGAAATATCCAGATAAAGCTTTTCTTTGTAGCCAAGCTGAATGTTTCCAAAGGCAGCTTCTTTTATCAGGCTACTCCCGTAAAGAGAGTTTACAATCACATTTTTTTCGATATTCTGAAAATTAAATTCGTTGGGATAAATTAGTCCATCGGTGCCTGTACTTACTCCCATGCCAAGGCCATAAATATTTTTTTGGTAGCTTGTTCCGAAAACTGCATTCAGGCTTAAATTCCCAAAGTTTTTTTTGTACGTTAAAATGGCGTCGGCATAAATCAATTCATCAGTAGTTTTCTGAAAACTCCAGGAGCCATTGGGATGAACATTGGTTGCATTCGAACCAGCTTTGTTTTGCTGCTCATACGATCGAATTGCATAATCATAATTTCCACGAAGCTGAAGTTTAAGATTTTGGAGAATATCATACTCAAGAGTTGCGCTGCCTATCAATCTCTTGGTAAGGTCTTCTCTCATCTGATTATGAATTACCCAATATGGGTTCGATTGAAAATGATCGGCAACAAACCAATTCTGAAGGTACATATTCCTTTTTGCATCAAATATTTGGAAGTTTGCTGCGTAGGATTCAAAATCCCTATCGCGTGGAAACATATATAGTCCGGTAAGAGAGTTGTAATAATACCCGGCAACATTTTTATTTCGTGTATTCTCGTCGGTAAGGAAGAGCGATGAGGAGACAGTAACCTTGTTGTCAAATAATTTGGTTGATTGCTTAAACGACAGATTTGTTTTTTGATATTTGTTTTGTGGAATAATTCCGTTCATTGTTGTATTCGAAATTGCTGAATATACTGTTGTCCGGTCATTCCCTCCGCTAAAAGTGATTGTATTCACCAGATTTGAACCTGTTTGGAAAAAGTCATCGACAAAACCGTTGGCATAATTTCCTTTGGTGCTCGACCAACTTTCTTTTGAGCCTCCAACACTTCCATATTCAAACTGAAGGTCAGGTGTTTCTTGAATGGTTTCGAACGTAACCGCAGAGCTGAGACTTACTTTTATTGAACCCTTATCACCTTTTTTTGTCGTTATCATTATTACCCCGTTTGCTCCCTGGCTGCCATAAAGTGCAGCTGCATTCGCACCTTTCAGGATACTTATACTTTCAATATCGTCGGTATTTATTTGCGAGAGTCCATCGCCCTGATCAAAGCCACCAAATAAGCCAAGTTGCTCTCCTTTGTTATTGGCCATTGGTATACCATCAATCACAAATAACGGTTCACTCGATGCACTTAACGATTTATTTCCCCTCAAAACAATCTTTGTTGAACCTCCGGCACCTGCAGCACTCTTACTGATATCCATTCCTGAAACCTTGCCCGACAAGCTATTCACGAAAGTAACTTCCCGGTTGCTGGTTATATCTTCGGCAGATATGGTTTGGGTAGCGTAAGTCAACGCTTTTTCTTCGCGTTTAAGCCCTAAAGCTGATACTACTACCTCGCCAACATCAAAATTATCTGAAACAAGTGTAACATTAATCTCTGTTTTACCTTTCAGAACTTCTTCTGTCGTTTTCATTCCAACAAAAGAGAAGATCAGAAATGAAGCTTTTTCCGGAACTTCCAGATTATAAATTCCGTCTGTATTGGTGATTGCACCAATTTGGATCTCTTTTACAAATACTGAAACGCCAAAGAGAGGGTCGCCATTTTCATTGGTGACCTTCCCTTTTATTGTTTTCATTTTTTGCTCTGGATTATCTGCAGAGAGTACAATGTCAAGTTTTCTTTTCCCTTTATCGGGAACAATGATGATCTGTCGGTCAAAAATCTTGTAGTTCAAATCAGTTTCTTTCAGGCACTGATCAAGGATGTTTTCAATTGATTGATTTTCTGCATCAACAGAAACCAGTTGTAATAAATCTACCTGATTGTCTTTATAAAAAATGATGAACTCACTCTGCTTTTGGATCAGCTCAAACACTTGCCCCAAACTGACTTGCTTTAAATGTGCAGTCAATTTGTTGCTTTGTGCCGGGGAAACGAAATAAAACCCAATGAGGCAGAATAGCAGCAAAAGTGCTTTGTTCTTCATAGTTATGTAACGATCTTACAATATAAACTGTTTGGGGAGGAATTGGGAAATTTAATTTTGCTTTTTTCTGATTTTAATTTGATCATCAACTTGTGCGATTTCAATATCCATCATTTCAGCAATTAACTCCAGTACCTGAATGGCAGAATTTCGTAAATCCAAATCTCCGGAAAATGTTTCGTTAGCGAGCTCCTGATTATCAAATACGATAGAAACATTATAATACCTTGAAAGTTTTTTAGCAATACTTTCAAGCGTGTTCTTCTCTAAAACAAGATATCCGTCTTTCCACGATGTAAAATCCTTCGTATTTACTTTGGTTTGCGAAATGGATTTATTTTCAGGATTAAAAACTGCTAACATGCCCGGTACCATCTTTTCTTTCGACTGACCTAAAAATGATTTGCCGTTGTAACGCAATTCAACTGCGCCGCTTTCAAGAACCGTATTAGTAGTATTTTCGTCGCTGTAAGCGCAAAGATTAAATACAGTGCCCAATACTTTTACTTCTATATCGCGCGAAAGCACATAAAATGGGCGTTTCGCATCGTGATCTACTTCAAACATTGCTTCTCCTTCCAGGTAAACTTCGCGTTTGTCGGGGTCAAATGTTGCTGGATATACCAATCGTGATCCGGAATTCAGCCAAATTGTGCTGTTATCGGATAATGTAATTCGCGTTCTTTTTCCGTATGGAACTATTACGGTATGAAATGAATTCGCATCCTGCAAACCATTCTGCTCAACCTTTGGCCGAGCATCAACAATCACCTCTTCTCCGTTTTTGGAATATTCGATGCGCGATTCCTGTGTTTCAATCTGTATTTCTTTCCCTCCTGAAAGTAACAACCGGGTAAATTGGGCGTCAGATGCTACAGAAATTCCGGTTGCATATTTCCTGATATCTGATTGGGTGGCTAGTTGAAAAACAAAAGTCAATCCGATTAAAACAAGGATTGCAGCTGCTGATCCAATCCAGACCAAGGTTCTTTTTCTTTTTGAATTATTAATGCTTTGACTTATGCGGCTGCCAAGTAAATTTTTTTGTTCTTGGCTGAGTCCCACAACATACGATCCTGCAGCCTGACTTATTCCACGAGCTAAATTAAGTTCTTCGTTGGAAAACTGTTCTGGCTGAAGTTTATTACTTAGCATATTTTCAGCCAAAGCATCATCGCTTAAAATATCTTCAGCCCCATTCTTTTTATCACTGTCTTTCATCTTTTTCATCTCAAATTTTGATCCTTGCATGACCAACTCAAAAATGTGAAACCTGTATGTGGAATAATATCAATGCTTTGCTATTTACTTTTAATTCTTCCTTTATTGTTTTTACAGCTCTGTAAACCAACGTTCTGACTGATTCAACAGAAATCTCCAATATTTTAGCTATTTCAGGATATGAAAGTCCAACCTGAAATTTGAGGTGAAGAACTTCCTGCTGATGGTCAGAAAGTTTTACCATTGCCTTTTTAATTTTTTCTATGGTTTCTTCCTGACTTTCATTGTCATCGAGAGCCAAAGTGCTTGATTTTTTTTCACTTTCTTCCTGATAAGCTGAAGTATAAACCAAACTTAATTTCCTTGACTTGGGCGACTGAATCTTCCGTTTTAGGGATTTAAACAGGTAATTTCGAATGTGATCGTTGTCAGCCAAATTTTTCCGGTATTTAAAGAGGTCGAAGAAAAGATCGTGAATGCAGTCTTTTATCAACTCCTGATCTTTGGAGTAAATCGTCCCAAACGAAAATAGAATTTCGGCATAAAGCATATAAAGCTCATGAAAGGCCTGAGTTTCCCCAGCCTTTATTCTTTTCCATAAAAGATAATCGGTATTGACCTCTTTTTGCATATCGAAACAAGTCAGTTGCCAAAAGTATAAATTTTATAATCAAGGTAAAAGAATATAAGATTTGTCTGTTTCATGTTACCGATTTCTGTTTCTTCAATCAATGCATATTGCTTTGCAAATAACAAAAAGAGGCTGACTCCAATGGAGTTCAGCCTCTTTCATATTTATACTTGTAACTATTAGCTTATAAAAGCTTTACCGTTTGGAAGTATCGTTTTACCTGCCAAATCGTTTATAATGATTGCCGCCATCATGTACCAGGCCATCAAAGCGCAGAAGATAAGCTCGTAACCTGCCACTTTAATAAACACCGGATTACCCAGAAGACCCATAACCAACAAGATAAATCCGATCAAAAGCAGACCAAAAGTAATTGCCATTGCTTTATGTACACGCAACGAGGCAATAAACATGATCACAGTGTAAAGTGTCCATACCAACATATATAAACCGAGTTCGGTGTGACTGGTTTCATGTACTTTCAAGAAGTTTAGTATCCAGATAATCGAAAGCCCGATCCAGAAACTACCGTACGATACAAAGGCGCTGTACCCAAAGTTATTACCTAGTTTCTGCTCCTGAAACCCGGCCAGCATCTGTGCAAGACCGCCAAAGATAATACCCATGGCTAGTACTGGGCCCAGGCCACAGATTCCGATATTATGTAACTGTAGCAATAAAGTTGTTAAACCAAAACCTGCCAGACCTACGACCGCAGGATTACCCATCTTCTTTTCCATTCTTTTCTGATTTTAAAAGGACGCAAATATAAAAGCTCCAATTAAACCAACAGAATATACAGTTTCTCAGGAATGATTTTTAGGATTGATTTCACATTAGAACAAAAAAAGGCTGCCCTTTCAGGCAGCCTCACAACACTTATTCTATGATTCTCTATACAATTACAAAGTTGGATCTCCAGGATTCCAATCGCAAGGAGTTAATTCGCCTGTTTGTAAAGCATCCAGAATACGGATGATTTCTTTTACGTTACGTCCAACATTCAATCCGTTAATTGATACATGTTGAATCGTTCCTTCAGGATCAATAATATAAGTTGCACGGTAAGCAATTTTGTTGCCAGCCTCCAAAATGCCTAATTCTTCAGAAAGAGATTTGCTGGTATCAGCCAACATTGGGAATTTTAGTCCTTTCAATCCCGGGTGATTATTTCTCCAGGCAAGGTGAACGAACTGAGAGTCAATTGAAGCACCAACTACATTGGCATTACGTTTTGCAAATTCTTCGAAATGTTCGTTAAAAGAAACAATTTCTGTAGGGCAAACAAAGGTAAAATCGAGTGGCCACCAAAAAAATACAGTCCATTTGCCAGCAATGTGGGCATTGGTTAAGGTTGCAAACTCTTTACCCATTTCGAGTGAAACGACAGCTTCTTTCTTAAACTCAGGAAATTTTTCATTAATTGTTTTCATACTATTCTATTATTAATTTGATAATCGTTAAAATCTTAGACAAAGATACGTCCCGATTGTTCGCCTGTCAAATCGAATTTTTCAATATTGAATAGACAAAAGCTATCCGAAAAAATTCATTTTCTTGATTTTACATTAAAGTGTTGAATAAACGCTTATCAAATAGCATTTCCAAACTTGTGTGTAATTAAAAAACTTGGGCGAATATGGCTTGGTGTTTCTGGAAGATAATTTTACCTTTAGGAGATTTTTTGATCAGCGCACTATTAAATAATACCTAAATCGAAATTAAATTATTTACCAAATGGAAAACAAATTTAGCAGAAGATCATTTCTGGCTACTTCCGCGGCAGTTACGGCGGGGGTTACGATTCTTCCGAGTAATGTAATTGCAGGTCTTGGACATAAAGCTCCGAGCGACAAATTAAACATCGCCGGTATTGGGGTCGGCGGTATGGGTTTTGGAAACTTGAAAAACCTTAAGTCTGAAAATATCGTTGGATTATGCGATATCGACTGGAAGTATTCCGAAAACTGTTTTAAAACTTTCCCCGATGCCAAAAAGTACAAAGACTGGAGAGTTATGTACGATGAGTTGGGCAAATCAATCGACGGGGTTATGATTGCAACAGCCGACCACACACACTGTATCACTGCAGCTCACGCTATTACAATGGGCAAGAGCGTTTATCTGCAAAAACCATTAACTCACTCGGTTTACGAATCACGTTTACTTACCAAATTGGCTGATAAACACAAAGTGGCTACACAAATGGGTAACCAGGGGTCGTCACAGGAAGGTGTAAACCTGACTTGCGAATGGCTTGCGAATGGCGAAATTGGTGAAGTAACCAAAGTTGAAGCATTTACTGACCGGCCAATCTGGCCACAAGGCTTAAACACTCCATCACAGGGACAATGGGTTCCTGAAACATTGGATTGGGATTTATTTACCGGTCCAGCCAAAATGCGTCCATACAATGCAATTTTCCATCCTTGGAACTGGCGCGGCTGGTGGGATTACGGTACAGGTGCTTTGGGCGATATGGCTTGCCACATTCTGCATCCAGTATTCGTTGGTCTCGAATTGGGTTATCCAACTAAAGCTCAAGGTAATTCAACCTTATTGCTTCAGGATTGCGCTCCAACAGCACAGTCGGTAAAATTGACGTTCCCTGCCCGCGCACCAAAACGCGCTTGGAAAGGATCGAAAAAAGGAGCTCAGCTTCCACAGGTAGAAGTTTTCTGGTACGATGGTGGAATTAAACAAATGCTTCCACAAGGATGGCCTGTTGGTAAAAATCCAAACGATGCTGGTGGTGGTGTATTCTTCCATGGAACAAAAGGTGTTTTGGTTTGCGGTTGCTATGGAGTTAATCCTTGGATTTTACGTCCTGATGGATCAATTGTAAAACCAGAAACTGCGCCTAAATTCCGTCGTAGAGTTACAACTTCACACGAAATGGATTGGGTTCGTGCTGCAAAAGAATCTCCTGAAAGCCGCGTTCAAACAGCTTCTAATTTTAGTGAAGCTGGTCCATTCAACGAAATGGTTGTAATGGGTGTATTGGCAGTTCGTTTGCAATCGCTGAATAAAGAATTGTTGTGGGATGGACCAAACATGAAATTTACGAATATCTCTGATGACGAAAAAATTAAAATTGTTATCGAAGATAAGTTCGAAATTCATGACGGACACCCAACATTCAATAAAACGTATACTGATCCGGTTCCGGCAAAAGATTTTGCTGCTGAACTTATCAAACATACTTACCGCAAACCCTGGAGTCTTCCAGATATGCCAGCTTAAGTATATTATTAATGTATTAATGAAAGGTGAATCCGTAAGGATTCACCTTTTTTGTTTCTTTAACGATTAGATTCACTGTTACATTTCTGAATTTAAACCAGAATACCTATTTTCACCGAATTAGAAAATCTATTCTTTTTGAACAGTACTGACATGGAAAACAACCGTTCGAACATCAGCCGCAGACATTTTCTCGGAACTACCACATTGGCTGCAACAGCAGTTACTATTTTGCCTTCATCAGTAATTGCCGGTCTGGGTCACAAGGCTCCGAGCGATAAATTAAATATTGTTGGCATTGGTGTTGGTGGAATGGGATTCAATAACCTGAGCAACATGGATACCGAAAATATTGTTGCCCTATGTGATGTCGATTGGAAATATGCCGGACGAAATGCCTTCCGGAAATGGCCTTTGGCTGCCAAATACCAAGATTACCGTGAGATGTTCGACAAGCAGAAAAATATTGATGGTGTAATGATTGCCACGCCTGATCATTCTCATGCACTTCCTGCTTTGATGGCTATGAAATCGGGCTATCATGTTTATCTGCAAAAACCATTGACTCATTCGGTGTTCGAATCCCGGATCATGACGGAAACTGCCAAGCGATACGGCGTGGCCACGCAAATGGGAAATCAGGGAAATTCAGGAGAAGGAATCCGGAGAATTTGTGAATGGATTTGGGCCGGAACTATAGGCGAAGTTACATCGGTTGATGCCTGGACCAACCGCCCGATTTGGCCACAAGGTCTGGAACGACCGACTGACAAAATGCGCATCCCGAATACCTTGAATTGGGATTTATTTATCGGACCAGCAAAATTCCGGCCTTACCACGAAGTCTATACACCATGGAACTGGCGTGGTTGGTGGGATTTTGGAACCGGTGCCTTGGGCGACATGGCCTGCCACATTCTCGATCCGGTTTTTAAAGCTTTGATGTTACAATACCCGACAGCAGTTGAAGCCAGTTCGACACAAGTAAATAATGAATCGGCACCTAATGCTGAAAAAGTAACGTATTGGTTTCCGCGTCGCGACAATCTTCAGAAAGTAGGTATGCCTGAAGTAAAAGTGACCTGGTACGATGGCGGCATGTTGCCGGAACGACCGGAAGAACTGAAAGATGGTGAGCAAATGGGTGACGAAGATGGTGGAGTTATTTTTTATGGCACCAAGGGTAAAATAATGTGCGGTTGTTATGCCGAAAATCCAACTTTGTTGCCTCTCTCCGAAATGGCACATTTCCAACAGCCTGAAAAATCAATTCGACGTATTCTTAATGCTGAAACCAATGGACATGAGCAAGACTGGATTCGTGCAGCCAAAGAAAGCAAAGAGAATAGGGTAGAGGCCAGCTCTAATTTTGGTTACGCCGGGCCACTCAACGAAATGGTTGTGATGGGCGTTTTGGCTGTCCGTTTGCAGGATTTAAGGAAACGGTTGTTGTGGGATGGAAAAAATATGCAGTTTACCAACATCGGGCAATCTGAGAAAATTCGGGTGGTAACATCCAATAAGTTTGAGGTGATCAATGGTGATCCTAAATTCGATACTAAATACGACACAATTCCGGCTTTAGCGACTGCTGAAGAATGGATACGGCACAATTACCGCGACGGCTGGGAGCAGATCTAAAAGTTTCAAGTTCAAAATTCCAGCCAGTCCATGCCTTTTTCCTGAATACTGTGACTGAGACTGCCCAATGTATTTACTTCCTCTCCACCACCATCCGGTTTTCGGCCATGCGATTATTGAATTGCTGAACGATGGCTTTCTGTAGCTGTTGTTCCTGAATGAGGTCAACAGTTCCGAGCAGGTTTTTCGAAAGTGAGGGGTCTTCTTTCCGGTTGTAGATAGCAGTGAGTTTATCATCGGTCAAGTAAAATGCATAATCGCCACTTAAAAACTGGTACGAATCTTCGATGTAATTAATCACAAATCTTTTTGCTGCCGGATCGAGCAAATTATTCCCGAATGCAACGTACGGATTGGGGTAAGCGAGGTAGCTGAGCACTGTTGGCATAATGTCGATTTGCTGAGCCAATCCATGATCCACACCTTTCAGGCTTCCATCTGGTTTGTAAAAAAGTATCGGAATAGCAAAGTGATTTACCGAAGTGTAATATTCGGGAATATCAGAATCTACAGTATGGTCGGCGGTGATCACAAACAAGGTATTTTTAAACCAGGGCATCTTTCGGGCAGTATCAAAAAACTTTTGTAATGAGTGGTCGGTATATCGGATGCACTTATTGATCGGCAGTCGACCTTCAGGAAATTTACCTTTGTATTTGGCCGGAAGTTCGTACGGATGATGTGATGAAATGGAGAAAATAGTGGTAAAAAATGGCTCTTTCATCGAACTCATTCCGTGGGCAAAATATTGGAAAAATGGTTCGTCCCAAACACCCCAAATGCCATCAAAATCGGCTTCATTGTTATATTCTGTGCGTCCGTAGTAATGCTGAAATCCGGCGATTTTAGTAAATGCATCAAAGCCCATTGAGCCGTTTGGAGCGCCATGGTAAAAGGCCGATTCGTAACCTTGGTTACCCAACAAACTGGCCATGCTGTTAATTGTATTTCCGGAGCGCTCCGAAATGACATAGGGTAACACCAATGCCGGAATGCTCGCCGTTACCGACGGAATGGCATCGATCGACTTACGTCCGTTGGCAAAAGCATTGGTAAAAACGAGGCTTTGGCTGATGAGTGAATCCAGAAACGGGGTGTAACTCCGGTCGAGTGGATCTTTAAACTGCGGATTGAGCGAACCCACAAAAGCACGGCTGAAGCTTTCCAAAATAATGAACACTACATTGTCTTTTCGCGCCATACCCAGACTGTCGGGAACATGAACCGGTGAATAAATGCGGTTCAATTCTTCTTCGGAAGCGAAATAGGTTTTATGAACGAAAGCCTTTTTACCCCAGGTTCGCATGATGCAGAATGGCGTATTTTGTACGATGGACATTTCTTCAGGAGCATTAACAAAAGCACCGGCATTGTTCATGCTGATGGGGCGAGTACTGTGCCGCCAACCACCACGTACCCCAATTACCGATAGAGCAACAACCAGCGCAATTATTGGAATGCCCGAAAGAAAATAGGCAAACGGATGGCGGAAAGGGAATGGTTTCGGCTTCAGTATGGAATAGCTTACTGAAAGCAAAATCAGTAAAATGGAAAGAATAAGCAGGATATACCAAAAATCATAGACAAAGCGCATAAGCAGATTCGTATTGCCGGCATCAAAAGCAGCAACGTCGAACATGCTGGCAGTGGTGCGTTTCAGAATGTAGCGGTAATAAATAATGTCCATAAGATTAAAGGCGATTCCGATTGCATTGCTGAGGATAAAAATCCACTTGAGTAGTTTCTGATACCAGTCGTTGAATTTAAACTGAAACGGCAAAAGAAACAGCAACATGTAAATGGCATTCAGATAGATCAGTGCACTGACATCGAACATCAGCCCACCTTTAAGTATGGTGAAGAATGACCAGAAGGTTACTTTAGGAAACGATGCGGTATTGAACAGATAAAACAGAATGCGGCAAATTGAATAGAAAACCATCAATAAGGTAAATCGGTAAAGCAAAACGAGGTATTCGTTGGCTTCGTATTTTTTCTTATTCAATCGGATTTTCAGCATGGCTACATTCAAAATTTGGAATGCAAAATTAGCAGCTTATTTGATTTGTGATTGAATTTTGATGGTTTTGTAATTTGAACCACCTTTTGTACATTTATATATGGGACTGTATCTTAAAAGCACAGTTTAATGTTGAAGTATTTATATAACCATCATATCTAATTGCTATGTCAAACACTTACACCCAAATCCACATTCATGTCGTATTTGCGGTTCAAAACAGGATTTCACTAATTTCGAAAAACTGGGAAGAAAGACTATATCAGTATATTACTGGCATTATTCAAAATAAAGGGCATAAATTGTTGTCCATAAATGGAATGCCAGACCATGTTCATGCATTATTTGGAATGAGGCCAACTCAATCATTATCTGATTTGATGCAGGATATAAAGGGCGATTCATCCCGGTGGATTAATGATAATCGCTTTGTCGCCGGTAAATTTTCATGGCAGGAAGGCTTTGGTGGTTTCTCATACAGTAAATCACAAATATCAGCGGTGGCTAAATATATTGAGGATCAGGAGAAACATCATAAAAGAAAAACATTTATCGAAGAATATCTGAAAATACTGCAAAAATTTGAAGTTGAATTTGATGAGAGGTATATCTTTAAACCTATTGATTAGTGTCTTTAGTTCTCCATAAATTAGTTCTTTTTAAAAATTGCAATTGAAGTCTCCCAATCCCGTTAGGGATTTGAGGTCGGTAGAAATAGCAAATTGAACAAAGTCCCGTCCCGTATGG
This sequence comes from Prolixibacteraceae bacterium, assembly GCA_019163175.1. GTDB lineage: Bacteria > Bacteroidota > Bacteroidia > Bacteroidales > Prolixibacteraceae > Aquipluma. Next base: position 183,820 of record JAFLKN010000015.1, on the reverse strand, counting down.
GACGGAAGGAAACCGGGAAGCCTTGTTTTACCGACCTGATGTACCTACGGCACAAAGCTTTGACGAAATTCAACAAATTTTTTCTCCAAACATTTGGATATTCATTTAAAATGATTTTACTTTGTGTCATACATTACTAGGACACTAAACATCTATGCCATGATTTCAATTAAACAATTAACCTTTCACTACAAAAAGCAACAGGCATTATTCTCCGACTTGACGTTTCAACAAGAGAATGGAAGCATTACCGGATTGTTGGGTAAAAATGGAGCTGGAAAATCGACGCTCCTTAAACTGATGGCTGGTTTGCTAAAACCACAGACAGGACAATTAGCCATCAATGGATTTATCCCTTTCGACCGTTTACCCGACTTTTTATCGGATGTATTTATGGTTCCCGAAGAATTTTCGTTCCCACCAGTTAGTATTGATTGCTATGTGAAAGCAACCGCTCCTTTGTACCCAAACTTTGAACAGGAAAAGATGGACAAAATTCTGAAGGAATTTGAACTTGAGCCTAAAAAGAACCTTAGCCGCCTGTCACACGGGCAGCGCAAAAAATTCCTGATTGCGTTTGCACTGGCCACCAATTGCCGTTTGCTGATTCTGGACGAACCCACCAATGGACTGGATATTCCTTCCAAAAGCCTGTTCCGCAAGATTTTGGTTAGCTCGGTCACCGATGAACAATTGGTGCTGATTTCGACCCACCAGGTAAAAGACATCGATACCATTATCGACAAAATCGTGCTTCTCGACAAAGGAGAAATTGTATTCAACGAAGAGGTTGCAAGCATAAGTCAGAAATGGCAGTTCAAATCAGTTGCCAGTCTTTCGGGGATTGCTGACCCTATTTACCACGAAAAATGCCCCGGCGGATACCGGATTATCTGCCCAGCGAATAACGAAGATGAGACCGAAATCGACATTGAGCTGTTATTCAATGCCATCGTTAATAAATCAAACTTAAATTAGTAAAGCCATGAACCAGAATAAATACTTTTCTCCGGGACGTTTCGCCCGTTTATTACGGAACGACTGGTTGATCAACCAAAAAACATACTTGTTTACGCTTGCCGGACTTGGGATTGCCATCTACGCACTTATGTATTTTTCAATGATTACAACAAAACACGTCAGTATAAATCAATATACCGGATTTATCGTATTTTATCTGATGGGTGTTGGAGTTGTGATAGGTACGGCGTTCCCGGCCTTGTCCAATCAGATTAAAGCGAGTGGCTATTTACTCATGCCGGGATCGACCCTCGAGAAATATCTGGTACAGTTTTTAATACGGATTGTAATATTTATACCGGTTGCCCTCCTTATTTTCTGGATTAGTGCGCATTTAGCCAAAGCATCATTAATCCCTGATCCAAAAATTGGGTTTGATCCTGAAGTGAGAATTTCTGATTTCAGTTTTACAAGTCTTTTCAATCAACTTAATCACAAAGATATCGCCCCGATCCTGTTTGGCATTTTTTCGGGATGTTCACTTCTGTTTGCAGGTTCGGTCTATTTTAAGCGGTTTGCAATTCCGAAAACATTGATATTTTTTGGAATCACCGTTGGTACCGTATTTCTTGCCTTTGTGGTTTCCTATCATCTTTTCTTTCCCGAATCTGTGAGAAACACCAACATTACCATTCCGATCTATAAAATAAACAGCGATACCGAAAACATTAAACTGTTCTTTTATATCATTTTTGGATGTCCCTGGCTGTTTTTTCTGCCCCTGGCTTATTTCAAACTTAAAGAAAAAGAGGTGTAACATGGAATTTCAATCGACCAAAGGAATATTCCTTCAGATAGCCGACAGCATTTGCCACCAGATTCTGGAGGGGCTGTTGAAACCGGGAGACCGTGTGCCATCGGTGCGCGACCTGGCCGAAGAGTACGAAGTAAACCGAAATACAGTGATGCGAACCTACACTACTTTGCAGGACTCGGGCATTTTCGACAACAAGCGCGGCATCGGATTTTTCATAGCCGAAAATGCCGTTGAATTGGTAAGAAACACTGAAAAAACCAACTTTTTTGCCCACGAACTTCCTGAATTTATTAAAAAAGTAAAGCTCCTGAAACTGAACAGCAACGATTTAATCGATTTAGTCACCGAAATTAAAAACAACGATCTTCATGAAAACCAGTAACTATATCATCATCGCGTTTTTCGTATTTCTTATCACGTGTACATTTGTTTTATTTCTTGATGCCAAAATGAACTTTAAAAATAGACAGGTTGGCTTGCAAGAGAAGCGGTTAGAGCCTTTTTCAGTAGTAGTGGCTGAAGACGGGGCTGAATTTAATATCAGAAATGGCGAATATCCCCGCATGACATGTTATTATGACAAGCCCGACACCTGCACTTTCCCGGAATACGGCATCCGAAACGATACACTTTTTGTGTTTGCCTGCAAGGAAAAGAAAAAACCAAACAAGTGGCACGAAATTCATGGAAGAAACATAAAAAGCATTGTAGCCAAAGTAAACTCTATCGTGAAATTGCAGCAATTTACTGCTGACTCCCTCGATGTTAAGCTCGACTATGCAATATTCGAAGCTTATTTCGATCAAACAAAGGGCCCGAAGGCTCAACTTTCGATAACTGCATCAACCTCCAAAATAAACATGAGCGGCGCTCACCTTGAAAATTTGAATGTTCGCCTGAATAAAACTAAAATGAATTCATGGAACAATTCAATAGTTCATCTTTCGGGCTCTTTAGCCAATAAATCCGAACTTTCTATAGGTGCAATTCAGAAAATCAGCCTCGAAGTAGATTCAACAAGCGCCTATCAGCTTCAGAAATAAGTTGACCCATAAATCAAAATGGTTGAATGCCACGTCCCGGCATTCAACCATTTTGCCGTCAAAATAGACTTGTCTGTCGAAAAAAAGATTTCAAATGGCTCATTTTTGTAACTTCGGGTCGATTAAGTGATTAAACCTATTGAAAGAAATGTAGTCTGACTTTCCGTGACCTAATTTTTTACTTGTGAAGATAACTATCGAAAACCTAAATAAAGTCTATCCCAACGGCAACCATGCCCTCAAAGATGTAAATCTTGAAATCAACAATGGGATGTTTGGGCTACTCGGGCCCAATGGTGCAGGCAAATCGAGCCTGATGCGCATTTTGGTAACCTTAATGCAGCCTTCTTCCGGAAAAATAATCATGAACGGGTATGATCTGACCAAAGACCGGGAGCAAATTCGCTCTATGTTGGGTTATCTTCCCCAGGATTTCCGTTTTTTCTCGCACCTAAAAACTTACGAATTTCTCGACTATGCCGCCCGTTTGGCTGGCATGAAAGAATCGAAAATACGCAAAAAGGCTGTCGATAAAATGCTGGAGGAAGTTGGTTTGTTCGAAGCCCGCGACCGTCAGGCCAACAAGCTTTCAGGAGGGATGAAACGCCGCCTTGGAATTGCCCAGGCGCTGATTAACGAACCCAAAATCATTATTGTTGACGAACCGACTACCGGACTCGACCCTGAAGAACGCATCCGTTTCCGAAATTTACTTTCCACCATTTCAACGCAGGATGTAATCATCATTCTTTCGACCCATATTGTTGGCGACATTTCGAGTTCGTGTACCGATATGGCTTTGCTCAATAAAGGCGGTCTGGCTTTTACCGGCTCACCCGATCAGTTGGTGGCGCAAGCCGAAGGAAAAGTATGGCTCATTCAGGCTACTGAAGCAGAATACCTGGAAATCAACGAAAAATATCCGGTTATCTCGAATGTTCCGACCAGCGAAGGTTGGGAAATTCAGGTTGTAGCCGATGCAATTAACGGTTACCATGGCGAGAACATCGCGCCAAACCTTGAACATGCCTATGTGTATTTTATGGAAAGCAACTTAAACCAATGGACAGCCATTTAAACCTGAACAGCTATGATATCCGTTCATAATATTACTTCCATTGCCAAATACGAAATCACCACGCTGCTACGCTCGTGGTTTTTCAGGATTTTTGCCATTCTGGCTATGGTCTTTTTGTTCTTCTTCAACATGGGAACGCTCATCATGGACAATGCTGGTGCCGGAAGCTGGGACATGAAAGCAATTTCATCAGTCATTCCATACATCAACCTGTTGTTGCTGAATACCGTTCAGGCTATTATTGCTATTTTTCTGGCTTCCGACTTCCTGAAACGCGATAAAAAACTGGATACTACCGATGTTATTTACATCCGCTCGATGTCGAACGGCGAATATGTTGCCGGAAAAACCCTCGGTAACCTGGTTGTTTTTATTATCCTTAACCTGATTATCCTTTCGGAAGCGCTCATCTTTAATCTGATTGCCGAAAATGTTACCGTTAACTGGTTGGCTTATCTGGAATATTTCCTGATTATCAGTTTGCCCACCCTGCTTTTCATACTCGGACTTTCGTTCTTTATTATGAGTATCCTGAAAAATCAGGCGATCACCTTTATTCTTTTACTCGGATACGTTGCGGTTACAATTTTTTATCTCAACACCAAATACTACTACCTGTTCGATTACATGGCCTACAGTATGCCGCTGCTTAATTCCGATTTTATGGGGTTTGGAAACCTTCCAACCATCATGATACACCGCGGAATGTATGCCTGTTTTGGAGTCGCATTTATATTCCTAACCATTTCGCTCCTGAAACGATTACCTCAAAGCCCTTTCAGCAACAAGGTAACCCTTTTCCCGGCGCTTATCTTCTTTGCTGCCGGTATCTGGCTGGGGAATATGCATATTTCAACCTTTGCTCGTAATCAGGAATTAAGAGAAAACATACGAATACTGAATGATGCTAATCTGGAAACTCCACGTTTAACGATTGAAAGCTACCAGATTGAGCTTGACCACAAAGGGAATACTATTGATGTAATTGCAAAACTGAAAGTAAGCAACCCTCACCCCGAAGCGGTTAATCATTTTGTATTTAGCCTGAATCCGGGTTTGACCGTGAATAAAGTCAGCGTCAATGGGCAGGAAACTTCGGTAAAACGCGAGTTGCATTTAGTCGAATTTTCGGGGACCGAACTGGAACCCGGCGAAAGTGCTGATCTTGAATTTACCTACAGCGGGGGACTGAACGAAGCTGCCAGTTATCTCGATGTGGACGATAAAACCCTTCAGAAACCGTATCAGGCTTTCATGTTTAAGATTGATAAACGTTCGGGCATTGTTTCACCTGAATTTGTTTTGCTTACGCGCGAATGCAACTGGTACCCGATAGCCGGAACAAGCTTCGGAACCAAAAGTAAGCAATGGATGCAAAAACAATTCAGCAGTTTCGACATTTCAGTAAAAACCAAGCCAGGCCTTACTGCCATTTCGCAAGGAAAACCGGAGCAAATAGAGGGTACTTTCCATTTTGCCAACAAAACCAATTTACCACAGATATCGCTGGTTATAGGCAACTATACGCAAAAAACCGATACAATCGACGGACTGGAATTCAACCTGTACCATCATCCCAATCACGATTATTTCACCAAATTTTTCGAACCGGTAAAAGATACTATCCCTGACCTGATTGCCACTGCATTAAAAGATTACGAGCGTAAAATAGACATGTATTACCCGTTTCAACGGTTTACATTGGTTGAAGTTCCGGCTCAGTTTTATTCGTATCCGCGTACTTTAATGGGCGAACGTGAACAGGTTCAGCCCGAGACCATACTTTTTCCTGAAAAAGGCTTGCTCATTGGTGAGGCCGATTTTAATGGTTCGGTAAAACGAATGGAGCGCTGGGGAGGAGGAGGTCGTGGAAACGAAGCTCAAACCACTCCCGAAGAGAAAAAGGTACAAGCATTCAATAGCTTCTTATCGCTGTTTACACAGGAATCGGGCAGACCTAACTTTAACCGAAGCCAAGGCGAAGTTCAGGTCGAAGAAAAGGCCAACGCGCTATATGCCTTCCCTTTATTTTATAACCATGCCTATTTTGTGCAATCAGATAAATGGCCAATTGCCGACCGTATTTTTGAATCCTACCTGAAAAAATCGTCACAATCAGGAGCAATGGGCTGGATGCGCGACATGCAGGGAATGACTGAAAATGAACAGGCGAATCTGGCTTTACAGGATTTTTCGTTTGCCGAATTGCTTAACGACACCACCAAAGCAAAGATTATCGACAATGTGATCCAACAAAAAGGGCAATCGCTTTTCTCCATCATTAAACGACGGACTGGTGATGTTGCGTTTGACGATTTTATGTTCGAATTCTTAAAGAGTATCAAGTTCAAAGGAACCACAATAGAAGATTTTAATACCAGAATTCAAACTCAGTTTAGTGCCGATTTGATGCCGTTTATGGACAATTGGTTCAACAGCAAAAATCTTCCGGGCTACCTGATTGGTGGAGTTGATGCGGTGAATGTGCTTGATGGCGACCGCCTCAAGACTATGGTGAAATTTAAGATCAGCAACACCGAAACAACTGAAGGAATTGTAATTGTACAGTTCCGACTCGGTGGGGGTGGAGGCCCCGGACGAGGTCGCTTTATGATGGGTGGCGATGCCGAAACCATTGACAAGCTGATCAGTCTGGAAGGCAAACAAACCAAAGAGGTGAGCTTCCTGCTCGATGGAACGCCTCGTGGATTGACAATTAATACATTAACATCAAGAAATATTCCTTCTGAAATTCGTGTTCAGTTAGAGAATATTGAAGAAGATACCAAGGCAACACCTTTCGAAGGCGAAAAAATATCGGAGGTTGCTGTTCGTCTGGCCGAAGATGGCGAGTTTATTTCTGACGATGAGGATTCAACCTTTAAGTTTTCGCAAACCACCGAATACAGTTTGTTGCAAAAGTTGTTGCTCAAAGAAGACCTGACCAAGGAAAAGTATGTCGGGTTTAATACATGGCGGGCTCCACGTACATGGAAAGCTACCACCAACAGTAGTTTCTTTGGAGAGTTCATCCGGTCGGCGCATTTTATCCGATCAGGCGATGGAAGCAAAAAGGCAAGCTGGAACATCCCAATAAAAGGCGATGGAACATACGAAGTATTCTCACATATTATCAAGCAAAATCAGCGCGGACGACGCGATAATCAGGATCAAGGTGGCGAATACACTTATACCATTTATCACAATGGCGAAAAGGAAGAGGTGGTTATTGACCTCAAAACTATTGATAACGGCTGGAATAGTTTGGGCTCATTTTATTTCTCAGGCGATTCAGCAAAAGTTGAATTAGGGAATAAATCATCAGCACAGGTTGTTGTTGCCGACGCAATAAAGTTGGTTTCTGAGTCCATTCAACCCTATAAGGAGAAGGTAAAAGAAGTAAAAGAAGAAACTCCGAAAGAGAAAACACCCGAACTGAACGAAAAGAAAGCGACAAAAAAGGCCGAAAAAGCAAAAAATAAAAACAATAAAAAGCAGAAGGATAGTTAGCGAAACTGACTTTCAGGATGCACTCATCTGAAAAAAATTAACAAAATACGATAAAAACTATGCCATTAAAAAATCTTATTCAACGGGGACTTCTTCTGGTCGTTTTTTGCCAGTTTTTGCTTATTGCCAATGCACAGCAAATTCTGACACTTGAAAGTGCGCTCGAAATTGCGCGTAATAACAGTCCCGACATCCGCCGCTCTTTGTTAAATCTGGAGCGTTCAGAACAATCGTTAATTGCACAGAATGCTGCACTCAAATCGAATTTTTCGTTGAGTGTTACTCCAATGAGTTACGACCAACGACGGCAGTTTGATTTATATAACTCGCAATGGTACACGAGTAAAACGACACAACCCTCCAGTACTTTTACGATTACTCAACCTTTCCTTCCGACTGATGCAACCATTAGCCTGATAAACCGCTTTGGCTGGCAAAACAACTATGTTGAGAAATTTAATGGTTCAGAAACGAACAAAGCATTTTATAACAATCTTTCGTTAAGCATAGCCCAACCCCTGTTCACCTACAACCGGACAAAACTTCAGATTAAAGAATTGGAGCTTGTTCTCGAAAATGCCCAGTTAAACTATGCCATGCAAAAACTGAATAACGAAAAGCAGGTCACGCAATTCTTTTACGATGTTTATCTGGCCCAAATGAACCTAACTATTTCTCAGGATGAGTTTAAAAATACCCAGAAAAGCTACGAAATAACTCAGAACAAAGTGACTGCCGGAATTTCGGCTAAAGAGGAACTTTATCAGGCAGAACTAAACTTTGCTACTGCCAAATCGAGCCTTCAAAATGCACAGGTTAGTCTCGATAATCTCAAGGATCAGTTTAAACAATATATCGGCATGGACATTATGGAAGAAATAACCGTGATGACCGATGTGGCCTTAAGCCCTGTAATTGTTGATGTAAAAAAAGCGATCGAATTTGGTTTGACTTCGAGGATGGAACTTCGCCAACGCGAAATCGACATCGAGACTTCACAGTTTGACATGATCCGCACCAAATCGCTGAACGAATTCAGAGGCGATGTTAATTTATCATTGGGTATTAGCGGCGACAACGAAAAGCTAAAAGATGTCTATGATAATCCAACCAACAATCCGAGAGTATCTGTTTCATTTAACCTTCCACTGTACGACTGGGGCGAAAAGAAAGCCCGCATCAAGGCACAGGAAGCTGTAATCGAAACTCAGAAATTAAGCCAGACCGAAGAAAAGAAACAAATAACACTCGATATCAGAAGGATTTACCGTAGTCTGCAAAACCTCGTTAATCAGATCGACATTGCTGCGCAAAGTGAGAAAAATGCACAGCTGACCTACGAAATCAACTTGGAGCGTTACGCCAACGGTGATCTTACCAGTATGGATATGAATCTGTTCCAAAACCAGCTTTCACAGAAAAAAATGTCATACGCACAGGCTTTGATCGACTATAAAATTGAACTGCTGAACCTTAAAATTCAGTCGCTGTACGATTTCGAGAAAAATGAAGCTATTGTTCCTCAAAATATTATCCAGAAGAAATAATAAAACTTAACTAATATGAAATCATTTCACCAATTTATTGCTTTGATTGCCCTGATAGGGGCCACCACTGCCTGTAACAATCAACCTGCAGCCACCACAACCGAGTTGGCGGTACCGGTTTCAGTAACCGACATTAAACCCGGTTCAATCGAAAAAGTGATTAACACTACCGGTACCCTGAATGCCACCAAAAATACGGTGGTAAAAACTGAAATGACAGGGAAATATAAACTGTTGATTAATCCCAGAACCCGCCGTCCGTTTGCTTTGGGCGATGTGGTTGAGAGTGGGCAGGTAATTGTTATGCTCGAAGATGCTGAATATGTTAACGGAATTGGGCTTGAAGCTAAAAAGCTTAACCTCGAAATTTCGGAGCAAAACATGAAAAAACAAGAATCGCTTTTCGAAAAAGGTGGAGTTACCCAACTCGATTTTCGTAACTCCGAAGTAAGTTATACCAACGCTAAAGATGCTTTCGAGCGGGCTAATCTTCAACTGGCGAAAATGAAAGTTACAGCTCCTTTCAGAGGTGTTATTACAGATTTGCCAGCCATTACCAACAGTACTCAGGTTGCTTCAGGAACTTCAGTAGCAAGTCTGATGGATTACAGTGTAATGACCGTTGAGGTAAACCTTCCTGAAAAATACATTACCGATGTGGCCATTGATCAATCTGTACGAATCATGAATTACACACTTCCAAACGATACCTTACCCGGAAGCATCAAAGAATTATCGCCAGCCATCAGCACCGAAACACGCACATTTAAAGGAATTATTCAGGTTGCCAATCCTGATCTTAAATTACGTCCTGGTATGTTTGCCAAAGCCGACATCGTTCTGGCCCGCAAAGACAGCGTGATTGTAATTCCGAAAGACATCATTATTTCCGGACAGCGTGGCAAAACGGTATTCATTGTTGACAATGGAACTGCTGACGAAAAACGGATCACCCTTGGGTACGAAAATCAGAACGAAGCCGAAATTACTTCAGGATTAAAAATGAACGACCGACTGGTTATTAAAGGTTACGAAACCCTGAAAAACCGCTCTAAGGTTAAGATTGTAAAGTAAGCACAAATTGTTGCAGGCTGCGAGTTCCGGGTTCCGGGACAACACACAACACGCACCCCGTAACCCGAAACTTAAATCGTATGAAGAAATTAACACAATTTGCTGTCAACTTTCCGGTAACCATTTTAATGTTGGTGTCTGCTGTTGTCTTGCTGGGATACATTTCCTTCGACAAGCTGGGTATCGACCTGTTTCCGGAGATAAACAATCCCCGCCTGTTTATTGAACTGAAGTCGGGCGAACGTCCACCGGAAGAAATTGAAAAACAATTTGTTGAAAACCTCGAAGCTTTGGCCATTCGCCAATCGGATGTGTTGCAGGTTTCATCGGTTTCGAAAGTGGGTACTGCCCAAATTACGGTAGAATATGCCTGGACCAAAGATATGGACGAAGCATTTCTAGACCTTCAAAAAGCTGCGAGTGCATTTGCCCAAAATCAGGATATCGACGAAATAAACATCACCCAGCACGACCCGAATACCACACCGGTTATGGTTGTTGGCCTTTCGCACGAAAGTATTACCGACATGAACGAACTCCGTAAGGTAGCCGAAAACTATATGCGGAATGAACTCGTGAGACTTGAAGGAGTTGCCGAAGTGGAAGTTTCCGGTGCAGAAGAAAACGAGGTTCTCATTGAAACCGATCAATACATGCTCGATGCTTTCGGATTGACACTCGAGGAACTGAATTCCAGAATTCAGAGCTTTAATCAGAGTATTTCCGGTGGATCGATCACCGAAATGGGAATGAAATATGTGGTGAAAGGAGTGAGTTTGCTTACCGATTTGAGCGACTTTGAGAACACTATTGTTGGGTATAAATCAACTATTACAGACGATCTTCAGGCAGAAAAGGCTCCGATTTATTTACGCGAAGTGGCAAAAATAAGTTTTGCCAATAAAGATCCTGAAAATATTGTACGCATGAACGGCGCGCGCTGTCTGGGTTTGTCGATATACAAAGAAACACGGTTCAACACTGTAAAGGCAGTTGAGGATGTAACAAAGGCTTTGGCCGACATGGAAAAAGCACTGCCGGGATATCACCTGAAAGTGGTTTCGAACCAGGGAACTTTCATCAACAATGCCATTAAAGAAGTAAAAGATACAGCTTTGATGGGAATCCTGCTGGCCGTGATCGTACTTTTTGTTTTCCTGCGTCGCATCGGAACCACTCTTATTGTGAGTTTGGCCATGCCGATTTCAATTATCGCCACTTTTAACCTCATGTATTTTAACGACCTCAGCCTGAACATTATGACATTGGGAGGGTTGGCGCTCGGAGCTGGGATGTTGGTCGATAATGCCATTGTGGTGATGGAAAATATTTTCCGTTTAAGAGAGAGTGGCATGTCGGTAAAAGATGCTGCTATTGAGGGAACTTCGCAGGTAAGTGGGGCAATAACCTCATCGACCCTAACCACTATTGTCGTTTTTCTTCCCATTGTTTATCTGCATGGGGCGTCAGGCGAATTGTTCCGTGATCAGGCATGGACCATCACTTTTTCGCTGCTTTCCTCGCTGGTTGTCGCAACTTTGCTCATCCCGATGATGTACAATTATTTTTATAAAAACAGCAAAAAGCCTGCAGTTCAGAAGTCACTTAAAATACAGGGATATGGTAGTCTTTTGGGAAGCATCTTAAAATACAAATGGGCTGTAATTATCTCAACTGTTGTGTTAATGGGACTTTCTTTACTTGTATTCCCATTCATTGGCACTGAATTTATGCCTAAATCGGAAACAAGTCAATTTACACTTGAGCTGAAAATGCAGGAAGGTACACGACTCGAACGAACTACCGCCGCTGTTGAAAACATGGAGAACATTGTCCGCGAAGTATTGGGCGACCAACTGGAAACGCTTTTCAGCCAGGTTGGCCCATCAACCGGAATGCTCGATAGTCAGGATGCACTTTTCCAAGGCGAGAACACCGCAAATATTAAAATTATATTGAAACCTGAAGGTCATAAAGGATCAACCTGGGCCATTCAGTCTATATCACAGGCCTTAGGCGAAATGCCTGATCTGGAACTGAAATTTGTTCAGGACCAAACGGCATTGGGCGGATTAATGGGAACCGACGAAGCTCCTCTGGTGGTTGAAATTCAGGGAGAAGATCTGGATGTAATTGAAAGTTTATCGAAAGAAGTTAAAGCGGCGGTTACCGGAATCCCGGAATTGTACAACATCGAAGCATCGATGGAAGGTGGATCGCCCGAAGTTGAAATTATGGTCGATCGTCTTCGTGCCGGAATGTTTAACATGAGTGTGGCGAATGTGGTCACGCAGATTCAGGATCAGTTAACAGGTAAAGTGGCCGGAACTGTTGAAAAGGGCGGCGAAATGCAAGACATTACGCTTCGCTTGCCAGACAAAGGACTGGCTGATTTATCGGACATGATCATTAAAAATGGAAACCAGGTTATCCGGATTAACGAAATTGCCGATATCCGCGAAGGAACTTCTCCAAAGGAAATCTTCCGCCGGAATCAAACCCGGATTGGCAAAATTACTGCTTACATGGATAAAGATATTGCCCTGGATAAAATGGTAAGCAAGGTAAATCAGGCTATTGCCGGTATTAGTCTTCCTACCGAATATAAAATCAAGATAACCGGAGAAGAAGAAAAGCGGAAAGAATCGATGGACGCACTTAGCTTTGCCATGATTTTATCGATTATACTGGTATTTATGGTGCTGGCTTCACAATTTGAATCGTTACTGCACCCATTCACCATTCTGCTAACCATTCCGGTAGCTGTAATTGGCTCAATTCTGATTTTCTTTATTCTTGGGCAAACCCTCAACATCATGGCCATTATCGGTATCATTATGCTGGTGGGTATTGCAGTCAACAATTCAATCCTGTTGGTTGACCGAATTCTGCAACTTCAAAAAGAGGGAGTACCGCGCAAGTTAGCCATTCAGCAAGCCGGACAACAGCGAATACGTCCGATCCTGATGACTACGCTGACTACCATCTTGGCACTGCTGCCACTTACTTTCGGTTTCGGAGAAAGTGCATCGTTGCGCGCCCCAATGGCATTAGCGGTAATTGGCGGATTAATCACATCAACTTTGATGTCGCTTATCGTGATTCCTTGTGTATTCGATGTTTTCGATGGATTAAAAGACCGGTTTGTAGCCTCCCCAAAACCCCCTCCAATAGAGGGGGCTTAAAAGAGGAGCCCCTCCCAAACCCTCCCCGAAAGGGAGGGCTTAAAAAGGATTGACGCTTAAAAGAGAAAGTTGTGAATATATGCCGCTTCAAGTCTCCCCCTTGTGGGGGAGATATAGAGGGGGCTTAATTTAATCAAGATGAAATTCATCATAGAACGAAAAGTACTGATCAGCATGTTGTTTTTGGGACTGACCGTTTTGGGTTACGTCTCTTATAAACAGCTGCCGGTTGAATTGTTACCCAATGCCGAACTTCCGTTCCTGTATGTTCAAGCCAGCGCAACTACCGAAATGGCTCCTGAATATATGGAGAATCAGGTGGTGGTTCCACTCGAAGGAGCCATCGGAACACTGGAAGGAATCGAGTCCATCGAGTCGAACGTCAACTCAAGGCAATCGTCTATTGTAGTGTATTACCAGAAAGGGGTTAATTTCAAATATGCCTACCTGAAACTTCAGGAAAAAGTAAACGAGATACAATCCTCGATGCCCGAAAATGTGAGGGTAAGTGTAGCAAAGGTTGACCTTAAACAGATGAACAGTCAGTTTATGGAACTTCAGGCACGCGGCGAAGGCGGGATTGACCGGGTTCGTACCATTGTTGATCAGGATATTCAGCCCGATCTGGAAAACATCGATGGTATCGCTGCAGTGAACGTGTATGGCGGAAAACAGAAATCAATCGAGATTATTCTGGATACCAAAGCCTGTGAAGCTTACAACATTACCCCCGGAAAAGTTCGTTCAGTACTTTCGCAAAATACCCGGTCCCGCACATACGTGGGCAACCTGAAAGAAAAAACAGTTCAATATTTTGTGCATGTTACAGCCGAATACGACAAAGTGGAGGATCTTGAAAACCTGGTAGTAGCCAACGGACCCATTCTATTAAAAGATGTAGCAGAAGTTCGCTTTGGGGTAAAGGAAGAAACCTCATTTAGCCGCGTAAACGGTAAAGACGCCGTAACCATTTTACTGGTGAACGATTCACAGGCCAACATGATTGAACTCTCGCAGGCTACCCGCAAGATTGTTGCAAAGCTGAATGAAAAAATGGCTTCCAAAGAAATTGAGATTGCTGAAATAAGCAATTCTGCCGACCAAATGGAAGAAAATATCAATCAGATTATGGAATTGGCGCTTGTTGGAGGCATCATGGCTATATTTGTATTGTGGATTTTCCTGAAAAACTTTCGGATTGTTTCGTTCATTGCACTGGCCATCCCCATCTCCATTTTCACATCCTTCAACTTATTTTATGCTTTCGATATTTCCATCAACAGTCTGACATTGGTTGGTATGGCGCTTGCCATTGGAATGTTGCTCGATAACAGCGTGGTGGTTTTAGAGAATATTTACCGGCTTGCAGGGAAAGGGTATGCCCCGTTGCAAGCAGTGGTGCAAGGAACCACAGAAGTCTGGCGATCTATTTTGGCGGCAACTTTAACCACAATTGTGGTATTTGTTCCTTTCCTGTTCTCTACCAATTTCATGGCCGAAATGCTTGGATTTAATGTGGGAATTTCGATAATTTCTACCCTTGTTGTTTCGCTGGCTGTTGCTTTGCTTATTGTACCGATGGCTTCGTATGCCTTGTTGAAACGGCAGGTTGCCAAAAATATTTTCTACGAAAAAGTTACTACCGATTCGAGGATGGTTCAGGTTTATCTGGTTTTCCTGAAATCATGTATGCGGAATCCTGCAGGTACAGTAATTGGCGGAATCATATTATTTTTCCTTGCTATCTTCATCAGTCTTGCTGTAAGTGTAAACTCACTTCAGGAAGTTGAAAATACGGAAATCCGATTGTATGTAACCATGCCATCAGGTTCGTCGCTCGAAACCACCGATCAAACTGTTCAGGAAGTTGAAAAGAAACTGGAAGATCTGGCCGAAAAAGAAGATGTAATCAGTAAAATTGAAGAAGAATCGGCCGTAGTAACCATCAAATTAAAAGAGGAATTTGAAAAAATTGCCGACCGTACATTTGCCCAGATAAAAACTGACATTAATGACCGGACGAAAGGTGTAAAAGCATCTTCAATTTCGTTCACACAAACACAAAGTACCCGAAGTTTCCAGGGTGGAAGTCGCAACATGGGAGCCAGCTTCCAGAAGATGATGGGAATTGGAAGCGACGAAGAAAAAATCACCATCAAAGGTCAGGATTTCAAACAAATGCAGGCAGTTGGCGAAGACCTGAAGTATTTTGTCGATCAGCTCGAATCTGTTCAGTCGGTTAACCTGAGTATTTCGGATAACCGCCCGGAAGTACACTTGTACTTTAATCCGTTACTGATGACTGAATACAACATTTCGCTCAATAATGTTTTAACTGAAATCAATTCATTTTCAAGGGAAATAGCTACTAACATTCAGTATAAACAAGGTGTTGACGAATACGAAATTATTATTACCCAAAAAGAACTGGTAGAAGGCGAAGAAGAAAAAACCGACCGTAACATGGAAGAGCTGAAAACGCTTCAGGTTAACGATGCTCAGGGCGGAATTCATGACCTTCAGGATTTTACCAGGATTGTGTATGCCAGTGGTCTTGCAGGTATTAACCGCGTTAACCAGGAAAAACAGATTGAAATAAATTATCGTTTTGTGAGCGAAGCTGCCAGCTCAAATGAACTTTTGGCTGCTTACCGTTACGAAATTGATGAACTCGTGGCTAATTACAATTTGCCTTCGGGCATTGCAGCCGAAGTTATCCATGAAGAAACCGATTATTCAGAATTCTATTTCATGATTGGAGCTGCTATTATGCTGATATTTATGATTATGGCTTCGGTGTTCGAATCGGTAATTACACCAGTTGTGTTGCTCTTCTCTATTCCTTTGGCAGCCATCGGATCGTTGCTGGCACTCATTATTACCAACAACAGTTTACTAAATGCCAATACCTTGACCGGCTTCCTGATATTGATCGGAGTCGTTGTCAATAACGGGATTATCCTGATTGATTATACCAATATTCTGCGTACCCGTGGATTCCGCCGCTCGCGTGCATTGATGACAGCCGGACTATCGCGTGTACGTCCGATTTTAATTACCACGATTACTACCGTTGTCGGGATGCTTCCACTTGCAATGGGCGATGCCGAATATGTGAGTGCCATTGGCGCACCGTTCGCGATAGTGGTTATCGGGGGGTTAGTCCTCAGTACTATGCTTACGCTGGTATTTATCCCGACTTTTTACTCCGGACTGGAGAATGCAATAGAATGGTTTAAAGAGCAAACACTGCGAATCAAAATCACACAAATTGTATTGATGGCTGCTGCGTTTGCACTAATCTATTTTAAGGTTGAAGACGGAATATGGCAAATGCTCGACTTCATTTTGGTAATTATCCTGATTCCAGGATCGACCTGGTTTGTGCTCAACAGTTTGCGAAAAGCCGGAACCAAGCTGATTAGTGACGAGGATACACTAAACATCCGCATTCAAAATCTGGTAAAAATATATGACCGCGAAAGCCAGTTCTCGCGCGAATGGGAATCGGGCAAAAAAATACGTCGTCGCAAAGGCCTGGAGAAACAATACCACAGCCTGCGCGAATTCGACTACCTGATCTGGCAATTACCGCTGTTAGGCTCAATAGTCTATTTCAGCTTCATTTATTTAGATTCAGCCTTTTGGTCTTTGGTTCTTTCAGTTGTAATCGTACAGCTTGCTTTGGGAATGTGGAAACCATTTAGTTTTTTCCTGAATTTTAGGGCTGAAAAAACCGGGAAAAAGCTTCCATTGAAAATCTTTAAATGGGTTCAGTCTTTTCTTTTCTGGATTTTACCTGCCATTGAAATTATTTTGGTTTGGAAGATTACAGGTTCGATTGGATTTGTAGTTGCATTTGGCTTTTTGTGGTATCTAGCTCTTGCTATTTCAGTTACCTCGAAAAAACTATATCAGGAAAAAGTAAATATCGACCGCATTACCGGACGTTTTGGAACCTTGCGCCGTGGAACACTGCGTTTGGTCAAACAAATACCAATTCTTGGCAAGCAGCATCAACCATTCAAGGCACTGAACGGCGTTTCGCTAAATATTGGTACCGGAATGTTCGGATTGCTTGGCCCTAACGGAGCTGGTAAATCGACCATGATGCGCACCATCTGTGGTATTTTGGAACAGAGCTACGGAAAAATCTGGATAAACGGTATCGATACGCAAGAAAAACGCGAAGAATTGCAGGGACTGATTGGTTACTTGCCTCAGGAATTCGGAACTTACGAAAATATGCCGGCACAGGATTTCCTCGACTATCAGGCTATTCTGAAAGGACTGACTGATAAAACGGAACGCGAACAACGTATTGAATATGTACTGAAGGCAGTTCATATGTGGGAAAAGCGTGCTGACAAAATCGGCTCCTATTCAGGAGGGATGAAACAAAGAATCGGTATTGCACAAATTCTGCTTCACCTGCCAAAAATCCTGGTTGTTGACGAACCAACAGCAGGACTTGACCCACGCGAACGCATCCGTTTCCGTAACCTGTTGGTTGAACTGAGCCGCGAGCGCATCGTGATTTTCTCGACTCACATTATTGAAGATATATCGAGCTCATGTAACCAGGTGGCCGTAATCAACCGCGGGCGGGTGAAATACCACGGAACACCAATGGACATGGTTCATCTGGCCAAAAATATGGTTTGGCAGTTTGATGTTCCGGCAGCCGATTTCGACAAAATGGAAAATAAACAAATGGTTACCCACCACATGCGTCAGGGCGATCAGATCAGGGTGCGTTTCCTCTCCAAACAAAAGCCGGCTGAAGATGCGATTATGGCCAATCCGGTTTTGGAAGATGCGTATTTGTGCCTGATTAAAGATTTAAAGTAAAAAATTGATGATAAACGATTGAAGAAGTAAAACCTTCGTTGATCGTTAATCAATAATAAAAAATAAAAATTATGGGATCAGCTATTAGTGCCGCCAACTTTTGGACCTTGTTCCTGAAAATGGTGAAATACAACATGAAGGTCATTTTTGGCAATCGGTTTGTCTGGTTTGTGCTCGCGGCCATTGCCTTCTACTTTTTTATTGCCATCACCAGCATTTACGATAACAACCAAATTGACGACGGTTTTATATATGGGCTGCAGATTATGCCTGGCATCCTGCTTATCTTTTACCCCATGACTTTCGGTATTCAGAACGATGTGGACGCGGGGATTCTGGAAATTCTGTTCGGGATACCCGATTACCGCTATAAAGTTTGGCTGGTGCGCCTGGTTTTGGTTTTCGCACTTGTTTACCTGATGATGATTGGCCTGACCGTAATGAGCTACTACCTTTTAGCCCCGGTTCCTGTCATGGAATTGAGTTTCCATGTGATGTTCCCGATATACTTTTTGGGTTCTTTGGCATTTATGTTTTCGACCATTATCAAAAATGGAAACGGAACGGCTGTAGTAATGGTCATTATTGGAGTTGGATTGCTTATTTTATCTGAAATTCTCGACCGCACCTTATGGAATATTTTCCTGAATCCGTTTGAAATCCCTCGCCGCCTTAACGAAATGATCTGGCAGGAAATCACGATGAAAAACCGAATTTTTCTTGCTGTAGGCTCACTGCTTTTTGTGCTCTACGGATTGTTTAATTTGCAGAAACGGGAGAAATTTATTTAACCAAGACGTTCCTTTCAAAGCATATAAAACAGGAAGATCCGGCTCGCATTGAGAACCGGATCTTTCTGTTTATAGAGAGTAGCTTTACACCAGCATATCAACAATAGCATCCAGCTGAGTATCGAAATTCTGGGCGGTATAGGTTCCCAGTTCTTTCAGGGCCATCAGGTTTTTGGGCGACGCATCGTCCATCTCGGTGCTAACATCAATAGGCAATTCGGTATTGATGCGTACATATTGTCCGTGTGCCCCAATGGCTTCGAATATCTGTCGAAGCTGATAGTCAACTACTTCTGATACACCCGACATCATGATATCAATCAGCGGTTTTACCCATTGTATCATGCCCCAGTCTTTGGCCTTGTCGTAGTCGTATTCCTTTTTCGAGTAGCCGGTTCCGAGCGATAATATCACCATTTTGTCTGGCGCTGTTTTGTATTCGTTATAAACCTCAGCAAAGGCACAGAGGGTTGGATTATTTACAAATACGCCACCATCAATTAACGGATAGCTTACTTCGGAAACCGATTTAATATCGGAACACTCGAAATAGGTGGGTGCGGCTGAAGTTGCGCGCGCCACATCTTTTATCAGGTAATCCCAACCTTTTCTTTTTAAGGCATCGTGTTGGGTAAAAAAGTGGCCCATTCGGCGTTTAATGTCGTACGAAGTAATAAGGCAGGGTTTAAGCAACTCGCTCAGTCGGGTTTCCCCGAAATAATCATCCAGCGCTTTTTCGAGTTCGGTTGCCGAGTACATTTCATCGATCACTCCACCCATTGTTTTTAATTTGTGCGCCAATGAAACGCTGAAAATATCTCCGCCTCTTTTCAGGTAAAGATCGACCACTTCGCTTGCACTAAATTTGGGTCGCAATTCCTGTCCTGAATCATTTTTAGCAGGCATCAGATAGGCACAGGTTAAAACTCCTCCGGTACTGGTTCCTGCAATCAGGTCGAAATAGTCAGCAATTCGTGCATCCGGATTTCCGGTTTTAGCTTTCAGTTTTTCTTCCAGAATAACCAGAATCTGACCTGGAATAATCCCACGAATTCCGCCACCGTCAATAGAGAGAATGCGTGTCAGTTTTTGTTTGGGTTCAGCCATGATGTGTTTATTGTTAGTTGATTAATGAATAAAAACAGCTAAGATTTCAGATTAATGCGAATTTCCAACCTGATGATTTACTGTCAGATGCCTGATGATTTCATGCGGTTCGTTGATAAAAGAGCCGTTTTCTAAAACTAACACAGGGCAACTCTGATTGGTTTCTCCCAATAAGTCAACCAGTATTTTTCGCGGCCGGTTGAAATCTACATAGTTTATATCCAGTTCGTCGCGCAGCCTCGGATAAAACGACAACAGTCCTTCGATCATTACACAATCCGGACAGAAATAGCTTTTGTTGTCAGCCCTTTTCAAATCCAGAAAATCGGGTTTTATTAAAAATAACTTTTTCATAAGCATGGAGTTTTAATTTAATTTGCTTTCAGTCATTTCCAGACAACAACAATAGTCGGGGTAAAGTTCTTGAAATCAACTCAATCTTGACCGTATTTACAACTTGTCTGTACTGCCCAAATCAGGAAAAACTTTCCATGAGAACTAAATATTTTCACTGAACAGCATTCCAAAAACAAGGTTTTCCTCTAAATTGATTTAATTTCTTTAGAAAAGAACAAGTTTAAAGCTCAATTACTAAGCTTAGCAGCTAGGTTTTGTTATTTTTGCAGAAATTTTTTTCAAAAAATGGAACCTACAGAGATCATACAATCTAAAATATTCGAAAATTTTCAGGACTTTAAGCCCTTACTTGATGAATGGAGAGAGGCCGGATACACTATCGTATTCTCCAATGGCTGCTTCGACCTTGTTCATCGTGGGCACATCGATTCATTAGCCAAAGCAGCCGAGCTTGGCGACCGACTTATTGTTGGATTGAACTCTGATACCTCCGTCACTTTATTGAAAGGAATTAGCAGACCTTTAATTGATCAGCAGTCGCGTACCATTTTATTGGCATCATTGCTGATGGTTGATGCCGTAATTATTTTCGACGAAGAAACTCCGTACGAATTAATCAAGGCAATAAAACCTGATATTCTGGCCAAAGGAAGTGAATATAAGCTCGAAGAAATTGCTGGATACGATATTGTGCTGGCCAATGGCGGCAAGGTAGAACGTATTGAACTTACCGAAGGATTTTCAACCACTGATATCATCCATAAAATCAAGAATAACCTGATGTACTTTACCGACTGAGTTTACTCGTCGTAACTCGGCTCATAATTCGCTAAGTATGATCAGGCATACCCATTCGAACCCTAAAATACAATCAGATGGCCAAAGTTAAAACCAGTTTTTTTTGCCAGAATTGTGGGGCACAATCGCCTAAATGGGTGGGAAAATGCAATTCGTGCGGCGAATGGAATTCGTTTGTAGAAGAAGTTGTTGAGCGCGAAACTTCTAAAACTGCCTCTTTTTTAACTGGTACCGGAAATCAACCCAAACTTTTACACGAAGTTTCATCGGAGAATACCGAACGAATCGATACTTGCAATCAGGAACTCAACCGGGTTTTGGGTGGTGGATTGGTTCCCGGCTCGATGGTACTCATTGGTGGCGAACCTGGAATAGGTAAATCCACCTTGGTTTTGCAGCTGGCCCTGGATCTGAAAAGCAAAAAAATTCTTTATGTTTCGGGTGAAGAAAGTATTCAGCAAATTAAAATCCGTGCACAACGCCTTCAGAAAGAAAATCAAAACTGCTATTTTTTGAGTGAGACTTCGCTGGAACAAATTCTGGCTCAAAGCAAGCAGGTTAATCCAGATTTGCTCGTTATCGATTCAATTCAAACGGTTTCAACCGAGTCGATTGAATCATCGCCCGGATCGGTCGGGCAAATTCGCGAATGTACCAATGGTATCCTGAAATACGCCAAAGAGAATAATGTTCCGGTGATTCTGATTGGCCATATTACCAAAGAGGGTAGTCTGGCTGGCCCCAAAGTGCTCGAGCACATTGTCGACACTGTGCTACAGTTTGAAGGCGAAAATCAGTACATGTACCGCATTCTCCGTGCTATCAAAAACCGTTTTGGATCGACTTCCGAACTCGGAATTTTCGAGATGGGTAATTCAGGCTTGCGTGAAGTAAGCAACCCTTCAGAATTACTTATCAACCGCGCACATGAGGGACTGAGCGGAACGGCCATTTCCGCGGCCATTGAAGGCATCCGTCCTTTGCTGATTGAGATTCAGGCTTTGGTGAGTACCGCAGCGTATGGCACTCCTCAGCGATCTTCAACCGGATTCGACTTGCGACGCCTGAATATGTTGCTTGCGGTTTTGGAAAAGCGGGCCGGCTTTAAACTGGCAACCAAAGATGTTTTCCTGAATATCGCCGGTGGAATTAAAGTCGACGATCCGGCTATCGACTTAACTGTCATCACTGCAATTCTATCCTCAAATTTCGATTTACCCATTCGGAAAAACGTTTGCTTTGCAGGCGAGATAGGCCTTTCGGGCGAGATTCGCTCGGTGAACCGTTTGGAACAGCGTATTGCTGAAGCCGAAAAATTGGGTTTCGACAGCATATACATTCCCAAAGCCGGAAAAGGAATTAACCTTCAGAAATTTAAAATTGAGATTTTGCAGTTTGACCGCGTCGATCAATTCTTTCGGCAGGTTTTTAGCAAAAAAAATTGAAAGGGAAAGTTCATATTCTCAGGCTCACCATTCAGCATCCTGTTTTTTCATCTCTTCCTGCAATTTCGAAAGAAGGTCTTTCATCTCCAATTCAGTCTTGCAAATCAAATTATATAGGGCCAGATTCGGTTCAGCCAATGTTTTAGCTGCAGCTTTCCCGATTTTAATTCCGGGAGGCGGATTATTCATGACCCATGTCGGATCGCCTGTGTTTTTATAGTATTCTTTTTTCGCTAAATACTTTTTAAAGGGAATTGTAGTGCCGGTGCTACCTTCCTGAACATCGGTTGTTATCGAAATATCTGAAATCTCATTCTTATACTTTCCATCTTTTAGCGAGACTATAATTGTAAAATTCGGATACCAATCAATTACAACCCGAGCCGAGCCATAACTTTCTGAAATATGAACGGATCCTTTTGCAATAATTTTGCCGGCAATGCGATCGTCCATCAGTAATGCATTTTCGGTCGAAATAAACGATTTGGCAAACCACTCTCTGGCCTTAGAGTAAAGTTGTCCGGCAGTTTTTCCGGGGATCTCAACAACTTCGGTGTATTCTTGCGCAACCGAAAAGAATGGAAGAAGGACGAGTAAAAACAATAATTTTTTCATGAGAGAAGTCTCTTTTCAGATGCAAGTTATGAAAACAAAAGATGATAGTAAAAATTTAGGCAATAATATTATGAAAAAAAGCTGAGGCCCCTGACCATCAGCTTTTATAACAGTTACACGGGATCAAACTTGGCAGAAGTGAACCCGGTGAAGCCAGGGATTTTGGCTCTTACCCCGAAAGCTTCTCGTTGCTGGCAGGTCTTCTGGCTCTCCCGATTTTTGCCAACCTTCCCATCCAGCCAAAGCAGAACAGTGGTTATATTCGGCAAAACCTCCTTGCGGATAAAGGATTACAGCTGCGGGGACAGCTCCTGCTTTGAACAGGATTCCCTCTTCGTTCCGAATAAACGGAAACCGGCAACACGGCTGCAATAATACTGAGAAATTTTAAGCTGAAACAAAATTACCCTGTTAACTAATTATGAAGTTACAAACAGCAGTGAATTGAGGTACGCTGAACCGGGCATGGATAAATTATACCTTTCGATGCGTAGATATCTGATTATTTCAGATTACCTTTGAACCCGAAATTAATGACGGTGAAAATGAAACAATTCATTGGAATATTGCTGTTTGCAGCTATGTTGAGCGGACTTTCATCCTGTTACAGTACTTCGATTAAGAAGCCAGATCAACTGATTGCAAAAGACAAGTTTGTAAAAATGATGGGCGATATTTATCTGGTTCAGGGATTTAATATCGAACAGTCTAAGCCCGATTCACTGAAAAAATTTACACAGACAGATCTCTATTTTTCGGTATTGAAAAAATACAACGTTCCGGATACAGTTTTTATCCGCTCCCTAATTTATTACTCAAGTTTTCCTAAGGAGTTTGAAAAAATACACACGCAGATTATGAATAAACTGAGTGAAACGGAGCAGCAGTTTAAACCTAATGAGAAACTGAATGTTGGTAAAGAATGAAGAAATTTGCTGCCAATTATCTCATTAGTGCAAGTGGAACTTTTCTGAAAAATGGGATTGTTGTGGCTGATGAAGATGGACGTGCAATCGAATTTATTGACACAACTGGCGATCTGCAGGAAATTGCACAACTTACTTTTCTCAACGGAATACTTTGCCCGAACTTCCGATTTGTTAAATGTCGTACCGACCTTAATGTTTTTACAGGTGACAATTCTATTCAGTCTTTGGCACTACAGCTGCTTGCCAATCACAGCGAAGTTTCTATGCTGCATTTAATTGAAGCTGGAGTGACAATTCAGGAACATTTTCCGGAAAATACAATTCCTGAGCTATGGGATAAAATGACAGCGGTTTTACTGGCAGAAGGCAGATTTTCAAAACACGACGAAGCCGGACTATTTTTATGGATTGGAGTTGACCTTGTTAATTTGCATTTTACATCAAAATGCCGGCTAAAGAAAATCCTTTAAATTGAAAACTTGAAAACATCAGATGTCAACATTTTTATTTGATCAAATAATATTCGGACCCATTAAAAGTCGCAGACTTGGCATTTCGCTTGGAGTGAACCTACTGCCAACCGATAGTAAAGTTTGCTCATTCGATTGTATTTATTGCGAGTGTGGCTGGAATCCGAAAAAGCGTGATAAGAAAGCCATTTTACCTTCACGCAGCGAAGTCTGTAAGAAAATGGAAGCGAAGCTAAGTCAAATGGTTCTGGCCGGAGAGTTACCTGATGTAATCACTTTTGCAGGAAATGGTGAGCCAACTTTGCATCCCGAATTTGAAGGGATCATGGACGATACCATCGAGCTTCGTAATCGGCTTACCCCACAGGCCCGAATTGCTGTTCTGTCGAACGCCACCATGTTGCATAAACCTGGAGTTATCAGAGCTCTGCTTAAGGTGGAAGATAATATTCAAAAACTGGACTCAGCTTTCGAAGAAACCATCCGAAGAATCGATTGTCCTGCCTCTAATTTCACGCTGGACAATGTGGTTGAAAACCTGAAATCGTTCAATGGAAAGGTGATTATTCAAACCATGTTTCTGCGTGGAATTCATAAGGGCCAAATAATTGACAACACAACTCCTGAAGAACTTACTGCCTGGCTTAAATTAATTGCCGAAATTAAACCTTCGCAAGTGATGATTTATACCATCGACCGTGATACCCCAGCCGAAGGACTTGAAAAAGTTAAACTTGAAGAGCTGCAGCTGATAGGCGAAAAGGTTCGCGAAATCGGATTATCGGTGCAGGTTTCAGGATAATTAGGACGAAGCGGTGTAATAAAAAAGTCATCCAATGCTTGTTCAAACAGAACTAGCATTGGATGACCGGTTACGACAAACACTAATGTCAAAATATTTTAATTTCTTAGTTCAAATCATTTGGTTGCCCGCGTCCATGTAGTCGACCGCCCAAGCCATTTGATACCAACAACGTATCCTTTCAGATATAAGGTATTGGAATCGCCCTCAAACCATGCAAAACAATCGTAAGTTTTTCCGTTATCCGGATCATAAATACGACCACCTTGCCATTCTTTGTCCGAAGCATTGAATTTTAATCCTGAAAGAATCTGCAAACCAAGTCTTGATTTTGTCTTCAGTTTAGGATCGGGGTTGTTGAAATCCTTTTCAGGTTCGCCGTTCACATATTTATCCGGATTAATGTAAATCACAGTCCCGATAAACTTCCCGTTTTCTTCCTTGACCTCAATTTTTGAAGTCTTTTTGTCATTCCACCAAATGCCGGCAATTTTTTGTGCTTCTTGTGCAAATGCATGCGAAAAAATGAAGCTGAGCAATAAAATCAATCCAATTTGTTTCATAAGCTTAAATTTTTTCAGCAATTTATAGATATTTTTTTGAATTTGAAAGAAATGTCATCTTTTGATGCTTTGCTGTTTTTCAGTTTTTAGCGATGTTTGTAATGAAATGCAATATTATATCTCTTTAAAATTGCTTTCTGAATTTATAGTAGATTTTTATTTCGATCTAAAAATCATTTCATATGCGTCGACAGATTTTGGTATTTTTTTGTTTTACGTTTAGTAGTATTGCTTTTGGGCAGGTAAAGTTTTCTGAAGGAGAAGTTCTTGTTCTTAGTCGTCATATTTGGCGTGGGAGCATGTTGGGTAACGATGTGGCTATTGAGCCATCGGTTACCATTGAAAGTGGCCGATTTAGTTTTAATTTTTGGGCAGCAGTAACACCCAATAATAGCTATTCTGAAATCGACCTGATTCCTTCTTTTGCATTTAACCATTTTAGTGTGACACTATTGGATTATTATAACCCTATTCCGGACGAGAACAATGCGTATTTTACTTTTCAGGAAGGGAAAAGCCGGCACTCGCTCGAACTAGCCTTTGACAATTATGAAATAGACAAGTACCGGTTTAAGTGGATGATTGGGGCTTTTTTGCTGGGAGACAAAGACGAAGTTACAGATAAACCTCTATATTCCACCTACATCGAATTTAAATATCCATTCACAGTAAAAGGAATCGATATAGAGCCTTCGATAGGGCTTACCCCGTTTAAAGGTTTGTATGCTGATAATTTTGCTGTTGTCAATGCCGGAATTTCTATTGGTAAAGAGTTGGATTTTAAATTGCCATTTACTATTCCTTTGAGTCTTTCTTTTATCTCAAATCCTGATGCTCAAAAGAATTTCCTTGTTTTTAGCGGGGGCATAGCCTTTTGATTTGTTTTCAACAAATTATAGATACAGATTCATGTTATCATTTTGCAAGTCATTTTAGATTAATTAACTAATTAGTCGAAATGGCAAGGCTGTAAAAACAAAGCTTTTACTATTTTTGTTGTTCTCATACGAGTCAAAAGCCATGAAACGTTTTTCGTTTATTCCCGGTATTTTCCTCCGGCAAATAACTTCTATTCGTCAGACTTTGATTCATAAAAAATTAATTTTTAACACTTTAGAGATGAAAATTTCAGGTATAAAAAAGGCCGGGATTGTTGTTGTCGGAATTGTTGTTTTTGCAGTTAGTTTCTACAGTTTTAAGCAAGACGATAAAAATTTCCAGATAGCCAAGAACCTCGATATTTATTACACACTCTTCAGGGAACTGAATCTGTTTTATGTCGATGATGTGGAGCCCAATAAACTGGTTAAAACCAGTATCGACAAAATGCTCGAGTCGCTTGATCCGTATACCAATTATATTCCGGAAGATGATGTGGAAGACTTCAGGTTTATGACTACTGGCGAATATGCTGGAATTGGCGCACTCATCAGCAAACAAAACGGTAAGATTGTAATTGCCGAACCATACGAAGGATTTCCGGCGCAAAAATCGGGATTAAGGGCTGGCGACATTTTACTTGAAGTTGCCGGAAAGTCAACTGAAAAACTTTCGACCGAGGATGTGAGTAATCTTCTGAAAGGACCTGCGAGTAAACCTGTTGTGGTTAAAATTCAGCGTTACGGACAAAAGAAGCCAATGGATTTGGAAATTATCCGCGAAAAAATCCAGATCGATCCGGTTCCGTATTATGGGATGATTGATAAGGAAACAGGCTACATTCGTTTATCCAATTTTACGGTTGATTGTACCGAACGGGTGAAGATAGCTTTGATCGAACTGAAAGAAAAACAGGGAGCCAAAAAGCTCGTTCTTGATTTGCGGTCGAATCCGGGCGGACTGCTGATTGAAGCGGTGAGAATTGCTAACCTCTTTATTCCAAAAGGGCAGGAAATTGTTAGTACTCGTGGAAAAGTAAAACAATGGGACAAAGTTTATAAGGCAACCGAAAATCCTGTAGACACAGTTATTCCTATTGCGGTATTGGTCAACCGGGGTTCAGCCTCAGCCTCCGAAATCGTCGCTGGTGCTATTCAGGATCTTGATCGCGGGATGATTATCGGAACACGTACTTTTGGGAAAGGGCTTGTCCAAACTACCCGTGACCTGAGTTACAATGCCAAACTTAAAATTACTACTGCCAAATATTACATTCCAAGTGGGCGCTGTATTCAGGCACTCGATTATTCACACCGCAATGAGGATGGTAGTGTTGGTGTTGTTCCTGATTCATTGATAACCAAATACACTACAAAGAAAGGTCGTGTTGTTTTCGATGGTGGTGGTGTTATTCCTGATATTACAGTAGAAGATGAGGCGCTTAGTAATTTGTCAATTAATCTGGTGACACAATCCCTGATCTTTGACTTCGCAACATATTTCAACAGCAAGACTGAAAAAATTGCATCTCCGGAAGAATATACAATCACTCCTGAAGTTTATACCGATTTTGCGCAGTTTATAAAAGGCAAGGAATTCAAATACGAATCGAAAACCGAGGAGGAACTGGATAATTTACTTGAAGTTGCCAAACGCGAAAAGTATTACGATATATCAAAAGATGAATTTGAAAAACTAAAACTAAAATTAGGTCATAACCTGGATCAGGATCTGGAACATTTTAAACCTGAAATTTCAGAATTGCTATCTGATGAAATTATTTCAAGGTACTATTATCAGAAAGGTGCCATCAAAGCTGCTTTGCGCGATGATTCAGATGTTAAAAAAGCTCTTGATCTGTTGAGTAAACCAGATGGTTATGCTGCAATATTTGAAAAGGGGAGAGTTATTAAAGCAAATTAATGGTTTTGGGGTTAAAAACCAAAAACAAACCCGGCTTAGAGTTCCTAAGTCGGGTTTGTTGTTTAATATCTGAAGATTAAATTTCTACATCCCAAATATTTGTGGGTACATGATTGCCAAAGAAAGAGTAATTAGAACTAAAAGAGCTAATCCAATAAAAAAGAGTACAACTCCAACCCTGTAACGCTTATTTGATTTTACCAATTCAGTTACCGAATTAATTTTATGGATTTTATTTACCAACTTTTGAAGAGCCATTTGATCTTTTACTATATAATCATAGGCTCCATACTTCATACTGTTGATCGCGATATCAATGCTATCCTGTCCTGAGAGAAATATAAATTCTACCGTTGGATTGCTTTTCTTCGCTTTTATGAGTACCTCAATACCAGTCATACCTTCGAGTAAATAATCCTGAATTACAATATCCGGATTTTTATCCATATTTTTTAAAGCTTCTTCACCAGAAAGATATGACTCAACATTAGTGAATTTGTTAGTTTTTAGGTAGCTGACTACCAGCTTATTATACATCTGATTGTCTTCGACGACAAATATCAGAGGATTCTTGTTGTTTTGCATATTGTAATTATATGTATTTAGACCGATCGGTTTCCCCTTTAAACTATAAATCCAACTGGCTATGTATCTTTAAAATCCGATGGATTTACCGAATAATCAAAATTAGAAAAAAAACTTATAATAGCAAGTTTTAACTTTTACAACGGTTGATATTTATTTTTGTTATCAATATGCTTTAAATTTTACAACTTTGAAATACCAATTTTGAATTCTTGAATTGGACGGTAATCTTGTTAAAGGTTTATTTAAACGAATAATCAGAAGATATGATTTTATCCATTGACATTGGCAATACAAACATTGTATTTGGAGTTTCGGATCAGAATAATTGGCTAAAAATATGGAGAATACAAACTGACTGGGCTAAAACTGCTGACGAATATGAAGTAATTTTCAGTTCACTATTTACCGGTTCAAAAATTTGTAAATCTGAAATTTCCCAAACGATATTGAGTAGTGTGGTTCCAAGCCTGATAAGGCCTTTCAATGAAATGCTGACTCATTTGCTAAAACATTCTCCCACTCTGGTTGAACCGTCAATTTACAACAAGTTACCGATTGAAATTTTGAACCCATATGAAATTGGAACTGATTTGGTGGCCGATGCCACTGCTGCTTTTATTCGTTATGGCGGACCATGTATGGTCATCGATTTTGGAACTGCACTAACCTTTACAACCATTAGCAAAGATGCACGGATACTTGGAGTTGCCATTGCTCCTGGATTACATACCGCGCTGAAATCTCTTACAGGGAATACTGCTCAGTTGCGCGATGTTCAATTGGTTGAACCACCTTCGGTCTTGGGCGAAAACACGATTCACGCCATTCAGTCAGGATTGGTTTTTGGTTTTGCCGGACTTGTGGATTCTATGGTTCGCCGAACCGAATCTGAACTCAATGAGAAGTTGACTGTAATTGCTACAGGAGGGCTTTCATCGGTTTTGAAGAATGTATCTTCAAGCATTCAACTCATTGATGAAAATCTGACACTTGACGGACTAAAGTACATCGCTAATCATCTTTAGATTTACTTTTTTATCTTTTTGGCTCTTAGGGTTTCCACATTTTCATGGCAGCTGCCGCAACTCACTGTATGAATATCATTTGGACTATTCTGATCTGCAAAGCTGGTGTTCATCTTGGCGACATCCTGTCCACAATTTGAAAAAGCCGGATGACAATTCTTACACGAATTTCGGGCATCGTTCGAATGCGGCGAATGACAAGCGTTGCACGAAATTCCTTCATGAACTCCGGTTGGAGTGCGGTCGTCCTGCGATCCGGTTTGATGCGCAAAATTGGGTGAATGACACTGAATGCAGAGTCTGTTGACAGGGTCATCCGAAACCTTGACAGGTTTTCCCTCATCGAACATCGCGATTTTCATGAGTTTATCGGTGCGGATGTGTTGTTTGCTGTCTCGCACATACCAGTTGTTTACTGGGTTTCGGGGAGCACGGTCGTACGAAATCTCTTTTGGAACGTCATATCTTGCTGCTATTCCACGGACTTCATTGTCGGTATGTACGCTGTGACATGCCAGACAAGGCATGGTTGGTAAAGTCGCCTGACTCATATCGTTTAGCTTCCATACTCCATCGACGGCCTGAGGTTTTTGAAGCAAAGTTTTGATCGTTCCGTCGTAAAACATGCCATGACAGCGCAGGCAAGCCCAGTAAGGTGCTTCTTCCAGATTGTGTTTTCCGTTCATAAAAATATCGGCATAATTGGCCGAATGTCCGCCCGAAAGCCATTTTTTGTATTCAGATTGATGGCATTTGGTGCAACGATCCGAAAGCTCCAAAACCTGTTTCTCGGTCATCCTTATATTTTCACGTTCCGGATTTTTACCGACATGCGTAAAAACCATGTTCGCTTTTTCTTTCAGACTGTGGAAGCCATTGCTTAAAGCGGTTCCATGGCATTCGAAACAGCTGATTCCTCGGTGGGCTGAATTTTGCCACTGTCCAACCATGGGACTGATCTCATGACAGCTGGCACAGGTTTTCTCCGGATTGGCTGAGTTCCAGTACGAATATCCGCCAAACAGAAAAGTCAGGCCGATAAAGGTGAAGAGGAGAGTAAATGCGATGTATTTCAGGTTCATGCTTAATTAGTTTCTTTGGTTGTCATTGTTGTCAATGTTGGTCATTCATTGTCATTAGTAGTCATTCATTGCAATGCGACGCAAATGACCACCAATGACCTTTTTATTTAAATTTCGTTCCGGAGAAGTTTTGAGCGATGTGTCCGCCAATGTAGAATCCGAGAGCCATGATGGTGAGGGCCGGATTAAAACCGCCACCATTCACCATGACACTGCCATCGGCAACAAACAAATTATCGATTTCGTGTACTTGTCCGTATTTGTTTACTACTGAAGTTTGTTTGTCATTTCCCATCCGGGCAGTACCGCTCTGATGTTGGCCGCCACTAGGACCTCCTTGTCCACCAACACTTTGCCAGGTTTGGTAAGCTCCGGCTTCTTTTAAAATGGCTTCAGCTTTTGCCGAAAGAAATTTGCAATGTTCGTGATCTAAATGATGCCGTTCGCCCGACATGGAAGCCACCGGAATTCCCCAAAAGTCTTTCACTTCCGGATCAACCGTGACCCGACTGTCAAACATCGGCAATTCCTGAATCGGACCAACAACCTGCGCAGTCCGGTGATACATACTTCGCTGAAATTCCTTGTGCTCTTTTCCCCATCTGGCCGATTCCGGAGGGCGGATGTTCGTGTATAAATAAGGCAATCGGTTAAATTCGTTGGCCAGCAGTCCGCCGCCAATAATTCCGGGATTGTGGTGGTTGAAATCGCACCAGGCCACGGTAGCACCCGGACCCGAGAAATCGAGAATATCGTAATCGAACAAGCCATAAGCGCCGGTGTAGGCATGTCCCTGCAAATTGCGACCCACCCAGTCGGAGTTGTTTCCGGCTCCGTTAGGAAAAAGTTTTGATTTTGAATTGAGCAGTAAACGGGCAGTTTCAATGGCTGCTCCGGAAACTACGACCAAATCGGCAGTCTGAATTTGAGGCTTGTCGTTCTGATCGAAATATTTTACTCCGGTAGCTTTGCCGTGATCATCAATCATGATTTCAACCACTTTGCTACCGGTTCGCAGTTCGCAATTTCCGGATTGAATGGCAATTGGGATCACCGTATTTTGTGTTCCGTTTTTGGCATCTACCGGACAGGCAAAACCGCAGCAGGTTCGGTTTCGGATACAGCCCGCACGATTGTTGTATGGAATCGAATTCCGGAGCATCGGGATCGGAAACGGATGCATCCCCAATTTTTTGGATGCTTCGTACAGCACTTTGGCTTCCTGATTGTATTCGAACGGTGGCATGGGCTGTTTCTTCTTCCGGGGCGGTGCAAACGGATTTTGGGTGTCGTCGCCTGAAACGCCAATTTCCCATTCGGCTTTTTCGTAATAGGGTTCGAGTTCTTCATAAGTGACCGGCCAATCATCCATCGTTGAACCTTCCACCGAACCGTAAACAGTTTTCAGTTTGAAATCTTCTGCCATAAAACGCCAGGCCATGGCGCCATAGCTTACCGTTCCGGAGCCGACACAGGCCGCATTGTTGTTGTACCCGCCACGAATAGGAGTAACAATCTGCTTGCCTCCTCCTTTGTAGGTGACTACCCGCGGGTTTTTGATGTGATCGGGACCAAACGGCGAGCCCAGCACTTCGGTACGCTGTGAGATGAGTTCGTCGTTCGGATGCTCGTCGTAGTTGGGCCAATCGCCTCGCTCAAAAAGAACTACAGTGATTCCGTTTGTAGCAAGTTCTTTGGCAACAATTCCGCCTCCGGCACCTGCACCAACTACAATTGCGTTTACATGTTTATTTGCCATATAAGACAAGTCAAAAGTTTAAAGTCAAAAGTTCAAAGTTGATTGATTATCTGGAGGCTTTGCTGCCTCCGAATCCGAGACTGCCAACGCCAATCAGGAATCCGAAAGTGTACCAACCACCATTGTTGTTGACTGCCCAAACGGCAACATCGTCCATGAACAGGCTACAGACAAATGAGGCAGGTGCAATAATCCCATGCCATAATCCGCCAAGGAAACCATAGGTATGACCTATTTTACAAGCTTCAACATTTTGTACTTCGGCACACGATGAAAATAGGAACAATGCAATAACTACAAATGCAGTGAGGATTAGTAAAGTCTTTGTCTTCATGATGAATTAGTTTTGGAATTGAAGTATTGAATTTAAGAGTTTCTGTGATCTGCATGTTGAGGCTGATCACTTTGATCTTTACGAGCGATATCGGTTTTGACCAATCACCAGCGGATAATCTATTTTCAGCATTTCGAAACTCATAAAATTTTTGTTTCCGCCGTGAATAGGAGAGCCATAAAATCCCTGCATGGTATGCCCGCGCACCAGATTAAAAAAATCGGAAGGTTTTCCTTGTGGCCACTCCGTTTCATTTAACTGGTTTGCTTCTAACTTGAGCAATAATTGGGTTTGTTCGTCGAAAGGCAAAGCTTCAAAAAGTTTGGAGTGCTTTTTCATACTGTTCGCCTGAAGGTTTTTTATACCATTTCGGTAGGTCTCCTGATCGTAATAGAAAATACCAGAAAGCTGTCTGTCGATATAATGAATGACTCCGGCATCGGTGGCACCGGGAGATTCATCTTTCGGAATAATCTGTTCGCTGACTGCAATGATGCACAGAGCCTCTTCAGGTGAAAAAAAACGATAAGCGCTTGTTTGTTTCAGGCATGAAGGGAAGAAAAAGACACTGCCGAAAGTCAATCCTGCTGATCTGATAAAGTCGCGGCGGTTTAGTTTAGTCATAAAACGAGAAATTTTGGAATGAGTATACGGAATTTCTTCGATCATAAAGATAGAAATTCAATTTAACATGATTTGAACTTCTAATGGTTTTGTTTCTAGATTATTCCGGAAGTAGAAACAAGGTAATTGTCTACTTTTTCGATCATCGTTAATTTCTCTGCTTCGTCTAAGAAGCTTGAAGCAAATGAGTTTTTTGCCAATTGTGCAATTTGCTGTTTTGATAGGTTTAATGCCAAGGTTACGGCCAGATAGTTTTCGTTCATGTATCCACCAAAGTATGCCGGATCATCCGAATTGACAGTTGCCATCATTCCTTTTTCGAGCATAGTCTTCAGCGGATGTTTGGTCATGTCCTTCACCACTTTCAGTTTCTGGTTCGAAAGCGGACAAACTGTGAGCGGTAGTTGTAGTTTCACTAACTCTTCAACCAGAATAGGATCTTCGAGCGACCGGTTGCCATGGTCGATGCGCGAAACCTTTAGCAAATTCAAGGCTTCCCAAACATATTCGGGGGGACCTTCTTCCCCAGCATGGGCTACCACAGAAAATCCAAGTTCGCATGCTTTTGAAAATACCCGTTCAAATTTGGCAGGCGGATTACCTTTTTCCGAAGAGTCGAGTCCAAAAGCGGTTATCCAGGAACGATAGGGTAGAGCTTCTTCCAGAGTTTTAAAGGCATCTTTTTCACTGAGGTGTCGCAGAAAACTCAGAATAAGTTGGGAACTGATTCCCAATTTTTCCTGAGCCTCTTCCATAGCGCGGTGAATTCCTGAAATGACTTTGCTGAACAGAATACCGCGAGAGGTATGGGTTTGCGGATCGAAAAAGATTTCGGTATGCAGAACATTTTGCGAATGGATTCTCAGCAGATAGGAATAAGTCAAGTCGTAGAAATCCTGTTCTTCGATGAGTACATTGGCGCCACTGTAATAAATATCCAGAAACTCCTGAAGGTTATTGAAATTGTATGCTGCTTTCAGTTCATCAACCGACGAATAGTTCAGTTTGATGTGGTTTCGTCTGGCAATTTCGAACATGAGTTCCGGCTCGAAAGTTCCTTCGATGTGCAGATGAAGTTCGGCCTTTGGGATACCAGCGATGAATTTCTCGATCGTAGTCATAGGATAAGCATTATTTAGTTCATCTTGCCAGCTGCCGGCGGCTAGCTACTGGCAAAGCTGAAGATCAGATTACTTCCCTGTTTTTTTCAGCAGCAAATCCACCAGATTGTTGGCAGCTTTCAGGTTTTCGAAACTTTCGGGTAATAACCAATGGTCGATGTATTCGTTGTACAGCCAAGGATCGCCAATGGCCAGTACATAGCCTTTCCCAAATTGGGTTTCTGCAATAAAAACAGCATCGCCATCCTTTAAAACCGGCTGCGCATCTTTCGAAAGGGTGATTGGACCAACTTCTTTCAGGTATACTTTATTCACACCCGAAAACAAAGGATGGTTTGGCAAATTAATTTCGGCAGCTTGATCCCACTGGCGATTCACAACAGGGTTGAGCGTCTGAGGATTAAAGCGGAATCCAAATGCTTGAGCCAGTTGATTGAAATGCGTGAATTCGCAATTGGGGCCGTCATTTGCCATAAGCAGCAGAACGCCACCATTGCTCACCCATTTTTTTAGGAATTTTACATCACTGGCATCCACATAATTGGGAGTAGGATTTTCTTTGGTGGTATCCGGATCGACGATGATATACACGTCAATTCCCTTCATCGACTTGCTGTTTGGTCGGGCAATGGTTTTTAGTTCGGCACCACGACTTTTAAATAGATCACCAAGTTGCGAGAAACCGCTCATTGCCTCATCATCCCAGGTGTAATGATAAATTTTCCCGGTTTTGGAATTGGTTTCGTGATTGTACCAGTTGTCGAGTCCCACGGTTTTTTGTGCAAAACTAGCGGTCGCGAGGGCGCAAAAGAAAAAAGCTAATAAATGAAAACGTTTCATATCGGGTAAAAGGTTTAATGGATATCGTTAATCGGATAAAAGTAGGTAACGAAACCGACTTCCACAATGAGTAGAATTGTTAAAATTCAGGTGTAATTATTTTCTGTCCTGAATTTGCAGGTTTCGCAAAATTCGTGTGGTAGTATCAGTCAGCAATTCCGAAGCGCGGACTATCGATTCATCGGGGCTCATTGTTTGGTCACCAATCGTATATACCGATGTGATGCCTTGATTGTACAATTCCTCAAGGTCATCTTCAACAATTCCGGCCAATGCAATTACCGGAACAGCATACTTTCTGCCCAGTTTTGCTACTCCGCTTACCGTTTTCCCAAAAGCCGTCTGCGAGTCGATTTTGCCCTCTCCGGTAAAAACCAGCGTTGCCTGGTTGATCTGTTCTTCTAAATGAGTTAGTTGGCTGATCAATTCAAATCCTGATACGATTTTGGCATTGCAGAAGGCCATTAATCCGGCACCCAAACCGCCTGCTGCTCCTGATCCGGGGATTTCAGCAAAATTTATCCCGAATTCCTGAAAGAGGATTCCGGCAAAGTGAGTCATGTTTATTTCGAGTGTTTCGATCATTTCAGGAGTTGCTCCTTTCTGTGGGCCAAATACACGAGTTGCTCCTGAATTTCCCAAGAGCGTGTTGCGGACATCGCAAGCAACCGTGATTGATGTTTCACGAAGAAACGGGTGAACATGAGTTTTGTGAATGGAATGGACTTCGGTAAGAGAACCCCCGCCTGCCCCAATTGATTTTCCTTTTTGATTTAGCAGCCCAAATCCCAATGCCTGAGCCATTCCGGCACCTCCGTCGTTGGTGGCACTTCCGCCAATACCCAGGATAATTTTCCGGAATCCGGCTTCCATAGCAGCTTCTATGAGCAGTCCTGTGCCAAAAGTTGATGTGATAAGCGGATTGCGTTCCAGAGGCGATAATTTTTCGAGTCCGGATGTTGCGGCCATTTCAATAACAGCAGTTTTTCCGTCGCCCAAAACTCCGTAAAATGATTGAATGGGTCGGTTCAGGGCATCAACCGAAGGTGTTGGAACGATTCTGCCAGAGGTGGCGGTAACCAGTGCTTCAACGGTTCCTTCGCCTCCGTCGGCAAAGGGTATCCGAATAATTTCAGCATTAGGAAAAACTAGACGGATGCCCTCTGAAATAGATTCTGCTACCCGAGTGGCCGTCAGGCATTCTTTAAATGAGTCGGGTGCAATTACAATGCGCATGGCTGAGTCCGAATTTGAAATTCAACAGAAAAATACGCAAAAAGTTTCAGGTATTGAAGTCATGCTGAACTTGTTTCAGCAACTTTCGCAAGTGAGGAACTGATTTTTTGAGGTTGTTGCTTTGCTTAATTCTTTCCACCAACTAGTTTTTTCAGCAAACGTGTTTTTTCCTGTACATCGTTGGTGATTCCAAAAACCGAAATAGTGGCTCCTGAAATAGCATCGATACTTTTGCCAACGGTGAGAATGCGGCTACCATCGTATCCCTGAAATTGCTTTAGCCAACCCTTGTTGGTTACCTCCTGACCGTGTGAGGCCTGGTAATTGTAAACCTTCACCTGTTGAACCAACAGATTGGGCTCAAAAATAATGAGGTAGTCGAAATATTCCGGAGTTTCGACCAGACTTGATTCGGAGGAGTTGGAACAGCCGCCTTCACGACAGCCGTTCACTCTTCCAACATAAATGTATTTTTTTGCACTACTGTTTCCGGCTTCCAAAAGCTCATAGAATTTTCCCTGAATGGTCATCGAATTCACCAACAAAGCTTCAGGCACCTGAATTTCTTTTCGCTCGGGTTTATCGGTACCACTCAATTTTTGAAGTTCCTTCAGGAGTGATTTATTGTCGAAATCGATTCCCTTTGGTGGAAAGAAACTTGTAGTAGTCCAGAGAATTAAAGTAAGTAAAAACAGTTTTAGCATCTTGATATTCTGATTAAAACATAACTCCTAAACCTGCACTGAATACTTTGGAATAGCTATCGGCTCCTTCAGGTTTCACCCATTGCATATCGGTTTTCAGGACTGCTCCACGTGCAAGTTTCAGTGTTAAGCCGCTTGTAATAACAGCATTTTTGTACGTTTTGTTTCGGGTAATGTTCGAGGGTACTTCGGCATGGGTATCGTATCCTTCAAGCCTAACAAAAGGAATCAGTTCGGTTTTTATTTTCTCGAAATGGCGGAAGACATTATATCCTGCTTCAACATAGTATCCGGTCATCAAGCTTCCCAAGTCGTTGGGTGTAGTTTTATTTTTTCCGGTAAAACGATTGTATCTATCAGTGTTAGAGAGTGAAACAGAGTAAAGTTGTCCGCGTAATTGAAGACCTTTCAGTGTGTAGCGAGCGTCAATTCCCATCATCGAAATTCCAACTACCGATGAATCGGCTTTAGCTAATGCAGTCTCGTTGTCTTTAGCAATTCCGTTATACAACTTACTTTGTGTATCTCCAAAGTAGCCCGACAAACCTACATTCAGTCCTTTAATTCCATAGTATTCTACTTTCCCGGTATAGTTTGGAGCGCTAATAAACGATGCGGCTCCTTTCTGGCGTCCACCACGGAGTCCGCCTTTTCCGTTCAGTTTGGCGGTTCCGTCGTAGCCATTAAATCCGTTAACCAAATAGACTTGGTATTTTAAGGACGCCGGCTGAATTGTTCCGGAAAGTCCGAAGCCAATTTCGCGCCATGTTGTTGGTGAAATTTTGTTGTCAATCAATGGTCGTTCTACACCATTAAAAGTTGTGGGTTCGTGGTATTCGTTCACAATTCCCATCGGAATTAACAGTAAACCACCACGAAAATTGATGGATTTGTTGATTTTGTGCTGAAGAAAAGCCTGCTCAACATACACTTCCGAAACATGTTCAAATTCGAGCTCGGTAACAAATTGAGTGCGATCGCTAAATTTATAGCCAAAAAGCATGACCATACGGTGTACATCAAGTTCACCATTCTGGCGTATTTCCGAACTCAGTGGTTGATGGTAATGTACTTCGCCGTAGCCTCCGATGGTGAGCTTGCTACCCGACGATAAAAGCTGATCGGCCCCATTTTGGACTGGGGTATTTATTTGTTCTGAAGTCTGAGCCTTTGAAGTAACTGTTGCCAGCACCAATGCTGAGAAAAATAAGATTCGTTTCATATACTTTTTAAGTGAGATTTTGTATTGCCAAAAGTATATGCTCCCGCAAAGTTGTGAAATCCCTAAAAGTGGGGATATTTTGAATTACGGATTAATCTTGAGATTGAATTTATTTTGCCAAATGCGTGCTTCCTACCGGGAAAAAAGTCCAGGCCACGATGCGACTTTGCTTTTGTCCGTGCGCCATTTCAATGGTTCGTACTTCTTTTGCCCCGGCAGCCTCTTCCGCTGAAGAATGAAATGTTGGATTGCAGATGGACAGATCAAATCTTTCTTGCTTCCGGATTGGCAAAATCAACCGACTCGCTGAAGTATTTGTTTACTACTACAAACGGCTCCGGTTCAGAACAAACGCTGATCAGCTTTTTAAAATCGTATCGGAAACGATGTGGATTTCGTGGATGTAATCCAGATTTTCGGAGCTGGGGATTGGTTTAATAATAGCCATTGAAGCTTTGTATTTGGTTTGATTGAGAGCGCAAAGGTATAAATGTTTGGTGTTGATAACTTTGATTTTAAGCGGGCACATCAAAAGTTTACGATTTTCTCACAAACATTTTAAGTCATTAATAAAGCCTTGTACTATATTTGATCCATTCAACGAGTGAATCAGTAAGCCAATTCATTACACCAACTTGATGTTTCGGAAATGAAATCAGACGTGAAAGTACAGTTTCAGCAGATCAGCAAAATTACCATTGGACTGGTGAGTTTGTTGTTACTTTCCATACTTCAGGTATTTTCGCAGAAGTTACCTGCCGAATATCATTTTAGCAAGGACGGTTTACGCCTGATTCGTGGAAACAGTGAATCGACAGGCTTCTACAATCCGCATACTATCGACACACTTTATCTTACCTTTTCACAGCCAGATTACTGGACTTTGCTAACCAACAATTTTGAGACTAAAACCGATTTAGTTGCGAAATTGGTGTATAGAAAAACAGTCTATAGTGATGTTGGTGTCCGGTTTAAAGGTGAAACATCGTATCGAATTGTTGTGGGGAAAAAGAAATCGTTTAATATCTCGCTCGACTATCTTCACGAAGATCAAAATATTGAAGGATACACTACGATTAACCTTAACAATGCTGCCGAAGACCGCTCCCGGCTGAGGGAATTCCTGTACGAGTATTTTAATCGCAAGCACATACCGGCAGTAAAAGCCAATTTTGCGATTCTGAATATCAATGGTGAGGATTGGGGAATTTATGTCAATGTTCAGCAATTGAATAAGTCGCATGCCAGAGAATGGTTTACCGATGCTGATGCTACGCGCTGGCGAGCCGAACCTGTTGCAAGAACTTTGCCGGGGGCTAGTGGTGGAAATTTTGGTGCCGGTTTTTCTTCCTTGAACTA
Source organism: Prolixibacteraceae bacterium (assembly GCA_019163175.1). Taxonomy (GTDB): domain Bacteria; phylum Bacteroidota; class Bacteroidia; order Bacteroidales; family Prolixibacteraceae; genus Aquipluma. The sequence goes on along the minus strand of JAFLKN010000015.1, from coordinate 143,182 downwards.
TCTCAATACATTGGACACGACCTTGTACCAGAAATATTATATACTCAAGAATTCATACAAAAAAAATCCTTGGGACGATCTGGTCAAGGCTTGTTATGCATTGAATGAAACTCCGAATGAAACCTTAATTGATTCACTTGGAAAATATATGGATATTGATGGAGCCCTGTGGTTTTTGGCACACGAAATTTTGTTTACTGATGACGATGGCTATATCAACAAAGGAGGCACCGATTACTACGTGTACTTTGACGTGGCAACCGGACGAATTGTACCTATTGAATGTGATGGAAACACGAGTATGAGTTCAACCAAAGCAAATACCTGGACACCTTTTGAGCGAGAATCCAATGCTACCTTCCCGCTGGCAAATGTGCTGTTTAATCATCCTGAATTGCGGCAACGGTATTTGGCTCATGTACGCACTGTTTTAAGCGAAGCTTTTGTGCAAACTTATGCCGACAGTTTAATCGCGGTTTATTCGAACCTGATAGATGTCCATGTAAAAGCCGACCCAAATAGTCTGTACAATTATTCCGAATTCTCAACTGAGGTTCTGAAAATGAAGAGTTTTATAAATGTTCGGCGAAATTTTTTGCTTTCACATCCTGAAGTAAATGCGGTTGGCGCTGCAATCAGTTCGGTTGTTTTTAAGGCTGGAAATGCGAATTTCTCGGTTCCTGACCATACGCAGCCTGTTAATGTTACTGCCTCGGTGAGCGGAAGTTCTGGAATTTCAAAGGCTTACCTGTACTATGGAACTCAATTGGCCGGAAAATTTACAAAACTTGAAATGTTTGACGATGGAAAGCATAAAGATGGAGGAGCAGGTGATGAAATTTATGGTGCTGAAATTCCGGCATTCCCGAAAGAAACTTTTGTCAGGTATTACATTGAAGCCATATCTTCAAATACTGCAGCCACCCGAACTTATTCACCGAAAGGAGCCGAACACGATGTTTATTTCTACCAGGTGAAGAGTGCTGACCGTGTTGCCAGTGACGTGGTAATCAACGAATTGATGCCGTCAAACTCAAAGACTGTGACCGATTCGAATGGAGAATACGACGACTGGATTGAGCTATACAACAACTCAGTTTCACCAGTAAATCTATCAGATTATTATCTCACTGATAGTCCGAATGTATTGACCAAATGGAAATTTCCGAAAGGAACAACCATTGCAGGGAAGGGTTACCTGATTGTGTGGGCGGATAGTGATATTAATCAGAACGGATTGCATGCCAGCTATAAGTTGGATGCCGGTGGTGAGGCGCTCCTGCTTGTAACTCCCGATCAGCAAATTGCTGATGAGTTGATTTTTGGAGCAGGACCTGCTGAATCAACGTTTTCGCGTAGCCCCAACGGAACAGGCAGTTTTGTCTGGACTTCACCAACCTACAACAAAGTGAATACTGTTATAAACAGTATTGCTGACTGGCAAAATTCTGAAAATTACCTGGCTATTTATCCCAATCCTGCCCGAGGTCTTGTTTTTGTTCGTGCTGGAAGTTCAGATATTCAGCCAATCTATATTTACAATTCACTGGGAGCAAAAGTATTTCAGGACGAGTTTTCAGGCGAGTTAAATTTGGATGTCAGCAGTTGGAAGCCAGGCATCTATTTGATTAAGACCAGCCATGCAAGCAAAAAATTGATTGTTGGCGGACAGTAATGCCTTATTTTTAGTAATGGGGTAACGGTCAAATTCTTCAAATTTAACCGTAAAAATCAGGAGCCTGTTAATGTTGCCTTGGTTTTATTTATGAATAACAAATGGTACAGTAACATTTATTTCAGAGCCTTTGGCAGTTAAATAGTAAATACCATTTGAAAAATATTGAGAGTTCAATTTAATTGTAGGTTCAGATACTTTCTTCAGCATATAAACTCTGCCGATTTGATCAGAAATTCTAATCTCCAAATCTTTATAATCGTTGGTCAGAATCATAACATTAAATTCATTGGTAGCAGGATTTGGAAATATTTTTATTAATTCTGATGTGGCTTTAATCATCATATTCTGTGTTGTCGATTTGCTAAATTCATAGGCTCCAATATCGAAGTACGGATCTGTTTTTAATTGAGTGTTCCATAAATCATTCTTGCCAACATCTATTCCGAACAGAGAGTTTAAATCTAGTCCTGCATCTTTTGCCGGAGAATTTGAAGCGATTTGAAAAGCATTTAATGAATACAATGGCAATGGTGAAACAGTAAGTGGAGCTTTGTTCACATTAGTTAGTAAAGGATCTGCTTCCAGACCAGTGTCATTGAGTCCGTTTTTTTCACAATAAGTTCCCGCATTTCTAAATGAAGACAATGAAGAATAGGTATTCCCATATGTTATGGAAAACTTGCTGCCGGTTGTCCAGTAAAGATTGCCAATAAATTTAGGATTTTCAGTTGTAAATGTACTCGGAACAGTTACCAAGGTCACATTGCCGGTGGTTTGGAAAATATTATTATAACATTCAATGCCCGACATATTTGTTCCATAATCAATCATTTTAAAGGCACTAAAATGAAGTGTGTTATTTTTGAGTGAAGGTGTAACATAAATTGTATTGTTATAAAATTTTAAACCATTCCAGATGGTTCCGGGTGCAGTGAAAAGTGTAACAGGGCCATTGTTAGTTCTTGCATCATTTACACTCAGGTTATATCTAACCACATTGTTACCCCACGGTCTTGCACCTTCAAAATTACCAAGTAATATGCCAGCACCATCATTGTCATGTGAGTAGCAGTATTGGAGTAATGAATTAGTTACGCCACCATCGAAATCAAAACCTAATCCATCGCATCCTGTGGATGTACCTGATGAATTATGATGACTTTCGCAAAACTGAATGGTTGCATTGTTGGCTGCCCAAAGCCATATGCCTCCGGGTCCGCCGCATGCTGTATTTGCTGTACCTGTATTAAACGCCTCACAATACTCAATAAGCACCGAGTCAACCTGCGAAAGTCTAATCCCACTTCCCTTGTGTGTACTTGATGCATATCCGGGAATATTATAGACTTTGCAGTGAGATATCCTTACGTTATAGTGTTGATAGTATTTTGCAATCTGGTCATCGTAACCTATTGTAACTATACCATTTTCTCTACAATCATGCACGATGCAACTATCAACAACAACTCGCTTAAAACCAGCTTTTACATTCGAACTTAATTTCGAGTAAAACCTAATACCACAAGATCCAAAACCACTCACTTCAACATTATTAATTTGAATATTGGATAAATATTCAGAATTATTAGTTGTATAAAATAAAATTCCATCGATGTCATATATTGTTCCATTTCCAGGCCCGGTAAAATTCAAATTAGAAATGAATATGCCTTGAGTATTGGTCGATTTAAAACCACAAATATTTGTTGAGGAAGTATGTATAGTTGCTTTGCCAGAACCGTATGATGAAAATATCACGGGATTAGCCGGATCATTCCCATCACTGCTATCAATGGTTATATTGCCAATAAATGTTTTTCCACCTTCAAAAAGCACTTTATCTCCGGGCTTTAATAGTGTTGAATTGATTTTCGTCATCGATGTCCATGCTTTAGCTGGAGTCAGTCCATCTGAATTGTTTCCGGTAGTATTTACGTAATATGTAGTCCCGTTGATTGTTTTAAATGAATTAGTCAAGCCATTGTTCGTATTTTGCGATTTTGGAAATGGAAGAATAGACTGTTCAGTATTGCCAAATTGGGAACTTGATGCTTTATCAGGTATTGGTGTAATACCTCCAAGAGAACTATAGATGTTGATATTTAAGATGACGATCAACAACAAAAATGACTTTTGAAAACGATTAATTTTGCGTATTGTTTGATATTGTACGGCTGCCATTTATTGAATTATTAATAATCTCCTTGCAATTCTTACAAGATCTGCTTCAAAGCAGGTTGACATTTAACACACATTTTGCCGACAAGTTTTATAAACCAGGACTATCTTTTCAAATATAAAATATAATACTGACGAACATCGAAATTATTTTTTAGTATTAAACATTTCAAGTAGCTATTAGCGTGTTGCCATATATTCATTCGCCTCAAACATCTTTCCCAAAATTTATCAACAATTCACTTTTCAGCCTTTGAAAATGATATTTTTACTTTCACGGAGTTTCCACTTCAGCACACAATAATATTTGATTCAACCCCTTGATATGATTCCTTTTACGCATTTACATGTTCACTCTCAATATTCCATTTTGGATGGTGCGGCCAGTGTTCGCGGGCTTATTGCCAAAGCTAAAGGCGATGGCATGACTGCATTGGCTCTGACCGATCATGGCAACATGTTTGGCTCCAAGGAGTTTTACGATCTATGTAAAAAGGAGGGCATAAAACCCATCATTGGTTGCGAAACTTATGTGGCCGAACAGTCGCGTCACAACAAGAAAGATGCAAAGGTTGACCGCTCGGGTTATCACCTCATTTTGCTGGCTAAAAATTTGGTGGGTTACCGCAATCTGCTCAAGTTAGTGTCTTTGGCTTATACCGAAGGTTTTTATTACAAACCGCGCATCGATAAAGAGATTCTGGAGAAATACAGTGAGGGGCTGATTGTTTCGTCAGCCTGTTTGGGTGGTGAAGTTCCCCAACATATAATGGCAGGGCATTTACAAGATGCCGATGAAACGATTCAGTGGTTCAAGTCAGTTTTTGGCGAAGACTTTTATCTGGAGTTGCAGCGACATCCATCTGAATTGGCTGAAATGCGCCAAAATGTTTATGAGAATCAGGTGCTGGTCAACAAGCAGTTGATCGAACTGGCGAATAAACACAAGGTTAAACTGATTTGCACCAATGATATTCATTTTATTAATGCCGAAGATGCCGATGCACACGATTTGCTGATCTGCCTGAATACTGGCAAGGATTTGGACGATCCAAGCCGGATGCGTTACACCAAACAGGAGTGGTTTAAAACAACCGCCGAAATGAACGACTTGTTTGCCGATGTTCCTGAAGCTTTGACCAATACACAGGAAATTACCAATAAGATTGAAGCTTACGACCTGAACTCGGCTCCAATTATGCCTGTTTTCCCCATTCCCGAAGAATTTGGGAAAGAAGACGATTACCGCCAGCGATATACTGCAGAAATGCTCCTGAAAGAATTTGGGGAGGAAGCTTTCAAACGTTTAGGCGGATACGATAAGGTGTTGAGGGTGAAATTCGAATCTGATTATCTGGCACATTTGGCTTGGGAAGGGGCAAAACCAAGATATGGCGAACCTTTTTCCGATGAAGTTCATGAGCGTATTGAATTTGAGTTGAACACCATCAAGACCATGGGTTTTCCGGGTTATTTCCTCATTGTTCAGGATTTTATCAACGAAGCGCGCCGAATGGATGTGTTGGTTGGACCTGGTCGTGGTTCGGCTGCTGGGTCGGTAGTTTCTTATTGCGTAGGTATTACCAATATCGACCCAATGAGGTACGACCTGCTGTTTGAGCGTTTCCTGAATCCCGACCGTATTTCGATGCCCGACGTAGATATTGACTTTGATGATGATGGTCGCCAAAAAGTACTCGACTATGTAACCAATAAATATGGAGCCGACAAGGTTGCCCACATCTGCACTTTCGGAACAATGGCCACAAAATCGGCTATTAAAGATGTTGCAAGAGTTCTAAAACTTCCACTTTCGGAAGCTGACCGCCTGACAAAACTGGTTCCGGATGCTCCAAAGATGAACTTCAGCATTGCGTTTAAAGATAGCCCGGAGTTGAAAGCCGAGCTAAAATCGAATAGCGATCTGGTTCGTACAACACTGAAATTTGCCCAAACTCTTGAGGGTTCAGTTCGTCAGACCGGTATTCATGCCTGTGGAATTCTGATCAGTCGCGATCCGTTGACTGATCATATTCCGGTGATGCCAACCAAAGACGACGATAAACTTTTGACTACTCAATATGACGGTCATTTTGTGGAAGATATCGGCCTGCTGAAGATGGACTTCCTGGGATTGAAAACATTGTCGATCATCAAGGAAACGATTGAAAATGTGAAGTTGTCGCGGGGGATAACCGTTGACATGGATAATCTTCCGGAGAATGATCCGCTCACAATGGAACTTTTCAGCAATGGGGATACAACCGGCATCTTCCAGTTCGAGTCACCCGGAATGAAAAAGCACCTCCGCAACCTAAAACCCAACCGATTCGAGGATTTGGTGGCAATGAATGCGCTCTACCGTCCGGGTCCTATGGAATACATTCCTTCGTTCATCAAACGAAAACACGGTCAGGAAAAAATTGAATACGATCATCCGCTGATGGAACCTTACCTGAATGATACCTACGGAATTACCGTTTACCAGGAACAGGTTATGCTTCAGTCGAGGGCATTGGGCAGCTTTACCCGTGGCGATTCCGATTCGCTGCGTAAAGCAATGGGTAAAAAGCAGATTTCGCTGATGGATAAACTGAAGGTTCAGTTTCAGGAAGGTTGTATGAAAAACCCCAAATTTGTTGAAGGACTGCCGGACATCAAAGAAGGACCTAAACTGATCGAAAAAATATGGAAAGACTGGGAAGCATTTGCCAGTTACGCCTTCAACAAATCGCACTCGGTGTGTTATGCTGCTGTAGCTTACCAAACCGGCTATTTAAAAGCACATTATCCGGCAGAATTTATGGCTGCGAACATGAGCCGAAACCTCAGTAACATTACTGAAATTTCGAAACTGATGGAAGAGTGTAAACGCATGAAAATGAATGTTCTTGGGCCGGATGTGAGCGAAAGTTACGCCAAGTTTACCGTTAATAAAGCCGGAAATATCCGTTTCGGAATGGCTGCTGTAAAAGGAGTAGGAGAGGGCGCCGTATTGGATGTGATTAAAGCCCGAAAAGGTGGTGAGTTCAAAGACATATACGATTTTGTGGAGCGCGTCAATCTTCAGTCGGTAAATAAAAAGAATCTCGAAGCATTGGCTATGGCCGGAGCATTCGATTCGTTTAAAAAACATACCCGTAGCCAGTTTTTTGCGCCTGACGACAGTGATCTAACGTTTATTGAAAAGCTGATTCGCTATGGAAATAAGATGCAGTACGAGAGTAACAACATGCAACCTTCGCTTTTTGGTGAGGTGATGTCGGGCCAGTCAGTACAAAAACCTGAGCCGGTAATGGTTCCTGAATGGGCCGATCTGGTTCTGCTCGAAAAGGAAAAAAGTTTGGTGGGCGTTTATCTGACCTCGCATCCGCTTGATAAATATAAAGTAGAGATTGAAACTCTGGCTACCAAAGATGTGACTTTTAAAGACCTGAACAGCACTATTGAAGCGCTTAAAGGCCGTGAATTGACTTTGGTTGGAATGGTAACCGAAGCGCGCGAAAGCTTTGGCAAAACCGGAAAGCCATACAGCCAGATCGTTTTAACCGATTATACCGATTCGTACAAGTGCTTCTTTTTTGCCAAGGACTATGTGGAATACGGCAAATATTGCAAACCTGGACTTTACCTTATGGTGAAGGGAGTCGTTCAGAATCGGTTTGGCGGCGATCAGATAGAATTTAAGATCAACCGGATTGAATTAATGGAAGAGATTCGCGAAAAGTACTTCAAAAGTATCACCGTAAAAATTCCGCTAACGAACTTAACCGGTGATGTAATCGACGAATTGGAGCGGCTTACTTTAAACAGCAAAGGCAAGTCACTGTTGAAATTTGACATCTACGATCTCGAAACAAATATGGTTGTTAATCTGTTTTCAAGAAATACGCGGATCGAGATTACAGATGAATTACTTGCCTATTTTGAAAAACACGATGATCTTGCTTTTAAAATTAATTAGGCTAATTTTGTGATGATTTTAGAGTTAGATACAGTATTCACACATAAAAATATAAAACGATGGCTTTAGAAATTAATGATGCAAATTTTGAAGAATTGGTTCTTCAGTCGGATAAGCCGGTTCTTGTTGATTTTTGGGCTGAATGGTGCGGTCCATGTCGCATGGTTGGTCCTATTGTTAACGAACTTGCCGACGATTACGCCGGAAGATTAGTGGTTGGTAAAGTTGATGTTGATAGCAATCCTGGGATTGCTTCTAAATTCGGCATCCGCAATATCCCAACTATTTTATTCTTTAAAGATGGTGTTGTGGTTGAAAAACATGTTGGAGCTGCTCCAAAAACAACCCTCGCTTCAAAAGTTGACAGTATTCTTTAAAAGATATTCACCGAATGGAAAGGCATAAGAATGAATTTTTCTTATGCATTTTTTATTTGATGATTGCGGCTATACCGACCGAATGACTATTTTTGACCGATAATGAAAAGTATCTGATCTTTGAACAATCTTCTCGACATACAGCAGTTTCAGCAATTCGATAACCTCGAATTCATTTCGAAAGAGGTGGTTGAAGGATTTATAACCGGGTTACACCGAAGTCCCTTCCACGGCTTTTCGGTCGAGTTTGCCGAACACCGTTTGTACAATACCGGCGAATCGACCAAGCACATCGATTGGAAATTGTTTGCGCGTACAGATCGTTTGTTTGTAAAGCAGTACGAGGAAGAAACCAATCTTCGCTGCCAGCTGGTAATCGATACTTCCTCTTCCATGCTTTTCCCATACGAAAAAGGTAAACCATCTCTCAGCAACAAGTTGGCATTTTCGGTGTATTCGGCAGCTGCAATTATTTATTTACTCCGGAAACAGCGCGATGCAGTAGGACTTTCACTTTTTTCCAACGAAATTGAGTTTCATTCACAGGCACGACTGTCTTCAGTTCACATCGATTTGCTATACAATCAGCTAGGCGGATTGCTCCGGAAAGAACAGGCTTTGATCAACAAGGAAACCAATACAGTTGAGGCCTTGCATATGATTGCAGAAAACATTCACAAACGTTCTTTGGTCATTATTTTCAGCGACCTGGTTCAGCACGAAAGTACCGATGAATTGTTCGAAGCCCTTCAACACCTGAGATACAACAAGCACGAAGTACTGCTTTTCAATGTAACCGATCACAATCAGGAGCGCCATTTCGACTTCAAAAACCAGCCTTATCGCTTTGTCGATCTGGAAACCGGCGACCACATCAAGCTTTCGCCGCACGATTTGAAAACCAATTATCAGAAAGCTGTCTCAGGCTTTTTTGAGGAAATGCGAGTGCGCTGCGGACAATACCACATCGACCTTACTGAAGCCGATATCAATGAAGATTTTAAGCATGTACTATACACTTACCTCCTGAAACGTAAGCGGTTGTTTTGATCACTGTAAACTGAGACTGGTTACTATTTTCCTGCCGGAAATAAATCGCAGCTAATCGGATAATGATCGGAGTGGTTCAGGTTTGAAACCTCAAAATTGTAGCTTTCAAATTTAGGACTGTGCAAAATATAATCGATCCGAAATGATGGCAACTTTCCGTTGTATGTATTGGCTGTTCCTTTTCCCGATTGCGTGAACGAATCTTCCAAATTACCCCTAACCGTATGGTAAGTGAATGATACTGGAGTGTCGTTAAAATCACCGCAAACAATTACTGGGTAAGGACTTTGATCGATATATTCACGAAGCGTTGCTGCTTGTTCTGACCGTTTAATTAATGCCGACTTAAATTTTCCACCCAGTGCCATAAATTTGGCTTTGGTCTTTTCGTCGGTATCAAAGTCAATGGAATCGATCGTACTAAATTCTTTCTTCCCTAGCCGGTACGATTGTAAATGGCAGTTGAAAACCCTTACTGTATCAGTGTTTATTTCAATATCGGTATAAATAATCATGTTTCCGGAGTTCTTAAACCTGATTTCGCCCATATTCAGAATGGGAAAACGAGTTAACGTCAATTGTCCACCGGCATGGCTGCTGTGTGCCAGTTGCATATGACTAATCTGCGCCAGTTTGTGGTTGTTAATGTCAAAAATCTGACGTTTGTTGAGTCTGACTTCCTGAAGACAAATGATGTCAGCATTGTTTTGTCTTAGAAAATTCAGGATGTGATCGGCATTTTCCTTCGATGGAAAATCAGTTGTACCCATGAAATATTTCACATTGTAACTGGTAATTCTTATTCCCTTTTCAGAAGTGCGTTTTCCTGAAAACTGCAGATAATTGCCGATATGTTGATATCCGACAAGGATAATGACAATTGAAAAAAGAGTGAACCAAGGCTTTATAATAATCCAAAGAACGATAAAAATTAGGTTTACAATAAGCAAGTAAGGAAAGGCCATTCCGAATATGGCAGTAAACCAAAGTTTCTCGGGACTCAGATATACCGAAACAGATGCTATGCCCAATGCAAATACAGCTATAAGATTTAAAAGCAGAAGCGTATATACAAAAAACTGTTTCAAAATGGCTTGTGGGTTTAATTCTAAGTCAGGATCGCAGGCCTATGCTTATCACAAATATATGAAATAAATAGTAGTAAGATCGGCTGAAATGCCTCGTATTTCTATGTTGCATAATTTGCAAAGCTGAAAGTTTAAAGTGACTTCGGAAGATTTTCTGGCTAAGGTTGGTAATAGCTGCAACCAATCATCCGGTCTTTGCCGTTGATGTCCTTTTTGAGTGAAATTTCTGAAAAACCTTTTCCCCGAAGCATTTCAGAACATTCAATGCCAAAGGCTTCGTTGATTTCAAAATACAAACGGGCGCTGTTTTTAAGATGGACTTGTGCCAAATCGGCAATACGAGCGTAAAAAATTAAAGGGTCAGCATCGGCCACAAACAGGGCCAGTTCGGGTTCATATCCCAGTACATTCTTCTCCATTAGCAGTTTCTCGGTTTCCCTCACATAGGGAGGATTACTCACCAAAATATCAAGTTTTGGAAATTCAAGTTTTGGAACGCTGTTCAGAATGTTGTATTCAATTACAGTGAGTTCTGCCGAATTTAATGCGGCATTCCGGCGGGCTGTTTCGAGGCAAACCGGTGAAATATCGCAAGCCAGAACTGTTGATTGGGGAATGTTTTTTCGGAGCGAAATGGCGATACAGCCACTGCCAGTTCCAATATCCAGAATCGTTGGCGAAGTGTTTCGGTTCTCCTGAATAATCCACTGAACCAACTCTTCGGTTTCGGGGCGGGGAATCAAAACTCCCGGAACAGTATAAAAAGGTAATCCATAAAACTCGGTCTCTCCCAAAATGTATTGGATGGGTTCCTGATTTTTTAGTCGAAGAACGATTTTGTCAATCTCAGACTGGTCTTCGGGAGTTAAAATTTCTTCTTTGGCCAATAAAAACTGAGTACGCGAATATCCTTTCAGCTTCTCGAAAATCAGGAATATAAGGCTTTTTATTTCATCAGTAGAATATATTCCCGCCAATTCTTTTCGGATGGATGCAATACCTGCCTTCATTTATTGTTATTTTTGGCAAAGTTAATTTTTTCGTTGATGAGTACTTCTGAAATCTTTATGCAACGTTGTCTCGATCTGGCACTCCTTGGAATGGGCGAAGTAGCTCCCAACCCGATGGTGGGTTGTGTGATTGTGCATGATGGAATTATCATTGGCGAAGGGTATCACGAAAAATTTGGACAAGCTCATGCCGAGGTAAATGCTATCCGCTCGGTTCAAAATCAGGAATTGTTGAAGGAATCAACCCTGTATGTTTCGCTCGAACCCTGTGCGCATTTCGGAAAAACACCGCCTTGTTCCGATCTGATCATTGAAAACCGGATTCCGAACGTGGTCATAGGGACAGTAGATCCATTCGCGAAGGTTGCCGGGAAAGGAATTGAACGGATGCAAAACTCCGGAATAAAAGTTGATGTGGGAGTTCTTGAAACAGAATGTCGTGAGCTTAACCGTCGCTTTTTTACTTTTCACGAAAAGCAGCGACCCTACATTTTGCTGAAATGGGCGCAAACACTCGATGGTTTTATCGATACCGATCGTACTGAATATCTGCATCCGACCTGGATTACCAATGCATTCGCAAAAAGGCTGGTGCACAAACAACGCTCCGAAGAATCGGGTATCTTGATTGGAACGGATACCGCTAAATTTGATAATCCCGCACTTACTGTGCGCGAGTGGGTGGGTAACCAACCCATACGAATGGTGATTGACCGAACCGGGAGATTGGATTTGGATTTGCATCTTTTCGACAGAAAAGCGCCGACCTGGGTTTTTACCAATCAGGAAAAAGAAGGATTGGAAAATCTGAAATACATAACCTTGGATTTTGGTCGCAATATTTTGCCACAATTGCTTGCAGAACTTTATAATCAAGGCATTCTCTCTGTAATTGTTGAAGGCGGCAGCAAATTGCTGAATAGCTTTCTTGAAATGAATTTATGGGACGAGGCATTTGTGTACACAGGCAACCAATTCTTCGGGAAGGGTGTTGAAGCACCGCATATTTCAGGGGAAACTGTAGGTTTCGAAAAGCTGGACGATTGCAAATTGCATGTATTGAGAAATAATGCCTGAATAGAAATATTCTGATTTTCTGGAACTAATGTCTTCTTTCTATCTTATCACTTTTCATTTGTTTATATGTCGTTTTTTCGTGAAATTTAATCGCAAAACCAATCATCAAAATGTATGGCTATTTTGTTCGACATATGGAAATCAATGCCAAGCCTGGTAACCATCCTTTATTTTTCGACGGTTGTATTTATTGCTATTCTTATTATTCTTGAAAACCGTAATCCGGAGAAAACCATCAGCTGGATTTTAGTTTTGGTTTTGCTGCCGTTTGCCGGAATTGTGATTTACCTTTTTTTCGGTCAGGAATACCGAAAGACCAAAATGTATTCGCGCAAAGGGTTAAGAAACCTTGAAAAGCTTCGTAAACTTACCCTTCAGCAACTGGATAACCTTCCGAAAAATCATTTTCAGATCAGCGACCGACTTTATTCCAAGAAGCGACTGATAAAGCTGATGCTTTCCAATTCGAATGCTATTCTGAGCAACAACAACCAGTTACAAATTCTAAGGAATGGGGAGCAAACATTTCCGGAAATATTTAAAGCAATTGAACAGGCCAAATACCATATTCATCTTGAATTTTATATCGTTGAGGATGATACTATCGGAAACTATTTGCGTGAACTCCTTATACAGAAAGCTAAAGAAGGCGTGGAAGTCCGGTTTATTTACGATGATGTGGGCAGTTGGGAGTTAAAGAAGAAATTTCTTCGGTCGATGTCTGATGCCGGTGTAAAAGTAGATTGTTTTATGCGGGTACGATTTCCAAATCTGACCTCCAAAGTCAACTATCGCAATCACCGAAAGATTCTCGTGGTTGATGGTGAAACTGCTTTCGTTGGCGGATTAAATTTTGCCGACCGTTATCAGGATGGTGTTCCAGGAATTGGACCTTGGCGCGATACACACCTGAAAGTGGTTGGTGGTGGTGCAACTGCTCTGCAAATTATTTTCATGGCCGACTGGTATTTTGTATCGAAAGAAATATTGAAAGGTGAAAAGTATTTTAAACCCTTTAAAGCGGGTAATGGCAAATTGGTGCAGATGGTAGCTAGTGGTCCCGATTCGGATTGGGAAAGTATTGGTCAGGCCTATTTTGCTGCTATTGCATCGTCTACCGACTATGTGTATATATCGACGCCTTATCTCATGCCGACTGCTGATATTGTTACTGCGTTGAAGACTTCAGCCTTGGGTGGAATTGATGTCCGTATCATCGTTCCCGGACTTTCGGATGCCATTACTCCCAAATGGGGAACCAATTCGTATGTGCAGGAGTTGCTTGAGGCTGGGGTAAAAGTATATTTCTATAAGGCCGGATTTATCCATAGCAAGGTTATTATTGTCGATGGGCTGTTCTCTTCTGTAGGTACTGCAAATCTTGATTTCCGAAGTCTGGAAACTAATTTCGAGGTTAATGCAATGATTTATGATGAGGAAATTGCTGATGTTCTTGCCAATCAGTTTTTGGAAGATCAGGGCAAAAGTGAACAGGTTATGCTGGCAAATTGGCTTAAACGACCCCGTATCAATAAGATTAAAGAATCATTTGCGCGTATCTTAAGTCCAATGCTCTAAAAAAGAATCGCCCTGCAAACACAAAGTTTACAGAGCGAAACTGAAATTGGGGGTAATTTAATATATTACAATTGAACTATTACAGGCTATCTCCAAAATCCTGACGGAACTTAGCTACCAGTTTATCTACCCAGTCTCCAATAGGTTTCAGTTTACCCACAAAGAAGCGGAGTACCGGAGGTTCTTCAGTCCATTCGAGTCCTCCAACGAGTTCGCGATTGTCGTAAAGCCATTGTATACGATCCTCAGCATATTTAACCTGCGATAAAGTGAACACCCTGCGAGGGAAGGCAAGACGCAGTAATTCGATATCAGACAAAATGTCGTTTCCATCGGCATCGCGAACACTCGAAATAGTGCCGCGTTCCATACCACGAATACCCGAACAAATATACAAAGCTGCAGCGAGTGCTCCAGCCGGATATTGTGTTTGAGGCACATGAGGCAGAAACATACCTGCGTTGAGGTGACAACCCAATCCTCCGGAAGGCGTAATCACAGGAATTCCTTTGCTATCGAGTGAATCAACCAAATATTTGATGAAAGTTGGAGAATGGCTGATTACATTAAAATCCAGTGTTTCAACCAATCCAACGGCCATAGCTTCAATTTCGCGCACGCTCATACCACCATAGGTCAGGAAGCCTTCGTACAATGGAACCCAGTCGCGCATTTGCATATAAATATCGTGGTTGTTTGTGCAAATACCACCACCACGGGTACAGCTCACTTTACGGCCTGAGAAGTAGGAGAAGTCGGTGTAACTTAGCATCTCGTGCAAAATATCTTTGATTGGTTTGTCCTGATAGCCCTCTTCCCGGATTTTAATGAAATAAAGGTTTTCGTTGATCAAACTGGTGTCCATCAAAACCATGATATTGTGCGCTTTGGCAATAACCGAAACCTCGCGAAGGTTGGCCATTGAAAATGGCTGTCCACCAATCAGGTTTGTTCCAGCTTCAAAACGAATGTATGCTACATTTTCGGCACCCCATCTTTTTATTACATCATTCAGCTTGTCGATGTCCATGTTTCCTTTAAAAGGGAAATCACTTTTGGTCTTCAATGCTTCTTCCGTATAAATTTCTTCCACGGCGCTACCCATCATTTCGATGTGTGCTTTTGTTGTGGTAAAATGGTAGTTCATCGGAACAACAGTGCCTGGCTTGCAAAAAGTTTTGGCAATAATGTGTTCTGCTGCACGACCCTGATGAACCGGAAGAAAATATTTTTGGTTGAATACTTCCTGAATGGCATTTTCCAGTTTTGTATAACTGGCCGAACCGGCATACGAATCATCGGCAACGCTCATAGCAGCTACCTGATTATCGCTCATTGCATTGGTTCCTGAGTCGGTAAGCATATCGAGGAAAACATCCCTGTTTTGGAGGAGGAAGGTGTTAAACCCTGCGCCAAAGATTGATACTTTGCGATCTTCGATAGGTAAAAGATTTAATTTTTGAACTACCCGCACTTTGTGCATTTCAAGTGGAGTTGTTTCACCGCTGTAAAATTTAACGGTTTTCAGTTTTTCTACATTCGCCATAAGTTAATTTAATTGGGTTTGTTATTGTATTTTACATGAACACATTTAGACTGAATCTAATCGTGTTCGTTTTGTAATTTAGTTTACGGATATGCGAGTTTACAAATAAAAATTTGCAATCAAAACAACCACATGTCTTTTGAATTGTAATTATTAGATTCGCATATGTATTAATTCGAAATAAAAACGGTGGAAATGCTTGCGAATAGGCGGATTTTACTTAAAAATGGCATACAGAAAAAAATGCTTGAACTGATAAAAATCAAGTTTGAAATATGGCCATTTTTGCCCAGCAATAAAAGCAAGGCTAACTCGTTTAGTTTCTATATTAATTTAGATCGTATGCGAAAATTATTTGCCTTACTGGTTTTTGGAATGGCTATCGTTTTATTTGCCTGTGAAGAAGAGGATGAAGATGAAGACGGCGGCCAGTCAAGTTCAATGGGTACCAGTCACAATACTGGAAAAAATTGTTTAGGTTGTCATAAATTTACTGCTGCAGGGTCGGTCTATAACAAAGCCTTAACGGCATCATATCCGGGTGTCACAGTTAAGTTGACGACTCAAGCCAACGGAGCCGGCACAGTACTTGCCACATTCACAGCAAACAAAAGCGGAAGCTTTTATACAAGCAGTTCAATCAATTATGGATCGGGAGTATATGTAAGTCTTACAGGGACTTCAGGAACCGTAAAACACATGGCTTCGGCAATTAACAGTGGAGCGTGCAATTCTTGCCATGGAACTTCAACCTCCAAAATTTGGGCTGAATAGGTAGGTGAGGTTCTGAATCAACAATTAACTGAGAAAACCTCCCTTTTGAATCCAAGATTTCAGTGTGGTGAAAAATCTATTCTTTGATAATTTTTCGGATAATTGTTTCCTGATCAGTTTTTATTGTGACCAGGTAAATCCCTTTGGGGTGAGCCATTAAATCAATCACAGGTGTTTGACTTTTGCTAATTTCTTTTCCTGATAAATCCGTCACTTTTACACTTTTGATGTTATCGCCCAGAACAGTGAATTGGCCAGTTCCAGGATTTGGGTAAACGACACAGGTGTTGCTTTCCGTAATTTTTGGATCGACACTGGTTATCGATGTGGTCCAGTTGAGTGACACGGCAGAAAAGCTTGGAACATTGGCTGGTGTTAATTTTTGCGCATTCGGGCCTTTGGTAAAAGTAAACAAAGCAATATTCCCGGTGGCATTTTTGTCTGTTAGTTCCATCCTCACCTTGTAATCAGCATCAGCCATAAGTTTTCCCTTGTAGTCGGTGCCATTCCACTGACAGGTTCGGGTTCCATGAGTTCCTTGTGTGGCGCTTGTTACCGCATCAGTAGTGTTATATACACTTCCGGCAGTTGTTGTTGAAGTCTCCCAGGTGTTCAGGTGTGATTTGCGGGAATTGGCATAAGCCAGCAGTGTTTTTACAAATTTTCCTGAATTATCCTCAATCCAAATGGCTAAAATATTTCTTGGAGCATAGTTTCCTCCGGCAGAACTGGTTGTTACAGAAATAGCTAAAGTTCCATTCGTCTGAGCACTGATAAGGCTTGCATACATAAAGGCCAAAAATAAAACCGTTAATCTTCTCCACATAATCTTCTCCTCCTGATTTTAATGAAAGGTACAATCTATCAAATAATCTTTGGTTATGCAAGTTTCAGAAATTGAAGAAACGATAATGGTCAAAATGGCAACTTCCCTAAATCAACATTTCCGCCGCTTAAAATAATACCTACTTTTTTACCTTTTACATCCACTTTATTTTCAAGGATAGCGGCCAATGGAACAGCAGATGAAGGTTCGATAATGATTTTCATGCGCTCCCAAATCATGCGCATGGCTGCCACAATGCTTTCTTCAGAGACTGTTACAATCTGGTTCACATTATTTAAGATTATTGGAAAAGTGAGACTTCCCAACGAGGTCAGTAATCCATCGGCAATGGTTTTGGGTGCAACTGATGGTTGAAGTGTTTTGGAATAAAACGAACGGAATGCATCATCAGCACCGGCAGGCTCGGCTGCAATAACCTGTGTGTTTGGTAACAGTGCCTTGGTCGTAAGGGCTGTTCCGCTGAGCAAACCACCACCACCAACCGGAGCCATCACTATATCCAATTGGCCAATTTCTTCGATCAGTTCTTTGGCAGCAGTTCCCTGTCCGCATATCACATTAAAATAATTGTATGGATGAATTTCAGTTGCCCCGGTTTCTTCAGCCACTTTTTTCAAAGTAGATTCGCGCGCTTCCAGAGTAGGAGTGCAAAACGTAATTTGAGCGCCATAACCGGCTACGGCAATCTTCTTGATTTCCGGAGCATTTTCGGGCATAACGATGTAAGCCGGAATACCCCGCATTCGCGCAGCCAAAGCCAAAGCGGCGGCATGATTTCCGGAGGAATGGGTGCAAACTCCGTTTTGTGCCTCTTCGTCTGTCAATGAAAACACCGAATTGCAGGCGCCACGAAACTTGAAAGCACCTACTTTTTGCAGGTTTTCGCACTTGAAAAACAAGTTGGCACCTACAATTTCGTTGATGCTTTGCGAACTCAGGACTGGTGTTTGATGAATATACGGACGAATGCGTACATGAGCCTTTTCAATGTCGGAGAAGCTTGGTAATACAGTCATGGTGATGAATTTGGTTTTGACTTTAAGTAACAAACAATGAGGGGAAAGATAAAAATTTAAGCATCTCAAAAGAATAACTTTCGGCAGTTGCCAAGCTATTCATCCTGAAATATTTTGGTTTTAGCTTACTTTTTTCGGATCTGCTTTTTAATGATCAATTTCGGTTTCTCTCTGGTTGAGATTTCTTTTTCCTGAATGGGTTTTCGCTCTTCGCCAGCCGGACCACGCATGTAAACAATCAATCCGTTAAGGAAATAACGAAGTATCTGGTCGCCACATTCCTTGTAATTCGGATGATCTTCGGCACGGAACAATGCGCTTAATTCACTTTTTGAAACGTCAAACTCAGCAAGTTTTAAAATTTGGATAATGTCTTCATCGCGTAGTTTAAGAGCCACGCGCAGTTTTTTCAGTATATCGTTGTTGGTCATTTCTTGAAAATTTTGAAATCAAAGTAATTTAAGCTCAAAGAAACGAAAAACTTCATGAGGAAATCTGATGCGTACAAAAATTAGTAAGGGCTTCACCTGAAGTGAAGCCCTTACTAAAATAACTTATTTTACCACTCTTTTTTCATCTCCCCACAATTTGCTGTTTTCGCCATTTTCAATGCGCCAGGCATCGCGCCATTTGTGAATTTCGGATGCTCCGATAAGCGGTTTGTGTACCCGTTCTTCCTTGGTAAACGTGCGAGGCAGTGGCGAAGCTTTATCCTGATACCAGTAGGCTACCGAGGCTAGATCGAGTGTCAGATTGTTGTTGTGCCCATGTTCGATGGTAAACTTGCACGATTTGTCGAAATAAACCGGGTCGGCGATAAAGAATCGGTAGACATGGGTGTGTCCCAACCAACCGGTTTCATTGTTTACACGCGGATAGCCATAATACGGATGCTGATACAGCTCTTTTGGGCACCATGAGGTATTGAAAAAATCTTCAGTTCCGGTACCGTTTAAGGTAGGTTTTTCGTCACCATCAATAAAAACCATTTCGTCACCTTCGCCATACCACATCGTCGATGGGCAATTCACGTAATAATTTACGCCAACAAAATGACCTTTCCCTTTTATATCGGCAAACACATAGTTGCCTTCACCTTTTGGATTTTTGCCGGTTTCGCCCAGCAATCCCCATTCGTTTTCGCCATCAGGCAAAGCATCGGTAATTTCGTGGTTGTACCAGGCATGGAAACGTCCGGTATTCTCAGGCAAGGCTGGCATTTCGGTGTAATCAATGTTGAAATAAAATGAATTTATTTTTTCGCCTGTTTGGTTTTCAATTTCAATTTTGGCGCCGTTGGCAAAAGGCATGGCAAAATAACTGACATACGATTTTCCCCATCCCGGAGAAACTGAAAGGGGTGTGGTTACGAAATTATACGTTTCGTTCCAGCCGTTTCCGAAGAATGGGCCAATTGGCGACTCCACTGAAGGAAAGGTATTTCCATCCCAAAAAATGCGGAGAATGATATCGTTCCGGCTTGCTTTGGCAGCTTCCGGAGCAATGGTAATCCAAATGTGGTTGATTATTCCGGCTCCTTTCACATCCATGATTACCCGTTTTTCGCCATTGGCAATTCCACTAAGGCAATCGCCGTTTCCTCCGGTCTGATCGGAACTTCCGACACGTTTGGTTTTGACATTCTTTTTGATTTGGGTGAGCGACGACATTTCGCTTCCCTGATTTTGTGCAAACAATATACTGCAACTAAAAATCAGCAGGATAGAAAGAACAATTCGTTTCATAACAGTCAGATTTAGGTTTGAGAGTGGTTAAATTTACAACATTATCTTATTGCATTTCTTTTTCTGATGCTTGATTTTTTTTGGTTATTTTGGTGCCGCTTAAATTGAATCATTCAGTATGAAGAAAATATTGTCTTACCTCCTGACTCCGGTTTACCTGATCATATTCGGATTTCTTCTAGGTATTTTTCATCCCATCCAGATTTTTACCCGTTGGATATGGGGCTATCCGGTGCGCAAAAAGGCGGTTGATGTGTTGAATTTTGGTTTGTTATACGGACTCCGGATTTTGGGAACAAAAATTACTTACCGGGGACTCGAAAAAATTCCACAGAACCGACCTCTCATAATTGTAGCCAATCATCAAAGTACCCTTGATATTCCGGCGGTGATTGTCGGCTTCCGGAAAAACCATCCGAAGTTTATCTCCAAGATTGAGTTGGGCAAAGGGATTCCAAGTATTTCGTACAATCTGCGTCATGGTGGTTCTGTGCTCATCGACCGTAAAAACCCAAGACAAGCAGTCAAAGATATTTTGCTACTCGGAAAACACATCGAAGAAAACAATTATGCTGCTTGTATTTTTCCTGAAGGAACGCGCTCCAAAGACGGAAAACTTAAGCCATTTATGCCGGCCGGAATTGCGTCTTTATATAAGACTTCACCATCGGCACTGATTGTTCCATTTGCAATCGACGGCAATTATGAACTGATGAAACGCGGTTATTTCCCGATGACTTTTGGTGTACACCTGAAGTTAACTGTTTTCGATCCGATTGATCCGAAAGGCAGGGATATGGCTGAAGTAGCTCAGGAAATTGAGGATATGATCAGGAAAGAATTGGGGCAAAATTGAGTTTTCAGTCGCAGTTCACAGTCCAACAAAAAGGCACTTATTCTCAGGATTAGGAATAAGTGCCTTTTCTAATTGTGTCAGACTGAAGTTTTACTTCCAGACTGGTAATCTGCCCGGAGTCCAGGGCGCATTTACTTTATTCATGGCCGATTCCAATGCCGGAATATCCTTTTCAACCAGCTTTTTTAGTTCTTCCAGAATGGGAGGAAACTCTTCTTCCAGAATAGCCAGATCGGCTTTTTCAGATGCTGTAATAGCTGAGGTTGAACTGTAATGTCCGTATGCAATATTGCCCAGACGCTCCATAATCGGAATTTGTGCTGGTGGTATTTCTTCCCAGCTGGCTTTGGCCTGTACGCCTTCCATTTTAAACTTAAGCGCTTCAAGCTGATCTCCAAGCTTGCGAGCCACATCCATTAATTTCTGATCGGCATCAGGAGTAGCATAAATAGCTTGCTTGATGGTTTCAATCTTGCCAATCAGGTCGTTTGTCATCTGGTTGGTTCCATTAATTGCAGCAGAAATCTTGCCTACTTTCTTGCCAAATGCAACTACTTCCTGATAATCGGCTGCCGGTAAAGTGGCCAGATTTAGTTTCTGACAAGTAAATTCGACTGGCGCTACCAGCTCTTTTTCCTGACCTTCGAACCACAGACTCATGCCAACTTTGTATTTTCCGGGCATGGCCAAAATGCTTCCTCTCGAATCTTTCAGCGGATCGAATTTGCCTCCCTGTGGTGCACGGCTTGCAGCATAACGCAAATCCCAGTTTATGCGGCTGATTCCTTTGGATGGCGATTTGGTCAGGCGGCGAACCACATTTCCGGCTTCATCGGTAATGGTAAAAATCAAATGGGCCGGTTCCTCGTCGGCTTCCAACTGTAAATCTCGCTGGCTCGGTTGCGAAATAGGTTTGCCTTCTTTAAACAATTTTTTCTCGGCTTCCTGACGAAGTTCCTTTTTTGTCTTCGGCACATCTTTCAGGTAATAGGTAAAAGTGGCGCCAAATTCAGGATTCTTCGAAAGAAAATAGGTACTTCCCTGGTTGTTTTTCGATGAAGTCTGGATAAACATGTTCGCATTTTTCACCTTGAAAATATGTGCTTCGCGGGCTGCCAATTCGTGCGACAGTTCGCGTAAAGGGCTGTAATTTTCGAGAATATAAAAACCACGGCCAAATGTAGCCAGCACCAAATCCGACTCACGGTTTTGCAATGCAATGTCGAAAACGGCAATGGTCGGAATACCTGATTTCATCTGTGCCCAGTTTTTGCCACCGTCGATAGTAAAAAACACTCCAAACTCAGTACCTGCAAACAATAGGTTGGGCTCCAGATAGTCCTGTTCGATGCAATGAACTGTTCCATTGACCGGAAGATTTCCAGCGATAGAAACCCAGGTTTTTCCTTTATCCGGACTTTTCATCAGGTAAGGCTTAAAATCGTCGCGTTGTAAATTGTCGAATGCAGCATAAACCACATTGGCATCAAAACGGTCGGCTTTCAGATCGCTCACATAAGTGTATTCCGGAATTCCGGCGAAAGTCTTTGTCTGAATCCAGTTTTTGCCTGCATCTTCGGTGACTGAAATTACACCATCATCGGTTCCTGCATAAAGCAAATCTGCTTTTACCGGCGATTCGTCGAGTGCCACAATAGTTCCCCATTGCGAGGTTGAAACATCTTTAGCAACAGCTTCCGCTGGCCAGTATTTGCCCATCACCGGAAATGAGTTACGGTCGGTTTTGGTGGTGAGATCGTCAGAAATAACCTGCCATGTGTTACCACGGTCATCACTCCGGAATACTCTATTTGCCGCGGTGTAAAGCCTTTGCGGAGCATGTTTACTTACAAACAAGGGAGCATTCCAATTCCATTTGTAGGCCAGTTCGCCCTTCCGCTCGCGCGGTTTAATGCTGATGTCTTCGCCGCTTTTGCGGTCGAAACGGGCCATGCCACCATATTGCGATTCGGTGTAGATAATGTTCGGATCAGCGGGGTCGGTGTCGATCCAGAAGCCGTCGCCTCCAA
Organism: Prolixibacteraceae bacterium; assembly: GCA_019163175.1. Lineage (GTDB taxonomy): Bacteria > Bacteroidota > Bacteroidia > Bacteroidales > Prolixibacteraceae > Aquipluma. The sequence goes on along the minus strand of JAFLKN010000015.1, from coordinate 120,368 downwards.
CAGTTACAAACCATTCGTCGTTTGTTACACCATCGTTGGAAGTCGTTTGTGACGGACCTCCCATGGAGTTGTTATCCTGAGTTCCGCCGTACACATTGTAAAATGGATAGGCATTGTCAACATTCACCCGGTAGAACTGTGTAACCGGCAGGTTTTCTTTGTAATCGTAGTTTTTACCACCGTCAAACGATTCGTACAAACCACCATCACCACCAATCATGAAATGCTCAGTGTCTTTCGGATCAACCCAAATGGCATGGTCGTCGACATGGCGTTTGTTGTTGCCCAACGAATTCCAGGTTTTCCCACCATCAACTGTCATTTTTGAAACAGTCTCGGTTGAATACACTTTATCAGCGTCAAGCGGATCACAAACAATTTCGTTGTAATATTGGCCACTGGCACTGTAATCGCTCATTTTATTCCAGCTTTCGCCTTTGTCGGTCGAGCGGAAGAACCCGCTTTTACCAAGCTGCGCTTCCACAATCAGGTAAACAATGTTGGGATTTACCGGCGATACATCGATGCCCATTCCACCAATGTCAACTTTGGGAAGACCATCCATAATTTTGCGCCAGTTTTTTCCACCATCGGTCGACTTGTAAACAGCCGATTCCGGACCACCACCAATTTTGGTGAAAATGTGCCGGCGACGTTGTTCCGAGGTGGCATACATGATATCGGGGTTCGAAGGATCGATCACCACATTGTTGATGCCCGTATTTTCACTCACGAACAATACTTTTTCCCAGGTCGTTCCGCCATCGGTACTTTTATACAAACCACGATCTGCGCCCGGACCCCATGCTGAACCTTCGCAGGCTACAAAAAGGATATTCGAATTTCGTGGGTCAATTACAATTCCACCAATCTGGCGACTTTCTTTCAGGCCCATGTTTTTGAACGATTTACCACCGTCAACCGATTTGTACACCCCATCGCCATAGCCCAATGCACGCTGATGATTGTTTTCACCAGTGCCAACCCAAACCACATTTGGGTTATTGGGATCGAGCTCGACCACGCCAATTGAATACGCTCCGTACTTGTCAAAAATTGGATCCCAGGTCGTCCCGCTGTTTGTGGTTTTCCATACGTTTCCGCTGGCAACCGCGACGTAATATTCTTTCGAATTTTTTGGATTAACCGCCAAATCGGCAATTCGGCCACTGCACCATGCCGGACCAATACTCCTGAATTTCAGGCCGTCAATCAGCGAACTGGTAATAATGGTATCGCCTTTGGCCTTTTCTTTGGTTTTGTCTTTCAACTTGTCTTTCTCATCGGTTTTGGCCGAAACGGAAAGTCCTAAAATGGAGAATAATAACAGTAAGGTGAGAATGTGTTTCATATTGAAGGTTTAAGTTGTAATGTCTGACTGTGGGGTCACAAAATAGCAATAAATTTCAGAAGTGAATATGACATAGAAACATTTTAGCCTGAGTAAACAATTTGGAGTTTGCATTTTCGGTGGTGAGTTTTCCTTCTTTCTTTTCCTATTTTTGTCGACGAGAGAAACTTATCATTATCCATGGCAAAAATTAACTGGAAACCCGGCACCATGATTTATCCGCTGCCGGCAGTATTGGTTACCTGCGGCGAAACTCCCGAAGAGTACAACCTCATCACTATTGCATGGACGGGAACCATCAGCAGTGATCCGCCGATGTGCTACATTTCAGTTCGGCCATCACGGCACTCCTACGAAATTATCAAACGCACCGGCGAATATGTGATCAACCTGACCACCGAAGAACTCGCCCGGGCCACCGACTGGTGCGGCTGTCGTTCGGGTGCCAAATACAATAAATGGAAGGAAATGGGATTAACTCCCGCTCCTGCAACCATTGTAAAGGCTCCCATTCTGGCCGAAGCACCTATCAGTATTGAATGTAAAGTGAAGCAAATCATTGAACTTGGGGTGCATCATATGTTTATTTCTGAAGTGGTGAATGTGATTGCTGATGACCGATACATCGATCCGGAAACCGGAGCTTTCAGCCTAAAGAAATCCAGCCCGATAGTTTATTCACATGGTCATTATTTCAAAATGGGCGACCCGATTGGAAAGTTCGGCTGGTCGGTGGAGAAAAAAAAGAAGAAGTGATCAGTGTTCAGTCTCAGTTGGCAGAAATAAGGTTCAGATTACCCTGAAAGGGTAATATATCAATAACCCTGGGTAAGGAGGAACGACGTAACCCAGGGAGGAAAAGAGCAAAAACAAAAAGGCGCAACTACTGTTCTGATTCGAAGTATGAAAATTGTATGCGCCGCAAGTAATCACCAGATTAATAGAAATTCAAAAATCATGACAAACGAAACCATTCAGGATATCGAAAACCCTTTATTAAAACCCTTTCAGGGAATTCATCAAACGGCGCCCTTCAATTCAATTAAAATAGAGCATTACCTCCCAGCATTTGATGTGGCCATTGCAGAAGCAAAAGAAGAAGTTCAGCAAATCATTGACAATCCGGAGCAGCCTGATTTTGGCAATACCATCGTTGCACTCGATCTGGCCGGGGAAAGGCTCAACCGGATTCAAAACATTTTCTTCAACCTAAATTCGGCTGAAACCTGCGACGAGATGCAGAACATTGCCCAGGAAGTGGCTCCCAAACTTTCGGATTTCGGGAACGACATTACCCTGAACGAACAACTTTTTGCACGCATTAAAGCTGTTTACAATCAGCGTGAAAGCCTTATTTTAAATACGGAAGAAACAACACTGCTCGAAAAGACGTACCGCCGTTTTGTACGAAGCGGTGCCAACCTGAACGAAACCGACAAAGCCAAATACCGCGAAATCACCAAAGAATTGTCCACACTTGGTTTGCAGTATCAACAAAATGTACTGGCCGAAACAAACGCTTACGAGTTGCTGATTACCGATGTAAATGATTTGAATGGACTTCCGGATTCGATAGTCGAAATGGCGGCTCAAACCGCACAATCGAAAAACAAAGAGGGCTGGCTTTTTAACCTGCAATACCCCAGTTACGTTCCATTCCTAAAATATGCCGATAACCGCGAATTGCGAGAGCAGATTTTCCGTGCTTCAAGCTCACGGGCAAACCATGGAAATGAGAACGACAATAATGCAATTATCAAACGCATCGTTGAACTGAGAATTGAAAAAGCTCATTTGTTGGGTTTCAAAACTCATGCTGAATACAAACTTCAGGAACGAATGGCCGAAACTCCCGAAAAGGTGATTCGTTTTTTAGACGACCTTCATCTGGAATCGAAACCTTTCGCGGAAAAAGAGTTTGCCGAAGTGCAGGAATTCGCCGAAAAATCAGGTTTTGCCGGAACCGCGCAACGTTGGGACTGGGCCTACTATTCAGAGAAACTGAAATCGGAAAAATACAACTTTACCGATGAAGAAGTGAAACCCTATTTGCAACTCGAAAAGGTAATTGACGGTGTATTTTCACTGGCGCAGAAACTATATGGCTTGCGTCTTCAGGAGAATAAGAATATTGAAGTTTATCACCCCGAGGTGACTGCATACGAAGTGTTTGATGAAAACGACCAGTTTATTGCGGTTTTGTACCTTGATTTTTTCCCGCGCGAAGGAAAACGTTCTGGCGCCTGGATGACCGATTACCGTTCGCAGTCGAATGTTGACGGAAATCAAATCAGGCCGCACATTTCGCTGGTGACCAATTTCAGTAAATCGACCGAAAATACTCCGTCTTTACTGACTTTTGACGAAGTGACTACTTTTCTTCATGAGTTTGGACATGGTTTGCATGGAATGTTGTCGCAATGCCAGTTCCCCGGAACTTCGGGAACCAATGTGTACTGGGATTTTGTAGAGCTTCCGTCGCAAATACACGAAAATTGGGCTTACGAAAAAGAGTGGCTCGACCAATTTGCCGTGCATTACCAAACCGGTGAAAGGTTACCCGAAGAGCTGATCCGGAAAATACAGAAAGCACAAAATTTTCAGGCGGCCTATATGATGGAACGTCAGCTTAGTTTTGGCATGCTCGATATGGCTTATCACCATCGGGAAGTTCCGGTTGATGGCGATTTGAAGGAATTTGAAATGCAGGCAATTGCATCCACAGATTTGTTTGAACCGGTTGAAGGGAGCATGCAAAGTACAGCATTCTCGCATATATTTTCAGGAGGATACGATGCCGGATACTACAGCTACAAATGGGCTGAAGTATTGGATGCCGATGCTTTTTCGGTATTTCAGGAGAAAGGTATTTTTGATCGCGAAACTGCAGATTCTTTCCGTAAAAATATTCTGGAAAAAGGAGGAAGTGAACACCCGATGAATTTGTATAAAGCATTTCGTGGACAGGAACCAACAACCACAGCATTGCTGAAACGAAACGGACTGGTTTGAATGTAACGTGATTTAGCTTTTCAAATAAACAGGATAACCGAGCTCATTACCAGTATCCCGAGCAGAAATCCCGCGTAAACCTGGGCGCTGGTGTGCTTCTCTAGAATAAGTCTTGCTGTTCCAACGATGCCTGCAATGAAAATGAGAGTTGCCAAAATCAGAATCGGATTTTCCTGAAGCCGGAAAGAGATTGCAAAAAATCCACCGACTAATCCCCCAATTGCTGCTGCATGCGCACTTATTTTCCATTGAAGCGAGATTATCAGTAGGGCAATCTGGACGAGAATTGATGCCATCAGAAACAACTGATAGATTGGGAAAAGAGGCATTCGCTGGAGAATGAGGTAGCCCATATAGTAGCTTATAGAACTTAAAATAAGCGGAAGTACGCGGTCGGTTCCCTTCTCCATTTTGATGTCAAATCTGGGGCTGAAGGATAGTATACCAATGCTAAGTGCAGGCATAACGCAAGTTGAAAGAAAAACTACCAATAGAATGAAGCGTTTCAAACTCCAGGGGATGACAGCAAAATAAAAACCAGAGTTAAAAAGCAGCAAAAATCCAAGTGTTGGAATCAAAAGTGGATGAAACAGAATTGATGTTGCACGTGCAGTTAAGGAAAGTGTTTTGCTCATTTTACAGTTCTTTTCTCATTCGAGCAACCGGAATTCCAAGCTGCTCGCGGTATTTTGCCACAGTGCGGCGCGCAACAATGTACGATTTTTCTTTCAGGATCAATGCCAGTTTTTCGTCGGTAACAGGGTGGCGTTTGTCTTCGTTGGCAATACATTCCTGAAGTATAGATTTGATTTCGCGAGTTGATACTTCTTCGCCCGTGTCGGTCTGCATACCTTCCGAAAAGAAATATTTGAGCGGATAAATTCCGAAATGGGTTTGAATGTATTTGCTGTTCGAAACACGCGATATGGTTGAAATGTCGAGGCCTGTAATGTCGGCAATATCCTTCAGAATCATTGGCCTGAGCTTGGTTTCATCGCCTTCCTCAAAAAATTCCTTCTGAAATTTGATGATTTCGAGCATCGTAACCATCAGGGTTTGCTGGCGCTGACGAATAGCATCGATAAACCATTTGGCCGAATCCAGTTTTTGCTTCATAAAAAGCATAGCCTCTTTTTTGTCTTTCGAGGCTAAATTTTTATTTCCTGAATACGACTTCATCAAATCCATGTAGGTACTGCTAAGCTGCAGGTCAGGCACATTCTTCTGGTTCAGGCTAAGTTGCAGTTCACCCTCCAGATTATCAAGAAGGAAGTCGGGCACAATTACCTGATTCGATTTGCTCATCGGGTTATTGTATGAACTTCCTGGCTTCGGGTTGAGTTTCAGAATTTCATCGATAGCCGCTTTTAGCTCTTCTTCGGTAATATCGTATTTCTTTATGATTTTGTCGTAGTGCTTACGGGTAAATTCCTCGAAATTGTCCTGAAGAATTTTCGAAGCCAGGCAAGTTGAATTTGTTCCCTTTTTGCGCATAATCTGAAGGAGCAAACATTCCTGAAGGTCTCGTGCCCCAACGCCTGGAGGATCAAAATCCTGAATGATTTCCAGGTAGCGTTCCAGGTCTTCCAGTTTTACATCAATATTCCGGTGAAAAGCTAAATCGTCGGAAATGGAAAGTAAATCGCGGCGTAAATATCCATCTTCATCAATATTCCCGATAATGTATTCGGCAATAAGTTCTTCATCTTCATTAAGATCCGAAAGACCAATTTGCTCAATCAGCGAGTCATGAAAACTGACGCCTGAAGAGTAGGGCATATCCACCTGTTTATCGTCTTTGGAGTAGTTGTTGGCGGCAAGGCGGTAGCTTGGAATATCTTCTTCGTTCATGTAATCTTCCAGCGAAAATTCATCATCCGATTGAGAATCGTCAGAATCATTTTCATAATTGTCATCGGTCTCATCACCTTCAATCAGTTCCAGAATCGGATTCTCTTCCAGTTCGCTTTTTATTCGTTGCTCCAGCTGCATGGCAGGTATCTCCAGCAACTTGATAACCTGTATCTGTTGTGGAGAAAGTTTCTGTAATAACCTTTGCTGTAAGCTTAATCTCTGGTCTGCCATTCTGGTACAACTTTCCCCAAAATTACTATTTTTAATCGAAAGGTTTAACTTCTGCTTTCAAAAAGACATATCTGGCTTGACTTAGGAACTTATGTAAGCCTTGTAAACAGGGTAAATTAGCTTGATAATCAGAATTCAGATCATATTTCTTCATCAGTCAAAGAGCCTGGACTTTCTTGTTTTTTTTAGGTTTGTAGTATGGGAAGTCTTCTGTTGGTGAACGATATAGGTTTTTCTTCCTGAAAAGATAAAAACATGTTCCAAAGGTTATTCCAGAGAATTCGGTAGTTGAAGGGGCCAGGAATGACAAAAAATTGTCGGTACCAATAAAAGATTGGCTGGATTCTTGTTTGTAAAGTATAGCCAATGGCATGTTTGTAAATGATTTTCCGATAATGGAATAGCCCGAGCTTATGGAGAGCTTTTTATTCACTATGTAATGACCGGTAAGCGAAAAGCTGTTCTGGTTTAATCCTTTTGCGCTCATATACCGATTTAACAAACCGACTGAAAATTTAGGATTCACTTCATAGCGCAGACCTGTAAAAAAAGTCGTTGGCAAATTTGTCGAATAGTTGTTATGGTCCTGTACGATTTTAAATAATCCAGCGAAGTTAACATTGTCGGCCTCAGTCGAAAACTCTGGTGTTTTGATGACATAATCTGGGCCGCTTGTTTCTATAAATTGCACAGGTAGTCTGTAAACTCCTCTGAAATTCATAGTACTTACATAATTATTCCATGTTATTCTTCCCAAGTCAATTACACTGGCTGAAAACTCAAGCTGAGGATTTATCTGATAGTTTAATCCAATATCGATTCCGGCTCCCATATTTTTTGAGCTGAAAAGATAATTGATAGCATTGAAATCTTCGGGCATATTTGCTCCATAAAGAATTGAATCACGGTTTTGAACTAAATCTAATGGAATAGAGAGTTTGGCTGAGCCATAAGTTTTAAGCAGAAAACGATTGCTGCTTTCTTCAATGCCACCATCTACATCCGAAGTCACATTTAGTTTTCCGAAGTACAGTTTGGCTTTAATCCCTACAGTAAGTTTATCTTTTATAATTTCTTTACCAAAGCCAAGGCTGTATTCCCGATAATAAACAGCACTTGCCGGAAAAGCTTGCTTTTGGTTGAGGCTCATCGTTCTGAATTCAGGATTGCTTAAAAAATCAGAAAAATCACTTTTAAAATCACTCATAATTTGCTCAACATCCTTAATTTGAAATCTGAAGGAACCCCATTTGGTGTTATGTCCAAAAATAAGAATTGGGAATTCCAAGCATTGATAAAACAGATCTCGTTTCATAAGGCTTTTGAATACATCCTGAAAATCTTCCTGGGTTTGGTTGCCAGTTAAAAATTGGATAAGCATATCCTTAATAATCTCCTGATTGTTATAGCCAACACTCATTCCTGACATTGGGAAAATGCTGAACGTGAATTTTTGCTGCGAAGTAAGAAAGGCGGGATTAAAATTGGATGAGTTTAGCTGCTCATGGTCATGATAGAAAACCAGATTAGTCTGGGCATTACTCAGTAAAGCCGAGATTAACAATGCCACAAGTAAAACTGATATCCTTTTTATTTTCACTTCGCTGAATAGATTTTACTAAAAACCATAACCAGATTGACCTGAGCATGATTTTAATTCTCCTTTTTCGTTTGTAAATATTGACATTATCATCAAATCAAAAAAATTATTGGATATAAATATTAGCAATGTACCAAACAACGTTTTTTAGCCTTTGTTTGTTGTATTTTGATTATTAAAACCTAATAAGTTATCAGGCAATGTATTTTAAAAGCTAAGGAATATAACTTTTGAATCTTGATTAAATGGAGACAACTGATGAATAAATATTTTTAAGTTACAGATAGTCAATTAGAAATAGTACTCTTCACCTAATCCGTCATGTGAAAAAATATAACCGCCAAAATATTTTGTATTATGGCGGTTTGTGTATCGTAGTTATAGTCTTCTCAGGTCTCAACCCGGAACTCTTCTTAATCAGAATCACATCCTACGATCACTCTTGAAATTGTCATGATTTTTAACTAATTGATTTGTAGAGGTGATTAGAAGTAGGTTTATTTTATTGCATTCATAAATTCAGTATTTCTGATCTGGTTACATCGTACAGGCAAGAAATAAAAAACCACTTACGATTTGTTTCGTAAGTGGTTGATTTAATTATTCCCCATTAAGTATCCTAACTCCGGATTGAATGGTTAAGTTTCAGTTTCGGGATTGAAATAGCAGTCTCAAATTGTAATGTCTACCCCCACTCAGGAAATTGAGTTTTATTTAGATCGAGTGTGGCTAATGTTTGCATATCAGAATTATCTAATTCAAAATCGAAAATGACTAAATTTTCAATCATATGCTCTTTTTGAGAAGATCTTGGGATTGCAACAACACCTCTCTGAAAGTGCCACCTCAGGCAAACCTGGGCAATGCTTTTATTGTGTTTTTTACCAATGGCAGCCAGGGTTGGGTTGCTGAAAATGGCGTTTCGGCCTGCCGCAAAAGGTGACCAGGCTTCCATTTGCACGGAAATTCTCTTCAAATCTTTATACGAATTGTGTTCCTGAAAGAAAACATGCGTTTCGATTTGATTGATTACAGGTTTGATTTTGGCGTATTTTATCAACTCGGCCAACTGATCAGGATCAAAATTACTGACTCCAATAGCCCTGATTTTACCTGCCTCGTATAGCTCTTCCATTGCTTTCCAGGAACCTTTTACATCTCCCCGTGGCCTGTGAATGATGTACAAATCCAGATACTCCAAACCCAATTTATTTAATGTAGTTTGATAAGCTTTTTTTGTGCTCTCATACCCCGCATAATCCACCCAAAGTTTTGAAGTTACAAAAAGTTCTTCCCTGTTGATGCCACTTTTCTTTATCCCAACGCCCACGGCTTCTTCATTTCCGTAAATGTGGGCAGTATCAATAAGCCGGTAGCCCACTGATATTGCATCAGCTACACAGCGCTCAGCTATATCGCCGTTAAGGGTGTTTGTACCAAAGCCAAGCATAGGCATTTGCATGCTGTTATTGAGTTTGACGGCGGGAATTGATTTTTCCCCCAGAGTGGAGGAAAGAGCACCAAATACTTTAGTTCCACTTAAGGGTAATAGCAGTGCAGAAGCTGCAACCAAGGCGCCGGTACGTAAGAAAAACCGACGTTCCATTCCGTTGGATTGATTTTTTTTATCCATTTTATTCCTGTTTGTTTGGTTCAAATATAGCAATTTTCAATGGTATGGATTGAACTTCATAGGAGTCAGTATAATTTAGCACTGTTCTCCCTTTCGATCGACTCAAATACCACGCTCGATGGCAAAAAATAAAAAACCACCTACGAGATATTCGTAAGTGGTTGATTACAAGTTGTCCTGTTAGTACCTGAACTTACACTACTTAACTATCTGATAATCAACAAATAATTTCTAAATCTATATTGTTTTGAACATTTCTAAATTTATAAATATTAAAGTATTGTATATCAATTATATAAAATATCATTTAGCGTTCAAAATCAGGTCAAAGTTTTTAGCATAGTTCAAAAAAGGTTCAAAGTTTTTAGTATCATTGCAGAACCATTTTAAAAACTACTGTAATGAACAATCAGTCAACATTGAAAGCCTATAAAAGCGGTTTGTATGAATACATTTATATTTATTTCAAATTGAACGGTAATGTAATCAGGATAAACACCAAAAACAAAGTAGTTAAAAATGGTATGACCAATGATCTACTATATAATACCAAAGTAGAAGAGTATAAAAAGAAAAATGAAAAAACTTTAGAATTAAAAAAGTTAGTTGATAACTATATCAGAATTCAATTAGAAGATTTTCATCCTATTGTTGATCAAAAGAAATTAGAAGCTATTCTAAAAAGTAGAGGACTAACATACAAACTTAGTTTAGCCGATAAAATTCAACTTAAACCAGAAGATTTTGAAGGAAAAATAGTACTCAAACCAAAATATCTAAATGAATTCTATCAGGATTTCTTTAACCTGAAACAAAAAGATTTAAACGAAAGAGAAGGAATAAAACACTATAAAAGCCTTCAAAATGCTTTATTAGATTATCAGACACATATCAATAAAACATTAACCTTATCAGATGTTAATAGCTATGAATTTATTTTAGATTTTAGAAACTTCTTAACCTTAAAACACCCAGACACGGATGAATACAAAACCATTGGTAGTTTGGCAAATAATACAATTCATAAGCGTATTACACGGTTGTATAGTTTCTTTAGAGATTTAGAAATGAAAGAAATATATACTTTCAAAAAGGAAGTTTATAAATTAAAAATAGAAAAGTATTCAAATGAGATAATAGCATTGACAAACGATGAAATTAAACAGCTAATTAATCTATCAATAGATAAACCACATTGGCAAACCATAATAGATATATTCGTTTGTAATTGCTATATGGGTTTAAGATTTTCTGATTTACAAACAATAACTAAATACGATTTCTATATTGATAATGATGGTGATTATTTTCTAAAGAAAGAAAATAAGAAAACAAATATAACAGTTGAGATACCAATACAACCAATATCATTAAGCATACTTCAGAAGTATGATTTTAATTTACCTAGATTAACCAATCAATATTTTAACAGAGAACTAAAAGATATACTTATTCACTATGATTTATTTAAAGATTCAGTAGTTAAAGTTAGACGTGTACTATCCGAAACTAAAAATACTAGATTAATGAAACGTGATTTAATTAGTTCGCATACTTGCAGACGTACTTTTATAACTCAATGTATTAACTTAAATGTACCATTGAATACATTAATGATGGCTTCTGGTCATACTCAATTAGCTACCTTAAAGAGTTACGTTAAAAAGGTACAAAACAAAAATGCTTTTAAAGGTTTAGAAAACGTATAATATATTAATTATCAATATTATACCTGAAGGGGATAGGCCCTTTAAAAAAACGTATTAAGATAGAAACTCACACTCCCAGAACCGTGTAGAATATATGTTTTTTTTGAGGGGTAGTTAAATTAAGAATTTTAAATATTTCAGTATTTATATAGAAATATATAAAGATGAAAAAGATTAATATTTCTAAAACTAAAATTCAGTTAACTAAAATTGTTGAAGAAAACAATTTGTCAAACTTTCCGATTAATTTAATCCAAAATAACATTGAAATCTATAATAATTTAATTGAAAATATAGATATTAGTAATACAAAGAACGTGTATATAGTTACAAACCTTTCCACAACTATCTTTAATCAATTAAAACACTATAATATCTTTCCAGAGAAGAAACATACTAAAAATGATGAATCTGATTCATTCATTCAATTAGTAAATAAGATTCAAAATAATAACTAGAATAGCTTAATATTAGCTTGTTTTTGCTGTTTTTCCTGAATTGATACATAAACTATCATTAACACTATAATAGTGCTTAGAATCTCATATATGTATTAAAATATCTAATATCTTTGTAGAAACTTTAAAACCTTATCAATATGGCATCAGTATTAGAATCATTAAAAGAATTTAATAAAGCAATTGAAAAAGCTAAAGATTTAAATCAGGTTAAGAAAACAATAAAGTATGTGAATATAAATAATCCTGATGATTCATTTATTGAATTTAAAGAAGCTATAAAAAGAAAACTAAATTTAGCCAATTATAAGAAAGTAACTATTATTGATAGTCCTAAATCTGATTTAATTAGTATGATTTCAAGTAATAAAACATTAACGGAATCAGATATTGAAATACTAAAACTAGCAGTTATTAACGCTGAAAAACTATCATCAGACCCATATCAAACTGAATACAGAAAACTAATGAATCAGAAATCTAAATTAAATAAGGAAACTGAAAAGGATAAAATTCAAACAATAGAGAATAAATTAATAGAACTAAAAAAGAAATACAATAAAATATAATTTCATTATTCAATAAAATAATCTAAAGTGATAATTTACCGTTATCACTTTTTTTTTTGCTTTGACCCTAGTGACCCTAACTTGACCCTAAAAATAAAATCATATATATTTGATTTACTGCATATTATAAGGATAAAAGGTCAAAAGGTAAAAAAGGTCACAGGGCTGACCTAAATAAAAAAGTAAAACTTCATAATTTATCTAACTCCTATAATATACTACATAGTATCTTGATATATAGTATATTAAATAATAATCATATTAAAGATATTAATATCTATTATTATTTATATATGTTATTATAATTAGATTATAGTACAATATATGAATTTCCGTTTAAAAATAAAAGTGATACCCTGTGACCTTTTTGACCTTTTGACCCTTTGCTCTGTAACTATCTGTATTATAATATTATATAAATTCTTGCTAGGGTCAAACTAGGGTCACTAGGGTCAAATGAGGGTCAAACCTAAATTAGCTATCCTGTAACCCATAAATATTAACATCTATCGAATTGAAAATATTCTATATATTTTCTCTATTATAAAACTTGTCTATAAATCTGATTGATAACCATATATATTATTTAGGCATAAATTCAGAATCTAATTATTTGTTAATAATTGTTAATGGATTAAATTTTGCTAAATTTTATTTAATTCCGCTAGTATTTATTTATGACTGATGCAACAATCAGAGTTTAAAAATAAAGTGAATTAATACTTATTAAAATGAAAAAAAGTAATTTAAAAATGATCGGTTTAAAGTTAGATTCAGAAACAATGAAAATGATTGAATCTATAATGGAATCAAAGAAGATAAGAACCTATACAGAGGTTATAAAATACTGTTTATTTAATCGTGTAACGGTTATAGAATATTATAATGAAGCTATTAAAAACTAATTAAAAAATGAATAAAAATGATTTTCCAATATCTGTATTTCACCCCGAAATAAAACGAACAATTTTAGAAATGAATGAATATTACACTCATAATATTAATGCTAGTTGTAGTTTAATGTTAACAGCAATAGCTTATTCATTGAATAATAATTATGAGGTTGAACCGATCAAAAATCGAATAATTAGACCTAATCTATGGACTATGTTTATAAGTCCAAGCGGTGCAGGTAAAACGCCTTTATTTGATTGTATATTAACACCAATAAAAGCAAAACAAAACGAACTACATAAACAGTATAAAGAACAGCTTTTACAATTTATGCAATATACTGAAGAAGTAAAAAAAGGATCATTAAAAGATGCTGATAGTAATAGAATAAATGAATGGTTATTAAATAATTTTAACTGCATTAATACACCTGAAGAACCACAAAAATTAACGCTAACAATTGGTAAATATACTTCTGAAGGTATGAACAGAGTATTAAGCGATAATTATAACAATGGTAAAGCTGTTCTATTAATTTCAGATGAAATTTTATCAATTCTTAAATCATTCAATCAGTACTCTAAAGGTAGTGACGAGGAAGATTTTTTGAAATATTATAATTATGGCGGTGAACCTATTATTAGAGCCGATTCTACTAAAGAATTATATATTACTGAAAAGAATGTTAGTGTTATGGGTTGCACTCAATCAGATACAATTTATAACGTAATAACACCCGAAAGAATAAGCAATGGTAATGCTTTTAGGTGGTTATATTGTGTAGAAGATGAACTAGATTTAAATCGTAATGCTTTTGAAAGTATGTTAAAGGAACAGCCTGAAAATGATATAATGCAATCATATAATGAAATGATAGAACACTTTCTAATTAATTACAGTTTTAAAATTAGAAGAACAAAATTAAAGCTATCAAATGAATGTATTCAGTTTGCAGCGAATTGGCTAAATAAGGTAAAGAAAAACGATAATATAGAAAAGAAAACCTTACTAAATATAACTGCCAAAATGGAAGATTATTTAATAAAATTTGCAATCACTTTAAATAGAAGTAGAACATATTTAGACAATTCTATAAATAAAACTAACATAGATAATGAAACAATTGAAATGATTGATATGATTAACGCTGAAAAAGTAATGAGTTATTTTTTAGATAATAGCATTGAAATTATTAATAGAGTTAGCAATCCAACGGATAAAATATTTAAGTCAGATATTGAAAAAGAAATCTATTCAAATTTGCCAGATGTATTCCAATATTCAAATTTCATAGGTGAATATAAAAGAAATAATATATCTATTAAAACAGGTCAAAGAAGATTAAATGAATTTCAGAATAGTAAAATTGTGGGTAAAAATAAAATGGGTGAGTATTATAAAATTTTAGCAGCATAATTATGTACAAATATAGCTTATACAATAAACAAAAATTTACTTGTCCTGAATGTGGACAAGTAAATAAATTTCAAAGATATGTTGATAATACAACAGGTAATTTAATTGATTCTAAATATGGTCGTTGTGACCGTGAAGATAGCTGTCAATATTGGGTACAACCAGAAATTGAATTTATAAATGAATCTGAAAGTAAGTTTAAGGACAAAGTTTATGATTTATATATTAGTGATAGTTTAAATTCAGAAGTATATATTAATACATTTCATAAACTCAAAAATACTATTGGTGCTTATAGCAAATCAAATTTAATTCATAACACTTTTATTGATGGACTAAAGAAAAGATTTGAAATTAATTTAGTTAGAAAAGCTTACAATGATTATAAGTTAGGAATGTGTTTTAATGGTAGTACTATATTTCCATATTTTTTTAATGGTGATCTAAAAACAGGAAAAGTAATAAAGTATAATGAAGATTTACATAGAAGCAAATTAGTAAATCCTAATTGGTTACATTCAATAGAATCATTTACAAATTTCAATAATGAATATCAAAATAATGATAAAATATATAATATATTATTTCCAATAGAAACAGAAGAATATAACGATTTTATAAAATTTCGTGATAGTTATAGTATTGATTCAGAATGTGATAAATTTAATTATACAATTCCAATTTTTGGGTGGGATTTATTAAACATACCTGAAAATCGAAATAAAACAATTTGTTTGGTTGAGGCTGAAAAAACAGCAATAATCTGTTCTATTGTTTTTCCTGAATTTGTTTGGTTGGCATCAGGTGGAAAAAGCTTTTTACAAGCATATAAATTTACTTATCATTCAAATCGTGATTGGTTAATATTTCCTGATTTGAGTATAGAAGATAAAACAGAGATGTATTGGCGTGAATCAATCAAAAAGATTAAAACTAAATATAGTATGATTGAAACATTCATAAATTATATGCCTTATGGTAATAATTCATTTAATATTTCTGCAAAAGAAAAAGGTTTAGATATAGCTGATTATATTTTAGAATATCCTAATTATATAGACTATATGAAAAGTATATTAAAGCCATACATAACAGAAGTAATACAACCAATTAAAAAGACTGTTATAATACCTGAAATTAAGAAAGAATTACCGAAAATAAGTAATACTATTATTAAATCAGAACCATTGTATAAATCTGATTATGTAGTTCAAAAAATGACTATAAGACCTACAATAATAAGTACTGAAAGACATATAGATAATCTAAAATATTTAGCTAATCATTTTAAAGATATTGATTCAAATTTAGCTGATTTCTTTAAAGAACCATTAACAGAAATAGATTCTAAAAATATATTACCTGAAGAATGGTTTATAGAACATTGGAATGATGAATAATATTTTTATAAATTCTAGTATTTATATGTGATCGGAAAATCATTATATACATTGCAATTTAAAACACATTACAGAATATTAGTAATGTGTTTTTTTATTTTATATATGCAAATTAATACTATTCTAATAGTACTATAATAACCCTTTACAACGTTGAAGTGGGTCACCTAGCATTAAGGGTAGTATAACAAAGGTATCTGTTATTAATTACTGAAATCTGAATAAGATTTAATGTATGCTATGTGGGTGCTACACGATTTTTTTCTACAAAAAATGTATCTAAAAAAAGAGAGAATTATAAATTTTTATAAAATATGTTTTTTGTCTGAAATAAGAAATATTAGTAGGTTATTTGATACTAATAATATAATTTTATCTACCTAATTAATTCAACTAAAGCCATATAAAAAAACTTAATAGTATTTCAAACAACATTATACATTGACAAATAAATATTAATAGGATTATGATTTTAGATAATAGAGATAATAAAGAAAGTACATATAAGATACTTTCCAAAATATTAAAAATAAAATTCTATTCTGAATTAAAAGAAAGTGGTATAGAATTAGGTAAAATATATTGGTCTAAAAATTTACAATCAGGAATTATAACTTATTTAGTGGAAATAAATGATAAAGAATTTCAGTTTTCAAAACCTATTGACTTTGTAGTTCTATTTTCCAGATATTTAGAATCAACTATTAAGTATTATAATGAAAGATATGAGTATTTAATAAATATTCCTAGTAGTGAATTTAATGATGAATTAAGCATTGAAAGGCAATATAAGGAAATAGATTATTATAGATACCAACAAACTAAAATACTAAAGATAATGAATGAATATAAAGCTAAAATTATTAAAGATATACAAAACTAAATTAATTATTTATTGTCTTTATCCTTTAATTTGTTTGCTTTATGAGCCTCAATTGCCTTTAGAAGAATTGTTGTTTTAATTTCACTTATTTCATTATTAATAGATATAAATTCTTGTTTAGTACTCATTAACGCCCAATTAGATTTTAATTCTAGAACTTTTTGTTCTGTAATATATGGAGAAATAATTGTAATACTGTTTTGAAAATTTAAGTTTTCAAATTTAATGTTATTTAGAAAGAAATAAGAGAAATAAACTAATAGAAAAACTATAATAGTAATCGCCTTTGTAATAAATAATTTAAGTGAAGTTTTCGATAATAATGTTTCAAAATCCGAAATACTTTCTTCTAATGCTTCAACAGTAATTTCTTCAACGCTCTGATCTTTTTTATTAACTCTATCTTTTAATTGATTTATTTTATTTTTAAGTGAAGAAAGTATTCCAGAAAGATAAACAAAACCACCCACTAACAATGGTGTTACAATAATCCATAATATAAAAATAATATGTGTATCAATTACATTAGGATCGTTCAATGAAATATATGAATAATAAAAATTTGAAAATCCCTGACTTATTGAAACAAATATATTTATTACTCCCTGTGTAATCCAATTACCAATTGGGGAAAAAATAGAAGTTAAAAAAAAGGTTGCAAAAAAGGTTACAAGAAAGGTTTTAATTACTTTCGAATCTTGTTTTATTTCTAAATTTAAAAATTTCATATATAGGTTATTAATGTTTAGTGATTGTAAGATTATCATATTAATATTAATATCAAAATATATTGAAAGAAATATTAAGACCCGAATAAAACAAAATTTAAGTCCACATATTAAAATATTATCTCTTCAATATATTATTTGATTTGGATATTAGAAATAAACTGCATATCATAATATGTAATAATATTTCCTATTGAAGTTTTAAGCAATTCTTCACTTACTTCTAAAATAGTAGCATCAGCATAAACTGCACCAGTAGAAATACCAATTCCATATTGAGTGAAAGAAAATAAAACTTTTTTTCCTATTAATTCAGTTAATAACTCTTTTTTAGTAATCATAGTAGATATTTTTAAATGTTAAAATATATTTTATTAGTACTCATATTAAAATAATACATCCACTGATGTAAAATTATATAAATATTAGATAATCAGTACTATAAAAAATTGGCCTAATTTTAAAAATTGCTTCATATTCAAAAATGGTTCAAAATAATATTTAACTATTTGATATTCAATATAGGTTCAAGTACTCTAAGGACTTGAACCAAAAAATCAGGCAAAAAAAAAGAACTATCAAATCAATGATAATTCTTTTTTTTTCTTTTTCAGTTCAAAAATGGTTCAAGTAATTTTTAACCACTTAATAATCAATGCTTTATTGTTGTCCTGTTAGGTCTCGAACCTAAACTCTTCTGATCCAGAATCAGACGTGTTGCCAATTACACCACAGGACAATTTTAAAAATGTAAAACAAATTTCAATTTGCCGAAGCTAAAATTGTTTGTTTTTTGTTGACCCACTAAGGCTCGAACTTAGACTCTAC
The DNA here is from genome assembly GCA_019163175.1 of Prolixibacteraceae bacterium. GTDB lineage: Bacteria > Bacteroidota > Bacteroidia > Bacteroidales > Prolixibacteraceae > Aquipluma. The sequence goes on along the minus strand of JAFLKN010000015.1, from coordinate 101,802 downwards.
TGAACCAAAATCAGTTGTGTTGCCAATTACACCATGGGTCAATCCTTCGTTGTCTTTTCTTTAAAGACGGTGCAAAAATATAAAAATTATTTTTTTGACCTCTGTTTTGCCTGTAATTTTTTGTTTTGCCCGGGATGTTTATTTCTACTCGAAAAACGCAAAACAGGTTTTGACTTCATTATCCTTTAACTCTCAGCCGCTTGTCGCTTTCTGTTGTGTATAAATTGATTGTTAAGAATATAGGAAATACAAATGACGGGTATACCGAAAGTACAATCTTAGCTTGTACTTTTGCACACGCTAAGGGTGAATTGACGGGTAGTTATTTGTTGAAAGACTTAATTTGTACACAATTACTAAAGATATACGAGATGAAAGAGTTTTTTCAGGAAAACAAAAAAATTGCCAAAACCATAACTGAGGTGGCCGGCTTGGCAAATTACCTTTGGCAAAAAGGTTGGGCAGAGCGCAATGCCGGTAATATTTCGGTAAATTTATCGGAGATGATGGGCGACTACGAGTTTGAGCTTGACCATTATCCCATGTTTCAACTAGAGCGGAGTTACGATGCCTTAGCCAACCTTTATTTTTTTGTTACCGGAACCGGAAAACGTATGCGCGATCTGGCAATTAGTCCAATGAAAAATGCTTGCATCATCAAAATGAATAAAAAGGGAAATGCCTACCACATCATTTCCATGAAAAAACGAAATCTCTACAATTTCAGGCCAACGTCTGAATTGCCTACCCACTTGGCTGTACACAATTTGTTGGTCAGCACCGGATCAAAAAACAAGTCAGTAGTTCACACGCATCCGAACGAATTGGTTGCCATGACTCAGATTCCAAAGTTTCAGACAGCCGATATGCTGAATAAAACCCTGTGGGGAATGCACCCTGAAGCTTTTGTTTTTGTACCGCGAGGTGTGTTTATGGTTCCGTATATTTTGCCCGGAAGCCATAAAATTGCTGACGCCACCATCGAAGGATTTAAATTGGGACATGAGGTTGTTATTTGGGAAAAGCATGGCGCCTTTGCCATTGGAGAAACCGTTTCGGATGCATTCGATATGATTGATATTCTTTCTAAATCGGCACAAATCTGGTTTATGGCCATGCAAACCGGGAACGAACCTGAAGGATTAAACGATGCCCAACTAATGGAGTTAAAAGAAGCTTTCTTAAAGAAATAAGCGTAGCCAATGATTCTAAAAGAATAAGCCTGACCATTTTTGATCAGGCTTATTCTTTTATTTTGCCTTGGCAGCGTATAATTTTTTCAATAGTTTTCCTCCTCGTGAGGCAATTCCTGCAGACCCATGGTAATCCATTTCATGTTCAATCAGTTCGATTAATTCTCCGGAGAAATCAGGTTCTTTTTGTGCAATATTGAAAAGGATTTGCATGGCATGAACCCGAACAGCAACTGGCTCAGCAGCATTTGTGAACTCATCGATGCAGAAATTCAATAAAGCAGCTATATCTTCTTCCTGAATTTCGTTGAGACTGATCAGTTTCAGTAAATGCCTCTTTTTACTCGCATTTTGGGTAGTCATCAAAAAACTGGTCATGGCCGGAAGATAGGGAATTACCAATTCTGGATGCCGTTCATGAATTTTATCGACCATCCAAACGGCTCGCCAGTTCTCAGGCTGACTATCGTCCAACGCTTTATTCATTATAATGTCCAGATGTTCCGGATAATCGGCAATATACCTGACCAATATGGCCAGATTTTCCCATGATAGGATCAATGCCCGAACTTCATTCTCATTCATGATTAAGCAATCTGTTGAGGGTTAAATCTTGTAATAAAGATAAATTTTTCCTTCTTTGCGGAAACTATTCCGGATAGAAATGATTGAAGTTTGTTGTGCAATTGTATTGAATAGACCTAGAATGCTGGCAGTTCAGCGAGGGCCGGATAGCAGCCACCCCTGGCTTTGGGAATTTCCGGGAGGTAAAACTCAGCCAGGCGAAACTCCGGAACAATGCATCGTCAGGGAAATTGAAGAAGAGTTGACTGTGCAGATTGAAGTTTTATGCAAGCTTTTACCCGTTAAATTTGTTTACCCAACAAAGCACATACAGCTAATTCCTTTTGTTTGCCAAATTGTTTCAGGAGATATTATACTGAATGAACACATTGCCCAAAAGTGGTTCAATCTAAATGAATGGCAGACTATTGACTGGTCAGGTGCAGATCGTGAGTTAATCCTGAAAAATCAGGAAAGATTAAAATCGTTGTTGTCGGATAATCAGGAATAGATTGTTCAGAGGTGTTTTTACTTGACCAGATTCGGGAAAATAAGAGTAAAAGCAACAAAAACAGCAGTCCAACTTAATATGGATAAGACCATGTAAGGCATAGCAAACTTGTGCTTTGAATAGTATTTGTTCAATAAGAAAGCTCCAATTGGAATACTTAAAATAATTGGAGATAAAATTACAATTCCGGCTAAGCCATACTTTGCGCGAAAGCGGGCAATAAACCTGTTTCTTTTGGAGAAAACCCGTTCACCTGTAGTATTTTTACGCCAGGCAACTAACTGTCGGTATCTCAAACGAACTGAAAGAGGAGAATGCTTCCAAAGAAAGGTTTTTACATGATGAAACCTTTTTTGTGCATAACCGCTGAAATGATAAAAAAAGAAAAACCCTGCAATTCCTCCAAGGGTAACAGCAATTAGAGTTTGCTGAAAGTTTAAGCCGATTAACAATGCAAACGGAAACGTAACAACATACTTTACTGAAGCCAACAAAAAAACCTGAATGATTTTAAATACCGCGACCATAATCTTCTCCGTCTTGTAAATTTCCAGAATAGAACGTCGAAGATCGGTAAAAAGTTGTTTGAAAATTCAGATAAGTACCTGAATTTTAGGTTTATTAAGCATTTTTAAAATTTAACTTGCAGTAATTTTTCGTTAAAAACAACGGTGCGCTTAGTCTGGTGCGGGTTCCAGCTTTTTACTTACTTAAGCTTTCATATATCAGTTCAATAGAAATTAATGCAAAAATGAGCAGATAAGAATAGAAGTTTCCAAAATTCAGGGTCCAACCCATCATTTTGGAGCGCTTTGGGACAGCTATTCGCTTATCTTTCGGATTAAAATAGAATATTCCCCACCTGTAATTGGTCGGATCATTGATCATCCGGTCATTCTCAAATTGATCAAAATTGGTTCTCATCACGGCTTGCTTTGTAGTTTTGGGTAGTACTAAATTCCGGGAATATTGATTCCTTTAATTTTCCGATACAAATCGAGTGCGTATAAATCAGTCATTCCCGATACAAAATCGACAACCGACTGCACCTTTTCGTAAGTTGATTCGTGATTTCCACGATACTGGTCGGGTATTAAACCGAGTAGTTTCTGAGAGAAACCTTCATTCGGATTTAGAATAGCTTCAGTAAAAACTTCGAGCAAGGTTCCAATAATCTGATAGCCCGAAATTTCAATCTCAACGACCGACCGGTCATTGTAAATATCACGGATGCTTACCTTTTTAATTTCCTTAATCGCAGCTTGTGAGGTTGAAGGCACATGATCGATCAGCGCTTTCTGAAAACTTCCGGCAAAAATATCCTGTTGGTTTTCCCAGAAAATAGTAACACATTGTTTGACCAGTTTCCCGATAACACTGGCACGTAAATAAGCTATCTGTTCGTTTGGATCGGATACCAGATTGAGTGTTTCGTTCATCCGGTGAATTTGTTTTGCTTCGGTTTGCGGGTCGAAAAATTTCTCGAGTAAAGAGCGGGTTTGATCGAACGAATGAATTTTTAATTTGTGTGCATCTTCTAAATCCATCAATTGGTAACAGATATCGTCGGCCGCTTCAACAAGAAATACCAAGGGGTGTCTGATGAATTTGTTCGGATTTTCGGAAAGCTGCAACAAGCCCAATTCATGGGCAATTCGTTCGTAAATTGCTTTTTCTGATTGAAAGAAACCAAATTTGGGTTTTTGTGTCAGCATCGATTCGAACGGGTATTTAACGATTGAGGCCAAAGTTGTGTAGGTGAGTGCAAAACCTCCATCTCGGCGTCCGTTAAATCGGTGGCTAAGTAGCCTGAAAGCATTGGCATTTCCGTCGAACTGAGTAAAATCTTTCCATTGTGCTTCAGTCAGATCGTTCCGAAGGCGGGGCTCATTGCTTTTCTTGAAAAACTGGGCAATAGCATCTTCGCCTGAATGTCCAAATGGTGGATTTCCCATGTCGTGTGCCAAACAGGCTGCCGAAACTACAGAACCGATTTCCTGAAACAGCGGATTTTCGATTTCCATGTTTTCACTTTCGGCTTTTTCAACAAACATACTACCCAATGAACGGCCAACGCTGGCAACCTCCAGGCTGTGCGTTAAACGGTTGTGTACAAAAACACTTCCGGGCAAAGGAAAAACCTGTGTTTTATTTTGCATCCTCCTGAAAGGTGATGAGAAAATTATGCGGTCGTAATCGCGTTGAAATTGTGTGCGGCTATGTTTATTGTCTTTAGTGGCAAGTTCTTCCTGCCCCAATCGGGTGGTCGATATAATCTGATTCCAGTTCATTTGGTAAATTTTGGTAAAAATAGTTGGTTTTGCCCGATTTCTGTTAAAAAGTTTGAGTCCGGTAATTATTCATTTCCTTGTCGGCTTTTCGGGCATTTGGATAACATTGCTCCAGCAATAACCAGAATTTCTCACCGTGATTTTTAACCACGGTATGTGCCAGCTCGTGCAACAAAACATAGTCGATTAAATGTTCGGTTACCCGCATCAGGTGGAGGTTCAGGTTAATGTTATTGGCTGAAGAGCAACTGCCCCAGCGTGTTGAGGCATTTTTTATACTTACGTTCTGGTACTTGAAACCGTGCTTGTCGGCCAATTCCTTTAAGCGTTTGGGTAAGTAAATTTTGGCTTCCCAGCGCATAACATCAACCAATGTCTTTTTAATAAATTCCTGAATTTTGGGTTGTTCGTGATTGATTCGTTCAGGAATAAAAATTTGAATTACACCGTTTCCGACACGATTGTACACTTTGTCGGTATTTCCTTTAGTAATGACCAATTTGTGAAACCTGGTTCTAAAACAGCTTTCCGGAGCAAATAGGGTTAAACCAGCACGTATCTTCGATTGTTGCTTTACGATCCAGTCGGTCTTTGATTCGGCAAACCGGATGGCATCCTGATATTGAACAGAACGTGGCATGGAGACCACAATTTCGCCATCAGATTTCACACTTAGGCGAATTCTTCTTGATCGTTCGCTTATTGTGAACGAAACTTGACCAACTTGTTCAATATTTATGTATTTTGTAGTCATTAAAAACCTGACAATATTTTGCTAAAGTAATTAAACCAAAAAAACTAATCATATGGAACAGAACAAACGATTCGAAGTTTTTGGAACCTTGACAAAAACAGAAACAGTTTTCACTATCGACCACAAGATTATTCCCGGAACTTTAGTTTTTGAAGCACTAAAACCATTTTCTGGTTATTACTCCGATTCACCCACAGGTACAAAACCGGTTTATATGTATTTGGCTCTGGAAGACCAGTACGAATTGGAAGATATTTTGCGGGCATCACAAAAAGTGCAGCTTGAGTTTGATGTTCGTTTTGATGCCGGAAAAGGCTTCCTTCAGGTTTTTGATACCAAGTATAATGTATTGCGCGTAAGGCATTTGAAAGATTACAATCAGCTCGAAAAGCTTCAGCGATTATTCACTGAAAATGGCATTCGTTTTCTGCAGAAGTCGAAGAAATACAAAGATGAATTGGTAAAAATCAGGATCATTAAGTTTTTTGCATTGGAAGAGATTGCTGAAAAGATCTATCTCGATAAGCGGGAAAAGTACCATGCTTACCTCGAAATTCCTCGATTCCTGAACTGGGCTGAGTTCGAAGCTATAACCAATAAAGTAAAATACAATTGGGTAGAAAGTAAATTTGATGCAGCAAAGGCTTCATTTTATTACGATGGCGAACTCCATGAAGTGATCCGTATTTATTCGGATAAAATTGGACCGGAATATTTGGTCGAATTACGTAAACTCTATCTCGAAAAAATGAAATAAAGGCTTGATAAACTGATAATCCGACTATAAGCGGTTCTTTTCAACAGAAGTGAGCCGCTTTTTTTGTGTTCCGAAACATACAACTACAGCACAGTACAGGATTGAGGTTCGAACCTTAAATCGTACTTTTATTCAATCTTAAAATGCTATTTATTAACCCAAATTGTAAAACCTAAACTGAATAAAATGAAAAAATTGGCTTTGATCGTCTGCTTGCTTGCACTTTTCGTTCAGGGAACGAATGCCCAGCAAAAACTATCCAAGGAAACCGAAGAACAAAAAAAAGAACGAATGGCATGGTGGGTTAACGACCGTTTCGGTATGTTTATTCACTGGGGTTTATACGCTCTTCCGGCCCGCCACGAATGGATAAAAAATTTCGAAAGAATTACGGATGAAAACTACCAGAAGTATTTCGACAACTTTAATCCGGATTTGTACAACCCGCGCGAATGGGCCAAAATGGCCAAAGCTGCCGGGATGAAATATGCAGTAATTACCACGAAACATCACGAAGGATTCTGTTTATTCGACTCAAAATATACCGATTACAAAGCACCGAAAACACCCGTCGGCAAAGATTTGCTGAAAGAATGGGTTGAAGCTTTTCGTGCTGAAGGATTACAGATCGGATTTTATTACAGCCTGATTGACTGGCATCATCCTGATTTTACGGTCGATCGCGTGCATCCGCAACGAACAGACGATAAAGCAAAACTGGCCGAACTGAACAAAGGACGGGATATGAATAAATATCGCGAATATCTACACAACCAGGTACGCGAGTTGTTGACCAACTACGGAAAGGTTGACATTCTTTGGCTCGATTTCTCGTATCCCGGCGAAAATGGGAAAGGTGCAAAAGATTGGGATTCAGAAAAACTTCTTAAAATGATCCGCCAACTCCAACCCGGAATTATTGTTGACGACAGGCTTGATTTAAAAGAGTATGAAGATGGATGGGATTTTACCACTCCGGAGCAATACAAAGTAGCCAAATGGCCTGAAGTAAATGGCAAGAAAGCCTACTGGGAAACCTGCCAAACGTTCAGCGGATCTTGGGGATATTACCGCGATGAACACACCTGGAAAGATACCAAACAGCTGTTGGTTCTGTTAATTGAATCGGTTAGCAAGGGTGGAAACCTGTTACTGAATGTTGGTCCAACAGCCCGCGGAACCTTCGACGAACGTGCGCAGTCTGCCCTTTCGAACATGGGGAATTGGATGAAATACAACAACCGCTCAATTTATGGTTGCACACAGGCTCCCGAAGAGTTTCAGGTTCCTGAAAATAGTTTGCTGACTTACAATCCAAAAACAAACCGCCTATACATTCACCTTCTTGATTATCCATTGCAGAACTTTAATTTGCCCGGATTTGCCGGTAAAGTAAAATATGCTCAGTTCCTGCACGATGCTTCTGAGATAAAAATTACTCCGCGTGCCGGACACGGCATGAAGGAAGGTGAAAAACCTACCGATTTGAATTTTAGTTTGCCTGTAACTAAACCGAATGTTGAAATTCCTGTGATTGAAGTAGTTTTGAATTAGTTGTAAAATAGTTTTGATATTTCAAGGTGGTTCCGACGCGATTCGGGCCACCTTTTTTTTGTGCTATACCTTTGTGCTTCTCAAAGCAACTTGGCGGGAAACTGAAAAATTCAGTATCTTTAAGCCTTGTTATTTGTAAAAATTACAATAAGATTTAAAACTATTGCCCTGTAGGCATTTTAACCTGAACCCTAAACCAAACCAACGATGAAAAAGAAAGCCCTTCTGTTTTTTGCGATCATTTTATTTCTCTCTACAGCATTGAAACTGGATGCCCAATCGCTGAAAATTAACGAAGCCGAATATTTTGAGAAGTCCGGACTAAATGTGATGGTCTTTTTCGATATTTATCCTGAAGGCCATCAGGGAGCAGTGGGTATAATCCAGAACGGAACCCGTGTGGCTACCAATGGCGATTTGCGTCTGGAGCCAACTCCGGGCCAATGGCAACCCATTCCCAAAGTGGGGAAACGATCAGTCGACCGCATTAAAAATGAAATAAGCGTTAAATGTACTTATCCCGATTCGAGCATCAACCGCAAAGGTTTTAACCCAGTCGAATACCCCGATTTGTATTTTACTTACCATGTTCGGGTAGTTGGTGAAGGCAACAAATTCCGCATTCTGGTTGATCTGGATAAACCACTTCCTGCCGGTTGGGAGAAGAAAGTCGGATTCAATTTTGAGCTTTTCCCGGCGCTTTTGTTTGGCAAAAGTTGGTATCTCGATAGCCAATCCGGAATTTTCCCCACACAAGCCAACGGTCCAATGGAAAAAGATGCGGAAGGCAATTGGCAGGCTTTCCCGATGGCAACCGGCAAAAAGCTAACCATTGCTCCTGAAATTGCCTCGCAAACCATGATCATCGAAAGTAAAGGTCAGCCACTTCAGTTGATGGATGGACGTTTTTACCACAACAATGGCTGGTTTGTCGTGCGTTCGCTGGTTACTCCAGGAAAAACTTTGGGCGCTGTCGAATGGGTAGTCGATTGCAATGTGTTGCCGAATTTTATTTCGAAACCAGTAGTTCATGTTAGCCAGATTGGATATCATCCCGAACAGCAGAAAATTGCCGTCATTGAGGTTGACAAAAACGACCCAAAATCAGAAAAAGCTACTCTGGTGCGCATTTCCGAAGATGGTGGATTAAAAGAAATTCGGAGCATTGAACCTAAAAAATGGGGAAAATTCCTGCGCTTCAATTATTTTCAGTTCGACTTTTCTGACATAAAGACTCCCGGAATTTATCAAGTTAAATATGCCGACAACACAACGGAACCTTTCCGGATAAGCGAAACTATTTACGACAGGCATGTATGGCAACCCACGGTCGAGTATTTTCTTCCGGTGCAAATGTGCCACATGCGCGTTAACGAAGGTTACCGTGTCTGGCATGGCCTCTGCCACATGGACGATGCGTTGATGGCTCCCATAGATACCAACCATTTCGATGGGTATGCACAAGGCCATTCTACATTAACCAAATTTAAACCGCTCGATCAGGTTTCGGGTCTAAATCGCGGTGGCTGGCACGATGCCGGTGATTACGATTTACGGGTGGAATCTCAGGCCGGAGAAGTTTGGATTTTAGCTCAGGCCTTCGAATTATTTAAACCCGATATTGACCAGACAACGGTTGATCAAAGTAAAAATCTCGTGGAAATTCATCGACCTGATGGGAAAAATGACTTGCTTCAGCAGATTGAGCATGGAACAATTACCATTTTGGCCGGGTATCAAAGTCTGGGACGGTTGTACCGTGGAATCATCGAAAATAGCCTGCGCCAATACGTGCATCTGGGCGATGCTGCCACGATGACCGATAACCGCAAATACAATCCTTCACTTAAAAAAGACGAAGTTACAGCGCACGAATCAGGCGTGCTGGACGACCGCCTGGTTTTCACCGAAGAAAATCCGAGTCGCGAACTGGATGTGGCTGAAGCATTGGCTACCGGAGCCCGCGTTCTGAAAGGCTTTAATGATACCCTGGCCAATCAGTCGATAAGTACTTCCGAAGCTATCTATGCATTGGTCGATGCCGATAAAAATCAGCGTTTGTCTGGTGCAAAAGTGAAAGCTGCCGTTGAGCTGCTTCTTACTACAGGAAATGCCAGCTATCGCGCTGATATTCTGAAATACACCACTCCTGAAGTTTTGAAAAGAAATGAGGTAATTGGCTATGTGGGTCGGGTGCTAAAACAAATTAATGAACCAAAATTTACTGAAATGGTTGTGGCTGCAGCTAAAAATTACAAGGCTGAAGTGGATAAATTGCAGAATGAGAATCCTTTCGGAGTGCCTTATCGGCCGCACATTTGGGGCGATGGCTGGAATATTCAGAATTTCGGTGTCACCCAGTATTTCCTCCAAAAATGTTTCACTGAAATTTACGACTCCAAAACCATGTTGAATGCACTTAATTTCGTACTGGGCAACCATCCTGGCGAAAATACGTCGTCGTTTGTTTCCGGTGTCGGTTCGCGTTCTGTGACTCAGGCATACGGCGTCAATCGAGCCGATCGTTCGTTTATTCCCGGAGGTTCGGTTTCAGGAACCGGAATTATTCGTCCTGATTTTCCGGAGTTGAAAGAGTGGCCATATTTCTGGCAGCAAACCGAATATGTTTTGGGAGGCGGCGCCACCAATTTCATGTTTCTGGTGTTGGCTGCAAAAGATGTGCTGAAATAAAAAAGCAGTGAGCCGATGAACTTAAGTTCATCGGCTCACTGCTTTTGTTTGAACAGTCTTCATAAGGTCCACAAAAAGTAAAGTATAATTATAAAAAGTTAAATACTCGTATAGATATTTTCTTTACCTTTAGTCAGATTTACGCCAGAAGCGTGAATCTTTTTATTTTTAAAATAGCGAAAGCGTTTTAGATATTATCCTGTCCTGAAATCTCGACAATTTCAAAAGTAACAAGGATGATAGCAACAAAACGCTCCATGTCTATAATTAATAGGCGTGGGGCTGTTGCTTTATCATTTGTTACAGGGTGTCGACACCCTCAGGGCAGTGATTTAGCTAGCAGTTCCCACGCTTTTTTTATGTCTAAAACTGAACTTGGGGAGCGGGGAGGAATTTATTTGTAACAGATGGAAAATTTTTATGACAAGATAGATGAAGTTCTATCTAAGCACACTCTAAGGTGCTATAGATCTGGTTGTTCTGGCCATAAAATTCTCATTGCTGGTATTGAAGGGAGTGGTTTTGATTTTGCCCTTTACTTTACATGGAATGGAGAAATAAATATTACGAAATTTGAAGGTAGTGCAAAGGTCTCTGATTTTTGTCAAATGCTAATAGAATTGGACGGAGAGCTAAAAAATCTACACTTATAATTTTCACTTTATGGTCAGTAATTTATCTAAAAAGGAAATCGTTCTTTTTTATCAATTTCTCTATTGCTACGAGAACCATTTGAAGAAATATACGGCAAATAAAAGTTTCGACACTTTACCGAAGAACTTCAAACAGCTTCTTAAAAATCAGTCGATAATTTTGAAAAAGGAAACCTATACAAAATTCCCTACAAAGCTTTTGCCAAACAGTAATATGGCTTTTATTGCTGGAACAGGAACTGAAATGCTCTGTTTTTCAAGACATTTGAGAAACTCGATTGCTCATTGTTTAATTGAGAAGAAAGGTTCTCAAATATTTCTTAGTGATTTTTCGGGAGTCAAACCCTCAATGATTGCTTTATTTGAAATTATAAGTTTAATTGAAATAATAGAATTATTTGTAAATCATTTTAAATCAACAAAATGAATCCTATCTTTTTCTTTCGAAATATTACTTTAATAATTACTATTCTTTTTTTACCCAATTTAACTTATGCCAAAACTATTTACTACGTTACTCAAAATGGAACTGGCGATGGCACTTCTTGGGTAAAAGCTGCTGGGAATATCCAAACTATGATAGACAAAGCAGCCTCAGGCGACGAAGTTTGGGTTGCAAAAGGTACTTATTATCCAACCTCTGAAACCATAGAACGAGATGCCCGTACTCGAACTTTTATCTTAAAAGATGGAGTCAAACTTTATGGAGGATTTGCTGGTGATGAAATAATAATTTCAGATCGAAAAATATACGATCTAAATAATGATTCCAGAAGGGACCTTTGGGAATTCACAAATGCAACAATTTTGAGTGGTGACATTGATGGTATAAAGGATGTTTGGACAAGAAAGGTGAATTCAGATGGGAAAAGTTGGACATGGTCTGTTACAGGAAATGAAAACAATTGTTTGCGTGTGATTACTGGAAGAGAATTCACTAATAATACAAGCCTGAATGGATTTACCATAATTGGGGGCAATGCCAATACTAGTAATGTAAATTCTGGTGGAGGGATTTATGCATTGACTAAATTAAGTATAAGTCAATGCTTTGTCAATTCTTGTTTTGCATCTGAAAAAGGTGGAGGAATTTATTCCATACAAAAAGGTTTAGCTTCGCCAATGATTACTAACACTTTTGTTTCTAATTGTTTTGCCACAAATGGTGGTGGAATGTATTCTATTTCTGCTGCTAGTTCTAGAGTTTCTGATTGTTCTGCTTCAAATTTTGGCGGTGGCATTTTTGCAGAAATTGGATATTTTTTTAAATATAATGATGTAGAAAATTGTTCAGCATCTTCGGGAGGAGGTTTTTTTTCAACAGGAGCATTCTCTATTTCTATTTGTGGAATAGACAATTGTACGGCAAAGACAAGTGGAGGGGGTATTGAAACAAATTATGCCGCACCAGTGCTAGGGGATAGAGGCATAAATAATTGCCTTATACGTAATTGCTTTGCTCCTGCCGGTGGTGGGATATTTGTTAAAGCAAATTGTCCGGTTCGAAATTGTACTATAACTAATTGTGCTTCATTACAAAGTAGTGGTGGAGGTATTGTAACATCGACTTCCTCAGTTATAAATTGTGCAATATGTAACTGTACAGCACAATTTAGCTCGACAATTCCTTTAATGTTTAGGAGTTGCGCTGTTATAAATAGCGGGGCAGTTCCAACTAATAATCAAAAAATTATAAGTCCTGATATTAGTTTGACATTCTTTAGACCAACAACATTTATTGGGTTAGCGAATAGTGATACTCAATTATTAGAATTAATTTCTTCTCATTGGTACTTAAAAGAAGGCTCCTCTTGTATTAATGCTGGAGAAACATATAATATTTCGGACTTGGATTCTTATTATGGTTCACCTCGACCCCGACTTGGTCTTTTTGATATTGGAGCTGCTGAGTATAATATGATTCAAGTGAATATTCCAGTAATAGAAAATTTTAATAACATAAGTAATTTTGAAGAGAGTTCCTTTCTGTATAAGTCTGCAAATATTAACACAGGTGAATACATGAAGTGGTTTATCCGCAATGGCAAAGCAGTTTTTGATTGGAAAGTTAATCTTACTTCCGCGTACGATGAATCATTCTTTACGGTACCCGTTTACGGCACATCTAAACTCCCCCAAGTGACATTGAAATATGATCTGTATTTTGAACCATATTCTGGTTCAATTACTCAAGTTGGTACTGAGAAGTTGACGATTGAATATTCACTTGATTTTATAACTTGGAATACAATTGCTAGTTATTCAAACCAGAATGGGGTAATCCCATTGAAGACATATGTACATGATATTACTTCTTGGGCTAATATCGGACCCTTCTATTTGCGATTTAGGGCTAATGGGCAGAACGCAAATAGAATCGAGAAATGGGAAATTGATAATATCATTGTTGATACAGATGGCAAAACGGAAGTTAAAAAAATAAAAGAAGCATCATTTTTATGTAGTATTAAAAATGGAAATCTCCTTGTTTCAAATTTATTAGAAGGTTCAAGCGTTCAAATATTTGATGTGAGTGGTAAATTTTTAAATAGCTGTAAGCCAACAAATAATATAATCCAGTTTTCTTTACCAGCTCATGGGGTTTATATCGTTAGAAGTGAATCTGAAACTGATGTAGAAAGTAAAAAGGTAGTTTGGTAGTTTATCAAACCAATACCAAGCTATTTTATTACTATTTATTGGGTTCATTACAAAAAGTAAGGATTCCATCTTTCTGAAAGATGGAATCCTTACTTTTTTATGGAGAACTTGAATATTCTACAATCCGGCGACCAATTCTTTCAAAATCAAAGTCATGTTTGGTTCGGCTTTCATAGCTACTTCCTGAACTTCCTCATGCGAGATTTCGACGATTTGTCCAGGAACGCCGCTGTCAGTTACAATTGAAATACCGAAAACAGTCATGTCCATGTGGCGGGCTACAATCACTTCAGGAACGGTTGACATACCAACAATGTCGGCGCCCAAATGGCGGAACATAAGGTATTCGGCAGGCGTTTCAAATGTCGGTCCTGAAACCCCCACGTAAACACCTTCTTTAACAGCTATGCCATTTTTCAAGGCAACAGCTTTTGCTTTGTTGCGAAGGCGTGCATCGTATGTTTTGCTCATATCAGGGAAACGCGTTCCGAGTTCATTGATGTTTTTTCCCCGAAGCGGATGTTCAGGAAAGAAATTGATGTGATCGGAAATGATTACCACGTCGCCAACAACGTAGGTAGGGTTTAATCCTCCTGAAGCGTTGGAAACAAAGAGCGTATTAATGCCCATCATTTTCATGACCCGAACCGGAAAGGTTACTTCTTTCATCGAATATCCTTCGTAATAATGAAAGCGCCCCTGCATGGCCATAACCGTTTTTTCGGCCAGTTTCCCGATGATCAGCTGACCTGAATGGCCTTCAACAGTTGAAACCGGGAAATCAGGAATGTCTTTGTACGGAATGGTTAACTCAATTTCTATCTCTTTTACCAATCCGCCTAGTCCCGATCCCAGAATGATGGCAGCATCAATTGGCTTTTTTACTTTTTCGCTTATGAAGGTCGCGGTTGCTTTTATTTTCTCTAACATAGGTCACAATTTTTTCGTCAAAGTTCTTTCCCTCGCTGTCGAGGAATTTTATTTTAAGTGGAATAAAAAACAGATTTGCTTTCATCGATTCCGATAAATCCATGTCTTTCAACCGCATCGAATCCTTTTCGGTGGTGATGATGATTTTATTTTCAGCAGCTATTGAGGCAAATTTTTGCTCGATTTGCTGAATGTTAGATGCGTTGAAATTGTGGTGATCGGGATATTTTAAATCGGTGATGTTTTCGGTAAAGTTACTCAGATATTTCCGCAGATGCTCCGGATTGGCGATTCCGGTAACGAGTAAAACACTCACCCTGTCGGAGGCCAGTTTGGGTGTTCCGATGGCTTTGTCAGGAAAGACCGGAGTAAGCGGCTGATAGACCATGGTGGTAAAAAACAGGTTTTGGTAGGGACGCAGGTTTACATCTTTCATGATAATGCGCCGTGTGATAGGCGAAATCTCCTGTGGGCATTTGGTGTAAATGATTACATTGGCACGTCGCATTTGCCATTTCGATTCGCGTAAACGCCCAACAGGCATCAGGCTGTCTTTGTCGATTGGGCGATTAAAATCGATCAGTAGAATATTTATCCCTGCACTCACACTGCGGTGCTGGAAGGCATCGTCGAGTAAAATAATATCGGGTAACTGTAAAGGCTCCTGAACCTGAATTTTTTTGATGGCATGTACCCGCTTTTCGTCAACAATAACCTGAATATCGGGGAATTTCGACTTAATCTGCAAAGGTTCGTCGCCTATTGCAGTGGCAAGCGAATTAACTTCCACTTCCTGATAACCTTTTGTTTTTCGCTTGTATCCGCGGCTGATTGTAGTAACCGTAAATTGCTTGCGCAGCAGATCGACCAGGTATTCGGTATGTGGAGTTTTTCCGGTTCCGCCAACGGTAATGTTACCGATTGAAATCACCGGTATTTCAAATTCGGTAGATTGAAACAGTTTGTAATCGTACAGGAAATTACGAATCGAAATAATTAATCCGTAAATAGCAGAAATAGGATATAAAAAGAATTTGAACATTGTTGGCTTTTCAGAATGAAATTCGGCACGAAAATACGAAAATTTGAGGTGCGAACCGAATTATAATTCCTTCAGTCTAAAGCAAGTTTAATGCATTCTTCAGATAGGCATTTACCAACAGGTAGCTTTTCCGCCGATTTGAAACTCGGTACCGCTTCTTCAGGATTTCCTCTGGTCTGGCCTTTTTTATTTCTTTCAGCAAATGCAGGTAATACGTGTAAGCCAGGTAAACACCCAGCCGCACTTGCTTTTTCAGTTGACGAATTCCTTCCATCGATTCCTGAAAATCTTTTTCAATCTCGTCTTCCAGCTGCTTTTTGGTTTCTTCGGTGAAGTTCGTAAAATCGATGTCTTTGAAATAGACGCGCCCTTTTTCGCCAAAGTCGTCACGGGCATCGCGTAAGAAATTTACTTTCTGGAATGCTTCACCCAACTTGCGGGCAGGGGTAACCAACATATCGTATTTCTCGGGCTCATTGTAATAGAATACCCTGAGGCACATCAATCCAACCACTTCGGCCGAACCATAAATGTAAGTTTTCAGCAATTCCGGAGAATAGACTTCGTTCGAGAGATCCATTTCCATGCTCAGCAGAAAAGCGTCGATTAATTCACGATCGATTTTGTATTTGCGAACAGCCATCTGAAAACTGTCGATAATCGGGTTGATGCTGAATCCTCGTTCAATGGCTTTGTATGTTTCCTGTCTGAATTCTTCGAAAATTACCCGTTGATCCTGATCAAAAAAAGTATCCACAATCTCGTCGGCGTAGCGAACGAAACCGTAAATGCTGTAAATACCTTCGCGGTATTTCGGACTAAGCATGCGAACACCAAGCGAAAAGGAGGTGCTGTAATTGCGTGTAGTTATCCGGCTACAGTCGAGATTATTTTTACGATACAATTCCATTGTCTTTCTGTATTCTTTCGGTTACCAATCGTGAACTTATAACCACCATGGGCAAACCAGTTCCGGGAACTGTTGATGCACCAACATAATATAAATTTCCGAATTTCTCATCTTTATTTTTTGGCCTGAAACCACCAACCTGATTCAAATCGTGCGCCAGACCAAGGCCGCTGCCTTTGTACAAACCAAACATGTTTTGCCAGTGTTCAGGGTTTAAAACAACCTTTACTTCGGTATGTTTATGAAAATCGAAACCAGTTCGGTCACTCATGTCCTGAATAATAGCATCGGCAATTTCACGATCATCGCTCCAGTCCGACTTGAAACGCAAATCGGGAACAGGACACAATATAAACACCGATTCTTTGCCTTCCGGTGCATAATTCGGGTTATGCATCGATTGTATATTGACGTAATAATAAGGTTTGTCGAGCTTAATTTTATTCTTAAATATTTTTCCGGCGTATTCTTTAAAATTTCTCCTCAGGAAATAATTGTGGTGATACATGTTCGGAATTTTGGTATCCAAACCCAAATAAATGGTCAGCGGCGCCAAAGTCCATTTTTTAGCATCCAGTTTTTCTTCAGAGAAAGCAGCCCGTTTCAGAATGGCGCCACGAAACCACGCAGCATCGGCATTTACCACATATTGGTCGGCTTTCCAGATTTTTCCTGAACTGTCGCTAAACGAACTTATCTTCCCATTTTCTTCTGAAAAATCGGTGATTTCTGTGTTGTAATGAATCTTAACTCCCCGTTTTTCCAACTCCGGAAGCAGTCCTTCCACAATTTTGTACATTCCGCCTTTCACGTTGTAATAGCCATCGTGCACCAATTCGGTATAATTGAGTAAGGTGTAAACCGCGGGAGTGTCGAAAGGCGTTGAGCCTAAAAAGAATCCTACCAGCGAAAAAATTACTTTCACCTCGAACGACTCAAAGTTCCGCTCCATCTCACGCCACATGGAGTAAAACATTTTTGGAGCATGCTTAAACGGAACAGTGGTTAATTTTAAAAGATATTGAGCCAGCGAATCAAAATTCTGCTTTATCACAATGCCTTCGGTATCATGAAACATCTTGCCGGCAGCTTCCAGAAACTTCTTTATTTTCTTTTCAAAATCAGGTTCGAGATGTTGAAATTCGAGGGCCAGTTTTTTCAGATCTTTGTAAATTAAATAGCTCCGTTGGTCGCCCTCAAAATGAACCGAATACAAGGGGTCAAGCTCAACAAACTCGAAAGGCATTTCAATGTTACAGTCTTTTATCAGTTCCTGAAATTCGTAACTCATGCTGAAAAAAGTAGGCCCGAGGTCGAATTTAAAGCCATCTTTTTCAAGCAAATTGAGTCTACCTCCGGCACGCTGGTATTTCTCCACCATTTCAACCTGATAGCCTTTGCTCGATAAACGTAGGGCAGTTGTTAAACCTCCAAGTCCTGTACCAATTATTAATACCTTTTTCTGCATTTGTTTAATTTATTTCACATACACTTAAACAAATTAAGCTCAAAATGTTTTAGTAAATTACGAAATTATTTTGCGAACCTTGTTGTTTTGCATAAATTTAATCATCTATGACACATGCAATCGTAATTGGATCAGGAATTGGAGGACTGGCAGCGGCTATCAGGCTTGCTCGTCGGGGTATCCATGTGCATGTGTATGAGGCTTCTGAAAAGCCCGGTGGTAAGGTTTCGGAACGGCATTTTGATGGTTTCCGCTTCGACGCCGGACCTTCATTGTTTACAATGCCTGATTTGGTTTTCGAATTGTTAGACGATGATCTTCGATTCCCGCTTGACCGGCTTGAGGTAATTACCCAATATTTTTACCCCGATGGGACTCAGCTTGCAGCATATAGTGATGTGCAGAAAATGGCTGAAGAGGTGGAGACAAAACTGAATGTTCCGGCAACCAAAGTGATTAGTTACCTTCAAAAAGCATCTACTGTTTATGATTTGACGGCTGACCTGTTTATTTTTGGTTCGTTTCATCGACTGAAAAATCTGATGAATCTGAAATCGCTGAAAACATTGCTGAACTTCCGGCGGCTTCAGGCATTCCGAAGTTTGCACGATTTCAATACCCGCGAGCTAGGCGAAAAAAGATTGGTTCAGTTGTTCGATCGTTATGCCACATACAACGGTAGCGATCCGTATCAGACTCCTGCAACTTTGAGTGTGATTTCGCATCTGGAGCACAATCTGGGTGCATTTATTCCGGAGGGTGGCATGTTTCGGATAACTGATTCGCTGGTGAAACAGGCATTGCGTCTGGGTGTAGAATTTCATTTGGCACAGCCGGTCAGAAAAGTGGTTGCTGAAAATGGACGGGCTAAAGGCGTTTGGCTCGATTCCGGATTTGTTCCGGCTGATATTGTTGTCAGCGACGTGGATATTCACCGATTCTATTCTTCATTGATGCCCGATCTGAAAAGGCTTACGAAAATCGAAAAAGAAGAGCGTTCGTCGTCTGCTCTTATTTTTTACTGGGGCATGAAGGGAACTTTTCCGGAGTTGGACGTTCACAATATATTTTTCAGTAGTGATTATAAGGATGAATTCAGGCATTTATTTCAGTTGAAAGAAGCCTGTGACGACCCAACAGTTTACATTTACATCAGCAGTAAATACACTAAAGCTGATGCTCCTGAAGGATGTGAAAACTGGTTTGTGATGGTGAATGCACCCGCCGATACCGGCCAAAACTGGGCCGAATTTGTTGCTCAGTCGCGCAATAATATTGTGGAAAAACTGGAGCGAATGCTGAAGCGAAAACTGTCGGATTTTATCATTAGCGAAGAAATACTTTCGCCGCCCGAAATTGCTAAACAAACCGGCTCGGTGAACGGTTCTATATACGGAAGCAGCTCAAACAGCCGCTATGCTTCGTTTAACCGTCATGCCAATTTCAGGAGCGATATTCAGGGTTTGTATTTTGTTGGTGGAAGCGTTCATCCCGGAGGTGGAATTCCGCTGTGTCTGTCGTCGGCACGCATTGTCGATGGATTGATTCAGGAACAACTTTTAAAGCTTAAGCAATGAACCGATTGCCCAATTATCAGCTAGTCAGGATCCTTGTGGTGGTCTGGTATCTGGTCGGAATCGTCGGATTTCTGAACAGGCCACTGCAGCCCGTTTTCCAGATGCTTACACCTTTCGGAATGCTGGCGGCAGCGGTAATTTTGTTGTATTTTCATGAACCTAAAAACCTAAAAAGCTGGATCATTTTTACCGGAATTGCATTGTTCGGGTTTGTTGTAGAGTTAATTGGCGTGAACACCCAGTTGCTGTTCGGGTTTTACAAATATGGCAGCTCGCTCGGTCTGAAGCTTTTGAACACACCGCTCATCATCGGCTTAAATTGGCTGGTTTTGGTGTATTGTATTTCAGCAGTGGCAAAACCGGTTCGCGATACCTGGTATTTCCCGCTGATTGGTGCTTTTACCATGGTGACTTTCGATTTTGTTATGGAACCGGTGGCTGTTTCAACTGACATGTGGAGCTGGGCTTTTGACAGCATTCCGCATAAAAATTACATCGACTGGTTTTTGGTCTCAGGCTTTTTATTCCTGATGATTCGAATTCTGAAAGTTGAAATCAATAACCGGATTGCCGGAGTTCTTCTCCTGATGCAGTTTGTGTTTTTTCTGGCGCTTAACCTTTTAATGCGAATCTGACTATGGGACTTTTGATTGCACTTACCGTTATTTTGCTTTGGATGGCTCATTTGGTTTATGCGCTGGTGTTCACCGAAGTCTCGTTTACATCGCCGATGGTGCTTGTTCACATCGCTATTCAAACCTATTTATATACCGGACTTTTCATTACGGCACACGATGCCATGCACGGACAGGTTTCGGGCAATCGGCCACTGAATAATGGTGTGGGGTGTTTGTCAACCTGGCTTTTTGCAGCGCTTTCGTATTCGCGCCTGCTCGAAAAGCACAAGTTGCATCACCAGTTTCCCGGCGAAGAGGGCGATCCGGATTATTGCATGTATTCGCAGAATTTCTGGCGGTGGTGGTTTTCGTTCCTGAAAAATTACATCAAATGGTATCAGATTCTCATCATGGCAGTAGTTTTTAATATTCTGCAAATTTGGGTCAATCAGCTTAATCTGGTTCTTTTCTGGGTTCTGCCCTCCATTTTGGCAACCTTTCAGTTGTTTTATTTCGGAACATACCGGCCACATCGTTTGCCGCATACCGAAGCGATGATGCCGCATCATTCGCGCACGCAGAAAGGACCTCACTGGTGGGCTATGTTGTCGTGCTATTTTTTCGGCTATCATTTTGAGCACCACGAATCGCCCCGCACTCCGTGGTGGAAATTGTACCAACTCAAAAACCAGCAATCATGATCAAAGACCGCTATCATCCGCTGTGGCTGAGGTTTTACAGTTCATATTTCAGGTTACTGCAGAAAATATACTTCCGCAAAATCAGTGTAATTTCCGATGCTATTTTTCCTGAAGACCAATCGGTTCTCTTGCTGCAAAACCATTTCAGCTATTACGACGGCTACTGGTCGATGTATTTGTGCAACAAGGTATTCAGGCGCCGGTTTCATGTGATGATGCTCGAAGAGGAGTTGGCCAAACGCATGTTCCTGACCCGTTGCGGCGTATTTTCGGTCCGCAAAAACAGTCGCGATTTGATTGAGTCGCTCAATTACGCCAACGAATTGCTGCAAGATCCGCTGAATGTGGTTACCATTTATCCGTCGGGCGAGATTATTTCGCACCATCAGCAGAACTTTCCTTTTCAGCAGGGATTCGCCCGGATTGCCTGTCGGCGCGACAATCACTCGCACATTGCTTTTGCAGTTGTGTTGGTCGACCATTTTAGTCTGGCCCGGCCCGAAATCCGTATTTACCTGAAAAATTATTCCGGAGAACGTTCCGCAGAATCCATCGAATTGGCCTACCATTCGTTTTATCAATCTTGCGTTACGAAACAAACTGAATAATGGAAATTCTGGCTATTGGCATACTTGGATTTCTGGCGCTGCGGACATTGATTTCGCTGGTGAACCTGCTGTCGGGCCTGCATCTTCCGGAGAAAAAGCCTGCGACTTTTCCCAAGGTTTCCATTCTGATTCCGGCTCGTGATGAAGAAGCAACTATCGGAAAATTGCTTGCCAATCTTCAGTTGCAGAATTATCCTGATTTTGAGGTAATTGTTTGCAACGATCATTCGTCAGACAATACCGAGGAAATCCTGAATTGGTTTGTCGGAGAGGATGAACGAATTAACTGGTTTTTGGGCGAAAAGCTGCACGATGACTGGCTGGGGAAGAACCTCGCATGCCACCAACTTGCAATGCGGGCAAATGGCAAGTACCTGATTTTTCTGGATGCTGATGTGGAGTTGAGTGCCGATGCCGTTTCTAAAGCAGTTGCCTTTTTTCAGAAAAAGCAGTTGTCGCTTTTGTCGGTATTTCCGCAGCAAAAAATGGAAACATTTGCCGAACGGTTAACTGTGCCTGTTATGAACTGGATATTGCAGAGTTTGCTCCCTATGATTTTAGTTCAGATAACTAAGTTTCCTTCGCTGTCGGCAGCCAACGGGCAATTCATGATGTTTGATGCTGAAAATTACCGAACCAATCAGTGGCATTCGAAAGTCAAAAATCAGAATGTGGAAGACATCCGCTTGGCCCGAATGATTAAGGATTCAGGATTAAAAATGGCTGTTTTACTTGGGAATGAAGATGTTTTTTGCAGAATGTATACTCGTTTTGATGAGGCAGTGCTTGGTTTTTCACGCAATATGCACGAGTATTTTGGTGGGCAACGGCTTGTTATGCTAGCATTCTGGTTTTTGGTTTGTTTGGGGCCGTTCATCGTTTTTGCTGCTTTGGGTGTAAATTTTTTAGGCTTATTTGTGGCTTTGATTGTAATGAACCGATTACAGGTGGCAATTGCCAGTCGCCAGAACTGGATGTGGTCGGTAATCCTGCATCCGATACAGATGATTAGTTTCACCACTATTGTTTTTTATAACCTGTTCAGAAGAATTCGAAAAGAAACCGTATGGAAAGGAAGACGAATAAAGTTTTAGTTTTAATTGCATTACTGTTGATTCCGTCGTTTGTTGTAACCGCACAGAAGAAGGATCTGGCGTATTACCAATGTGCCTTTTTTGAAAGCTATCGAAAAGGTGATATGACGCCCTGGCTCGGTCTGATTGCCGAAATGGAGCGTGCAAAATCGCAGGATTTGGTCTGGCAAACTGAGATGGTAAAAGCCATGTACGGATTGGTGGGCTATGAGCTTGGGGCAAAAAATAAGGATTTGGCACGGGTATATGTGAATAAAGCTGATGTTTACCTCGAAAAATTACTGAAAGATCATCCGAACAATGCCAAACTTCACAGCCTTTCAGGAGCATTTTATGGGTATAAAATTGCTCTTTCGTTTTACAAGGCGCCATTTTTTGGTCCCAAAAGTCTTTCGCATATCGAAAAATCAATTGAACTCGATCCGGCCGAGCCGATGGGCTATATTGAAAAAGCTAACTCCTATCTGTATCGGCCTGCTGCCTTTGGCGGAGATAAGGATGTGGCCTTGAGTCTTTACCGGAAGGCGCTTAAACTGATGGAGACACGGAGCAATTTAACGTGTAACTGGCAACATTTACTTCTTCGGGCTTTTATCCTGAAAACTCTCTACGAAACAAAAAGGGACGCTGAAGCCAAATTGTTTTTGAGTGAAATGGAAAAGGACTATGGCTCGATGGAATGGATCAAACAGTTCGTTGGTTCCAAACTGATTGATGAGAAATAGGATTGTTCAGTTTTATTTTGATGTTGATTTTATTTTAGCCTATGAAGTTTCCTTGTAGTACATTATCTTTTATTATTTTTCCGGCTCTATAATTAAGCAACTCTTCATGTCGAAACTTCAGATTTTTAAAAAATACCCTTCCATATTTTGGATATCCAATATCATCGAATTGTTCGAACGCTATGCCTGGTATGGTTTTTACATGGGATTTGGACTGTTTTTGGTTGGATCGAAAGAAACCGGTGCGATGGGATTTTCGCCAGTCGAAAAAGGCGCCATTATGGGTACCGGTTCCATGTTGTTGTACTTTTTGCCTATCCTGACCGGTGCCATTGCCGACAAAATCGGATACAAAAAAGTACTGCTCCTTTCTTTTTTGCTTTACAGTTCGGGATTTTACATGATTCAGCAATTCCAAAGTTTCAAAATGGTTTTCGTGTCGTTTATCTGGATTTGCGTGGGTGGAGCATTTTTTAAGCCCATCATTTCGGCCATGATTTCGAAAACCACCAATGAAGAAACAGCTTCCATCGGCTTCGGGATTTTTTACATGATGGTAAACATCGGCGGATTTATTGGCCCTTTCGTTGCCGGAATTGTTTTGGGTAAAGGCTGGAATTTTGTTTTCATGCTCTCTATTGCATCCATTGCCATCAACTTTCTGATAACACTGCTCTTTTTTAAGGAACCTAAAGAAGAAAAAAAATCAACTCCACTGCTGCAAGCAATTATTCAGCCCTTTATAAATATTTTTATTACAATCATCAACTGGCGGTACACCATGTTTCTGCTGATCATGTCGATTTTTTGGGCGGCTTTTAATCAATTGTATTATTCGTTTCCCAATTTTATCGACGATTGGGTAAACACTGCAATTATTTTTCAGGGAATTCACTCTGTTTTTCCGGCGCTGGCCGAATTGATTAATACCGGGAAAGGAACGGTTTCGGCAGTCACACTCAGTAGTCTCGATTCGTTTTACATTATCGTTTTCCAGATTGCCGTTTCGGCTTTTGTCATGCGCTTTCGTCCGCTAAATGCCATGATAGGCGGTATTTTTGTGCTGGCAATCGGTCTTTCCATGATGTTTGCTTTTCAAAACGGTTGGATTGTTTTGTTCGGCTTACTCATTTTTGGTCTTGGAGAAATGAGCAGTTCACCCAAGTACACCGAATATGTGGGCAGCATTGCACCTGCCGATAAAAAAGCATTGTACATGGGTTCGTCGTTTTTGCCCATTGCGCTCGGTCACCAGATTGCCGGATTTTTGTCGGGTGCACCCTACGAAAAAGTGGCCGATAAACTATTTCTCCTGAAAGCCGAAGTGGCCAAACGTGGATTAACGGTTCCTGAAATTGGCGATTCGTTTACGAAAACAGACTACTTTAACGAAGCTGCCCGTCAAATGAACCTGAGTCAACAGCAGTTGACCGATTTCCTTTGGAACAGTTACCATCCGCAGTCTGTCTGGATTATTTTTGGTTCGGTAGCTTTAAGTGCTGTAGTTCTGCTATTTTTGTACGACAGGTTTATTATAACGTTCCACTCACATTCCCCTAAACAGGAAAAGCCTGGGGCATAGCATTAATATTGAATTCTCCTATCTAAAGTAGGGTTTTTCAGAAGTAAAAGAACTAAACACAAAGCCACAAAGTCACGAAGAGATAGAATTAATAATCAATATTTTGTGTCTTCGTGCCTTCGTGTTTAATTTGTATTTTCAGGCTTTTGAGACATCCCCTTTGGAGTGGACTTTAAATTACAAACTCATGAAAAAACTCGTCTCTATTATATTCCTGATATTGGCAGTCGCCCAACTCGATGCACAAACGCTTACCGACCTGAATTATCATTACAAAGACCTCGATACAACAGAAGTCAAAAACCTGAATTTCAGGGTGGAGAGCATGAGTTTTTTCCACAATACTGAATATATGGGAGAAATTGTGGATGGCTACACCTGGACAGGCGCCTGGCTTCGACCCAAACTGAATTATACTTTTTCTGCCAAACTTAAACTAGAGGTGGGCGGACATTTTCTGCGTTACCACAGCCGCGATGATTTTACGGTGGTGCGCCCCTGGTTTTCGGCCCAATACCAGATGTTCCCGAAAATGAAAGCAATTTTTGGCAACCTGAATCTGAATCGCAATCTGGGTTTGGTGAAACAGCTTTGGGAACCCGAACGAATAATGACCGACGCCCCACGCGAAGGTGTCCAGTTCATCTACGAATCGAAATATTTCGAAATGCAGAACTGGATGAGCTGGGAACAGTTTATCCTGCGCGGCGATCCGTTTCAGGAGCATTTTACTTTCGGGCTGAGTGGCCGCGGACAGATTTTCCCGAATTCAGGGCTTAAAATTCACATTCCATTGCAAGTATTGGTTTATCACCGTGGTGGCGAAATTGATTCGAGTCCGCTGGGTGTAATTACCGATTTGAATTATGCCACCGGTCTTGAAACACAGTTTAAAGTAGGCGACGGATTTTTGAAAACCACGAATTTGAATCTTCATTGGGTCGGTTACGATTGCCCGGATGGGCCCGCGCCTTATGGTTACAAAAGAGGACATGGCTATTCGGTTACGGTTGCTGCCGACACCCACATTGGCAAATTCTCACTCGATTACTGGAATGCCTACCAGTTTATTGCGCCTTACGGAAAACGGATTTACATGTCGATTTCAGACCGCGACATTGCCCTTTCACAAACCGACCGTTCACAGGTTGCTTTCAACTATATGATGAAACAGCACATACTGAAAGACATCGAATTTGCTTTTCAGGGCGAAGCCCTATACGACTTCCTGACCACCAAATTTTCGTTTGCTTTTGGGTATTATCTGGTCATTAATCAGGATTTTTTGCTGAAGAAATTAAAAGATTAAAGGTAGTATCTCCAAAGTTTTTCTGCCCACTCGCCAGCATACTCAATCCCGATTCTTTTTGAAGTTTTGAATTCGGTTACCGATTTGGCATCTTCCACCCAAATTCGGGGAGAATCACTCAGGCTTTCGCCGTAAAACGAACGGTCGAGTTGCAATTCACGTCCCACGCGGCCTGGCCCCGGGAAACCTTCAATGCCACGAATCAAAACGGCTGAGGCATCGCCTTCGTGTCCGGCTACCAAATTGAGCAACCAATATTGGCCGTAAATGAGGTAAACGTAAACAGTTCCACCTTGCTGAAACATTACTTCGGTGCGTGGAGTCCGTCCTTTACTGGCGTGGCAGGCACGGTCTTCAGTGCCGCGATAGGCTTCAACTTCTGTAATCGGGTAACGTTCAATACGGCCATCGTCGAACTGCCGGACCAGTAATTTGCCAAGTAGTGATGGGGCGACGTCCAGCACATCGCGAAGGAAAAAATTGAGAGGAAGACGATCGTTCATAGTTTCAAGTTCCAAATTTCAGGTTACAGGTCTGCTTTTTCAGTGTTTAACTGTCTACTGAGACTGACCACTGATCACTTTCTCATTCCTTCAGATTCCAGGGGCTTTTCGTATTTCGAATATAAAAAAAGTGGATAGAAAAATGCGAAGAACGAAATGGCATCGTGGTTGTTCAGCGAATCTTCATTCATAAACGAAAGCAGCACAATCAGCAGGAAGACCAGCAGCAGTGGACTTTTGGTTTTGCGCTCCAGAAACACCGGAGAAAAGAGGGCCGTGCAAATGTAAATGAGGCCAATAAGTCCAAAATCGATCAAGTAACTCAGAAACATGTTGTGCGACCGCTGCCTGAATTTCTGTTCCTTAAAAAATTTGTTCTGATCGTATTTTTTCTGGTAAGCCAAATCATACCCACCAGTACCGGTTCCCAGCCAAAAGTTTTCTTTGATAATCTGAAAGGCCATTTTGTAGTATTCAATCCGCTGTGTAACCGAATGTCCCGATGGATTTCCACCTTTACGATACACATCAAATTCCCAAACAATCTGGTAAATGCGTTTGTATATCGGCAGCGAATTCGCAAAACGGTAATTGGTCATGCCGTTTTCAATGTTTCGGATGTCGGCTTCGGTTAGTTTCCCGATTCCTTCGGCATCTTTGTGCAGTCCTTTCGAAGTCAGATACCGGTACAACACATATTGGTTAAAGCCGGAAGCTGAGGTACTGTCAAAATTAATCGCACTCTTTTTGTTCCAGACTTCGCGCACCTCCTCTTCGTTCATATATAAAAACGTATAATGCCCGTTTTCGAGTTCCTTGTTGTTGAAGTCGTGCTGATAGGGATTCCCTTTGCTGGTTTTCAATTGGCGTATGTTTTCGGGCAAAGTTTCGATGGTGTAAAACTGGTTGACCACGTAGCCAATATAAATTACCGGTGTTGCAAGAAGACAACCCAATAGTCCAATTAAAATGACTTTCCATACCAACTTCTGAATCTGGAGAAGCTTCAGAAAAATGACAACCGTGGCTACAACCAGAAAAACAACCCAACCGGTTACCGATTTCAGGATGATAAGGAAAATGCTTAGCCAAACAATTGTAAGAACTAAAAGTGCATATTCAGCGCTGCTTTTCTTCCCGGGATTCAGGAAAAACCAACCCA
This sequence comes from Prolixibacteraceae bacterium, assembly GCA_019163175.1. Taxonomy (GTDB): domain Bacteria; phylum Bacteroidota; class Bacteroidia; order Bacteroidales; family Prolixibacteraceae; genus Aquipluma. The sequence goes on along the minus strand of JAFLKN010000015.1, from coordinate 73,945 downwards.
ACGAAAATATACTAATGTTGATTAAAAGGGCGAAACGGATGTGCGAAATAAACAGCGACATCTCGCGCGGATCGGAGATTGTTTTTCCGGAGAAACCCAGCAAAACCCAGACGCTGCATAACGTTGCTACAACAACCGCTGCCGAAAAAGTATACATGATTTGCTTGACCTGACGATAGTTTAACTGAGCTGAAGTCCCGATTACAAGCGGCAGAACCAACAAAGGAAGCTGTATAATAATGTCGTGAACACCCGATTTAATGTTGTTTGTCCACAATAAACCAAGTAAATAGACGAAAAAAACGGAGATGAGCAGAACGAGAGATTTCCGCTCTTTTAGCAGCCTGAACTTTGCCGAAAATTGTCCTTCGATGAGCCAGTTTAGCACCATAGCTCCCGGAACAATACTCATTAGTGCTTTCGATATGGGCAAACTAACTGCCATAATCAGCAGCAAGGCCATATAAATTCTGAAATGAATGATATGTCGAGGTTTTTCCACAGGTTTGAATCAGGTCATAAATCTACAAAGCAAAACGAATTGGCAAAAGAAATAATTGCATATTGACGATATTTTATTTTAAAAGATATTGACGGATTTTCAGGAATTAAAAATATTGATTGATAGACAGTTGTCATGTGCATCGAAAAAGCATAAATTTGGCCTTGACTTGAGGTGAATTTTAACCAGTACCAATCTTATAAAGAGCCAAATGAATATTTTGATAGTGGGTTTGGGGGTAATTCCTGCTCAAAAATACGGAGGAACAGAAAGAGTAATCTGGTATTTAGGCAAAGAGCTCTGTAAAATGGGGAACAAAGTTACCTTTCTCGTCTCCAAAGGTTCGTATTGCGACTTTGCCACTGTTCTTTTTTTTGATCTTTCCAAAAGTTTAGCTGAGCAAATTCCATCCTCAACAGATATCGTTCATTTCAATTTTGTGCCTGCCGAAACGATCAAAAAACCATACATAGTAACGATACACGGAAATTGCAACGATTTCAGGGAGTTTGATTTAAATGCAGTTTTTGTTTCGAAGAACCATGCCAATAGATTTGGTTCCGATTCTTTTGTGCACAACGGATTAGACTGGGATGATTATGGAAATCCGGATTTAGATTGCAAAAGGGAGTATTTTCATTTTCTTGGGAAAGCTGCCTGGAGGGTGAAAAATGTACAGGGAGCAATTGATGTCATCAAAGCCACAACGCATGAAGAACTGCTGGTTTTGGGCGGGCATCGCCTGAATCTGAAAATGGGATTCCGATTTACACTAAGTTCACGGATTCATTTCTATGGAATGGTTGGTGGCAGAGAAAAGAATGCTCTTTTAAGCAAATCTAAAGGATTGATTTTTCCGGTACGCTGGCACGAGCCATTTGGATTAGCCTTAATCGAAAGCCTGTTTTTTGGTTGTCCAGTTTTCGGAACACCTTATGGTTCACTTCCTGAAATTGTACATCCTGAGGTTGGTTTTCTGTCAAATGTTGCTGGTGAGTTGGTGCGGGATATTGAACACGTTGACCGGTTTTCGCGCTTGCATTGTCAAAATTATGTCATAGAACTGTTTAACTCGAAAAAAATGGCCGTGTCGTATTTGGAGAAGTACCTTAACGTATTAAATGGCAATAAGCTGAATAGTTGCACTCCCAAATTGATTGAAAAGCAAACTGCGAAATTACTGGAATGGAAATAGAACTAGTGTCGTGTCAACAAACTCTTGTCGCAATGTCATGCCGAACTTCCTGCCAGCTGGCAGGCTGGGTTTCGGCATCTCTTCATTGATGAGACCCTGAAACAAGTTCAGGGTGACGAGTATTCGTCAGTAAGACGTTGATGCAACACTAGTATTGGCCTGTTTCCCTGAAATATTTATCCAAAACCAACAACGAAATCACATCCTCGCGCTTTTTATTTTGGAACTGGCTGACATATTCGTTTGCATTCCTGACTATTTCAAGGGCCTCGTCAGTATGTGCGATGTAATAATTTAGCCTCTCCTCCAAATCAGAATAGTCATCGTTAATTAATACGTAGTGGTAATCTGGCATTAAAGTTCCTTCCATAAACCATGTTTCGTATTTTGGCCGGGGCATAACCGCCAGCGAATTTGACGACATAATCCATTTCAGGTTGGTCGCCACATCGTTTCCTTCCAGACTTAAAATGAATTTGTATTCCAGTTGCTCATCAATGGTCATTTTTTTAACCAGGTATTTATTGCCCACATTGTCTGTATTTACTTGCCCTACATTACATAGGGGGTGATTGAAATACATCTCGAGAAATCGCTTTCGGTGAGTTTGAGTCACTGCTCCTCGACCAACCAGCATATCCTTTTTGCTAACGAATGGCTTTTTGTCGTTCACAAACATAAAATGCCTTGTTTTGTCTAAATTTAGCAATACAGAATTGGCATTGTGGTCGTCAACTGGCCGGCTTTTTAGTATTGTCGGAAAATCAGGAACATGAACAATGTCGCCAGCAAGAAAGGCAGCTCTCAAGTTTTTACTGAAGAATCGGGTATATTCATAACTATCAAAGTAATAGGCCCGTATTTTTTTTGGAATTTTGAATTCGCTGAGCGGAGATAAAAATTCCAGGTAATGATCGTATTTTTTGAGTTTGTTGTAATAGTTTACCCGCCTTTGGATATTCTGGGTGTCTGAGTTCGTTTGGGAATTAAGCTTCGATTTAAGCTGTAAGCGGCATAAAAAGTCGGGGTAAAGTTCCCGGATGAAAGCTCTGATGTAGTATAATGGTCTACTGTTTTTGTATTTCCGTTTTTTCCAGAACGAAATAATTCCCATAATCGGTTTGTTTAGTCTGGTAAAAATACGTTTTAATATCTTGAGATTTGATACGGTAAAAGGAAGAAATTCGCTGTAAACTTATTTAGTAGTCAGCACATATTGGAAGTAGTCAACTGTGAATTAAATAAATATTGCCTTTAAATGAAAATCAGGATGAGAGACAAAATGCACACCAGAGATAGCAGAAGCATGGATACAAATACCTTTAGTCTTTGATTTTCGATCATGAATTCGATTCCTTTGGTGGCAATGAAAAATGGGAAAATAACCGAAGCTCCGAAAAGCAAATCAGTTGAGAGCTGGTCTTTTCCCCAAAACATAGTACTCAGACTTAAAATTAATAAGGCCACTAAAGAAATTAACAGAACAATATTGATTTTCTTTAACCTTGCTTTCATAGATCAGCCAATTTTGAATTAGTAAATAAATTAACTATCAACCCGATTCACATCCTTCTTCATTTACTTTATGAGGCAACCGGAGCTTTGTCCATTATGGGTATGGAATAGCAAAAATGTTTATATCTGAAGTAAAGTTAGGACATGCAAATTTAAATCTGACTCAGATTTTAGGAAATGTCAATGAAATGCCTGTTTTGGTTACGAACTGCTTGATTTGAGATATAAAATGATCATTGTGTAAATTCAGCCAGCAAAAATTAGCATTGACTTATCGTGTGAAATTGGCAGTTAAAACAGGATGAAATTAAATCCGGAACAAAATTGCTTACCAGGTTCATCTGCAGGGAGGGCACTCCTTTTCCTCCAATCTGATTAAGCTTTGAGAATCTTTGTGTTAATTTTATATATCACCCAAATAAATTCTTGCAAATAAAAAAAAAAGAAATACTTTTGCAGTCCCGATTATTGCCCGTAATGTCAGTTGTTGTAAATAACTGAAAATGTTGAGTGTGCAGATCTTATTAACAATTCCGGGTTGATAAATTCTGAAGCTCTAAGCAGTTGGATTTTAATCCATTGCGAATTAATGTTTAATAATTAAAAATAAACAAGTGGATACACTAAGTTACAAAACCGTTTCGGCAAACAGAGCTACGGTAACAAAAGAGTGGGTTCTTGTTGACGCCACCGATGTGGTTCTCGGACGTTTGGCAAGTAAAGTTGCTAAAATCCTGAGAGGTAAAAACAAACCAAGCTTTACTCCTCATGTGGATTGTGGTGATAATGTGGTTATCATCAATGCAGAAAAAGTGCGTCTGACAGGAAACAAACTGAATGACAAAATTTATTTGAGTTATTCGGGCTATCCGGGCGGACAAAGAAAACAAACTCCAGCAGAGTTGCTAAGTAAATATCCTGAAAGACTGATTGAAAAAGCAGTAAAAGGGATGTTGCCTAAAAACCGTCTGGGAAGTAAAGTCTATGGAAACCTGAAAGTGTATGTTGGTTCAGAACACAAACAGGAAGCCCAGAACCCAAAAGTAATTGATTTAAATACAATTAAATAATAACTAATGGAAGTAGTAAACGCGTTAGGTCGTAGGAAATCTGCGGTTGCCAGAGTTTATGTAAGCGATGGCAAAGGAAAAATCACAATCAACAACAGAGATTTGAATGATTATTTTCCTACAGGAATCCTGCAGTATGTTGTTTTGCAACCGTTGAATCTGTTAGGTGTTGCTGGTCAGTATGACATTAAGGTTAATCTTGATGGTGGTGGTATCACCGGACAAGCTGAAGCATTACGTTTAGGAATTACACGTGCGTTAATGGAAATCAATCCCGAATCAAGATCAGCGTTGAAAGCTGCCGGATTCGTGACCAGAGATCCACGTGAAGTTGAACGTAAAAAACCAGGTCAGCCAAAAGCACGCAAACGGTTCCAGTTCTCAAAACGTTAATATTTTTAGTACAAAAATATTCTGCTTTGGATCTAAATTGCTCAGACTCCCATGCTTTTTGAATCGGGGCTACTTAGCAATTGCTTTTCAGGAGATTATTTTTTAAAAAAAAAGTAAAAAGATGCCAAGAACAAATTTTCAAGATTTATTAGATGCAGGTGTTCATTTCGGACACTTGAAAAGAAAGTGGAATCCAAACATGGCTCCGTATATTTTTATGGAGAAAAACGGGATTCACATTATCGATCTTCAAAAAACAATCGTCAAAGTTGACGAAGCCGCCCTGGCAATTAAACAAATTGCAAAATCAGGCCGCAAAATTTTATTCGTTGCCACAAAAAAACAAGCCAAAGACATCGTAGCTGATTTGGTTGGTGGCGTAAACATGCCCTACGTGACTGAACGTTGGCCCGGTGGTATGCTTACCAACTTTCCAACTATCCGGAAAGCTGTTAAGAAAATGATTTCCATCGACAAAATGACCAAAGACAGCGCATGGGATGTTCTTTCAAAACGTGAAAAACTTCAGATTAGCCGTCAACGTGCCAAACTCGAAAAAATGCTCGGAAGTATTGCCGACTTAACCCGGTTACCCGCAGCTCTTTTCATCGTTGATGTGTTGAAAGAAAAAATTGCAGTTCGCGAAGCCCAACGTCTTGGAATTCCTGTTTTTGCGATGGTTGATACCAACTCGCAGCCAGAAGGAATTGATTTCGTTATCCCGGCTAACGACGATGCATCACAGTCAATCAGCCTGATTGTTCAGGTTATGACTGACGCCATCCGCGAAGGACTTTCAGAACGTAAAGTTGAACGCGAAAAAGAAGGCGATGACAAAGAAACAAAAGTAAAAGCAAAAAAAGCAAAAGTTGCTGACGATGACTTATCCGCTGTCGACGACGATGAAGATCTCGACGATGATGAAGATCTCGATGACGAAATTGATGAGTAAACGTTCAACAACCCATTTAATCAAGAAATATTATGGAAATTAGTGCAGCAGATGTGATGAAGTTGCGTAAAGCAACTGGCGCAGGTATGATGGATTGTAAAACAGCCCTTGCAGAAGCAGAAGGCGATTTTAACCGTGCTACCGACATTATTCGCGAAAAAGGTAAACTCGTTGCCAGCAAAAGAGCTGACCGTGAAGCTACTGAAGGCGTGGTTTTGGCAAAGGTAAATGCATCAAAGAATTCAGGCGCGCTGATAGTTTTAAATTGTGAAACTGACTTCGTTGCAAAAAATGAAAATTTTGTAGCTTTTGCTGAACGCATTCTCGATGCAGCTATTGCTAATAACGTAGCTGATTTGAATGCCGTTAAAGCATTACTCCTTGACGGAAGAACAGTTGAAAACCATGTCATTGAACAAACCGGTGTTATTGGTGAAAAACTTGACTTGCCTTACTATTCAAAACTTGATGCTGAAACTGTTGTAGCATACATTCATCCTGGAAACAAACTGTCAACTCTGGTTGGTTTTAATAAAGCTGATCTTGATGCTCAGGTTGCCAAAGATGTTGCTATGCAAGTAGCGGCAATGAATCCTGTTGCTGTTGATAAAGCAGATGTTTCCGCCGAAATTGTAGCTAAAGAATTGGAAATTGCTAAAGAAAAATTCCGTCAGGAAGGCAAACCAGAAGCAATGCTTGATAAAATTTCTCAGGGAGCTCTTGAGAAATTCTTTAAAGATAGCACCTTGTTAAATCAGGCTTTCATTAAAGAAAACAAACAAACCGTTGCTGAATTCCTGAAAAGTCAGGATAAAGGACTTACTGTAACCGGATTTTTCCGTTACAATCTTGCAGACTAGATAAATCGCACGATATCTTACCAAGCCCTTCGGTTCTCCGAAGGGCTTTTTTATTTAATGCAGTTTCCCAATCATCAGATTCTCTAAAACTGTGATTTTGAGTGCCTCTGATTGCTGTTCTAAGTCCAATAAAATGCGATAAAATTCAAACCCTTAGTACCCTGATTTGAAAGAATGTACTATCTTCGCAGGCGTTAAAATGCCCTAAAAATGAAAAACTTTAAACAACTGAATAATATTGTTGGCTGGCTGACTTTTATGGTAGCCGCAGTAACGTATTTATTGACACTAGAGCCAACTGCTAGCTTTTGGGATTGCGGTGAGTTTATAACCACTTCGTTTAAACTGGAAGTTGGACACCCTCCGGGCGCACCTTTCTTTATGATTGTCGGCCGGTTTTTCACTTTGTTTGGGGGCAGTCCGTCAAACGCAGCCTACATGATTAATGCGATGTCGGGTCTGGCAAGTGCTTTCACAATTTTGTTCCTGTTTTGGACCATTACACATTTGGCAAAAAAGCTAGTCAAGGCAGAAGGCGAATATACCCTGGGCCAAACTATTGCCATACTTGGGAGTGGAGTAGTTGGGGCATTGGCTTATACTTTTTCCGACACGTTTTGGTTTTCAGCCGTTGAAGGTGAAGTTTACGCATCATCTTCTTTATTTACAGCACTGGTATTTTGGGCTATTTTGAAATGGGAAGATTCTGCTGACGAACCACATGCCAATCGCTGGATTATCCTGATTGCTTACCTGATGGGGCTTTCCATCGGAGTTCACCTTTTGAACTTGCTGGCAATTCCTGCAATCGTATTTGTATATTACTTCAGAAAATATAAAGTTACACGCAATGGCATATTGCTAAGTCTGGCCGTTTCGTTGTTCATTCTTGGGATTGTAATGTATGTGGTTATTCCGGGGGTTGTTACCATAGCAACATGGTTTGAACTCATGTTCGTAAACGGAATGGGTTTGCCTTTCAATACCGGAGTTATTATTTATGCGCTTTTGCTTGTGGGTGCCATTGTTTATGGAATCATGTACACCGTTCGCAAAAAGATGGTTCTTTGGAATACCGTTTTGCTGAGTTTTGTTGTTATCCTGATTGGCTACTCTTCTTTTGCCATGATCGTTATCCGCTCATCAGCCAATCCACCTATGGACCAGAATAGTCCGGATAATGTATTTTCACTACTTGGATATCTGAACCGTGAACAGTATGGCGATCGCCCTTTGGTTTACGGCCAGTATTACAATACTCCTCTGGAAAAATATGTTGATGATAAACCTTATTACATCCAGAAGGGTGGAAAATATGTGGTTGCTGATATGCGTCAAAAACAAGTCTTTGATTCAAATCTGAGTACTGTTTTCCCTCGCATGTATAGCCGCGAAGAATCTCATATTGAGCAATACAAACAATGGGCTGGAATTAAGGGCCGTAAAGTTCAGATAACTGACGATGAAGGCCAATCCAAGACCATTCAGGTTCCAACATTTGGAGAGAATCTTACATTCTTTTTCCGCTATCAGGTTGGTCACATGTATTTCCGCTATTTTATGTGGAATTTCTCGGGGCGTCAAAGCGACATTCAGAGTCAGGGCGAAATCAGCAACGGAAACTGGATTACAGGAATAAATGCGATTGACGCAATTCGTCTGGGTGATCAGAATAAACTTCCTCAGGAATTTAAAAATAACAAAGGCCGAAATGAATACTATTTACTGCCTTTTATATTAGGTGTTATTGGTATTGTGTTCATGTACAACAAGGGTGTTGAAGGGAAAAAGGATTTGTGGACAGTTACTTTGCTGTTTTTAATGACTGGATTGGCGATTGTTGTCTATCTGAATCAATCACCGCTTCAGCCGCGTGAACGCGACTATGCTTATGCCGGTTCGTTTTATGCATTCACGATCTGGATTGGAATTGGAGTTCTTGCGCTTTATGAAGGCTTGAAAAAATATGTTCCTGAGGTTCCGAGTGCGGGTATTGCCAGTGGATTAGCTCTTTTGCTTGTTCCTGTTATAATGGCGGCCGAAAACTGGGATGATCACGATCGTTCGAATCGGTATACGGCACGCGATTTTGGAGCCAATTACCTGAATACCTGCGCACCAAATGCCATCATTTTCACCAACGGCGACAACGATACTTTCCCGTTGTGGTACAATCAGGAAGTTGAGGGAGTGCGGACTGACGTGCGTGTTTGTAACCTCAGCTATTTCCAGACCGACTGGTACATTGATCAAATGAAAAGTAAAGCTTACAAGTCGGAACCACTGCCAATCAGTTTCACTCACGATCTTTATGTACAGGGAAAACGCGACATCGTTTACCTCATGGAAGATCCACGCGTTAACGGTTCGGTTGAGTTGAAAAAGGCTATCGATTTTGTAAAAGACGAAAATCCAAGAACCAAATTGGAGCAAGCTGATTACGCTTCATACATTCCTTCAAAGAAACTGTTTTTGGTGGTCGACAAAGCCGCGGTTATTAAAAACAAGGTTGTTGAGCCGCAAGACTACGATAAAATTGTGGACACTTTACAAATAGATTTTGGCAATAAACATTACATCACTAAAGATGAATTGATGGTGCTGGATATGATTGCCAATAACAATTGGGAACGTCCGATCTATTTTGCAATTACAATCGGCCGGGAAAAATACCTGAACCTTCAGGATTATTTCCAACTCGAAGGATTGGCTTACAAGCTTGTTCCGATCAAGACTCCTGCTGATGCCACTGGAATTAATATGGGTCAGGTAAATTCAAAACTGATGTATCAGAATGTAATGGAGAACTTTAAATGGGGTAATATGGAACGTCCGGATGTGTACATCGACGAGAACAATGGCCGCATGATGATGAATATCCGGAATACATTCAACCGTTTGGCCGAAACGCTGGTTGCTGAAGGCCAAAATGAAAAAGCAACAAAGGTTCTTGATCGTGGTGTTGAGTTGATACCTCATAAAGTAGTACCCTACAATTATTTCTCGATGATGATGGCTGAAACTTACTTTAAAGCCGGACAAGCTTCAAAAGGCAAGGAAATTATCAACACCATAATGACTGATTACAAAGAGCAGTTGGACTATTTCTTTAAACTGAAAAAGCCTATGCGTAATTCAGTTGACGAAGAAATACAGAGGATCTTATATTTCATGCGTGAAATGAGTATGATTTGTACACGTAATAATCAGCCTGAGTTGTTAAAAGAAGTTTCAACATCGTTCAACAGCTATCTGGAAAGATACAGTTCATTGAAATAATGAAGCGTTTTGACCCCAGGGTTCGATTACCTGGTTTCATTACTTCGCTCTTCGGTGAAGCTGTATGGAGATTTGATGAAACGAGGAAAGTTGTATATCTCACTTTTGACGACGGACCAGTTCCTGAAATAACTCCCTGGGTGCTTGAGTTGCTGCGAGCAGAAAATATCAAAGCTACCTTCTTTTGTGTGGGTGAAAATGTGATGAAATATCCGGAAATATACAGGCAAATCCTGAATGATGGTCATTCGGTTGGGAATCACACCTACAACCATTGGCAAGGATTAAAGAAAGGGAATCAGGAGTATTTCAGCAATATTGAAAAGGCTGGGGAATATATTGATTCTGATCTTTTCAGACCACCACATGGATGGTTAAAACCATCCCAATACCATTTCCTGAAAAGCAAATTCAGGATAATTATGTGGGATTTAATTTCGTGCGATTATGATTCCGGCCTAAACCCGGAAAGCGTATTTAAAAATATTACTGACTTTGTCAGACCGGGATCTGTTATAACGTTTCATGATTCAATTAAGGCACAGCGTAACCTGACCGAAGCTTTACCCAAATCAATTGGTTGGATAAAGGATCAAGGTTACCGTTTTGAGGCAATACCATACAACAAACGAATAATAGCAGGCAGTAAGTAACTTACTGCCTGTCAAAATTTTAAGATGATGATAAATATTTTAATTGTTGGGTCAGGAGGAAGAGAGCATGCTATGGCATGGAAAATCAAACAATCGCCCAAACTCAATCAATTGTTTATTGCGCCGGGTAATGCCGGAACTTCGCTTTTGGGGACCAATATTCCTGTCAAAGTTTCCGACTTTGAAGGACTCAGGAATGCGGTTCTTGAAAATCAGATCGATTTGGTTTTGGTTGGGCCTGAAGTGCCTTTGTGCGAAGGCCTGCACGATTATTTCAGCTCTGATGAGCAATTAAAGAATATCCGTTTTATTGGCCCGTACAAATTGGGAGCACAACTCGAAGGAAGTAAAGATTTTGCCAAGGAATTCATGATGCGGCACCAGATTCCTACCGCAAAATATCTGGCAGTAACTTCTGAAAATTTATCTGAAGGCCTGTCCTTTCTGAAGACAATGAATTCGCCATATGTGTTGAAAGCCGATGGCTTGGCTGCTGGCAAGGGTGTTTTAATTATTTCTGATCTCCAGAAGGCTCAGGATTCACTGAGAGAAATGCTGGATGGACAGTTTGGTTCGGCAAGCAGTAAAGTTGTGATCGAAGAATTTCTGAGTGGTATTGAATGTTCTGTTTTTGCTATAACTGATGGAAAGGATTATCGGGTTTTGCCTGTTGCCAAAGATTACAAGCGAATTGGTGAAGGTGATACCGGATTAAATACTGGAGGTATGGGTTCCATTTCGCCGGTTCCGTTTGCTGATGAAGTTTTCATGCAAAAAGTGGAAGAACGAATTATAAAACCAACAGTTGAGGGTTTGAAGAAAGATCAGATTCCGTATAACGGATTTATTTTCTTTGGATTGATTAGCTGTGGGGGAGAACCTATGGTAATTGAATACAATGTCAGAATGGGTGATCCAGAGACGGAGACGGTAATGTTGCGCATCAAATCAGATTTTGTTGATTTGCTTATTGGTGCTGCCGATGGAACTTTGGCTGAGACAAGTATTGAAATTGATGAACGCACTGCAGCTGCAGTTATGCTAGTTTCGGGGGGATACCCGGGAGATTATATTAAAGGGAAAGTTATTTCAGGTCTAGATAGCATTGGGAGCAGTATGGTCTTTCATGCCGGAACAGCACAAAAGGGCGAAGCAGTTTGTACCGACGGAGGACGTGTTTTGGCTATCAGTTCGTACGGTGAAAACATGCATGAAGCGCTTAATCTTTCTTATGAAAATGCCCGTTTCATTAATTACGAAGGCATGTATTTTCGGAAGGATCTGGGCTTTGACCTTTAGCACAAGTTAATTATTGATGTAATTTTTTCTGCATGTTACTAAAAGCTTTAAAATCAAATCATGCCTACCATTATTTTCTGATTCCATTAATTGCAATTGCAATATGGTTTCGATCATTTATGGAGCCGGCATTGTTCTCTTTCTATCCGGGTGAGAACATGATGATTTTATACCAACCGATAAATTATCTGCTCGGTAATAGTCCATTTGCCAGTCATCTTACAGCACTGATTTTTATTATTTTACTGGCCTTTTTGATTCTGAAACTCAATGTCCAGTATGCTTTTATTCGGTCAAGGTCTTTCTTGCCTCCAAGTTTATTTGTATTAATTACCAGCGGGATGCCCGACTTGCGTTCCATGCATCCGGTTTATCCGGCAGCCTTGTTTCTGATTTTGGCTGTTGACCGGATCTTTAATACATACGACAAAGAAAGTATTCATTCGAATGCATTTGATTCGGGTATTTTTCTGGCAATCGGCTCACTTTTTTATTTTAATCTGGTGTTTTTCTTTCCACTGCTTTGGATTGGGTTTATCATTTTAAGGCCAAATGTAAATTGGAGAGAATACATTTTAACTACTCTTGGGTTTATTCTCCCATGGTTGGCGGCTTTCGCCTATTACTTGATAACCAATAGCACTGAAGAGTTTGTTCAAACAATAAAATCGAATTTTATTTTGCACCAGTTTTTTCTAAGAGATAATTTGCCCATTCAGATTTATGTGGGATATTTAATAATTCTTACATTTTTAGGAAGCATCTTTCTACTTTCTCAGTACGACGGCAAAAAGATAAGTTCCCGCAGGTACTTCAAAACGTTTTTTTGGATATTCTTGATTTCGGTGGTTCTAATTTTTGCGAATCCTGCTGTATCCGAAGAGATCATTATCATTTTGGCTATCCCATTAACATATTTGATTTCCAATTACCTGATTTTTATGAAACGGCAAATATGGGGAGAAGTCTTTCTTTACCTGCTGGCCGCCGGAGTAATTGTCTTGCAATTTGCCAAACAATTACCCAAATTTTGGTAGCTTTTTTTACCAATAGATTCATCAATATTGCAGGCTTATTATTCTGAATTTAGAACCAGTTTTTCCATTTGAAGAGCAGAATCCCAACCAACGATAAGGTAATCGAGATCGCTATCACATAGCCAAAAGCGAAAGGCGAATTCTCAAAACTGTTCGGTACATTCATTCCATACAAGCTGGCAACCAAGGTTGGAATCATCAGGATAATGGTTACTGAAGTAAGCTGCTTCATGATTACATTCAGGTTGTTCGAAATTACCGAAGCAAAGGCATCCATCATTCCACTCTGGATGTCGCTGTATACATTTGCCATTTCGAGCGCCTGCTTGGTTTCAATAATTACGTCTTCCATTAAGTCTTCATCGTGTTCAATGCCTTGCATATTGCGGTGGTTGCGCATTTTCGCTAAAACCATTTCATTCGACTTTAGTGATGTAATGAAGAAAACGAGGCATTTCTCCATCCGGAGTAAACGATGCAGTTCCTTATTTTTTGTGGCATTCTCCAAATCCTTTTCGATCAGGGCTGTCTGTACATTTATTTCTTTCAGGAATTGAAGAAACCATACTGCCGAAATCAGGAATATACGAAGCACATAATCGAACTGGTTGACTATGGTAATTTTATTCTCGTTTATAGCTTTGATTAAGGAAGGGATTATTTCGGTCCGCCGGGAACAAATCGTGATTATTTGGTTGCCTGAAATGACAATGCCCAATGGAACAGTGATAAAAGGTATACCATTATTTTGATTGTTAAGCGGAACGCGAAGAATGATCATAACCATATCTTCATCCACTTCAATACGCGAACGTTCATCAGTATCTAATGCGTCCATGATAAAATCACGGGGAACATTGTAATCGCTGATTAAAACTTCTACTTCTTCGTTGGTAAGTTCCTGTGAGTTGATCCAGCAGTTTGGCTGGTATTCATTCAGACGTGTAAAGGAAGTACCGGTTTCCCAATAAGTAATCATAGTTTCTCCGTTTTTTCGACAAGCAGAGACTATGATGGGCTCTGTTTACCGGATTAATAACTTAAATAACTGTGTCGAATGATAATCGTCCATTTTGGATTTATAATGATTTCGGTGCAAAGGTAAGTTAATTGAGTTTAGAATATCACGAAGGGGCAAAAAAAATCTGTTTTATTTATATATAAAATTTCTTGCTAAAAGGGCAAAAAAAACCACCGGCCTGAACCGGTGGTAAAACTATTTTAGCCTGCGTTAAGGCTGGTATTGAATGTTGCTTATTTCAGATCAATGGCTTGTCCGTTATAGAAATCCAGAATCTTAGTTCTGAAAATATATTCGTATTTGGCCTGAAGTAAATCGCTCTGTGCTTTAGACAGATTGTTTTTGCTCTGGTTATACTCAACAGAATTAATCATACCCACGTTAAATTTTTCTTCAGTATAACGGAAAGCTTCTTTGGATGAAACTACAGTCTTCTGATTCGCCACGTACCTTTTGAATGCTGCCAAGGCGTTTGTATACGATTGTTCAATGTCTTTCCGGAGTAAATTTTTAGTATTCTGCAACTGAAGTTCATTGTTTTCAACCTGAATCTGAGCATTGCTCACTCCTGTTTTAGCCATGTAACGATTGAAGATCGGAATGTTAAGGGAAACTCCAAATCCGTAAGACCCATTATTTTTGAATTGTGACTCAAATGGGATCTTTCCCCCAGTGCCGTAAGGCGGATCAGGGTAAGCATATTTATTGTTATAGCGGTTATTATAGTTTCCACCAAATGATAGTGTAGGATATAAATTTCCTTTTGCAATTTGCAATTGTTTACGAGCACTTTCCAATTTAAACTCGGCGCTTTTTACTGCAGGTTTCAATTGAACTGCATTTTTAAAGACATCCATCGAATTCAATAAACTCAGGTTTGCTCCAATTTCGGGCAATACAGGTTTCTCAATTTTGAAACTTTCAGTTGAAGGTACTTCGAGAAGTTGATATAGTGCCAGATAAGCCAGTTGAAGCCTGTTCTGAGCATTCACTAAATTCACCTCCTCGCGAGCATACTGAGCTTCAATTTCCAATAGGCTGCCTTTCGCCAGGCTTCCTGCTTCAACAAGTTTTCCAGTACGGTCAAGCTGTAGTTGAGTTATTTTCAGCAGGTCTTCCGAAACTAAGACCAATTCATCGGCAAAAAGGATTTCGAGGTACGATGCCGCAATATTCAGCATGATGTCGTCTTTTGCCTTTTGCATATCTTCAAGGCTTGCACGTAGGTCCATTTCGGCCATCTTAATGGAGTTAGTTAGGGTAAATCCATCCCAAAGGACTACATTAGAACTAATATTCCCCGAAGTTGTGTTTGAATTGAAATTCGAATATGTATTATCATATCCAGAAGTTCGACCAAAACTCATGTTATTCTGTAATCCTGCATTCAGATTGGGTAAGCGGTTGAATTTGGCCTGCCCGAGCTGGTTGTTGTAATATTCCGAATTCAGTGCCTGCTGCTTGATCTGAATATTGTTCTGAAGTGCGTAATCAATACATTTTTGTAAAGACCAGAGTGACTGCCCTTGAGCACTTGTAAAAACAACCAACATGAAAGCTGCGGCAATTAGGCTGTACATTCGTTTCATTCGTATATTTTTAAATTTGTTTTCAGTATCAAGTATCCGTTTTAGAGCCTAGTGACCCTAATAATTATTCATGATTTGTGACTCGAAATTACTGTTTTTTTACGCTTTCTTCTTTTCTTCTTCTTTTGCTTTTTTAGGGTCGATCTTTGCACCCTTTACTTTATCGGTTTTGACCAATCCTTCAGTCACTTCGATGTTTATGCCATCTGAGATTCCGGTTTTTACCATGCGTTTTTCAAAAGTCTGAGGTGTTGCTGTTTCAATTTCAACATACGACGAGTCTTTTTCAAACTTCAGCAATCCTTCAGGAATGACCAATACACTATCTTTCTTTTCCAAAACAATATTTGCATTCGCACTATACCCAGCCCTGATGAACTGATTTTCTTTCAGTACAACATTGGCTTTAATCTCGAACTGAATAGCACCATTCTCTTCTTTTCCTTTTGGCGCAATGTATTCGAGAATCGCACCAAATTTATCTTTTTCAATAGCTCCAATTTCCAGTTCAATATTCATGCCTTCTTTGATCTTGCCTACTTCGGTTTCGTCAACCTTGCCTTTAAAGATCATATCCTGCATATCGGCCACAGTGCAAATGGTAGTTCCGTTGTTGAACGTATTTGATTGTATGACCGAATTGCCTTCTTTAATGGGCACATCGAGTACCATTCCGTTTACCGTTGCACGAACAAGTGTATTAGTAGCTGTTTGTGCCTTTTTTGTTACACCATTTTTAATTAAATCCAGATTATTTTCGGCAGCAGACAATTCTTCTTTGGCCGAATCGTATCCAACCTTGGCATTTTTGTATTCTTCGTACGAAATAACTTTCTGATCATACAGTTTTTGTTGACGGTCGTAATCAATTTTTGCATCGTCGAAACTCAGTTTTGCGCGGTTCAAGCGGTTCTCGGCATTGTTAAGGTTAACCATATCTGGAATGATCTTGATTTTGGCGATAACCTGGTCTTTCTTAACAAAGTCGCCAGCAACAATGTACAACTCGTCGATAATTCCTGAAACCTGTGGTACAATTTCGATTTCTTTACGTGGAACAACCGAACCAGTAGCTACTGTTTTGCGAATCACATTGGTTACAAACGGATTCTTTGTTTCATATACTTCAGGTACTTTTTTTGATTTGGTATAGAGGAAATAGATTGTTCCTCCGAAGATCCCAACAAGGATAACAATTCCTAAGATTTTAAAAAATTTTCTCATGACTTGGTTTTTATATGTTTCTGTTTTTTTGTTTTCAAAAGTTTAATCGTCTGTATATTTGCTATTATTCGTCTCTGATGGCATCGATGGGCTTAATACTTACAGCGCGTTTTGCGGGTATCAGTCCGGCAATAATTCCTGAAACAACGAGTACGCCAAGAGCTGATAGTGCCATTGTTAAATTCACTTCAGGATTTCGGAAGAACATTCCGTCGCCTGAAGAATTAGCATTAAGCAGAATCTGATTGAGTAATTCGAGAACTCCAACTCCCAACGACAGACCTATGTAACCTGCCATTACCGTAAGGAATACGCTTTCGGCAACAATGTGTTTAATGACTACTGCAGGAGTGGCACCAATGGCGCGCTGAATCCCAATTTCCTGAGTTCGCTCTTTGATAATCACCAACATGATGTTGCTAACCCCGATAACTCCGGCCAATAGTGTTCCTATTCCAACAATCCAGGTCAGAACCTGAATACCTAAGAATAAGGCTGAAAATTTGAGAAATTCCTTCTCTATGTTGAAGGATCCAATAGCCTGAAGATCATCAGGAGCAACTTTGTGGCGATTTTTCAATATCGTTTTTAGCTTGTCTTCTAGGTCACTTACTTTAGTCCCTGGTTTTGATGTTACAGAGAAAAAGTGAACTACATTGCCGTAATTGTAGGTTGTTTGCATGGTGGAAAAAGGAATTATGATTGTTTCTTCCTTTTTCCCTCCACCAATATTGATCTCGGTCTCGGCATGAATTATACCTACCACCTGAAAATAAACTCCGCTGACTTTCAGGTACTGGCCAATAGGATCTTCATCTTTTGCAAACATAACTTCAACAACACGTTCGCCAATGTTACAAACTTTACGTTCCTGAAGTATATCAATTTCGTTGATTAATCTTCCTTTTACCGGTGTCCAGCGATCGATCTTAAAATAATCAGGATAATCGCCGTACACATTAAATGCTCCTGTACGTTCACCCCTAATGGTATTGTTGCCTGCTTGTTGATTTCCAAATAAACGCGGCGATAAATATTCCACTTCCTTTACATTCTCCAAAATGTATTGAATATCTGTGTTTTCATAATTCCATCGGCGCCCACGTTGAAACCCTTCATAAGGGATGCTGGTACGTTCGGTCCAGAAGAATGCAGAGTTTGTAGCAAATGCCTTTACTCCATCAAGTACCCCGTTTTCAAGAGCTTTCCCAGCTCCCGACATAATGATTAGCATGAAGATTCCCCAGAAGACACCGAAGGCAGTCATAAAACTACGAAGGCGATTTTTTTTCAGGGCGCTTATTATTTCGTTCCAAAGGTCTAAATCAAACATGGCTTTTGCGTTTTACTCGTCGCGCAGGGCAACAATGGGTTTAATACTGGCAGCTCTTTTGGCCGGAATATATCCGGCAATGGCTCCTGCAACAATGAGCAGCAAGGTGGCATAAATGGCAATGTTAATGTCAACTGTTGGATTCAGGAACATCGTATTTCCTTGTTCACTAGCTTGAGCAGCTCCCGCCCCGGCAGATTGAACCATAAAATAATTAATCAACTCCATTAGCCCAGTTCCTAAAACAAGTCCGATATAACCGGCAATTGTTGTAATCAGGATTGATTCAAGCAGAATTAACCCGATAACAGAAGCAGGACTTGCACCAATTGCTTTTCGTATACCAATTTCTTTAGTGCGTTCTTTCACCACGATCAGCATGATATTACTAACGCCTACAATTCCAGCGATTAAGGTCCCGATACCAATAATCCAGATGAAAATTTTGATAGCCTGAAATATTTTCATCGTCTGAATGTATCGTTCCAACTTGTTAAACAGTCCAATAGCCCCTTCATCTTTGGGATCAAATTTATGCTGACGGCCCAGAGCATTTCGGACCTGTTCCTCAATGGCCTGACTTTCTTCCAGCGTTTCAGCATTAATCGTCAGAGCCAGGTTGTGCAATCGGTTCGATCCACTGAAAATCATTTGAGCCGTAGATAAAGGCATGTAGGCATTTCGGTTTTTGGTTGAACCTGGCTCTCTGGAAATTCCAATTACCTTAAATGGAACCTTATTAATATTTACGTATTCGCCCAAAGCCGTTGAGTCTTTGAACAAAGCTGTTTTGATATCAGCTCCTAAAACTACCACTTTGCGTTTTTGTAAAATGTCAATCTGATTGATAAATCGTCCTTCGTCCAGAATCAGATTTTCTACATCCTTTAATTCGGGCTGACAGGTTATGGTTGTGTATTCACCTGATTCCTTGTTGTAAGAATAGCGTGTATTTCCCATAAAGAAACGCCCTGAAGTTACTCCAACACCCGATACCTTTTTAATGATCTCCTGGTCTTCGTTGTGAAACTGGATTGGTCTTCCAGTTTTCATGCCCTGGTATGGAATAGTGGTTTCACCAGTCCATATCCACATGGCATTTACGGCATCGTTCATAAAATTGGCGGCTACACCATTACTCAACCCATTTCCTGAACCCAGCAAAATCATCAGCATGAAAATTCCCCAAGCCACAGAAAATCCGGTGAGGAAAGTCCGCATCTTATTTTTTTTGATGGTGGCAAGAATTTCCTGCCAAATATCGATATCAAACATGGGTTAGGGATTAAGCGGTTTCCAGTTCTTTCATATAATTTTTCTGGAACTGTTTCAGTTCACCATTGCGGATAATTTCGTGAATTAGTCCATCTTTCAATCGGATGATCTGGCGTGTCATGGCGGCAATGTCATGTTCGTGGGTAACGATAATCACTGTAATCCCTGAAGCATTAATTTCCTTCAGAATTTCCATGACTTCGTATGATGTTGCCGTGTCGAGTGCACCTGTTGGTTCGTCGGCTAAAATAATTTTTGGCTGAGAAATTAAGGCCCGTGCAATAGCCACACGTTGTTTCTGTCCTCCCGACATTTCGCTTGGCATATGGTTAGCCCATTCTTTCAAGCCTAGTTTTTCGAGATATTCCATGGCAATCTGATTTCGTTTCTTACGCGGAACTCCTTTATAATAAAGTGGAAGCGCCACATTTTCCATGGCATTTTTAAATGAAATCAGGTTGAATGACTGAAATACAAATCCAACCATATCGTTTCGATATTTGGCTGCTTTCTTTTCACTCATATTGGCAATCAGATTGCCTGACAAATGGTAAGTACCTTTGTCATAATTATCGAGCATCCCCAAAATGTTCAAAAGTGTTGACTTTCCGGAACCTGAGGATCCCATGATAGAAACAAAGTCTCCTTGTTCAATATTAAGGTCAATACCTTTCAGAACATGGAGACTATTGCTTCCCATTTCATAGGATTTGTGAATGTTGTTTAATCTAATCATGGCTTTGTTTTCTGCTAGTTTTCAATGTCAAAATTCGTAAATAAAGTATGCTCAATCCTATTTTTTTCGATGAATGACCGGTTTTAAACCGTTAAACGGTTATAATTTGAGTTTTATAGGATTAAAACAAACTCAAATCACCGGCAAACGAGACTTATTGAACCTTTTATTTTCTGTTTCTGAAATTTCTATACAATAAAATAGGACGTCTGAATCGGCAATTCGTTACAGTGATTAACAAATTTTGGCTAAATTTTGGTGTTGTTTTTTCTGCTGAATTAAGAGAAGTAGGCAAAAGTCTAATAGGAAATAAATTCCCGACAAGTAATTTTTTCTTGCAGGTTGGAAGATTTTTTTGTTTCTTTGCCAACCCAAAACGGGAAAAAGCCAAACATTGGTCGGTTGGCCGAGTGGTTAGGCAGCGGTCTGCAAAACCGTGTACGGCGGTTCGAATCCGCCACTGACCTCATATTATTATTTTGATGGAATTTTTTAGAACTTAAAACCCTTGAAAATCAAGGGTTTTTTGTTTTTGTAGTATCAGGAAATAAAAAAAAGTTTCAAAAAGATAAAGAAAAACGACCCCCCACGCGACCCCTATCAAATATTTGTTGTAAATTGTCATGTCTTAATACTTAATGATATGGCAACAGTTACACCACTTTTCAACCTAAAAGAACCAAAGTCAAAAAGGCCAACTTTAATTTATTTGATTGTTCGCTACAACAAAATGAGATTTAAGTATTCAACCGGGTTATTTATTCGGCCTGAATTATGGGATAAAGAAGGAAATAGCCCCTATTTGAAAAATAACGCCACTGAAGGGGTCGCAATGACCGAAGAGGAAATTCAACAGGCTGCAATAATTGACAACAAACTAACCAAATATAAGACCAAAACCGCCGGAATTTTTAACTATTTCACTTATCAGGGTATCCAACCTACCAAAGAACTTATACAGACTGAATATGACAAAGAATTCAGGCCAAACCCTCCAGAGAAGAAACCGAAAGAGCCGGAGAAAATTAATCTAAATCAATACATTCAAAAATTCATATCCGATATTCAGACCGGAATACGAACGACAGAGGACAAAACACGCTACACAGCCGGAACGATTAAAAACTATTTAGGTTTTCAATCACAGTTTAACGAATTTCAATTAGACCCCAGAGATAGACCAACTGCCACAGAACGGAAGAAAAGGAAAGACACTGACAAAACAAAAGAACCAAAATACAGAATTAAAAATATTGACTTTAAAGATATTACGAATATTTTTTACGATCAGTATGTTGCGTTTTTCAATCAGAAAAACTATTCACCCAATACCACAGGCCGACACATTAAGGCATTGAAAGTGATAATGAGGGCAGCCGCTGAAGATGGATTGCACGAAAATAAAGAAATAGAGCGTAAAAATTTTAAGGTTATCACAACAGAAGTACATCCGGTATATTTAACTGCAAAAGAACTTGAAAACGTTTATAATCTGGATTTATCGGACAATAAAACACTTGATATTGCAAGGGATATTTTTTTAATTGGTTGCTATACCGCCCAACGTTTCAGCGATTACAGCCGAATTAACAGCCAACACATCAAAGAAGTAAAAGGCGGGAAATTTATAGAACTCATTCAGAAAAAAACAGGCGAAAGGGTTACTATTCCAGTTAGACCGGAACTGGAAACCATTCTAAAAAAATACGATTACAACCCACCCCACACCCACGAACAAAAGGCAAACGAACGGATAAAGTTAGTTTGTGAAAAGGCCGGAATAAAAGAACTGATTGAGATTGAGGAAATAAGAGGCGGTTTAAAAGTCACACAACGGAAGTCAAAACACGAACTAATAAAGACCCATACCGCCCGGAGAACAGGCGCAACGCTGATGTTTTTGGCGGGAATACCTTCTATCAGTATTATGAAGATAACAGGACATAAAACAGAACGTGAATTTTTAAAGTATATCCGTATCACCAAAGAAGAAAACGCCACTTTATTAATGAATCACCCCTACTTTTTAGGAACACCTTTAAAACTTGTAAAATAATGAGTGAATCAATTTACGATAAGGCAAAAAGACGTTTATTAACTATTAACAACATATTATCTGAATATACGACCATTGAGATAAAAACAATTGATATTCATAAGAAATATCAAACTGTATTTGACCCATTGGAATATATAATTGAATTTGATCAGTTAAAAAAAGAATACGGAAACGATTCTGTAAGATATCTAAATAGATTTTTAGCTCTTTACGAATCTTCAGAATCGTTATTGATTGATTCAGATAGATCAAAGTTAAATGAACACACTAAACCAATTACCGAAATTTCTGATTTTGTATTTAATCCTTTATCAAATTGTTTAAAACAGATTATTGAACACTTAAATAGATTATTAAACCCTGAACCTGAAATTCAGGAAACACCCCAAAAGTTTGAGAAATTAGGAGCTATTGAAAAAATATTGATTGTTCATTACTTGAAAATCGAATCACTAAAACGTTATCAATACCATTTAAAACCCGGTATATTTTTTCTTTCAAGATTATTGGATTTAAACCCCGACTCAATCAAAAAACCAGTATTGAAAGTATTGGAATACACCACCGAAAACATTGATTCAGATAGTAAGGCACGGAATTTAATAACGACCCTCAAAACGGTAAAATCATTTTTTGACAGTTCCGAACTAAAAGAAATATCGAAAGTAATTGAAACCAGAATAAATGAACTTGAAATAAAATCAGGTAAAGTTTAGGGTTACCCTCAACCCTACACCAATATATCAAAAGGCAACATTTGTGTAAACTTTTAAAATTTATACAGATGGAACAATTCTTAATTCATTACACCGTATCAGATTTTCAGAACGATATTCGTAAAATCGTAGCTGAAACAATCCGGGACACTAAACCCGAAAGTAAAGAACCTATCAGACCGGAATATTTAACCCGGCAACAAGTCAAAGAAAAACTACACGTTTCTTTTCCGACCCTTAACCGTTTCGACAAAGAAGGAATACTGACCGCTCATAAAATTGGTGGCCGGGTACTTTACACCCTTGAAAGTATCGAAAAGGCATTAAACCCAGAGCACCCAATTAAATATCGCAGAAATGGAAAATAATTGGAAATTGCCCGACTATAAAACAATCAGGTACACCCTGAATACTTCAAATAATTGGCATCAATTACAATCGAAACCAGACCGTTTTAATAAACTACCTGATGAGTTAAAGATACGGCCTGTAATGTGTCCCAGAATGAAAAAACAGGCCGAAAATCTGATTGAAGGACACACCGTGAACAAACGAAAAACGTTTTTCACCGGATTAAGTACAACCCACTTTCAAAACCTTTATTTTGGTGATGACGGTTATAATCAACCGAAAAAGAAAAGTTTTATACTATTTCACTTCTTAACAGATCAATCCGTATTAATCTGTTATTTCTTCAACGAATACACACCCCCGGCAACATTGAGGGAAAAATTTATAGACACTTTCAGACAGTCGTTAAAACAAAATAAATGATTGATTATTTGAAGATAGCAATCTTTGATCCTGACTTGATTGATAAAGTCTGGAATAATCCACTTCTCGAATATTTCAGCGAAATGAAGAAAAGGATTACAACGGATGAGATTACCCAAACAAAGAAAAAATCATACAGGAACTTGATTTTTGAGAAACACCCAAATTGTTTGATAATCACTGGAAGTATTCATAAATTTTTCAATGAAGGGATTCACAATGCGAATGATTTAAGTTTCGTTAATTCGATTAAAATAATACACTTTGTGACCGAAAATTTGAATTTAGATTTATCTAAGTGCATTATTCAAAATCTTGAATTTGGATTGAATATATTGCCAAAAATAGCCATAAAGGACATTATAAATTGGTTGAAATACCATGAAAGAAATGAGTTTAATAAAGATCCTGAATTACAATATTCAAAACGAAGTCAAAAGTATAATCCAGATGGCAAACCAAATAATTACAAGGTTATAAAGGCATACGCCAAAGGACAACAAAAATTCAATGGCAGAACTTATACCGATCCAAATACAGGCCGTTTTGAAGTACGCAGCAAACAGGCAAAGTATTTTAATAAGTTAGGTATTTACACCCTCGCAGACTTGATAAAACCGGATATTTATTTAACACTATCAAATGAACTGATAAAAGAATTTGAGAACGTTTTAATTCTGGATAAACAATTGCAAGGGAAAGACAAAAAACTTGATAAATTCCTTAATCAGGATTTTTGGGAAGATTGTATAAATGGTCACCGGAATATGTTTGCAAAACAAAAACAAACCTATTTCAAATTAGTAAATAGTTATCCTGAAAACATACATTCTGAATTAAAACAGTTAATCAAATCGAAGTTAGATTCATTTACAACTGAACTAAAAACAGGTGCAATTTCCACGGCCTCAACAAAAGGGTTAAAGGTGCATATTCCAAAGTATATAAGGATGGAAAATGCACCTATTCATACTTCGTGTAAAGTAACCGGATTAACCATTTACGACCAAAGACCGGAAACAACCAATTTAACTGCAAGGGGTGTTAAGTGGTATTATGAGAATGAACCGGAAACGTACAAAAAGAAACTTAAATCTTTACTAACTGAAAAATGGTTGATCAGGCATAAAGGCGAACCGATGGAAAACTATTTTAGTGAAATATATCACATGATCAGGAACAAAAAAATGAATCCAAAAAACAACACGTTCAAAAGTTATCAGATTTTAGAGCGCAAAGGATTGAAACTATTTTCAACAGTTGAACTATTGCCACCGGAAAAATTAAAACTGATAAAAAATGAATTACAAACGAAAATAGTATTTGTCTAAAATAGACATATATAGATATTAATCTCTAATTATATCATTATGGCAAAAGGATTAAAAACAGGTGGCCGGGAACAAGGAACACCAAATAAATTGACCTCTGATTTAAGGGAACGAATCAATGGTTTTTTAACTGACAATTGGGAACAGGTAGAAAAAGACTTTCAATCTTTAGAGCCTGAAAAGAAAATTGTAATGTTTGAAAAGTTACTGAATTATACATTGCCCCGGATGCAAGCAACCCAATTAGATGCAAACTTAAATACACCTCACAAAATTGAGTATGTAAATTGTAGCAAACAGTTTCCTGATGAATTATAAAACGTACATAGAACCGGATATTTTCAAAAAAAACTAAGTTTTAATCAAAACCACTTACTTATAATAATCTCAATTCAATTTATCAGAATCATATTGCATTAATTTTTATATTTGATAACAATTTTCATTTTATTAATAAATCTCAATTTATGAAACTGTTAATCATTTTACTTGTAGTGTTTCCGTTTATTGTTTTTTCGCAAGAACCAGTGACTTTTTCAGAGGTAGTTGAAGTTTCAAATGTTAATAAGGATGAACTTTTTATTCGTGGGAGAGAATGGTTCAATGGACATTTTAAAAGTTCAAAGGACGTTTTACAGGTAGCAGATAAAGAAAGTGGTGAATTATTAGGAAAGGGTATAATGGAAGTAATTTATACTTATAAACTTATGGGAGAACGAGAGGCATCAACTGATGTAAATTTTCAATTGAATGTTTGGGTAAAAGATGGAAAATTCAAATATGAGATGACTAATTTTTTTGTTTCAGGTAGCAGTAGCAAAGGAAGTATTGGTTTTGGATTAATAACTACTTCTGATGAAACACAAGTAACCTACCCCGGGTTAAGTGCAAAAAAAATTAATGAGATGTATTTGTCCATTAAGAATGGAACTGAAGTAAAAGCAAAACTAGTGATTGCCGATTTAATATCGAAAATGAACAAAAATTCAAAATCTACTGAATGGTAGTTTATAAACTGAACTTTACAAAACCTTACATTCCTTAAAATCCTAGTTAGCAACTAAAAGGAAAAACTTAACAATACCATACATTCAGGGTGAGGTAAATTTCAATAAAAAATGAAATTTTTTAATACTAAAAACTAACTACATATATAGAAACGACCCCCCACGCGACCCCTAAAATATTTAAAACTATTAATTAACTGATATTCAGAATATAGTTGAGATACGCCACTGACCTCAATCTATTAAAAAGGGTGTTCAAGAAATTGAACACCCTTTTTTGTTATATAAATTAGGCTTTAAACTTTTTGTTTTTGAACAATGGAGTATACAATTTCAAGGAATTTACCTGTTTATGAAATTTGAAATAATCCGATGATCATTTTACTTTTTACGTGAGAAAAATTTAATATAGGTTTTTAAGTGATTTTCATACCATTGCCGATTTGTTATTCGCATAGCAAGCGATTTTCTCATACCTTTAGAATATATTGATTTAAATGATTGTGAAACGTACGCTGATATTCTTTCCATTAAGTACATCAGGTTTTTATTGGTACGATAAAAAGCGTATGATTTAAGCGCTAAATCATGCCTGATTAATAAAAGTTGGAATCTTAAGGTTTTGCTGTGGTGAAATAAATCAGGAAAATTTAATGCTTTGGAAGCAAATAAAAAATAGGCTATGGCTTTTCCTTTGTATTCTGTGTCGTTTATTGTTTGCGAAATATCGGTTCGTTTTGATAACAAATAAACATCATAAAGATCCCGAAGAGGAATAATTCCATAATGATGTCCTTTGTTGGAGAGTTGAGTATGAATAAAATTGTTGATTATTTTGTGTTTGTCGGAGAGTACAAAACAAGAATAATCTTTGGAAATTGATTTTTTCTCCTGATCAATAATATTTGTATTGAATTTACCTGTATACTTAGATTTGACTGGAAGTCGATGAATTTCAACGTCAGCAAGTACCCCTGTTTTGTACAACCTGGGATAATGTGTCATATCTTTCACGTCAAAATAACTTGGGTTATCATGAAAGTATCCATCGTCTTCCAATAACTTAGCGGCTTTTAAATAATCTTCTTCTGAAACCAGAAAGTCAATATCCCCCAACATTCGTTCACCTATATTGGTATACAATCCATCAATAATATTTCCAGCACCTTTGAGCAATATAGGATAAATTTCTTTTTTGTTTAGCAAAAATGTAATTTTCTGAAGCTGTTCAAGAATCTTTTCATTACGATTGAGATTTAAATGAAATATTTCAGAAAGAAATTCCGGAAGCCCTACAGGTAAAATTGTCAGTATATTGTGTGATTGGAATTTTAGATAAATAACCGGCAGGACGAGATGATTGCTGCAAAGTTGAACAAATTCCTGCCAATTAACTGAATCGTCAGAAATATGTTGTATAATTTCATCTCTGAATTCCGGATGATCATCCAAGCTCAGGCATTTACCTGCAAAGTAGAATAATTCCTTATTAGTCATGGTCAAAGAGATAGGATATAGCATCCAAGGCTTTTTGATTGTTTGAATATGTCAACTGATAAAATGACCAGTTAGCTATCTGGTCTAAGAAAATGCCTGCATTGCCTGTATTTGGTAAAATCCACGATTGGTCAAGCATCAATTTAATAGCTTTCAACCGATCAGCTTTTTGGAACTCAAATTCGATCGACGGATCATATTTGATGGAAATTACTTCATGTACAGGGAATGCCATGTTGAAAAATTCCGGATCAAGCTCTGGCTTCAAATATCTTATCGTTTTGTTAGAGGAAACTTTCTTTGTAGGTTCTTTCTCCAAATCTGGATAAAGTGAGGACAGCACTTCCATAGCACCAAGTTTAACTGACATAGCAGTCGGGAAGGGCCAAGCCCGGAATAAATGCCTGTCGATTGGGACAAAGTCATCAGAAACTAACTGATATCCGCGACTCTGGAGCAAAGCCGCAATGGTAGTTTTGCCACTTCCGGATTCAGCAGGAATTAGGATCGTTTTTTTTCCATTTGTTAGGGCTGCTGCATGAACGGTCATTAGCCAGAAATCATTTGTTTTATCAAATATCTCATTAATCATGCACATATAAATAAATCCAATAAGTCGATGGGTGTCCTCATGCGACCACAAGCCTTTTACCTCACCGTTTAAGCGAAGTGCTACCTTTTCCTGATAGTCAAACAGTTCAAATAAAGATATTTTCCCGTCTAGGACTTTTGTTTCAAGATAGCTTATAAGCGGGTGTAGATAGGATTCCAGTCTTTGGTTTTCGACGGTGAATTCGATCAGGTTATTTGTAAACTGGTATCGTCGGGTTGAATAGTGTTCAAATTCGTGAGTTTTTAGTTCGAAAGGAAAGTCTACTATACGGTCAGAAACAGGGGCTAGCTGATTCATTTGCTTGATATTTAATCGAATGTCATTCACAAATTTCAAACACTCTTCAAACTTAAGTCCATAACGGGTACTGCAATCAGCAGCGATTGTTTCAGCCTTATATCTTTTAACTGTTTTCTTAAAAACGAACCATGCAGGTTCTTCGAGTTGAGTATATAAATTGCTATTTTGAAACCAAACCAAATAAGATTGTCCAATGCGTTTTTTAATGTATTTAATATCCGGCATTATTATGTATTTTTAAAAACCGACAGACTGTGAATAATATTTTTATAAATATATAAACATTTTAGCGAAAATTTTTGTGATCTAGTTTTATTGTCAGTTTGAGTTTGTTGTGCTTTGAATATCAAATACATATATTCAATTCGTCGTAAAATTAACATCCTGCAATAATATTTTTCAAAAATTCAACATTAAATAAATTAGAAAAATTCTAATTGTATCTTGTTTTATTTAGAAAATTGATTACATTTATCACAAAATTATAGATAAGGATTTACTCTTTAAAAATTCAGACGTAATTAAATATAATTTAAGCTGTTGTCACATTAGTAAAACGTGACTAACAGTAGCTTCGCTTTAAGAACCTATAGATTAATCTAGTTTTTCTGTAAAACTTGCCTGGTAAGTAGAATTTAATTCAACACACTTTAATAAATTTCACACACCGTATAGGCAAATATGCTTCCGATTAACTATCCCCAATCATATTAATCTAATATGTTGTCCTCGCAAGCGAATTTTTAAACTACATATATTGGTTTTTCAAAACATACAAATAGACTTTAATATAAATAAACAAAAAAATCAAAAGAGATGAAAAAAGAAATCGAAAATTTGGCAAAGAAGACCGTTGCAGATATTGCAAGTAAACCAATATCTCGCAAGGAAGCGATTAAAAAGACTGGGTATATGGCTGTTTCAGCGGCAACAATGATGCTTTTACTGAATAATCCTGCACAGGCAGGGCGTAATTCTCCAACTACAAGTCCTGTACATAGCCACAGACACAGTAACCACAGTAATCATCAGCAAGTTAATACGAACAAACAAAACGGATCGAAAGATAACGGAATTTGGAAATAGTATTACTTAAGTTCGACAAAAGAGGCCTGAAATCAGTTAATGATTTCAGGCCTCTTTTTTTGCTTACAGAATTCTCGTTTTAGAATTCTGCATTCTTTGGTGTACGTGGGAATGCAATTACGTCGCGAATATTTCCCATTCCTGTTACAAATAGGAGCAAACGTTCGAAGCCAAGACCGAAGCCGGCATGAGGCACAGTTCCGAAACGGCGGGTATCCAGATACCAGTCCATTTCGTGGGTAGGAATTCCCATTTCATCCATTCGTGTAACCAATTTGTCGAGGTCTTCTTCGCGCTGCGAACCACCAATGATTTCACCAATTCCGGGGAATAACACATCCATCGCAGCAACCGTTTTGCCATCGGCGTTTTGTTTCATGTAGAAAGCCTTAATTTCCTTCGGATAATTGATCAGGATAACAGGTTTTTTAAAGTGTTTTTCAACCAGGTAGCGTTCGTGTTCGCTTTGCAAATCGGTTCCCCAATCAACCGGATACTGAAATTTATTCTTTTTGTAATGATTCGAGTTTCTCAGTATTTCGATGGCTTCGGTATAAGGCAAACGAATGAAATCGTTCTCCAAAACAAACCGAAGTTTTTCAACCAGTTCCATCGAACGTTCATCCATAGGTTTATTTTTTTCTTCTTCCTGAAGACGTTTGCTCAGGAATTCTAAATCGTCCATACAATTTTCCAGCGCGTATTTAATCAGGCTTTTCAGGAAATCTTCAGCTAAATCCATGTTGTCCTGAAGTTCGTAGAATGCCATTTCAGGCTCAATCATCCAGAACTCAGCCAGGTGACGGGCGGTATTTGAATTCTCGGCACGGAATGTTGGTCCGAACGTATAGATTTCGCCCAAAGCAGTTGCACCGAGCTCGCCTTCTAACTGACCAGAAACCGTTAAATTGGTTGGTTTTCCAAAAAAATCCTGAGAGTAGTCGATCGATCCATCTTCCAAAAGTGGTGGATTTTTAGCGTCGAGCGTGGTAACGCGGAACATTTGTCCGGCACCTTCGGCATCAGATCCGGTAACAATTGGCGTGTGCAGATACACAAAACCTTTGCTGTTGAAATAGCTGTGAATAGCAAAAGCCATAGCATGACGAATGCGGAATATGGCGCTGAAAGTTGCCGTGCGGAATCGCAAATGAGCGTTTTCACGTAAAAATTCGAGGCTATGTTTTTTGGGCTGAATCGGGTATTTGTCCGGATCGGATTTGCCGTAAATTATGATTTCAGTGGCATTCAGTTCAACAGCCTGACCGCTTCCCTGAGAAGCAACCAATTCTCCGGTGATACCTAAAGCAGCACTTGTATTGATATCTTTCAGTAATTCTTCACCTAATTTTTCAACATCAGCAACAACCTGAAGGTTGTGAATTGTCGAACCGTCATTTAACGCTATAAAATTGACGTTTTTGCTACCTCTTTTGGTTCGTACCCAACCTTTTACAACTACCTGTTGTCCAATTAATTCTCCCTTCAGGATTTCTTTGATTTTCAGTCGTTTCATGCTGTATGTTGTTTGCTAATTTTAATGTGTACAAAAATATGTTTTTATCGCTGATATTACTGACGCCCCCTATAAAACTAGGGTCAGGTTAGAATAATTTAAGATTCTGATTGATGGATCAACTCTTTTTAAGCAATCCTATTTGAGGGAGAAGCTTGTTCCATGTTTCCTCCGGGATTTTGGCACCTATTATTTCAACCACATTCCCGGCAAGTAATGAACCTATTTTTCCTGCTACTTCGAGATCGAGATTTTCTGTCAGGGCATAAAGAAATCCAGCGGCATAAATATCGCCGGCGCCTGTAGTGTCGATACTTTTTGCAGAAATAGCATCAATGCGGATGATGCGATCGCCCGACTTAATCAGAGAACCGTGAGCTCCAAGTTTTACAACTGCGATAGCGCACATTTCAGCAATTTCAAGTAATGCTTCTTCCGGATTTTTGCCTGTCAGCGATGTTGCTTCCTCTTCGTTGGCAAAAACGATGTCCACATATTCATGAATAATACGGTGAAGAAAATTGATGTTTGCTTCCACAATATTAAAACTTGCCATGTCAATCGAAACCAGCAACCCGTTTTGTTTGGCTATACTCATCGCAGCTTCAATCAATGCATGGTTTTGGACCAGGTAACCTTCGATATGCAGAATACCATATTCGCAAAAGATTTCGTGAGTCATCTCTTCTGCAGTCAATTCCATAGCAGCACCCAAATATGTACCAAAGGTTCGCTCGGAATCTGGACTGATTAATCCGGTAGCATGACCAGTTCCGGTTTCGCTGTAGCAAAAGTGGGTATTGATATTGTTATTCCTGAAGTCTTCAAGATAAAAATTTCCAAATTCATCTTCCGAAATCTTACCGATGTAACCACATCGACCCCCCAATTTTGCGATTCCATGCACTGTATTGGCAGCAGAACCTCCGGTTTGAATACTTCGTGTACTATTTTTTGTTTCTTTTTTTATCTCAGCCGAAAGAATTGCATCCACTAGTGTCATGCTTCCTTTGGGAAGTCCAAATTTTTGTAATACAGCATCATCTGTAATAGTAATCAAAACGTCAATAAGGGCATTCCCGATTCCGAGAACCGATTTTTTCTTGATTTGTGCGCCAGTAAATGGTTTCATGAAAATATTTTTTTGCAAAAATATTTTTTCTTTTCGGAAAAGCTACTATTTTTGCAACGCTTTAAAAGTAAAACCACTCACAAAGTACGGCTGAGAAGCCAAAATCAAATTCTCTAGTAGCTCAGTTGGTTAGAGCGGCGGACTGTTAATCCGTAGGTCGTAGGTTCAAGTCCTACCTGGAGAGCCTATTTGATAAGTAAAATTCACAATAACGCTTGAAATCAATGAATTTCAGGCGTTTTTTGTTTTTACCAACCAGTGAAATTCACGATTTTCCTCGAAATAAAGGTGTACAATTCGGGACCTATTTTTTAAAATCAGAAATAGGTCCCGAATGCCGCTGTAACTACTTCATTATTTGCATTCTATTGCATCATTTTGCACTTCAAATTTTCATCGATTTTGAGTAAATTAATGTATTGACTTAATGCAAATAAAATGAATTACGAACTCAGTATTTTATTCATCGTGAGAAGGAACAAAAAAGATAGTGCAGGCGAAGCCCCAATTTATCTTAGAATAACGGTGAATGGAAAGCGGGCCGAAATCTCGACAAACAAGAAAGTTGAACTTTCTAAATGGGATTCAGGTACACAGCGCGTGAAAGGCCGATCAGAATCAGCTAGAATTCTGAATGATTATTTGGATGGATTGGAGAATCGAATAAACCGGGATTTTAATTCTTTCACGGAAAAGGGCGAAGAAATTACCGCCTCAAGATTGAAGGATTCCCTGATGGGGAAAGACGTGAAGAAATATTACCTCGTGCAGGTTTTTGAAATGAATAATGTTTTGATTAAGCAGGAGGAAGGCCAAAAATATAAGCGTAGCACAATTGATCAATATACAAACACTTTGATAAGACTTAAGTTATTCCTAAATCAGGATTACGTTTGTAACGACATTGCGCTATCAAAATTAGATCTCCTTTTCATTCGCCGTTTCGAAATTTATTTAAAAACCAATTTTAATATTGTCCACAACACTGTAATGAAGCATCTCAAACAGCTTAAGAAAGTGATCCACTTTGCGATGCTTATGGGTTATATGGAAAGAGATCCTTTTTCACAACATAAAACAGCAAGTAAAGAAGTAAGCCGTGGTTATCTTTCTTCGGATGAGCTTAACAGAATTGAAAACCATGTATTCAGGATCAAACGCTTAGAGCAAGTGCGTGATGTTTTTATTTTTGTCTGTTATACAGGTTTAGCTTATTCAGATTTAAAGTTGTTAACTCGTGAGAGTATTTCAAAAGGTATAAATGGGAAAAGTTGGATAATCTATTATCGCGAAAAAACAGGCACCCGTGCCAGTATTCCTTTGTTATCTCAGGCTTTGGCAACCATTGAAAAGTATAGTGACGATCCTGAATGCGTTTCAGAAAATAAATTGTTACCAATAAGAAGTAATCAGAAACTTAACTCATATTTATCTGAGATTGCTGAATTGTGTGAAATAAACAAACATATAACTATGCATTTGGGACGCCATACCTTTGCAACTACAGTAACATTGACAAATGGAGTTCCAATTGAAACAGTGTCAAAAATGCTTGGACACACTTCCCTAAAAACAACTCAGATCTACAGTAAAGTGGTTGATACGAAAATTTCAAAGGATATGGAACAGCTTGAGAAAGCCCTAAATGGAAAAAATCTGGGCACTGAACAAATAAGGGGCACGAGAATATCGTAAAAAGCCATGGCCACTAAGTTATTCAATTCAGAAGCACAAAACTTCTTCAATGAAATGTGTTAATTCATTAAAATTTTACCCAGATGTCTTGTTTGATTCGTTATTTTTTGTTATTATATTGTTAATGTAACAACAAAAAAATAAGTAATGGATAATAAACAGATGAGAAGTGATGAAAAGCCAATAAAGTGGCTTAGAAGCAGTGATGTAAGGGAAATGTTAGGAATCTCGGATAGTACTTTACAAACAATGAGAATTAACAAGACACTCCCCGCCTATAAATTAGGTTCTACCTGGTTTTATCAAGAAGGTGAAATTTTTGAATCATTGTTGGCTGGTAGAAATATAAAGATAAATCAGGCCTAATATGTGGAATAAGGAACTTGAAAATTTGCATAAAGAGTTATTTGATCAAATTCAATTCATAAGAAATGAGTTGACAGACATCAAAAAAAGCAGAGATAGTGATGAAATGTGGGATAATTCAGACTTAACTCGGAATTGGAAAGTTTCACTACGAACACTAGCTGAATGGAGAGCTGAAGGGAAAATAGGGTATGTGCAAATTGGCAATAAGATCTGGTATCCTAAGGAAGAAAGAGAATTGTTTATTAAATCTAATTTAGTTAAAGTTGGATTGAAAGGGGTGTAGGAGTGGAATCCGATTGAAACCTCATCTAATGTAACGAAAAACCGGGTTACGACATAATCCTGGAAGTTGGATCCGGACTTTTACTTTAAGTCCTTTCATAATGATATCTACTGGTCTGTACATCTAATTGAAATTGAAAATACATGAAATTTCATTAGAACCTTTGGTGCCGAAAGCAAGAAGAATTTGCTGAATTGATTAAAAATGTAAACATCCCCTGAATTGCTTTTAAAACAAATGCTGCTGGAGCCATACCATTTCTGGAAGGGTTTGAATATTCGATTAAAAATGGTGCGGCTTTTGTTTGTAGTAGGTTATACGATTTTCAGGTAGGTGATAGTATACGATTATTAAAGTGGGCTAATTAAATATTTAATTTCACACTTGCCCGCAGTAAAATAGAGCTTGCGCCTTTTAACAACAGTATTTTCAAATTGTACAGACTAATTCGCTAGTTAAATACCTTGGATTACAGGCTATAACAAACGCGATTATATAACACCGACCCTACTCAGCCGCATTCCCTTTTGTTATAATAAAGTTGATTATAAAAAAAATGAATACGATTTTAGAATCCTAGTCTC
This sequence comes from Prolixibacteraceae bacterium, assembly GCA_019163175.1. Lineage (GTDB taxonomy): Bacteria > Bacteroidota > Bacteroidia > Bacteroidales > Prolixibacteraceae > Aquipluma. The sequence goes on along the minus strand of JAFLKN010000015.1, from coordinate 39,050 downwards.
TTAATTTATATAACAATCGCGGTTATAGGGTGTGTTGGAAAAGTCGAAAAAAAGTAAAAAAGTGAAGAAATTGTGCCCTTACTGTGTAAAAAAAGCTTGAAAGTGTGTGATTTTTGGGTAGCCCAAAACCTATGAAAATCGTTGTTGCATTATTGTAAGGGACTCCTATTCCTCAGAATACTATTTTGGGCAAAAAGTGACCTTTTTTGATAGCCGCGAAGTGCAGAATACACAAATGGGAAAAATCTCAATTTTTTAGTGGGTTTTAGTGGAAATACGCCATTTCTTTTGTCTGGTCCTGATCAACCAGAAAAATTTCATCTTTAGTTCAAAGTGACAATAGAATTTTCTCAAGAAAAGATGAAAAAAGGCACCAAAATTAAGTTGGAATTGCGCAATAAATCACCACTAATCATAAACTAAAATCGTTGTTGCATTATACATGCACCCACTCAAAAAAAATGACTTTTTTTGACTAAAAAATCCTGATCAGATTTAATGTTAAACAAACCAAACTTCGGCTACTTTCTGTTCCAGTTTTTGTGTGTTTGTTCCCTTGCGATACAAAAGACAAAACTTCGAAAAATCCCGTAGAAAACCCTTTGTGAGTCTAATACTTCAAAATACCTAGCGGCTGCTTGAAGAATTTAGCTTTCTTGGAAACTGGTTTAAGACATGTTCAGATGATTATTACCCCGACTGCCCTTTCCTGATTATAGTGAAACGTTACTTTTGTAAGCTGAAAATGGAGATTATGGAGATAGGTAAGCGTACCGTAAGACCAGGGAACAATGGATGTTTAATTGGAGAAAAGGGAGAATCTCTGGTTTCTCCAGCGAGCTGGACTTTTCTTCCAGCCGGTGATACAGGATTAACCCGGAAAGTTACTTCAGAAGGTCTGTTTTGGAGGGTTGAAGTTAAGAAGGGAAAACGAACGATCTCGCTTGGAATATGGGCACCTGCAAATACAATTACCCGTGCACAGGAAGAAGTTAGGTCGGTTCGTTTAACTGAGGACTATAAGAAGAAGCGAATATCGGAACTTGACAGAAGGGAGAAGAAGCAAGGCCAATATGAAGAAGAATTTTGTATAGCCATTGAAGCCTTCCTGAATTTTCACGATGATTATAAGGAGACGGGGAAGAAACTCGCCAGAGCTGTAACTACTCATGCAATACCAGTAGGCAGTGGAACAGTGGCACGTACCCAAATGATCCCCATTGAAGAAAGGGCTTCTTTGGCAGTAATAGCTTGGATGCGACATCAAACTACGGCATACGACAGTCTGAAAATTGCCCGTATTAAAGGGGAGCGCAGGGCTGTAAGAAGATCCTTCTCTCAACAGTCAATTCTCCTATTGGCTAATTACAGAGAAGGGAAAATGAGTGTAAATGATTGTCCCTTGTATCAAGCGCTAAGTAAATTGTAAGTTGAAATATGCCGATTGTTGAATATAAGAAATGCGAATTATGAATAAGTCATGTCCTTGCGGATCTCGTCAGTCCTACGATCAGTGCTGTGAATTGATCATTAGCGCGAAAAAAGATGCAACAACTTGTCTGGAGTTAATGCGATCGCGTTATGTGGCATTTACCCTGACAAATGTCGATTATTTGATGCTAAGCCATCATTCGGAGACACGTCCCGCAAAAGAGCGAAAATCCATCCAAAAATGGGCAGAATCAGTTCACTGGATGGGCCTCGTGATTTTGAATACTCAATCAGGAGAAGCAAGTGATGATATCGGCTTTGTTGAATTCCGGGCTTTGTACATGGAAGCTGGGAAAATGCAGGAAAGACATGAGAAATCGCTATTCAAGCGAGAAAACCAGAAATGGGTTTATGTCTCAGGTGAGCATTTTTAAGTTGGACAAGGAGTACTAATTATTTTCTTAAAGGAAGGATTAAACCAATATTGTTCAGGAGACCCCCGGGGGGTATTTCCCCATTTTGAAAAATTTCTCAAAGGGGTATAGTGTCATCGAATTTGCACAACACACCTAATTATTGGAGTACAGCTTACTTTTCGACTAAGCAAATTCCAGTTGTTATCCGTCCCCCAAAAGTGACAGTATTAGTAGAAAAGCTCTTACGATATTCTGAATAATGAAAAGGGGTAATTTGAACAACAGTTAGCTCATATAGCACTAAATCCTAACGGCTGAATTTAAGAATGAATATCATCAAACCCATTGAACGAAATATCATCCTCTGGATCTTTGTCAAACGGCCCAACCCCCGGAGGATTAAATAAACCCCAGCGATCGATGATGTAATCCCATTTGTCAAATCCGGCCACCCAATCGATGAAGAGTAAACGGTATTCTTCAATCAAATCTCTGACAATCTGAAAATATTCCAGATGTTCGAAACCAAACATTTCGAGGGAGTGATTTTGGATCATCAGTTCACGTGCTGCCTTTCGGATAATGGCAGCGCACTCCATTTTAATGTCGTACAACTGACCTCCAGTTGCTCCGGCAATTTTTACTGTTAAAAGCATAGCATCTTCTAATATGATACCTTTAACATGACCAAGCATTTCATCTTCATCCGGAATAAGTTCGCAGATTCGATTTACAACCTCAAAAATTTCCATTCCCTTCTTATAGATAGGTAGTTCTTTAGGATCTACTTCTTCGTTTTCGTCGTCAAACATTACAATCTAAGTAAGCCTTCTGCTATCTTTTATGTACTCCTTATTCTGCCCGAAATGTGCTTGTTTATGACAGTTGGGGCATAAAGCAGCAGCATTTGCAACGGTATCTTCTCCATTTTCAGCAAGTGGAGTCCAATGATGGACTTCCAGATACGGAGTTTCATCCGAAGCTTTGAGGAAAGGTGCATCCCCATGGCATAACTCACATTTGCCATTAGCTCTTGTTAAAACTTCGGCAATTACATCACTATTCCTTCTAAAACCAGTTGATACAACTATTATTTTTTCAGGATATCGTGGGGCTGATTCTAACCGGGAGTTTCTGGCTTCATTACTACTTGATAGTGATGTTTTAACATCGACGGCTAACTCATTTTCCAAAACACTTTTTAAAATATAGTCCCCTGAATCTCCGCTGGGTAATGGATAAACATAACTCCAACCTCCAGCTTGAGTTCGAGGTTTTAACGCTGTACCATCACTTATTTTGAATAATCGATTTACAGGAATTGGATGAGCTAATTTTCTGAGATTTTTTATAGAAATCAAATTAACACATTTCTTGCCGCTACTTTCAAGATAGATTCCTTCCTCCTTGGGTTGAAATTGAGAAATATGCTCCTCAAGTTCTGCCATTCTTTGGGAGGTAAGCTCTTGCTTGTTTTCCCAACCAATAAGCTCAGCCGTGTACCTTGCATGAGCTAGGTCTTTTGTTGTAGAAGCATAGAAAACACATTTATTATCTCCTCCCGGAGTATAATCGTTAAGACCACGAATAATCTTTTCAGCATTAGGCTGCAAATAGAATGTTCTTGTCGGATCTATTTTCTGGGAAGCAATAATTTCTTCTAAAACGGATTCAAAAACTCCATTTTCAAAGAAAGCTTGATCTGCTTTTTTATTCATTATTCCCATGACCATATCCTTTTGCAAATTTCTTTATATAGATTTTGTCTTTCAGCAATATCTTGTTTTTTAAACTGAGTATGCGGCTTAAAAGGTAGGGTAAGTGCTTCCTTCATATTCAGAAAATTGGGGTTTGATAGGTATGTTCCTTCACAAAGTGTTTTTGCTAATAGATTTTCTTTAATGTAATGGGCTATTTTTTCGGAATATGGTTTTTTACCATATGATTGATTTGTGCCACGAGGTAATAAAAGTAAAGCTCCGATACGATTTCTAATTTCGATGAATTCTGTTTCCTGATCAAATTCATCTTTGTGATCCTCAAAAGAATCTGCCCATATGTGCTCAATTTCAAATGGTTTTCCACCCGGATTGTAATAATATTTTTCAAATGTTGATCCATCACCTGCTTGTCTTTCAACAAATGAAGTCATACGTGAGAGTAGGAACTTTATAAACCACGCATTTTGTCCGTGTAATCTAAATCTCGTCATTCCATCAATGGTTTCCTCCATTGAGTCCAGCTTACCTTTTAAAATTGTGGTAAGTTCAAGCAAATTTTTATTTCTGATTTCTTTAACCAGCGAGTACATCGTATATCGGATCGAACTGGCTGCAAAAAGTCTAAAATTAAGCGACCTTCGAACAACAAATGTTTCAATGTATCTAGCCACAAGGTTCATTTTTTTGATAATGAGTTCATCATCATCTTCCTTGTTTAAAGGTGCCAGCAATAACGGATACCGTAAAGAATCTGCAATACCCCACCGATTAATGTAATATATGTATTCCAGCGAAGCATTAAATGTTTGTTCGGACTTCTTTATAGTCAAGTATTGCTTTAAAAAGAATTTGAAATCTTTTTCAATGAATAGTTCAAAACTTTCTGGCTTTTCATTTCCAAGGCCAATTTTATCGAGGTTCTCCCGAAACCAGCTATGAAAACGGGTTCCAATCTTTTCGAAATCTTCATTTTTCGATTCTGCTTTCCCTGGTCTGATAGTTACTGCGTATTGTGCCCTAAGCCAGGACTGGAAGAATCGCTGATCTTCATCCTTATCGTAAATATGAAGTTTTTGCATCGACTCCTTCCAAAGTTCATTTGCCTTTTGGCGTTTCTTATTGTCCTTATCGGTAAATTTTGAGAGAATGAATCCTTTAAGCATTTCTGCTGGAGTTAAATTTAACCCACGATCGTTCATTGTTTCAAAGATGGTATACGCGTTTTCATCTGAATAGGCAATTATCTCGACCAATATTACCCTGTATTTCAGCCAATCAATAAAGAACGATAATGCTCCATTCTTCAGTTCCTCAGGGAAAGATTGAGTAATATCCTGATAACGATTTACCATATTCTGGGTAGATTCATCATCATCATCACACAGTTTGTATTCGCCTTTCTTATATAATTCATTCAGGCATTTTTCTCTCTCAGGGACCTGGATGTTAAACGTTTTTTCTTCAAACATCTCCGAGAAGACTAATGGCTCAAGGATTTTTGATAAACCAATACCCTTTTGCAGATGATTAAGATATATGAGGAATAGAGTTAATGAAGTCAATCTTTGCTGACCATCAATAATGCTGCGATGACCATCTTTTACACTTACAACAAAAGGGCCCAAATAATACGAATTGTAATTGGCAACTTCTTTGGGCGAATGTGTCGGTCTGAAATATTCCATAAACGTGGAAGTAAGGTCAGAAATCAATTGTTCAATATGGCGCTCTTCCCATTTAAATTCGCGTTGAAAGTAATCTACCGTGTACTTTTTGTTATTTAAAACTTCGTCGATACTTCGGTCGTGGGCTTCAATTTTATTGGTTAATGTAGTCATATCATGTTTTGTATAATTTAATGGAAAAGCAAGTGATATATCGTCAGTCTCTTAGTCTTTAAACGCCTCTATATCTATAAAAATATCAATCATGTATTTCGAAAGTTTATGGTGCCCAACTCCAAGATAGCATTTCATTACTCTTATTGCTCCGAGCCATTCTTCCTCTGTTTTTGGACCATTGACAGTTTTATCATTGATGAAGTAGATGTTGACTAACCAAGCAGGCACATTATTCTGTTCTCTTAGAAAATACAAATGTGCTAGACGGTTCGTATATTGATAGAATTTGTGACTCCAATCCATATCATTATTGATATTTAAGAATATTTTAGTCTCTATTAGAGACTTATTAATTAGCATTTTTGATTTTATCCTAGCTCCAGTTGGACCAGATACAATTTCAGGAATATTTGCCTTTGCTTCTATTAGGAATACATTACCATTTTTGGATTTTCCTAGTGCATCCCACTGTGGCCCTTTTTGAGGCCAAAAGTTTGATAATGGTTTTGTTAAATTAAGTCCAAGTAGGTTGATGAAATCGTCATCTTTATATTCGGAATAATTATCATTTTTAAGAGGCGACAACCATCCAATTTGAATATTTTTAAGTGATGGGATGTTTTGTCTTATATTGCTATTCAGCAAATCCGGATGCTCATTGATGAGCAATTGCATGTCCTTAAGACTACCCTTGCCATCTGATTTTTGTTTTACTTTTCCCATTATTGATCGTAATTTCTTAAGTTTAGTTTAGTTGAATGCCATCTATTTCATATATTTTCTAAATGCTGAGATAGTTTGGAAAATGAAATATGAAATGCTAATTCGTTGAATTAGAGCCCAAAAGTATGTCGAGAATGTAAATTCATTAGTCTGTGTAGCGAAAACAAGATCTAACCGGAAGGTAGGATTGAATAAATCAGGAACGCCTTTAAAGTACTCTACATAAATTTTATAGGTAGTTAAAAAGTTACAGTTCCATGGCCAGTGTATCCCTAAGTTTGGATTCATAGAAATAACCATAAAAATGAACCATAAGCCTGTAAATAATATGCCCAAGAATATCGGTTTTAGCCAGTCCTGTCCGTGTGAGTTTGATCTGTTTGACCATAAAATAAGACGTTCTGGTTTCCAGATTCGGTGAGATAGCCTTAGTTCCTTTTCGTAGGCATTGAATTCTTGGCTTTGAAAGAAAAGGCTTTGAATACGATTACCTTGTTTGTCCATCGAGACTTTTAATTGTCTGAATATTTCCCGAATTTGATATAATTTCTGGATATCTCCATTGTCAGGGAGAAGATTAAAGAAAAGCATTTTGATGTTGAAAAATAGACAACTAATCCAATTTATAGTTTTGAAAATTGAAACTAAAATTTGTCTTTCAATTTTTAATACTTTAGGTGTTTTCTCTATATCGATTCTCGTTTTAAAAACATTGAAGAAAAAAACCTTAATCTTGATATATCGCTGCAAAAGTTTTAACCAATTTCGGTTGAGAGGTTTTAAATTCCTAGCAATTTGATTAAAATCAAACCACTTAGTACCAGATGAAATTACTTGATCGAAAATGGAATCATGAATTTCATATTGCTGATATGTATCTAATTGACAATTGACAAAAGCAAAAGACCCCAAGATGGAACTTTTAAAACTTATCATACTATTAGCTCCATCTGGTCTGACATTAATAAAATCTATACTGCCAGAATTTCTAAATTTTTCGAGGTCAAATTTTTTAAGAACTACATTTTCAAGGACAACACGAGAACTAATATTATAACCTGAAATATGTAGTTCCTCAATAGAAATATCATCAAAATGAAATGATCCATTTAAGTTTTGAAATATCAAATCTATTTTCTTTATCGATGACTTATCAGTTTTGAATTTTTTTAAAGAGAAAACATTAAGAAAATCCGTCTGACTTAGATAGATGGAATTTATTAATCCTCTCTTATTTCCATTCTTTTCATCCAATTCTATTTTGAATATTTTCTTAAACTCACATTCAATAATAGACACTGAATCTTTTACTTTGACAATTTGGATGGTGAAATCTTCTTCAAACTGACTTTTATAAAAGGTAATAGAAGTACAATATCCTGCCCAGATAAAGATATTTTTTATAAAATTTGAAAAGGTGAAGTCATAAGATCCAAGGGTATTATTTTCGAATCTAAGAGCCCCTTTAAAAGTGCTACCATTAAGACGAATTCCACCGTTTGATAAATTGCAGTTAATTATACGAATTGATTTGTTTACTTCAGTTGAATTCCTGAACTCAATACCACCTCCAATAGAAACAATAAATTGTTCGAAATAAGCATCTTCTATCGTACAATTGTTAAAAATAATTCCTCCTTCAAACTTACAAAATCGAACATCTATCTGTAAATTGATTTTGCAATCAATGAATTCTATTGACTTATCTCCTGGTAAAAAATCGTAATCACTTTTTTTAGTTTTGCAGCGATGGAAAACCAATGCTTTTTCAAAAGTACAGTTAATAAATTTGATCCCATCTCTTATATCACACCCATCGAAAAAGAGCTGTCCATTAAAATGAATATCTTTAAAAAAGAGCTTATCAACTTTGTAATTATCTTGTTTAAAATATATATCATTTTCGATATCCCTATCCTCAATTGAGACTTTTGCATTTAGAAACTGAGAGATAAATGCCTTATGAGACTCTTCCGGAGATCGTATAATTATCCTAGCATTAGACATAGTCTATATTAATTTAGATAATAATTTATTTCCATGCCCGATTTTCGATTTCATATTACCATCTTTTGGTGATTTGGTTCTAAATAACTTTTGATTGATCGTCATTCAGTTATAAATATTCATATTATACATTAATTTAGTCACGTTGAAATTCAGAAAAATCAAATTCAATCTTGCTATTATTGGTGATTTGATATCCAAATGGAAATTGACCAGTATATGTAAGATTAATATTAAATCGGAAGGGTAACCCGTCACTAAAGGATTTTCCTTCAAACTCTTCATTAGATAAATAGCTCCAAAACATAAAAGTCCCATAACCTATCATATTAATATCTTTGAAATCGTTGAAATCTATTTTTGATAATTCAACATCAGAAACAACACAATTCGCCTTTTCTAAAAATTCTGGAATGATCCTCTTTATTTGAGCTATTATTTTTTTATTCTGAATAATATATGAAAGTAGCAACTTATTTAAAGCAGATGGCTTAATAAATGACGGCTCAGATTTTCTGGCTACCACAAGAATGAACTTTACCCCAGGAAATTCTAATTTTAAAAATTCTTTTCTTTTATACATTTCTTGAATTATCCTCTTTGAGATATGTTTCTCTGATTTAACTTCGAAAACGATCTTCTCCCCAGTTTTCTTATTTTCTGCAAATAAATCAAAGACATAATTTTTTGAGAGCTTCTCTCTTATAAAGGTAAAACCTTCTTTTTTGTATTTATCTACTATCTTGGACAACTCCATTTCGACCAAACTTTCTTCAATTGATAACACTTCTCTTTTCATACTTCAAAATTTTACATTTTCACTTTCAAAATCACTAATTCGAATGTATAATAGCCGTTTGTTTGAATTCGCAGGATCTAGGATAAAATAAACTAATTCTGAAAAATCAGGATCTTTCACATCTGTTAAATCAAACGACAAAATTTCATTTTCAAGCTTTTTTGCATCGATCTTAACAGCTTGAATATGTAATATCTGATTATCATTTTTGTAAAATCCGATTTCTTGTAAGGCATCCCAAAGAGGTTTGCTAATATTATCAGCATCCTTCTTATCTTTTACTTTATGGATGTAAAAAACTTTACCATGTAAAATTTTTGTTTCATCGAGAAGTACGCCTTTAGCCAATGGTAATTTAATTTTGTATTTAGTGAAAAATGCCCTCGCTAATTGACCTTGATAAGGCATCATTAATCTACTATGTCTTTTATTTTGAGATAGTGGTTCTATATTTTTTCCAATAAAAGAGAAATAACTGGCCATATATTTTAGGTTTTTTTTTTAAAACAACCTCCCCTGCCCATATCCCCTTTCATCCTCCTTCACCACATCCCCCAACTCAAAACCCTTTGTCGGATATTCTTTCTTCCCTGCCTTTTTCTTATCCCACAAGCCGGCTTTTACTTCTTCCTCGTGGATTTGGTGGTTCAGCTCCAGCAGCCGTTTGAGGATTTCCTTGCGGGCATCGGGGTGGATGGTGTAGCGGATGCGATCGTTTTCGGGCAAATAATCGACTTCGTAAAAATCATGACGCAGCTGTATTGCTGCACCGCTCCCTGAGCTTGTCGAAGGGGCCCACCCATACGCCTCCCGCACGGCGCTATCCATTTGCACATGCAACTCGCGGAGCCGGATGATACCGGCAATGGCTTCTTCGATAGTGCAGGTATCTTGGCTTTTTTGCAGGTGGTTCCAGAGGTTCCAGACTTCTTTGCCGTATTGTTTTTCAATCGCTTTTTTATCGAGGTTCTCTAAAGCCAAAGTGGTAATACCCGGTCTGATCTCTTTGGCATGGAAGGCATTGTAGGTTTTGGTCAGACCTAACTGTATTTTTAGCATCAACTGGCGACGGTGTTCATGGTAGGTTTCGCCTATTTTATCTAAGTTCTGTTTTATTCCAAAAGTCGGATTTACAGGAAAAGGATAGGGTTCAAAAGTGTTGGAAATTATGTATATCAAATCGGTTTTCATTGTGGTACAATATTTCATTGACCAATAAAAATGAAAAGATGATTGAAGAATTGCAAAATATCTTGATTCTTGAAATGCAATAATTGCTAGATTGGAATTCAAAATCTGATTTGTAGAAGTGAATGAGAAAGCAACCGTTTTACTAGTCTTGGCAATAACAATTACCCTGTCCATGTTTTTAATTGTTCTATATAATGCCGGTCTTTTTTCACCATATTGCCACCAACGAGTAGGCATTGGTTCTCTCAATTCAAAACTGCCATCGGCTTTCAACCTTTGCCTTTCAGGCTTAACCTTTTCCTCTATGATTGAATAGCATTCATAATACTCCTTAGATTCATTTTCTGACCTATCGAAAAAGCTAATTGCCCATCTTGAAGGTCTTTGAGCAAAGTCATTATTCAAATCCTGTCCATTTAAATATGGGAAAATCACTTCAGAATTTTTTTTGTCTTTCGATATTAAGGAAAATGCTTCTGTCGATTCCAATAGAAATCCTAAACCATAAGGCTTACTTCCTTCAAAACTTTTATTACCATTCTGTATTAGAGTAAACGGTGAGCTTAAGCCTTGATCTTCTTCTAAATAGGATGATATCTTTGATATTTTCTTTAACCCTAAATAACAACCTTTACTCCATTTCCCTTTGTGAATCGAAATTAAGGAAACTTCAACGGCAGCTTTCCCAGGCCATTTTATTGACTTAATTGCAAATGTTATTTCACCACCATTATTTAAAATAAATTCAAGTCCTCCTTCTCTTGCAGTTCCCTGAGCAATTGTGTTTGTTGATATTAAAGCTTGAAATCCATTTGATGATAATGTATCAAAAATCCTTCTAAAAAAATACGTTACTATATCAACAGCTTTCGCAGGAGAGAATGAATATTTCACCCAATTTAAAAAATCATGACCAAAACTACCAGTCAATTTACTAAAACCAAGAAAAGGTGGATTTCCCAACACACAATCAAAACCACCATTCTGAAATACTTCAGGAAACTCTAAAAACCAATGAAAAAATCTTTTTTCTTGGGCAACCACTGCTGCATATGCGGTTTGTTGGTTTTGCCATCCTCCAAAACCCTGAAGAATGGTCAGATAATCGCTATCGGTAATCAGTCGATCTTTGTTTGCAATGGTTTTCGGGATAAAAAACTGTGCGACCTGTGTATCGGCCATTGCTTTTAGAAAGTTATAGCCTTTACCATTAGTGAATTTCCGATATGCTCGGGCTTTTACTGCAATTTCATCAGGAGTATGTTCGGGCAATTGATTAAACGAGCGGTATTCGGTTACACTTTCCTGTACCGTATTGTCAATGGTATCGGTTAATTTAAACTGAGTGCCGGCTTGCTTATCTTCGCGTTTCCGACGTTCCTGTTTGTTCCTTTTTAGAAAGGCGGCAGCAATTTCTTTTTCATCCTTCGGCAAGGTATTAAAAGCATCATCGGCAATGCCGTTTTCCAACTCTTCTCGGTGAGCCAGCCCCACAATGGAGTCTCCGCATTTAATGTGGTGATCGAGGAATCCCAACGGTTCGCCTGGGTTGTGGCTTTCGAGCCAGAAGGCCACTTTACAGAGCTCTACAGCCAGCGGGTTTTTATCCACCCCGTAGATACAATTTTTTACTACATCGCGCATGGCAGCCCTGAAATAGGTTGGTGAAGGTTGTTCGGCACCTTCGCGTACACAGGCCAGTTCAACGGCAATGCGTCGGGCTGCACTCAAAAGGATGTGGCCGGAGCCGCAGGCAACGTCGCAAACGCGGATGGAAAGCAATTGTTGTTCAATTTGAGATTGCTTCTCCCGAGCACTCGGAATCGCAATGACGGTTGGGAGGACTTTCAGGCGATCTTCGATGATGTAATCGAGGGAGTGTTTGATGAGTGGTTTTACCAGTTCTTCGGGAGTGTAATGCGAACCACTTCTGGAACGGGCATCGCCGGTAATGAACGAAAAAGTGGGTTGTCCGTTAATTTCTTTCAGGCTGGCATCGTATTCGAGCAAACCTTCGTACACCGAACCAAATTCTTCCACATCAAGGTCGGCATAATTCACACGCACCCGCTGGTGGTTCTCATTTTCGAAGGTCACCAACAGTTGAAGCACATTCAGCAAAGTTCCGTTATCGAGGTTCTGCACCGACAAATTTCCCAGCGCATCCGAATCAAACAAGCCCGAGCCTAACGGCTGGATGCCCAGTCGCTGGCTGTATGTTCCGTTCTCGAACAACTGAAAGGTGGCCAGCAACGATTTCCAAAGGTCGGTTTTTCGCGGATCGACATAAATCAGCTTTTCGGCCAGTCTCGTGAGCCGGTTGATGCTGTAAAACCGGTAATAAAAGTCTTTCAGTTTGTTGGTGGCTTCGTCACGCTTATCGGGATAAATCAGTTGCCGTTCTTCAATCACCATCAGGAACAAAACGCGGTAAACCAGTCGCAGCAGGTGCAAATAATAAGCATCAGGCTTCAGGTTTCCCTGCAAAGCCAAATTCCGGAGATCGGTATTCGAAGGGTGTTTCAGCAAACCATTGGCCAGCAGTTTCAGCGATTTCTCCACCGCTTCGCTCAATTTTTCACGGATACGCGAACCGGAACTCAAGGCTTCCTGGTGGTAATATTCAATAAACGCTTCTTCTCCGGAGTCGCGGGTTACAGGCATCCTGCTTGCATGAATCACACGGAAAAGCAGCGCAAATTCAGCAAACAGGTCTTCCTCCATGATGCGTTCCAGATCGAATTCGAGGTAACTCAACCTCGAAAGACGGGTAGCATCGCGCAGCAAACGAACAAAACGACCATTCGAAATGAGGGCATACAAGTGCTCGTTGTTGTTCAGGTATTCCTGCAACAAGGCATGAGGACTTAAACGGGTTCCGCCCACTTCGGGCCGTTTGTCGAGCGATTGGTTAATTCCCACCAGATGAACTGGAAATCCGTCGCGGTTGGCAGCCCTGTGACTGACGGCATACGATTTTCCGTTGATGAATTCGGAGGTCGATTTTTCGAGGTCGTAGCCCAATTCGCGCAGAAACGGAATCATCCAGCCCTGACGTGTTTCGGAGGTTCCGCTGTCGTTGTCTTTCAGTCGTTCGCGCCGCATCTGGAAAGCCGACCAGTGCGCCCTTGCAGCCGACCAGGCAATCCCAATCTCGTCGCGGATGCTGGTATTTCGGTCGAGACCAAAATCGGCCTGCGACTGGTGTTTGGTGTCTTCGGTCCGGATCTTTTCCAGAATTTCGCCCGAAACAATGTTTCCCTGTATGTTGATGGCAGTGTATTGCATGGCTAGATGTTCATTTTAGGTTTTGGCATCAGGATATAAACTCCCATCACATCGGGAGGCAGCACCGGAGTAGCCTTTTCGTAGCGGCGTCCTCCCACCAGTTCCTTGAAACGTCCATGAGCTTCAATCAGATTTTCGGCCCGTTCGATGGCTAAATCCATAAACCGTCCTTTCAGTTCGTCGAAATGTACCAACTCCCTTTCCAGATCTTCTTTCTGCCGTTCAATGGGCAGGTTACTCAAACTCCGGGCATTCAGAAGTAACTGTTTGGCCTCCTGAAATTGAATGGAACGCGCGCTGTCACCCGAACCTTCGTAGCCCCACAAATACATTTCTTCGGCAATCACTTCGCGGTTTCCCAAAACCTCCTTAATCACATTCCGAACCCTGAACATCACCAGCGTGGTTTTCAGGCTGACACTATCGGTTTGGATTTCGGCCACCCGGGCAACCGGTTCGTATTCCTGATGTCCGTTGAAAGCCAGGGCCAGCAGAAACTGACACAGTTGTTCCACAAACTGATGGTTTCGTCCGATGTACCGGTAACCTTTTGGCGTGGGCGAATCGAAACTCACCTTCACTTCGGTTTCATTTCCGAAATGAGCTTTCAGGTGATGGGGTAAATTTTGAGGGAAAAGCAAATAACCTTCCGAATCTCTCCGGATAGTAGCCTGAAGATGCGTTACCGCATTGATCACGAAATGTTCCACCGAATCCATGTCTCCAATGGCTTCATCCACACTTTTCAAATCGGCCTCAATGGTTTCAGGCTTGATGGCTTCGTGTGCAAAAATACTCCGGAGGTTTTCGGCTTTTTGACGGGCAGCTTCCAGTTCGTTGGTAATCTTATCATCGAAGAGTCTCATCTGTACGCCCTGGTCAACCGCTTTTTTATCGGCTACCAGAATTTCATTCAACACGGCATCCATAATCGACTGGTTATCTTCGCCAATGGAAATGGAGACACCGGTTGCCTTTTGTATATCGCGGATTTTACGGATAATAACCTTCAAAACAATCTGGTCGATGGGATTGTCCTCGCCCCAAAGCAAATACGATTTAACAACCGGAGCATCCTGACCGTAACGGTCAACACGTCCATCCCGCTGTTCTATGCGGTTAGGGTTCCATGGCAAATCGTAATGCAGCACGGCGGTAAATTGCTCCTGCAAATTGATCCCTTCCGACAAACAATCGGTAGCTACCAAAACGCGCTTTTCACTTTTTCCCATCAGGTCGATGGCTTCTTTTCGTTGCTCATCGGCATATTCAGAAGTAATGGTCTGTACATCAATTTTCGCCGGAAGATTTTCCTTTAAGATTTTCCCCAGATATTTGGCTGTAGCGATGTACTTACAGAAGATGATCGGATTACATACCTCTTTCTCATTTACCCAACCAGTAATGATCTTCAGGGCAGCTTTGGCTTTGTTGTCTTTTCCCAGACAGGCCAGTGTTTGAATCTGCTCGCAAAGAACTGTGATTTCTTCCAGTTCCGATTCTTCCAGATCGGCAATATCAATCAATTCAGCCTGACTGCTATCGGTATCAAAAAACAACTTTTCGATGTGCGGATTTTCCTGTTCCTGAATGTCGATGAGTTCATCTGCACTCAATTTTTTCGACTGCCGGTTCAGCAACATTTCGTATCCTGCTGCGGGGCTCGACATCACTCCGCGAAGCAAAGCCAGTGCCGCCCAATAGCGGATTCGAGCAGTATTTTTCTTTTCGCCTTCCTTGCTTAATCCACGGGCAAAATCGAGCATCACCTGGTAAAAATCTTTGTATTCGGGTGCCAGGAAAAATCCAATTTCCTTCGAATCCCGATCAGGAAACGGCGTTTCTTCTTTCAGCCATCGCTTGATGTTTTCGCGTTTCCGCTGTACAAAATGACGGGCAATTTTTCTCCTATTAGTTTGGTCCAGACTTTCGAAATTATAAGTCCTGAACTCCGGATTAACCAGCCCCAGCAACGATTTAAATTCATCATCCTTTCCGCTGTGTGGCGTGGCGGTGAGCAACAAAATGTGCTTGTCGGTTTTCAGCGCGATGTCATGCAACAAAGCATATCGCTGCTGTTGGTTCTTCGACGATGCTCCGGCAGGCAGCGCACAGGTATGTGCTTCATCCACAATGATAAAATCCGGACAGTCGTTCAGGAAGATTCCACGGCGTTTATCTGCTTTGATGTAGTCGATTGAAATCACCTGATACGGAAAATGAAAAAACACACTCCGGTCATCCGGAAGTTTGCGGTCCAGCGAAGCAGCAGTACTGGAGCGAATAATCTCGGCATCCATATCCAGCTTGTCTTTCAACTCTTTTTGCCACTGTTCGCACAAATGTGGTGGACAGATTACGGCAAATTTCTTCACTTCACCGCGTTCCATCAATTCTTTCAGAATAATCAACGCTTCAACCGTTTTACCGATACCCACATCATCACCAATCAACATTCGCACGGCATCCTGATGTTTGAGCGCCATAACCAAAGGCACCAATTGGTACGACCGTGGCCTGAAGGAGAGTTTACCCATACAGCGAAACGGTCCGCTGGCATTTCGAAACGACAGGCGAGAAGCATCAAACAGAACCTTCGCGGTTTCAAAGGCTCCAATATCATTCGTGCTGGGCAATGCAAATGAGGCTGGTTCAGCTTTTTCTCCCGGCATCGATTGAAGGGGCAGGTAGATGGCTGTTATTTCTTCGTCAGAGCCACCCAATGGTTTAAGTACCATCAGGTCTTCATCTTCGGAAGGCAAAACAATCCATTCGCGTTCCCGGTATTTGACCATGCTGCCGGGTTTATTTATCGTGGTTGAGCTCATAGTTTAGCTGATTTTTCTGAATACATCTTTTCTGCGCTGGACCAAGTCCTCCAGCTTTTCGGTGTAATGCCATTCAACAACGTCATATCCGGCATCGCGCATTAGCTGACGTTTGTGTTCATCCTGTTTTTTCTGCTCCACTTCATCGTGAACACTTCCATCGCATAAAATCAAAACCGGTCCGTTGGCGGAATTGTACACAAAGTCGATGCTGATATAAAAATCGGGCATGTTGACCTGAGCCTTATCCGGTAATGCGTATCCACCATGATAGAGGTATTTGATCAAAGGAAGTTCAGTCGATGAATTCTGATCGTAGTTTTCGAGCAGGTATTTGTATTGTTCCTGACGGTCGCCGTGATCTCCGCTCTTCTCGATGGTGCAATCCATCAGTTTTTCAAGTGCTTCTTTTACCCCAAACCGGTCCAAAACATCGTGATGCTTTTGGTTGTAGTAAGATAAAATATCCTCATAGTTCGCTTTGGGTAAATCAGGCCGTGTGTCTTGACGGGTCACCGGATCAAAATGAAGCAACTGATAGGCTTCAACGAAGATCTGTTTGAATTTAATCGGGTCTTCAATCAACTGCGATAAAATACCCAAACTACCTTCGGAAGCTTCATAAATCATGATATTCGGGGCTTCGTTGTTCCCCATGATCCAAACACCTATTTCACTCTCTTCGGTCTGGAAAAGCTTTTCAATGGCCCGTTTCAGGGCATAACTCAAAGTAATAATCTGTTCAGAACCGATGCCTAATTCTTTCACCGGCTGCAGGTATAAACTATCCGCATTATTCCGGGCAAACAGCATCACCTCTTTGGCATTATCCTTAATATCCTGTTTTTCCAATTCAGCTTGCCTTAACCAGCGTCCGCTTCGGTTATCGATATTAAACCCGTTGGATTCCTTCGATCTTTTCCACTTACGGTTGAGTTGAATGAGCTCGGTTGATGGTCCGTAAATAACCCGTAACAGCGGCGAATCTCCTGACTTGATGACAGATTGAATGGTCGCTTCCATTCCTTCCGGATACCTGAAATACTGATCAATGATAAAACCTTGTGACGTTCGTTCTTCCTCCTCACAGGATATACGTTCCTGTGGTTTTCCTTCCGATTCGCTGATTTCCAGTAACCGATGGATCACTTCCACATTCTTTTCACCTTTCAGCTCAATATGGTTGATGGGGTCGTTATTGGCTAATTTAGCATCATCATCCAAAAATGCATATCCGGTCTGCTTCGATATTTTAATCGGTCGTGTTTTAGCCTCGGCATCCATCAGCATCATCCGGTTAATCACATATTTGCTTCCGTTGTGGTAAATCAGGTTCTGCGGACCAAACTCTTTCAGAGCTACAAAACGCGACCTTGAAATATATTCGCCCTGATCAGAATGTTTATATCCAACAAATACGCGAACAGGCAGACGGGTAAAGTTATACCCCGGCAAGAATCCTTCAGATGCCAGATACCTGAAAATATAGAATTCTGAATTGTTCCCGAACCGCTGATCCTGTTCATTCTTCAACAGCGACTGTTGCTTTTCACCAACGCCACGCTGACGCCGTGCTTCTCGGGCCTGATCGCTGTCGTATTTGATGGTTGGGTCTTCCAATATCGCATTTGCAAAGTCAACCATCTTTTTGGCATTCCGGTATAAAATTCTCCATCGATCAATGGCCGAATCAAAACGGGTATAAAAAGTTGCTGCCTGACGTTCTATCCATGTTGGATTGTACCAGTGAGTTTCGCTTAATCGCGGCTCAATACCCTGAATGATTCCCCTGAATCCTTCTACCCATTTATCCTTGTATTTAGTTTGCTGATCCTGAATGTAGGCTGACAAATCAGGTAATAGCGGTAAGTCAAATGTCTTGGTAATATCAAGAATATCGCTTACTGATATATTTAGTTTTTGCAGACCAAGTTCCATCAACACGTATGCGTTGAAATGGGTCCGAATCAATTCCTCATTTTTGAGATCAATTCGCGGTGGTACAACAACGCCGGAAACCATCTTTTCAGCCGCTTCAAAGTAGTTACGGTCATGGGGTGATCCGGATGAACAATACGTCAATACCAAAGCAGTTTGTCCGCTGCGGCCTGCACGTCCACTTCGTTGGGCATAGTTTGCCGGACTTGGTGGCACGTTGCGCATGTGAACGATATTCAGGTCTGCTATGTCAATCCCTAATTCCATGGTCGGTGAGCAGAACAACGCAGAAATATTTCCGCTTCTAAAATCAGCTTCCCGCTCAATGCGAATATCCGTACCCAATTGCCCTGTATGCTCGCGGCCTATGATTTGTTTTTTGTAGCCATTAAAATCAATCGAATACAGCTTCTGGAAAAAAGTGTTGGGTTTTATATCCAGAGCTTTATATGATGACATTCTCACGTTGTCCAACTCGATGGTTTCACAATCACCAAGTTTCCAGACAATCTTGTCAGCCCGCAACTGGTAACCGGTAACTGTTCCTTTATCTCCTTTGATCGGTTCATCCTTCAGGAAATTTCCTTTTTTCAGTACCTGGCAAACTCCATTGATAAAGTCGATATAGGCATCTCTTTTTAAAGGATCCAGACCATTCTCACGAAGCAAACGTTTAAAATATTTTGCCAGATTTGATTGAGAACCGATACTGTTTGTATAAATGCGGAATGTCTTACCCGGGTTTTGACTGACCATATAACTTGCAGCCTCAATTTTCTCGTCCCTTTCAAGTGACCAGAGTTTATCATTATCCAGCTTCAGATTCAGAAAATCTTCTGTTTCCCTTCGCTTTTCGGATAATATGGGGTGATTAATAGAAAACGAAGTCCGAAAGAAATTCAGTACCTGAATCAATATCTCTTCCCGCTTGTAAGGAGTAATTTGATTAAAAAGTAGTAGGTCTTTGAAAAAACTATCTTGCTGACAGTATAACCCCAATTTTTCATATTCAACTTTGAGCATGGCGCATTGCTCCAAATTGGGTAAAACATAGCGCCAACCTCTTTTCAGATCGTATAAAATGCGAATCACCAGGAAATCTTTCAGCGCGCGTTCGTTCTCTTCATCCGGCCATTCATCATTCGACACTCGGGCATATTCACTTTCTTTCAGTTTCAGTTTTTCGCAGGTCCGTTGTGAAATATCATACACTTTCAATCCCGATGGAGCGTCTTTAAGCGCAAAGCCAACGGCTGACCTTAATCTGGCAGTTGTCAGGAAATCATTAAAGTGACCGGCCTGCAGTGATGCGTCTTGCCGGTTATCGGTAAAGCTCAAAAGTTTTTGATTCCGGATGTCTTCGCCTTCCTCGTTTAACGACTTAATCACAGAAAACGACATGATCGTTGTGGCTGAACTTCGACCTTCATTTCCAAGGCGCATCAACTTGGTATTTTCATTCGTCTTTGAGTCTTCGTAGATCAGACCTGCAGTCGGATCAAGTCGTAATTTGGCAGAAATATACCAACCCCACTGTTCAAACACAGGCTCATTCGAGAATTTGCCGTAATTGTTAAAGTAGATCTTTTGAGGTATTTGGAACCGATAAAAAGGCAACAACTCCCGGCCTGATTTATTTTCCTTATACCAGCTATCAGGCAAATCGTCTTCATTTTCATCTGACCAGATTTCATCATTGACATCCTGTGGAATGAGCAGGTATCCATCCGCAAAATTCAATTCAGTTAAATCCATTTTCTTCCCCTCTGTAAAGGATAGCGTTTCCGGTGATTCGTCCGGATTGCGCGGAATAAGCGTATTATTCGCAAAATTCTTGGTCACACAAATAAACTCATGCCCCGAATATCTGCTAAATAGAACCGGGTAAATAAACTTGTCACTATCCTGAGCCCCTTTATCCTTGATATACCTTCCGCTTTTTACAGTAATCTCACGCTTGTCATTGGGGTCCAAGGTAAGATAAACAGTATTGGTCTGCGAAATAAACTGGTGAAACCTGAAGGGCAGGAACGATTTTCGATTTGATTTTGTGGCGGCTTTGTTATTCAGTTTCTCAGCCCATAAAAGAACGTTTCTCAATGTTGCTTCTACCTTAGTCTTTGCAGAGCCAGATTCCTTTTGAAGTTCTTTAACTATGGCCGAAAACTTTTTGGGAGTACCTCTTTCAATGTGGCCATCGTCCAGATATTTTAATGCAATCCTATTTTCAAGCCATATGGCTATGGGGTGATTAAAGAAGATATCTTCATCATCTTCGATATTTATACCTTTTTCAATTGCCTCCTGGAGATCCCATTCGTTTGGATTTTTTTTATCCGGATTTGTGCAGGTAACCAGATACTCACCTATAATCTGCGACAAATCAAACTGATCGTCAAATATGGTTTTTGCAACATCAGCTACTGCCTGCTGCTTTTCTTCTTTTGTCCCACCTGAAGCCATTGTTGCCGATGTTCCAATGGAGGTAATCTTATTTTGAGCCAGATTTTTAATTCTTCGGATCAAAAGAGAAACGTCGGATCCTTGTCTTCCCCGATAAGTATGTAACTCATCAAATACAAGAAATTGGAGATGTTTGTTTAGCGAATCCCGCATCCATTGTTCAGCTTGCCGGGTCATAATCAATTCCAGCATCATGTAGTTGGTAAGAATGATATCCGGAACTTCCTTTTTCATTCTCTCCCTGGCTTCCTGGCTTTCCTGTCCGGAATATTTTGAATAAGTAATGGGAAATCTGCTTGTTGTAATACTTTTTAGGTAATCAATTTTCTCATCCAATGTAAGCCTATCGGCTGGTACCACAGTGCCAGACAGGGTTTTGCTGATCAAATAGTTCAGCTCGTATTTCTTGATTTCTTCTTCCTGCGAATTGATCAGGGCGTTCATTGGATAGACCAGGATCGCTTTGACTCCCTTAGTCTTTGTGCTGTTATCCTGAAGCAGTTTGTTGAAGATAGTAGCCAAATAGGTTAAACTCTTTCCAGAACCGGTACCGCTTGTAACAACAAACCCTTTCCCCTGAATTCCTATTTTTAAAGCTTCAACCTGATGTTTGTATAGATTGTATGTCCCAAAGATGGCAGGTAACTCTTCGTGTATTTTACCTTCTCCAACCAATTCCTCTAATGTCTGTCCTTTATCGAATGAAGGATTAAACTGAATCAATGGTTCTGGCATAAACCCTGATTCCTCAAACGCTTTTTCAACTACTTCCTTAATCCGAGGATCTTTTATCGATAAAAAGCTTTTGATGTAGGATTTGTAATCGCTAATGATATTTGAGTGTATCTTAAAAATATTCATGAGCTTATTGGGGTTGAATTAGTCAAAGTCGGTTTAAAAATGAAAAAATCAAATATAAAAAATTAAGACAAGAAAAGAAGATTTAACTTATGTTTTATTAAGAATGAATAGTGTTTTTTGTTTATCCACAATGCTCTGATTATGCCTGACCAAAGTTTAAAGGGGTTCCCTTTATACATTTAGATTGAAAAAAGGATCAAAAGGATTCTGTTTCTATTATTCTTTCGATGAACTTAAAATGTTTAGTTGAGTATTTCCCATAAATTGATGAAACTAAAATGTTCTTTAGCATTCAATATTATTATAGAACGCATTGAATATGAGAGTTAAATAATTGACAAGTTAAAAATATCAATAGTTTTTGCTTATAAAAGCATACTATACTAAACATAAATACATTTCATATTGAATATCTTTGTCAAAAACAAGAACATGCGATTATGACTAAATCATATTATCTATCCTGAATTTAAAATCGGATTATTGAAGGTCAATCGATTTGATCGAAATAATCCAGAGTATTTATGGAAATATGCAAAAGAGATGAGACTATTTGAAATTGAACCACTGCTTCTGTCTAGAAAACAATTAGGGCACAATTTTGGTGAACTGGATAAAAAACAGATCAATTCGATCGATAAAACATATCAGCGCTTCACGAGTTTGTGTAAACGTATTGAATTGAAATTAAATTGCCATGATTCTATTTTCATTTATCCAGATCAATATGAATCAACTCAGTCGGCAAGTATCATTAGTCCAAATTGGAATTTTCAAATCTTTCCTTCAATTGAAGCATTTAATTTGAAATTGGGCTATTCGTTTTGTTTCGCGGAAAATCTATTTTTTAGTTTTGATTGCTTCAATAAAGAATTAGATGTTAGAAGATTCCCCAATTATCACAGGACTTTTTATACAACTTACATATCACAGACAATTTATGATTTTAGTTTTATAGACCAGTTGGTAAGTTTAATCAAATCAATTGATTTATCGCTTGATATTTACACGAGGGAAAGTGATCATTTAAAAATATTTAGATCAGGACTATTCTCTTCTTTTGATAAAGAGCGAGAACTTAATCTGAAATTAAGTCGTTTGAAGCCATTAAATAAAAAAATTGATAAAGTGCCGGATAAGACTTTTGAATTATTATTTCGGATTAAGGCTATCCTCTTTAAAAAAATAAAACCAAATTTCTTTAAAATAGTTGAAGATAATCATATTGAGAATATTATATCTCTCCAATTATTTTTTCAAGATCAGGACGAACCTGATGATTTTCAGGCAAGGGCTCAAAGAGGCAAGAGAAAAGATCTTCCTTCTGGGCCACAGCCTAAGCATAAACGTCGGGTGATAAATGGACAAACACAATGGGCGCGTGATCCAAACATTACCTATACTGCCTTAGATAATGCTTCATTTACCTGCGAATTTGATGTTCTTCATACAACATTGACTTCAGCTACCCACCGGATGCCAATCATGCAAGGTCACCATTTGGTGCCTATGGATACCCAAAATATATTCCCAGCCAGTTTAGATGTTCCGGAGAATATAATATGCTTGTGTCCCAATTGTCATGCAGCCATTCATCAAGCAATAATGGAGGAAAAAATTAAGATAATTGAATCATTTTTCCAATCGAGGCAGGAGGCTCTTGAACACCGTCAAATAATTGTAAGTTTAGCGGAACTTTTATCTTTTTATAACGCATTAGATAGGGCAAGGCCTCAAAAGAAGAATTGATAACATCAAGACATTGAAGAAAGAAGCATGTGCATGGCAGCACCATCGGAATAAAAAAAACCACTATAAATAGGCAGTTCACAAACAACGAAGCAAGAATCAAATAAAACGTCTTTATCCGACAATCTTATATTGACATGACACTAGTTTGTTGAAATTCTATTTCTTGTTAACGAGTGTAACCTCAAACTTAAGTTAGTCGAATATCTAATAGAAATAGCACACTTATACTAATCTTCCAGAATTAGGTTCAATAATATCATCCTTATATCTCTTAGTAAAATATGACAAACCTAATGGTCTATTAGGGTGATTTACTATTCCCGATATTTGACGATTAATTGATTTAATAAAACCTTCTACTGTTTCTTCTTTACACACAGCAATAATATTATTTAAATCCATTTCACTCATTTTCCATGAATACGTAGTGTGACCAAATTCCTCATTTATTTTCTTAACCATATTATAAATGTGTTGTACATAGCCAGGAGCATAAAAGTAGACTGGATCCTTCTTATTTTTTTTTCGATTTTCAACTATAGATTCTTGGGGATAAATCTCCTCTAGAGATCGATCATCTAGATTCACTGTTTCTATGTGTGATTCGGTAAAGTTGGAACTTCCGGAAATTAGTATAGAATTAATATTTTGATTTATTGGCTGACCAATATTAAACTGCTTACGAAGATTAATTGGTAGCGGATCAACTCCAAATGAAAATGGTGGATTAAGATTTGCGACTTGATTATGGAATTGCTGAGAATTTAGGTTAGTAAACTTATTATCCTTTTTTCTTATATCTTCTATTTGAGTGTCTGTTTCAACACCGTGATTGTGTTCAATTGAACCCAGCTCAGGGTGATCATTTAGACACATTCTATTATTGTCCTGGTGTTCATTTAGACCCCCTTCCGGTATTGTGTCATTTTCACTTTTAGTAATTTCACAATAATATTTACTACTAATTCTTATACAATAGGGTTTATACAAATTAGTGCTATTCTGGTTATTCCTTGTTTTTCTCACTTCCTTATTAACTAGTTTTAATGCTTCCAATTTCTTGACGGCTATTTTTACCGTTTTAGGCTCTATTCCTAATTTCTTTGCCATATAATCATAGCTTGGATGGGCATATCCTTTTTTTTCATTATATAAACAACATAGCATATCATAAACTGCAATTTGAGTAGCACTTAGTTTCAATCTTGATATCATAGCAATTGTGGATATATTTTTAGGATAATATTGTCCTTCCTCTATTAGTTTTTTTTCTTTAGGCTGAACTAATTCATTTAAGTCTAAAGAGTAAATTATATTTTTCATATTTTTAATTTTAATTCTATCTAGATTTCTTTTTTTTTGTTCTGGCTTTTCCAAGATACTTTCAGTATTTTTCACTTCAAAAGCACTAATTATAATCATGAACTTAACTTTGTTCAAGATAATATGGCATTTCATAACGCCAATTTCAAATAAATTTTATGATTTTCTCTGGAAAATCTCTCTACAGCAAAATCCTTTTCCTGTAAAACATCCAAATTAGAACTTCTGGAGGATCCTTAATCACATTGGCTCACCCAAAAACCGCGCGCGCAGGTTTAATAAAATAATAGGATCCAAATTAAACTTGTTAATCAGGACTTTATATCCTCTCTTCCTGAGTTTTCTTCTATTATCAGTAATAGTATTGGATCCTATTCAGTAAATTTTAACCTTGGCTCTTTATAGCTAAAGCATTAATTGGGCTTATTTTTAATACTCTTTTATAGCACAAATATTGCTAAACTTTTCAAAATGGCCTTCAGGGTAATCGATTTTCATGTTTAAAGGTTTAACATTCAGCAATTCGGCAAAATTTTTCAAAAGCAAAACTTCATCTTGAAGGTAAAAAATCCCTCCACGATATGTGCACTGAGTCAAGTATTTACGCACTTCTAATTCTATCATGGACCTAACATTCGTCACATTAAGAATATTCATCGCATTTTTCTGGGAAATATAAACAGGAGATGGTTCTTCATCCATATTTGCCAGAAGGTAGCTTTCTTTCTCGGTAGCAAAATCGTTCATTACTTCCAGAAGATCATCGACAGTAATCTCTAGAGGTACATATGCACCATAACTAATGAAGGTAAATTGATCAATATTCATATAATTTGATTTAATTAATAGTGCAAATTAAAGCATACTATACGAAAATGTGAGGGGAATTAAAACTGAGAAATATTGTCCCCTATTGATTTTTAATATGTTAGCATTATTTCCAAATAAACTTTTTTATTCGGTCTTCGATTATATCCTCAGGACCTTGATAGTATGGTTTTTTAGCTTTTTTTTTCCTTTCTACCTCATCTCTAGCTTCATCAAGAGTGTAAAACCTCTCCTTGGGATGAAATGAAAGATAATGCATTATTTCACTAATTTGTACATACCTGTCCTTTGCTTCCCAAGAAGGAAATTTGATTTTATAAAAGCTGTTCAGCTCATTTATAGATAAATAGATCAAATCAGTATCAATTGCCATTTCCAGTTTTCCAGCTTCGAGTTCAGCTAATGTTTTCAATTTTAGATTTCTTTTGCAGATATCAGAATTAATAAAATCATCACATAATCTCAATTGAGCTTTCATTCTATTTCGTATATCCTTTTTCTTATTGTAATAATATTGAAAAGAAATTATCTTAATAAATAAGTATTTCAAATCGTCTGATTTCGAATCTCCTAATAATTTTTGGACTTCAATTTTTGAAAGTAATTGCATGAATTTTTGCTTTGATTCACAATCCAATTTCTCATCAATTAGCTTAAGTTCTGGATCTTCTTCATTATTTTCATAAATTTCTTTTAATGGGTTTAATGTTATTCTTTTTAAAAAGCCATTAGTAATAATTTTCATAAAATCAGATTTTGGCATTTGTAATTTTACTGTTGTCCAATGTTTTGCTAGCAATTCAGCATGTTCTTCTTCATTCACCTTAGTATAACTGTAAAAAGCTTTTTCTATTTTATGGCCGGTAATTGCCATTATGCTTTTTGATTGGAACCCTCATTTATATAAGTTGGCGCCAAAAGATCTTCTTGCAGTGTGGCTAGTTACAATTTTCCATTTTGCTTTGACTTCAGTTTTTCTGAGTCTACCCCTCGGTTCTGCCTTTTGACACTTTCCCAAAGAATTCAGCTTTTTTACCAACAGATTTAATATAATCATTAAATTTTTGGTTAGATATCATTTATTTATTTGTTTGGAAAGTCAAAAATAACCAAGAAACACGAATTCGAAGATGTTATTGGATCAGAATAGAAATATAATCAAATTTAAACAAATCAGCTGTTACTCGAACATCAAAAATTGATGCATCTGCAATGGCCTGTTGGTTAAATGTAAAAATGGTTTTAAGCAAGAATTTCATCACAGCATTGATAAATTTTGTAACTGCCCCTGATTTAATTCATGTCCAGTTGGATAATATATTGTAAATTTGGAGTTCTGTTTTTATTCTCATTTTTTAAACAAATAATCAACCCTCTATGAAATCAATAGCATTTAAACTGATAGGTATTGCATTGGTTATTGCATCCCTGGCAATAACGAGCTGTAGCAAAGACGAAAAGAATGAAGATCCATTTTTAGATGTAGCCAGTGAGTCAATAACTGTTGCAAAAGAAGGTGGTAAATCATTGCTTGTTATTAGTTCAAATGCTGCATGGAGTGTTGAAATTCCAACCGATGCAACCTGGATTGCTGCAACTCCGCTTTCAGGAACTAAAAGCTCCATCGCGATTAGCTTCACATTTTTACCAAATACCGGACTTCCAAGGGAGGCTAATGTAAAGATCAATACACCTACAATTTCAAAGACTGTAAAAATACAACAGTCAGGTAATGTGAAAACGTATGTAACCGTTGCAGAACTTCGCGCCAAGGGTGAAACTACAATAACACAGGATTTATATTTAAAGGCAAGCCTGATTTGTGATCAGGTTGGAGGCAATACTACATCACTTAAAAACCTGTATGTTTCTGACCTAAATGCAGGGATTTGTGTCAGGTTGGTTGCTGATGCTACACCGATGGCCGTTGGTACAGAGCTTGAATTTAAACTCCAGGGTGCTGTTCTTTCAAAATTCAATGGATTACTTCAGCTAAACAACTTCACTAATGCAGATATGAGTACAACTGGTAAGACCACTGTAATTCCTGCAAAACCGATTACTGTAGCACAGCTAAAATCCGGAGCATTTGAATCAATGTATGTTTCAATTGCAAATACACAGGTTGCAAACGCTGATCTTTCTAAAACGATGGTGGTGGGAACTGCGCATACCTCTATAAACATGGAAACTTCCACGAATGAGAGTTATATCATGTTTAATGCCTCTTATTCTGAATTTAAAGCCCTTCAGGTTCCTCAGGGAAGTGGTACACTTAAAGGTATTGCCAGTGTTAATAATGCCATCTTCCAGATTCTCCCACAAAATCGTACTGACTTTGCTGAACTAACCGGGACTCGTTTTGGTGTTGCTCCACAACTTACATATGGAACTGCAACTCTAGGAGGTGCAATGACAAAAGCAGTAGGACTAGGTGCAGCAAATGTTATCACTATTCCATACACCTTAGCAACAATTGGTCAGGCATACAGCTTATCAGTTGCAGTATCAGGAACAGGTGCAACAGGAATCACAACCCCAGTAACAGCAAATGGCAATTTTACAACTGCTGCCGGTAATATTACAATCCCACTAGCAGGAACACCTACAGCATCAGGTGCTGTATCCTTCACGATAACCGGAACCGGCATTTCCACACCAATCGTGGTAAACGGAGTGGTTACTGATCCTGCCAGTTCAAAAACAATGGCAACCTGGACATTTGAAGCCCTTCCAGCCAGTTTCCCAATAGTCTCATCCACTTCTGCAACTGATGAGTCAACAAATGCATCACTTACATTGTCTGGCTTTGCAGCACCACTACCTACAATTGCCTATACTGCATCATCCAAAACCATATACCTGAGTACATGGGATCAAGGCAAAGCATGGCTATTTAGTTTCACACCTAAACAACCAATCGCTTCAGGCAAAACCCTTACAATGACCTTCAAAGGTTATGGCAGCAGCACAGCCCCGAGAGACTTTGTTGTTGAATATTCCAAAGATGGTACAACATGGACACAGATGGGTGATGCAATTCTCTATCTTGCTAATATTGTACCATTTACACGGACTTTGGTACTTTCAGAATCAGTTAGTGGACAGGTTCAGATTCGTGTTAAAGTAAGCAGTACTGCATCTATTGGAGGAGGTACAATAGCAGCAGGAGGAAACTCCCGTCTTGCAGATGTAGTAATTTCAGTCAATTAATAAAATTAGGAATACAAGATAGCTCGGATTATTCCGGGCTATTATTGCTTTATACAGAACCATTATGATGACATTTTATTTCAAAAAGTTGAAGGTATTAACTCTGGTGTTACTTGTAATTTTATTTACCTCTTGCTCAAAGGAGGATACCAAAACAACTGAACTAACGGCAGAGACCAATCTGACCATTACAGCTTCAACAACAAGCCAGTTCTTAAATATTCATTCCAATGGTTCGTGGAAGATAGATGTTACTTATAAATCTGGTGGTACAAATTGGATTACAATTAATCCGGCTACTGGAATAGATGATACAAATGTTGTCTTGCAGTTTACTCCTAATGTAGCATATGAACCAAGGGTTGCTGAATTGTCCGTAACCTCTGGTGAAAAAGTAGTAAGCCTTGTACTAACACAGCAGGCTGCTCCGATAGTAGGAGGCAGATACCCAAATCCAGTCTGGATTGAAGTTCCTACAGGTGGAGGAAATTCGGACTGCACCACATTAACCCATGACATTACCATTAATGCAAAAACGGTAAGGAGCTACTCATTCATGTACGATAAGAAAGAAAAGATTGCCTATTGGGTAGCATATCCACATCATCCAAGCTATATCGGAAGCTCAGGCAGAACTGACAACTGGCAACTTGATCCAAGTGTTCCTTCAGCAAGCCAACCTAATTATTTTTCAACTATTTCTGGTTATGATAGAGGACACCAGATTCCATCAGCTGACAGAACTGTTAATTCAACTGCAAATAGCCAAACGTTTTACTTTACCAACATGACTCCTCAGTTGGGTGTGCTTAACCAACAAATGTGGGCAAACCTTGAAGAAAAGGTAAGAGGTTGGATGACTGCATCAGACACCTTGTACGTGGTTACAGGTGCTATCCTAAAGACGGTAGGGGGAAGTGAAACAGTAAACTATGCTACAGACAGCAAGGGAGTTAAAGTTGCTGTTCCAAACTACTATTATAAGGTTTTGCTCAGGCTAAAAGGTGGTAATTATGATTCTATAGGTTTTTGGATAGAACACAGGTCATATGGTAGTGTACAGCCAAACTCTTCAATGACAAAATCAGTAGATCAGATTGAGCAGCTTACAGGCTTTAATTTCTTTGCAAGTTTGCAGAAATCGCTACAGGATGCTGCTGAAGCAACAAGTACACCAACAAATTGGGGTCTTCAATAATCCTGACACTTTTCAAAATTTAACATTACATATTATTTTGAATATCAAATATTTAAGGAATACAAAGTCAAAGGTTAAAAAATTTTTATCCCGAATGTAATTGGGAATACCCACAATATTTATATTGTAAACTGTGTCTTTTCTTAGACTTAACCAAGGGGTAAGATATACAATTGAGATAGAGGATTGAATTAGCATTCACCTTAGAATTGCTAACTTTTGTCTGTTATTTTTGTTATATATTTCAATGTTCTTAATAAGTTACACCTATTAATTTCTGAACTATGTGTGGCAGATTTGTCCAAATAATAGACATTGAACTGTTTGTAAAACGGTTTGGGGTAAAACATCCGCAAGGACTTATTCTTGATTCTAATTACAATGTTGCTCCCGGTGATTTTGCATATGTGATCTCCAATGACAAATCAACAGAAATCCAAGCTTTTCAATTTGGATTTACTCCTTCTTGGGAAAAAGAAAAAAAGTATGTATTCAATGCCAGAGCTGAAGGAGATCTCAATAAGGCAAATGATGTCAATTATTCAGGAGAAATGGGCATAGTAAACAAACCTTATTTCAGAACTTCAATCAAGTCAAAAAGATGTTTGGTTATTGCCAATGGTTATATTGAAGGGCCTGAAAAAGAAAAGCTTGACAAACCTTTTCACATCCATAAAAAGAATGGTGAAGTGTTTTGCTTTGCTGGAATATGGGATACATGGGCAGACAACACAACTGGTGTAATAACCAATACCTTTTCAATTATTACCACCGTTGCAAATCCAATTACACAGGAAATTGAACATCACCGTTCCCCAGTCATTCTTGATAAAAAGGATGAAAAAAAATGGTTGGATGATAAACTTCCAATAGAAGAAGTTTTGAAACTCTTAAAACCTCATTCTGTAGAAGATTATGAATTTGAACCAATTTCAATAAGAATAAAAACCAAAACAAATAAAGGTCCTGATGTAATAATTCCAATAGACCCAAACAGCACCACTGAATATGATATTTCAGTAAAGAAAGATTTAAAGCTTCAGGGAATGGGCCAGAATAAACGTAAGAATAATCCACCACCTGCACAGGGATCATTATTCTAATTAAGCTTTGGGATTGGGCTTGATTGGCAACTTTGCCAACTTTTCAACTTCTATGGAAGGAAACCCAAATTCTTCAACCACTTTACCCAGTATCAGATATATTCCTGATCCTTTAAATGGATAGGTTTTTAGTGAATCTGGAAAGTGAACGGTATCAAAGAAATTACCAGTTGAGTCAATGAATGTTCCAAAGTGCATAATTTCCTTTTTGCTGGTTCTGACATACTTGATGGTTACCAACCTGCCAACCATTTTGACTTTTCTTCTCAGGTTTTGCATCAGATCTATAGCCTGTATTTCACCTCTGAAATTGGTTTCAAGCATGTCAAACAAATTAATGCTGACAGGAAAACCAAGAAGTTCAATTTCATCATAAGCATCAGAGATAAGAGAATACTCCAGAACAGGTAACTCAAACTTTTTACGTTGTACAGGAAACATGCTTAATGTATTTACATGAACTGGTGTTTTGTTAATATACAAATGTGCTTCCCAAAGCATAGCAGCTTTATTATTGCCGAATTCCCTAAATGCTCCCAATTTAATCAGGATGATTAACTGCTCTTTGGTAACAGGAACACGGTCAATGAAATCCAACAAAGACATGTATTCACCATGACAATTACGTTCTGCAACAATCAAATCAATGGTAGTATTTTCAAGATTCAGGACATGATCAAAACCAATATATATAGTCTTTTCTATAATTCGGGTTTGTTTAATGCTCTTATTTATACA
The DNA here is from genome assembly GCA_019163175.1 of Prolixibacteraceae bacterium. Taxonomy (GTDB): domain Bacteria; phylum Bacteroidota; class Bacteroidia; order Bacteroidales; family Prolixibacteraceae; genus Aquipluma. Next base: position 7,388 of record JAFLKN010000015.1, on the reverse strand, counting down.
GGGTAATTCAATGGTTGCACCTTGCCTTTTTGCTTCATTAAAATACAGCCAGTGATGGTAAAAACCACCAAAGTTATTTATTACTGCTACCATGAATTCCAGAGGATAATGTGCTTTTAAATAAAGGCTCTGGAAACTTTCAACGGCATAGGATGCAGAATGTGCTTTTGAAAATGAATAGCCTGCAAATGATTCAATTTGTCTCCAAACTTCCCTGGCGATTTCATCAGTATGCCCCAGATTTTTACAGTTGGAAAAGTATTTTTCTTCAATCTGTTTAAACTCTTTCAGTGAACGGTATTTGCCAGACATTGCACGTCTGAGAACATCAGCTTCAGCAAGGTCTAATCCTGCAAAATGATGAGCCACCTTGATCACATCTTCCTGATAAACCATTACTCCGTATGTTTCAGAAAGCTGTTCTTTCATAACTGGATGCAAATAGCTTATTGATTCAGGATGATGAAACCGTTTAATGTATTCCCGCATCATTCCTGATTTGGAAACTCCGGGTCTGATAATGGAACTTGCAGCAACCAAACTGATGTAATTGTCACATTTGAGCTTTTTTAATAAACCTCTCATTGCTGGACTCTCAATATAGAAACAACCAATTGTTTCACCATTTTTCAGTTGCTGCTTTACTTTTTCATCTTCATAGAATTTATCTACCTGATGAATATCTATTTCCTTGCCACCATTTTCAATAATAATATCTACTGCTTCCTTGATATGACCAATTCCTCTCTGACTTAGAATATCCAGTTTTTCAAAACCCATTTCTTCAGCAATGTACATATCCCATTGGGTTGTCAGGAAACCTTTGGGTGGCAAATCTAAGGCTGTATAATAGGTTATTGGTTCTTCAGTTACTAGAATACCCCCAGCATGAATAGTTCTCATGTTTGGATAGTCAATGATCTCTTTACCTATTGTTGTAATCAGCATGACCACATCATTTTTATTGTAGCTGTTTTGTGGATCATTCACCAACAGATCTATTTCTTCACTAGGCAATCCAAATACTTTTCCCAATTCCCTGTAAATTGACCTGTCCTTAAATGTTGATGTTGCACCTAAAAAGGCAGCATGGTATTTTCCATACCTTTTAAAAATATAATCCTGAACCTGATCCCTGTCCTTCCATGAAAAATCAATGTCAAAATCGGGTGGGCTAGTCCTTTTGGGATTCAGAAACCGTTCAAAATAGAGGTCTAATTTAATTGGATCAACATCTGTAATCCTTAAACAGTAGGCAACAATGCTGTTAGCTCCACTTCCCCTGCCTACATGGTAAAAACCTCTGGACATACTGTAATGGATAATATCCCATGCAATAAGAAAATAGGATGAAAACCCTAGATTATCTATGATTTCCAGTTCATGTTTGATCCTGTCTTTTGCAATCTGGTTGTTTTTACCATAACGGTAAATCATTCCATCATTGGCTAACTTTTGTAGCAGAAGCCTATCATCTTCCTTGGTATTGCTGAAAGTCTTTTTATTCTTACTTATCCGAAACTCAATATCAATGGAGCAATATTCCAGTATTCCTTCAGAATTGTAAGCTATTTGGGGATACTGAGTGAATACATCTTTAAGTTTTTTTACCGGGAGCATAACCTCGTTCTGATTAGCAAATTGATTAGGCTTTAACTTGCTAATTAGAGTATTGTGGTCTATTGCCCTTAAGCATTTGTGAGTTAACCAAGATTTTTCATTGAGAAAAGTAACAGGCTGCCAGACTACTAGGTACTCTTGAAAGTCACGGTATTCTGAATTTATAAGTTTGTTGATTTGCTGTGGCCTGACACCAATGAATTCGGATTTTTTCAAGTCAGACCCATTCACAGTACCAAAGGGAAAAATAACAACTACGTGTTTGAAATTTAAATCATTCAATTCAAATTTCTTCTTATTCAGGTTGTGGAAAGTTAAGTACTCATTTAATTCTTTAAAGCCTTCCCTGTTTTTTGCTAGGCCAATAAATTGTAATTCATCATCATTTCTAAATTCAATTCCTGCAATAGGTTTAATATTTCTCTCCTTTGCCTTTTTGACAAATTCAGGGATACCCATTGACGTATTTATATCAGTTAGGGCAAGGGCAGAAATACCCAGTTTTTCAGCTTGATCCAGAAGTTGATCAATGCTGAGTGTACCATATCTTAGGCTATAATAGGAATGACAATTTAAATACATCAGAATAATTGGTTAAATGATTATATTTTAATCATTATTTCTGATTGTATTTTAGTTATTTTTTAAATACGGTCAATTCTGGAAAGGGAAAATTTCAAAAAAAAATGGGAAGTATTATTTTGGTGTTACAATTCAAACTCTGCTGCCGATTGAATTATAAACAAAACCCAAGGGTAACATGTTATTTATTTTAAAGGCAAATAAGTTTGTTTTAAAGCATAAAAACAGAAAAAGTCCCTGCATTTTATGTCAGTTATATTAGTTCTCTAATACAATAATTATGGCTGAAAAGGAAAATCTTGAATTTCTGATCCAATCATATGGGTTAGAACCATTTGGAGTTGAAAAATTTGATGTAAATACAGACAGAGCTTCAGAATCAGGTCAAGGCTGGAGAGGTAAAGGTATTGATGAAAATAATGACGTGGCAATTAGCTTTTATGAGCCAGAAGGATTTAATTCTGCTGTTTCTGAAATCAACGTACAGGCTCTTGGAAATGGATATAAGCGTACTTTGTTAAATTAGGTCAACCTGAATTATTACCTAAAAATTGTCCATTTCAGGTGTTTTCATTGATAATAGATCTGTCCTTAAACGCTTTTGGACACCAATCTACAATTCATGTTTGTGCAGTGGCCAAAGTAATGATTGTATATATTACTCATAAATATTACCTTTCAATAAGCTCTTTTGCAGATAGCTCATCTCCAAAAACTTCACATAGTTTTTCGAAGTCCGTATAAATAGTTTCCTCAATAGCTCCGCTATCTGTGAAGGTACAAAGCGTTTTATATTGTCCTGAAGTATTATTCTTAAAAAGATCAAACTCCATAAAGTCAATTCTGAAATGATTCACGAGGTTATAGGTATCATTTTCCATTTGTCTCTTTTGTTTATTGTGTAGTATTTAAACAGTTGGATATTGTTATTAGTTCAATGGGTGTCTGCTTCATTGGTTACGGTAATAACCAAATTTATTCTATTTGATAATTCACCAAACTTTCTGTTGCTATGAAAAGGAAAACCCCAGCCTAAACCGGGGTTTCATTTTCACTCTGTAACAAAATGTGAAATCTAACTTTTGTATGTCAGTATAAAAGTTAGTCTAATTTAACACTTTATATTATAGAAGTCAATACTTTCGGTAAAAAAGATCAAAACTCAAATAAAAAAATTTTAGCTGTTGCTTTTTCTTCAAAATTGTCAACATTACGAAATCTGGAGCAAATGCTGGAGTACCCATTTTGTCTTAATATTTCAAAAAGATGCTACCTTCTATGTTTTCATGTTTATTGGTTTTGTGTACACGTCCAACTTGCAGTTGTGGTAAGAAATCCCATTATCTATTAATGATCAGAGTTTAAGTTGAATTGATTTAACTATTATTTGACTTGTAGCAAAACATTGATTATATTTAGAAAAACTCGACCAATTACTAAATCACCCTACTCACTAAATCATTGAAATGAAGAAGCAAGCATTATTACTATTTTTGATCTTTGTATCTACATTAGTCCATTCTCAAACAGTTACATTAGGAATACATCAAGCGGAATCTCTTCAGATAAAAGCCCCAATCACAGAGTATAAAATCCTTGAAGGAAGCATGATCACGCTTGGTAGCGATATTATCGCAACTGGTGGTTCTGGGCAATATGAAACCATATGGTCGTGTCAGGATTGGCAGGTAGATTCAATCCGAAAAACGATTACAGTGCATCCTTCAGAAACAACAACCTACTCACTTAAAGTTGTTGACAAAAATGGATGCTTTGAACAACAACAATTTCATGTCAATGTAATTTCTATCCTTCAGGTAAATTTTACAACAATCCCATCATGTTTTGGTAAAAGCAATGGCTTTGCAAGACTTCAGATTAATGGAGGTGAAGGCCCATACCAGATTGCATGGTCGAATGGAAAAACAACTGATGTAATTACCAACCTGCTTCCGGGAAACTATACTGCTACTGTTACAGACAAGATGAACCAGAAACAAATAAAGACTTTAACAATCAAGGAAAACCCACAAATCAAAAACGTACTGGATATTTTTATTTGCGAAGGCAATTCCTATAAGTTTGCAGGTACCGATCTTAAAACTACTGGTGTATTCAAAAATACCTTCATGACAAATGCAGGCTGCGATAGTATTGTGACCGTTTACCTCACCGTAAATTCTATTCCTGAAATACCTAGAATTACTCAGAATGGTGATATTCTTCAATCCTCCTCAGTTGAAGGTAACCAATGGTTCAAAGATGGGCTTGAAGTAAAAGGTGAAAACAAACAGACACTTTTAATTTCCACATCCGGCAATTACAAAGTATCAGTTACTAACACTTCTGGTTGTGCTAAAGAGTCTTCAGTTATCAATGTACTTAAAACAGATGTACCCGTCATTCAGGCAGATGATTTCACTTGCAAAGTCTTTCCAAATCCTAATAAAGGAATATTCACAATTGAAATAGAATCCAGTCAAACCAAGGTTTTTGATTTGGAACTATTAACTTCTGAAGGAAAATCAATCATTAAACAAACGGTTGAACACCTTTCCGGAAAACAGAGCCTCCCATTTGGCAAAACATCGCTGGCCGATGGAATCTACTACCTTCAGATTAAATACGGTTTAAAGGTACTAAGCCGTCAGATCATTGTGAATTGACAAACTTCAAACAAGAACATCCAGAAAATAACCTGCTCTATTTCAAATCCAATTTCATTCAAATCCAATCCTCATGAAATATATAATTGGCTTACTAATTCTATTTACCACAAGTTCTGTTTTTGCTCAAAAGATATATACGCTCAATGATTCAATTCCAATTACTCAGGATTCAGTGACTATTAAATCAGGACCACATCGAGGAAAAATCCAATGGCAGAAATCACTAGATAATAAAAGTTGGCTCAATTTGGTAGGAAAAACTGCTGACTCACTAAAAGTAAAATCAGATATTGAGGCTATGTACCGAATAAAGATTACTGAAGGTGCATGCTTGCCCATTTATTCTGATACGGCAAAAATCCGACTAGATACAATACAAGTAAATATTAATAATGTTGTAACTGCAAAATTTCCTGTTAGTTCAATTTCAACGAATAATCCAAAAGTTGAAAAATTATCCGAAGTTGATATTCAGGATATATTTGATGAAACACAGGATTTATTTAAAGCAACAAATAATATTTCCTATCAAATAAAGATTAGCATAGATATTCTACCTCCAAATAATGATGATATTGAAGTTGTAATTAGCGTTCCAATTGAATATTTGAGTCAATTACCGTCAAATTATACCATTAATTTATTTGCATTAATTTATCAAAATGGGGGTGATGAAATATTGGATAATTTTGAAATGATCGCCTCTAATTACATTTCAACAAACCATACTTTAACTGCAAAATTACCTCGTTGGGTATTTACCAATTCACGCAACGGTGTTTTTGAAACTGTTTTAACAATAGCTGGCACTCCTGAAAACTTAAATTTAAAAAGTGTAGCTGGTACTTATATTCTTTTAGGTGAGTGTAAATCATCTTCAATCATTTGTCCGTTGGATCTATGTAGTAATAATATTGTTTCAAGTCCTTTTGAATTAGGTAGATTAGATCCATTAGGGAGCGGAAATACAACAACTCATTTAGCTACTGATTTCAAAGTTCCTTCTGGTACTAATGTTTTTGCGGTTTCTGATGGAGAAATTATATATAAGGGACTAAATACAAAACCTGACTCAAAATCAAAAACGGGATTTCGGGGTTATGGCCTATACTTAATACTTAGGCATACAGATGGTTCATCAACTTTGTATGCCCATCTTTCTCAAGTTCTTATCTCAAGTGGAAAAGTTAAAAAGGGCGATATTATCGCTAAATCTGGCGGTTCTCCTAACGATTATCCTAATGCTGGTGGTTCTACTGGACCACATTTACATTTTGAATATGTACCAAGTGGGAATATTATTGGATCAAATTTCAGAATAGATCCTTTCCCTTGTATTTCACAAGCATCACTAGCTAATATCTCCACAATTTCGTTAACAAATATATTAACTAATTCTGCAAAGAGTGGGGGCAATATTACCTCCGATAGTGGCACTACAATTACTGCTCGTGGTGTTTGTTGGAGTACTTCACAAGATCCAACCACAGCAACCAAAATACCTGCGACGGGAAGCGGAATCGGTAGTTTTACCTGCACTATATCTGGATTAGTAGCAAATACTACTTATTATGTGTGGGCGTATGCGATAAACAGTGCAGGTACAGCCTATGGAAATAAGTTAAGCTTTAAAACCTCTGTTGCAGAATCTGGTACAGTGACAGATATTGATGGTAATATTTACCACACTGTTACTATTGGAACACAAGTTTGGATGGTCGAAAATTTGAAAACCACCAAGTACAATGATGGCACAAACATACCAAATGTTACAGATAATACTGCATGGAGTGTTTTAACTACCGGTGCTTATTGTTGGTACAATAACGATACTTCTCAAAAAAACACATACGGCGCATTATATAATTGGTACTCAGTAAACACCGGTAGACTTGCACCATCTGGCTGGCATGTACCAACAGATGGAGAATGGGCTACTTTAATCACTTATCTGGGCAACGAAGAAATTGCTGGTGGCAAAATGAAAGAGACCGGTACTGTGCATTGGGCAGGCGATACATATGCAACTAATTCTAGTGGTTTTTCCGCTCTACCAGGTGGTTCACGCTACCATGGAGATGGCTTATATACTAACAAATTCAACATTGCTGAATTTTGGAGTTGTACAAATGGTCAATATGGTGGTGCTTGGGAACGTTTTCTAACCTTTTCTGACAATTCTTGTATCCGTTACATAGTTGGAGAGGCCAGAGGTGTTTCTGTGCGTTGTGTAAAGGATTAGGTTGATTATTTTTGTATGGCAAAGATTTCGGATTTTTTTTGTCCAGAGGTTCCGATGAATGAGTTTTCGCAAATTGCTACAAAATTTGTTGACTGTTGGTAACATTTGTCATCATAAACAAAACATGATCTAAATAAATATTGTTAACTTAATCAATTAAAATCGTCCCATAACATCAGTAGCCGTTGCACAACGCTTGATTTTTGACCAGGTTTTATCTGGATTTTGAAAAAAGGATGGCGTTCGTTAAAAGATCATCGGGAACTTGATTTTTT